>JAQUAG010000023.1 GCA_028687375.1 Arcobacteraceae bacterium | reverse complement strand
CTGAAGAGAGAGCCAATATCCAAAAAGGAAATGGTGGAAAAGGGCAAGGTATGAGCAAAGGCAATGGACAAAAACTACAAAAAAAAGATGGAACAGGTGGCGGAGCTATGAATAAGGGAAGCAAAGGAAAAAAACAAAATCAATACTAAATTGAGATTTGAAATAATTATAAAAAGGGGATAATGTGACAATTGATAATTCTACAGCAATGCAAACTCAAATGCAAACTAGAAAAATGGATGGAACTGGTGGCGGACACGGACAAGGTGGAGGCAATGGGCTTAAAGATGTGATGCAAAATTTGAGTGTTGAAGATAGAACAACACTCCAAGAGCAATTAAGTGCAATGAGTGATGAGGATAAAAAAGTCGCAAAAGAGCAATTAAAATCGGTAGATGCTACAAATTTAAGTAGTGAAGATTATTTAAGTGCATTAATGTCAGCTATGAATGGAACAGCTACTTCCAGAGCAACGACAAATGAAGATGGATATATTACTGAAATCTATGCATAAGAAAAATATCTTTTGGGTATAATCAGTCATGAAAATTTTATACCTTGAAGATGATATCAACCTTTCAAATACTGTTTGTGAATTTTTAGAAGAAGAGGGATTTGAAATCGATCCCTCTTATGATGGAGAGGAAGCTCTTAATAAACTTTACCACAAAAATTATGATTTACTCCTCCTTGATGTCACTGTTCCAAATATGAATGGATTTGAACTTTTACAAAACTTACGAGAAAGTGGAATAAAAACCCCTGCTATTTTTATCACCTCACTTTCTACGATTGATGACCTGTCTAAAGGTTACGAAATAGGTGCTGATGATTATCTCAAAAAACCATTTATCCTAAAAGAGTTACTTTTCCGTATCAAAGCACTTCTTAAAAGAGAATATAAAATGACTACAGATGAAATAGAACTCTTTCCAAATATTATTTTTAATGACTCTAAAAACATTATTTTTGTCAATAAAGAGGCTTATGAAATTAGTCAAAAAGAGGCTGATCTTCTCAAACTTTTGTACAAAAATCGCTCATCTTGCGTTAATTTCGAGGAGATTTTTGAAACTTTATGGAGTTTTAGCGAAACACATAGTGACCAAAGTTTAAGAACTTATATCAAAAATTTACGAAAAGTTATTGGTAAAGATATGATAGTTAGTGTCAAAAAGAAAGGGTATGTTTTTGTTTAGTGGAGAGAAAAAAACAGCTTTTATGGTACTTGGAATCTATTGGATTTCAACTTTTTTTCTTTTAGCTTCTATTAATATCACATATTTTTCTATGGAAAAAATAAAGTTTAGAGAAAGTATAAAAGCTGAACTCACAAGTGATGCAAAATCTCTAGCAAGCTATCTCGAAATACTTCATAACCAATACAATCAAGAGATGATATATCCTAGATTTAATACATTTGAAAGTGCCATATACGATAGTGATAAAAATCTCATTTTCTCCACTTTTAAAGAAAATATCTCATTTGAAGAGACTCTCTATTCAAAAGGTGGCTTTACTTATTGTATTATTCCTCAAACTCCTTATTATTTAGGAACAGCTTCTATTGTTATTAAAAAAAAGACAAAAAATTTTATTGATGTGATAGACAAAAAAATTTTAGTTTTACCAATATTGCTATTTTTGATTATTGTTTTAACATCATTTATTTTAATTCGAATTATTTTAAAACCACTCAAAAATAACATTGACGTACTCAATAAATTTATCAAAGACACAACCCATGAACTCAATACTCCAATAGCAACAATCCAGTCAAACTTAGAACTTTTAGAAAATTCTACATTTGATGATAAAGTTACAAAAAGAATCCAAAGGATAAAATCTGCTACTATTTCTATTAAAAATCTTTATGAAGATTTGGTTTTTTTAACACTTAATAAATCTCTAAAATCCTCTCTTATTATGGTCAATATTAATGAAATTATGCAAACTAGAATCGAATACTTTTCACTCCTTTTCAAATCAAAATCTTTAGTTATAACCATAAACCAAAATGCCCAAACAACTCTTTTTATAGATGAAGTCAAAATAACAAGAGTTATTGATAATCTTCTATCTAATGCTATTAAATATACACATAAAAATAAAAATATAACAATAACCATAGAGGAAAAATCGTTTAGTATTCAAGATGAAGGGATTGGGATGAGTGAAGTTGAAGTTTCTCAAGTTTTTCAAAGATATACACGCTTTGATACAAGTGAAATTGGATTTGGAATAGGATACAATATCGTCTATCGAGTGATAAAAGAGTATGGTTTGAAAATAGAAATAGACTCACAAAAAGGAATTGGTACATGCGTAAAAATAAGTTGGTAATGATTTTTATTTTCCTACCACTTCTTTCTTTTGGAAATATATTTGAAACAAATTGTCTCCAATGCCATACTGTAAATAAGCAACTAGAGATGTTTATGAGTAGATATCTGCTAAAGTATAGTAGTGAGAAAGAGGTACAAAAAGCAATTTTTCTCTATCTAAAAAATCCAAAAGAGGAAACTTCAATTATGCCAATGGGGTTTCTAAATCGTTTTGGAATAAAAGAAAAATCAACTTTAAGTGATAATGAACTTAAAAATGCAATTTGGTTGTACTATAAAAAATTTGCTCCACAAGCTAGATTACAATAATAAAAACACTTCTAAAGAAGATGATTTTAATCGATTGAATATTACAATACATGGTTACAAAAAGGTTCAAAGTCTGAAACCACAAAATAAATAGGAGAAAAAATGAGTTTTTATAAAACGATATTATTGGTTAGTTTACCTATGATTATGTTTGCTTTAGAGCCCATTGGGTTAGTTAAAAAAGTAAAAGGTGAAGCTTTTGATATCAAAAGAGACAACACTACAATCCCTTTAAAAGTAGGGGATAAGATTTATGAAGGAGATACGATCAAAACCTCTATGAAATCTTCGATTGGAATTATTTTTGAAGATGGTACTCTTATCTCGGTTGGTTCAAATTCAGTATTTGGAGTAGATGAATATCTTTTTGAACCAAAAGATAAAAAGGTAAAATTTAATTCAAATTTAACAAAAGGGACAATGGCTTGTATGAGTGGACTTATTGCTAAAATAAATCCAGATGCTATGAAAATAAAAGCAAAATCAGCAAGTATGGGAATCAGAGGAACATATTTTATAGTGGAGGTTGATGAGTGAAAAAATTATTACTAGGAATTACTACTTTAATTCTCTTTACTGGTTGTGCTACAGGTGGAACGAGAGTGACGCTTTTACCTGAAGAGGGTGGAAAAGTAGGGACAATCACAATTAATGATAACAAAGGGATAGCACATACGATCAATAAGCCATATACTACTCTTGAAATTGCACAAAATGGTGGAATTGAAGATAAGGTATCGGATGAAAAACTCATCAATGAACGATATAAAGATCTTATAACTGCCATGCCAGAAAAGCTTCAAAATTACTATTTCTTTTTTGGAAGCGGGAGTGCAACTTTAAATGATGATCAAAAAAATGAACTTCTTGAGGTAAGTAAAACTATTTCTAAAAGTATTGTTCATCAAGTGATTTGTATTGGACATAGTGATAGTACTGGAACTGCTGAAACAAATGAAAAAGTTTCTAAACTAAGAGCACAAAATGTTGCTGATGTACTTATTGCAAATGGTATAAAAAGTGAGTTGATTGAGCTTAAATATTATGGAGATGCAAATCCACTAGTTAAAACAAAGCCAAATGAATCAAATGAGAAAAATAGAAGAGTAGAAATTATTTTAAAATAATTAAAAAATTAACAATCATTTAACATCAATTCGATATTCTTTATTTTTAATTTAACAAGTAAAATAAAAAGTGGGAAAAATATGAATATTGAATTTATGAAAATGGCTGTTGATTATGGAATATTAGTTTTGTTACTTTTGATGGGATTTATTGCTTTATTTATCTACATTGAAAGACTTCTATTTTATAAAAATCTTGATGTTAACAACTACGATAAAAAACAACTCTTAGAAATTGAACTTACAAATAATACATCAATAGTAGCTTCAATAGCTTCAAACAGTGTATATATAGGACTACTAGGAACTGTTCTTGGAATATTGATTACTTTTTATTCTATGGGTGAAACAGGGCAAATTGATGTGAAAATTATTATGACCTCTTTAGCTTTTGCCCTAAAAGCAACCGCTTTAGGATTGGTTGTTGCTATTCCTTCTATGATGTTTTATAACCATTTAGCAAGAATTATAGAGGTAAAAATATCTCTTTTTGAAGCAAAATAAAGATGAAACTGAAAAAATTTGACTCTATAAATGTTGTTCCATTTATAGATATTATGCTTGTACTTTTAGTGATAGTTTTAACAACCGCTACTTTTGTAGCTCGTGGAGTTATCCCTCTTGATTTGGCAGTTTCTAAAAGTGCAAATAAATTACAAGACGAACAAATTTTAAATATCTCAATCAATAAAGAAAATGAGATATATTTTAATCAAAATAAAATAAAAAAAGAAGATATAGAAACCTCATTGCTTCAATTTCCAAAAGAAAATCCAATCAATATCTCATGTGATAAAGATGTAAAATTTGATAACTTTGTCTATATGTTAGATTTATTGAAAAAAAATAATTACGAAAATTTAAGTATTGTGACAAAAAATAATTAGACTAAGTTTTCTAATACTTTTTTTAACTCTTTATTTTTCACATCTAGTTTCAAAATGATTCGGAGAATTGCTTTTTTTACAGTTGGTTGCCTAATAGCACCAACTATAAAACCATCAGATTTAAGCTTATTTTGAATCTCTATAACTTTTTTATTATCATCTATCTCTATTGGTAAAATAAGACTTTCACAATTTACACCTAAAATACTTTGCACTATTTCTCTTTTTTGAGCTATCTTTTTTTTCAATTTTTCTTTGTGTTTGATAATATATGAAAATGCAACAAATCCAAGTGCTGTATCAAAAAGAGAGGGAGCTGTTGTATAGATGATTGCTTTTGCTCGATTTTCCAAAAATGAGATGATATGTTTTGAAGCTAAAATATAAGCTCCATAACTCCCGTAAGCTTTTCCAAGTGTTCCCATTTTTATATAATTTGGTGCTATCTTTAGATGATGATAATCGTACCAACCAAGAAGGTTTTCACCTATTACTCCACTGCTATGGGCTTCATCCACTATGAGAATAGCATCATATTTTTGAGCTACAAAAGCAAACTCAACGGGTGCTATATCTCCACCCATTGAGTAAACTCCCTCAATTGCTATAATGATGCGACCTTTTTGGTTTTCAACTCTATGTTCTTGAATCTTTTTTTCTAAATTATCAAAGTCGTTATGGTTAAACATAACTACATTCTCAACTAATTTTGAAGCCAATATCCCACTTGCATGATACTCTTCATCGATAAATAAAATATCTTTTTTTCTCACTAGTCCTTCAATCAAAGAGATATTTGCCAGAAATCCACTACCTAAGATAATCCCATCTTCAAAATGATTATACTCGCAAAGTTTTTTCTCAAATTTTTGATGAATCATATGATAACCATTTACTAAAAGTGAAGACTTTGGAGCAAAATTTCCCTCTTTTTGAAGAAGTTTATAGGCTTTTTTAAAGAGTTTCTTTTTAGTTCCAAGTCCTAAATAATCATTTGATGCTAGGTCTATTAAATTTGTATTGGATAATTTTCTAACCCTAAAACGATTTGATCTCTTAATCGCATCTAATTCTTTTTCATAATACATAATTTTTTCCATTTTTAAAGCCCTTGTTGGATAATTCCCCATAAATATTCTATTTCATCATCATCAAAATCAATTGAAGTTTTATCGCTAAAAAGTGTTGTTATTTTCTCTATATTAAAATTTTTACTATAACTACAACTAGCATGTGTTGTTAAAAAACCTCGAATAAGTGAAATCTCACTCTCAATTGGCAAATCACATAAAAGACAAGTAAAATCTTCGTGCAATCGTCCTTCATATTCACAAAGCTTCACATAACTTTCTAAAATTGCTCGTTTTGGATTTTGTTTTGTGATTCTTTCTACCAAATCATCCAATAAGTTTTTATAAAAATCATCAATCTCATCAACATCTTTAAGATGATGGTAAAAAAGTTTAATATAAAGTTGCCAAAGATAGAGTTTTTTACTATCAAGTAGCCAAGGAAACCCAAGTTGTATCACATCTTTAAGTCTTGGCATATTACTTTTTATATTAATCTCAAGCTCAAAATCTATCTTGTAGCCAATATGAATATTTGAGTGTCTTGCTCCATAAAATCTATAAGCTCTATGGATATAATCTTCACCTAAAATAGTTACAATCAAGTCTTCATCGCGGACTTTATTTATATTTAAAACATACCCTTGCATCTAAAAAAGTGTTTGTTCTATTTGTTCATTTGATTTTAAAATCTCAATAATTTTATCGTTTGTCTGATTTTGCATATAGATACAATTTGAACTATTCTTTGATATAAAATGAAAAATCTCATCATCACTTTTTCCCATACAATCAAAAAAAATAGTTTTTCCATATTTAAAAATAATATTTATAAAACCAAACTCTATTTTGCTAATCTCATCATTTTGTGCTGTTAAGATAAATTTATTTGATTTTCCATACTCAACCATTTGGTTTTGTTTATTGATAAAAATAGGTTGCATAAATTGGATATTTTTTAATTTATTTGTATCTATTGTTTCTAAATTAAAAACTTTTTTAATAGATAAAAGATGATTAAGGTAGATATATGGGATTCTTAGTTTATAAAAGTATTCCCCCGCATATAAAAAAGAAGTTTCAAAAATAGAGTGAATTAGAAGATTTTCAAAGTTCATATTTTCTATTTTCAAATCTTCACTTTTTGGATAGATATCACTTAAAAACTTATGTTGTGTAGATATTAAAATATCATTATTTTCAACATCTTGTAAAAGCTCAAAGCTAGAAAAAGTATCGTGAATAAAGTAGATACTTTTATTTGAATTTGCTAAAACAGATAGAAATTCATAAGCTATAAAATCTACAAAATAACTCTTAAGATTTATATTGGCTAGTTTAAATCGTAAAAGTTTTGTAATGGCACGATTTATATCATCTACTTTTATCCATGCTATCTCATTGTCAACCATAGCGACATCAATATCAAAATCAAAAACAATTCCAAAAGCACCTTTTTTAATCGCCTCTTTTATCTCATCTATATTTGATGAGATAAATAGATCACCATCGCTTACTTTTTTAAGATTTGTATGTGCTTGTGTGGTAAATGATATAGCTGGAGAATTCAGTAATTTCCCCCCAGTTATATCTACAATAGAAGATATTTTCATTTTTTTGTTGGTTCTTAACTAACTTTTGTTCCAGATTTTTTAGGAGCTTCTGGTCTTAAAAGATGGAGTCCATTTTCATCTTTCGCTGCAAGTAACATCCCTTCGCTAAGCATTCCCATAAGTTTTGCGGGTTTCAAATTTGCAACAACACAAGCTTGTGTTCCTATTAAAGATTCTGCACTATAATATTCTTTTATTCCAGCAAGGATTTGTCTATTTCGACCTTCACCTAAATCAACTTGTAATTTAAGCAGTTTTGCTGATTTTGGAACTTCTTCAGCTTCTACGATTGTTCCAATTTTTAAACTTGTTCCAAAAAATTGATCAATAGTGATAAGATTTGCATCATCTTGTTTCTCAACTTTTATCTCTTTAGTATCACTAGTGCAACATTTTTTTGCTGTTTCAGTCACAGTTGAACTTGAAACTGCAGTTGCGATTAGCTCCTCTTCAATTCGAGGGAATAGGGCATCTATTTTTGTAATCGTTGTGTCGCTAATTAGCTCTTTATTTTTAATAAGAGAAATATAACTTTGGGTATCTACAGTTATCCCTAAAGATTTCTCAATCTCTGCTACTTTAGAAGGTAATACAGATTTAAGTAACACTGCAACTTTAGCCATAATGTTTGTAATAAGTGCAACCAAAGCCATAGCCTGTTGAGTTTTCCCATCTTTCATCATATTCCAAGGTTCATAGTCACCGATAGCTTTATTTCCAATAGTTAAAACTTTCCAAATCTCCTCTAAAAATCTATTGATTTGTAGGTGATATAAAAACTCTTCACTTCCTTCTAAAAGTGCATCAACTTCTTTCATCTCTTTTTCGTGATATTTTAAAACATCTTTACTGCTTACTTTATAGTCAAAATATTTTCCACTCATCCCAATAATTCTATTTAAGAGATTCCCAAGGTCGTTTCCAAGATCTGAGTTTATTCTATCCATCAATGCCCTTTGAGAAAAATCACCATCTTGTCCAAAGGGAACTTCTCTAAGTAAAAAGTATCTAAATGCGTCAAGTCCATAAGCATCAGCTATCTCTTTTGGATCAACAACATTTCCTTTACTTTTTGACATTTTTTCTCCATCTCTTGTCCACCAACCGTGTGCAGCTATGTGTTTTGGCATAGGAAGGTCAAGCGACATTAAGAAAGCTGGCCAAAAAATAGCATGAAATCTTAAAATATCTTTCCCTACAAGTTGAATATTTGCTGGCCAAAATTCCATATTTTTTTCATCATCTCCATATCCAAGTGCTGTGATATAGTTTAAAAGTGCATCGAGCCAAACATACATAACGTGTTTGTCATCGTTCATAGAAGCTGGAAGTTTTACACCCCAATCAAACGAAGTTCTACTAATTGATAGATCATTTAATCCACCACTTACAAAATTTACAATCTCTTTTGCTTTTGCTTTTGGAAGGATAAAAGATGGATTCTCTTCATACAATTTTAGAAGTCTATCTTGATATTTTGAAAGGGCAAAAAAGTAACTCTCCTCTTTTACTATCGTTGTCGGTCGTCCACAATCAGGGCATCCAGCATTATCAAGAAGTTGCGCATCTGTATAAAAAGTTTCACAACTTACACAATAATTTCCCTCATAGTTCCCTTTGTAGATATCACCATTGTCAAACATTTTTTGAAATGCTTTTTGCACACCAATTTTATGCTCTTCATCTGTTGTTCGTATAAATCTATCATATGTGATACCAAAATCATCCCATAATGCTCTAAATTTTCCACTTACCTCATCTGCATACTCTTTTGGAGATTTCCCCCTTGCTGCTGCACTTGTTTCGATTTTTTGACCGTGCTCATCTGTCCCTGTTAAAAAGAAAGTTTTATTTCCTGTTAGTCTTGCATATCTTGCAAGTGTATCAGCAATGATAGTTGTGTAAGCGTGACCAATATGAGCTACATCGTTTACATAATAGATTGGAGTTGTTATATAGATTGTGTTGTCTTTTTGTGACATTTCATTTCCCTTGTGCTTTGATTATTTTGAGAGGATAGCAAAAAGTTGGTTTAGAAGTAATAAAAGGATTGATGATTCCCTTTTATTTTATATGAAGAGGAAGTGTTATTATAAAACTAGCTCCAGTATATTCAATATCTTGATAAGTAAAAGTTTCATTTAGCACTTCCAAAGTTCCCTTAAAACTATTCATTATAATATTAAAAGACATATTAAGACCCAAACCAGTCCCTTTGGATTGATGTTTTGTTGTAAAATAAGCATCAAATATTTTATCAATTATCTCTTTTGGAACCCCACCACCATTATCTGTTATTTTTATACTTACTTTTTCTTGTGTATGTGAAATATCAACAAAAATAAGTTTATCTTCTATAAATCTTTCAATTAAAATATCTTTTGCATTACTTATAATATTGACAACAACTTGAATAAGTAAATTTTGAGCTCCAAATAGTTTTATATTTTCATAGGGAGAGATAAAAAGTTTTATATAATTATCTTTAATAGATGCTTGTGCTATATTGAAAGCCTTAGAAAGAGAGCTTTCTAATTCAAACTCCTCTTCAAAACTTTCCCCCTTGATAAAATCTCTAAAATCATCGATAGTTTTAGAAAGATACTGAGCACTTTCATTAATAGAATCACAAGCTTTATAGAGCATTTCATCCGTTAATATTCCAAATTCTTTTTGAATTGAAAGAGATGTTGCTGAAGTAGATATAACAGAGAGTGGTTGCCTCCATTGGTGAGCAATGTTTCCTATCATCTCCCCCATTGCTGAAAGTCGAGATTGACTTGACAATTGTTGCATACGTTTTTCATTTTCTTTATATTTTTCATATTCAATATCATCAAATCCAAGTTCAAACATCTCTTTTAATGCATTAAATTTTTCATTATCAAATTGGCTAAAAGTAAGAAGTTCTATATTGATTATCGCCTCTTTTTGATGAGAGATAAAAAAATCTTTAAATAAAAATTCCAAACTTTCTTGAAAATCTTTTATATCATAAATGTGTAATTGCAATAAAAAGCTATCAAGATATATATCAACATTTGAATATTTTGTTATTTCATATAAAAACGTTTTAATTTTTACCTTAAGCATTTGGTCAATTTGAGCTAAATGTGATACTTTAGAGATTATGTATTGAACCGATGATGGTGTCAAATTTTTAAATAGTAATCTTTCATTATCAAGTAATGTAAGTTTTTGATTATGGTGTGATTTCAATTTATAATCATTTTTTTGTAAATCTACTTTATATTGATTACTTTGTCCTTGACTTTTTACTATAGTTTTAGTGGAAATTTGTTGATTAATATTCTCTTCTATATTTTTTATATTATTGTCATTGTGTTTGAGTGAAAAATATTTATTGTTTCCAATTTGAAAAGAGAGAGCCAAGCAAAGTCTATCATCATCATTTCCAAAATCTTCCACACAATATTTTGTTATTAAGGTTATATCATTTGTATTTTTAAACTTATTCATAAACTGTTCTTTATGGATACTCACCCCATCTGTAGCAACAAGTAAGATATCACCATCAAATATTTTAGTCATGTAAGTTTTTATAGAGGATGGTATATCATAACCCAAGATTCCCTCTTGAATATTTAAAGCAAGGAAATTATTTTTTCTAATGATGGTAGCTTTTGTATTTCCAACTGCACTATAATTTATCATCGGCATATTTTTGTAAATTTGAGCTATAAAAAGTGTCATTCCATTATTATGTAACATCTCTTGTTGATGTACTATAGTTATTATTTTAGCCAATGATTTTTCTTTATTTTGCTCTATAATATTTTGGATACTACATGCAAGTTCATAAACTCTAGCGCTCCCATGTCCTCCAATATCCCCAACGACCAATAAAAAATAATCTTCAAGTTCTACATATTGATAAAAATCACCCGATTCATTTGGAACACTAAAAGGTTTTGTATTTACACTTAGTTCTATCATTTAATTCTCTTCTTGATATCTATTTTCGTTCCATTTTGAGAGGTTTCAATATCAATCTCATCAGAGAGCCTAAAAATTGATGCAAAACCAAGCCCTAACGTTCCACTTGTACTGTATCCATCTTTAATACTTTGATGGACATCATCAATTCCCTCACCACTATCTTGCGCATAAATATGTAAAATATCACTCTCAACAAGAAGTTTTATAGAACCTTTTGGGGTATATTTTTTAATATTATAAATTATCTCTGAAATAATTGTATGTGCTTCCATCTTTTTAATCTTTTCAATATTATGACTATTTAAAAAGCTATTTACTTCACCAAGAAGCGCTTGAATATCACTTCTGTTAGTTATACTTAAAAACATTTACCGCACTTTCCATATCCAAAGTAGTTTGAAATGATATACTATCAATAAAATGAAATAATATAGAAGCATTAAAAACACTAAAATCACAAACGATTGAGTGTAAATTATTGAGTTTAAAAATATTAACCAAAGATTCAATCAGTTTAATATCATCTGTTGTAATAATTTCAAACATCATCACACTTATCACCACACCTTTAAATGTTTTTTCTCCTAAACTGCTTAAACATTGTTTTCCTAAATCAATACATTCTATATCTTGTGGGTGTAATCTTAGAATATAAATATTATCAAAAGTTGAATAGCTACTTTTCATTAGAATTTTTAACTCTATTGCAACGTTAGTGCAAGTTTTAGAGCATCTTTGAGTGTTGACGTTGTATTGATACCATCAAGATTTATCCCAAGATTTACAATAGTTTGTGCAACCTCTGGAGCAATACCAGAAAGTATTGTAGTACATCCCATAAGTCTTGTAGCTTTTGTAATTTTAATAAAATGAGCAGCAACTGCACTATCTACTATAACAATCCCTTCAATATCCACTATTGCTGTTTTTATGTTTTTTTGCTTGATTGAAACCAAAATATTTTCCATTAATTTTTGTGATTTTACAGAATCCAAAATACCAATAAGTGGAACCAAAACTGTTGTGTCACTGATATCAAGGATTGGTATCTCCATACTTGAAATAAGAATAGATTGATTTTCAATTGTTGTGATATCAGTAAATACAATCACATCTTGAAGATAATCTTGCTCCTCATCGATAAGTCTGCTCCCTTTTACTTCAAATATTTTCTTTTGACCATTTATATCAAACATCATCGCTTTATGGACAATATCTGAATCATTTAAAACCATATCCGTCCATCTTGTCCCATCTGGATACACTTTTTTTAAGTATCTACTTGTTTCATCTTGTATAAAAAAATCACAAATACAATCATGTTTGAGTGTAAACTCTTCCAGTTTATATTTATTAAAAAACTTTAAAAATGCACTATTTGCATCAATAATTTTTATTCCATCTGTAATCACCACAATATTAGGTTGTAAATCAAATATAAGCCTTAATTTTTTCATTTCATGTGTTTCAATCATTTTAGACACTCCATAATAGTAATTTTTTTTGATATAAAATTGTATCCCTTTTATTTCTTAATTGAGATTAAACAAAATTGTAAGTGGAGTAGATTAATCTTATTTTTGTTAAAATCTCAAACTTTACAAAATCAATATAGGATAAATTCAAATGGATAAAAAAATAGACTCAAAAATTTACAAATACTCAAAAAAAGCTTTTACACTTATGGAACTTATGGTGGTTATCATCATATTAGGACTTCTTGCATCTTTTGTATTACCAAGCCTTACAGGAAAAAGTGATGAAGCAAAGGTAAAAATAACTTGCATTGAAATGAAAAATATTGCACAAGCTATAAAAATGTATAAAATTGATAACTCAAGCTATCCATCAACTTCTGAAGGGTTAAATATATTGATTGAAAAAAAATATTTTGAAGATGGAAAACTTCCAAAAGATAGCTGGGGAAATCCTTTTATCTATACTGATGGTGAAAATGGATTTGAACTTATCTCTTTTGGTGGAGATAAAAGCGAAGGTGGAAGCGACGACATCTACTATTCAAAATGTCAAGAACAAGAAAAATAACTCCATCTTTTACAATTATTGAACTTTTAATAATTGTTGTAATTATTTTAGGTGTTTATGGACTTTTTTTTGCGAATCTCTCCAAATCAAAAGAGGAGAACAGTACAGATAAAAATCTTATAAATATAAGATATATTTTGTCAAAATATCCATACGATAAATCAATTGAAGTACACTGTACGAACGATGATTATCGTTGTTTTGTTTTAGTTGATGGGGTTTTGAAAGAGGAACTAAAAGAGAAACTTTTTGATTCAAATCCTACAGTTTATAGCTATGATAGATACCAAACTCAAATAAGATTTAATGATTTAGAACTAGAACAACTAGAAAGATACCCTATAAGTTTTGTTTACAAAATTAATAAATATGGAAAATCCCAAGATATGATAGTTGAAGTAAATAATAAAGTCTATTTGTTTAATTCACTTTTTGATAAACCTACTGTTTATGAAAATTTAAGTGATGTAAAAGATTATTTTGAGAAAGAAAATTCTAAGGTGAGAGATGTTTTTTAAATATAGTGGTTATGATTCTTTTGGGAAAAAAATAAATGGCAAAGTTGAAGCTAGTGACTTAAGTAACGCAAAAATAAAACTCAAACAAAAGAAAATTATTTATGAATCTATAAGTGAAGACAGTCTCAATATTTTGGATTTTTTAAATGGTGCAAAAAAATATAAAATCCCAGCATTACAATTAGCAGGAGTTAGTAAAGATTTAAGTATCTATCTAAATGCTGGTATATCTCTACCAAATGCTATAAAACTTATCAATGAACGATATAAAACTGACCCAAAGATGAATCCTTTTTTTGAATCAATTGGAAATCTTCTTAGTGAAGGGAAAAATTTCTACACAGCACTTGAAAGTCAAACGACAGTTTTAATCCCAGAGTTTTACCTCCAATCTATCAAAGTAAGTGAAGATGGTGGAATTTTGAAAAATGTTTTACTAGAGCTTTCAAACTATCTCATCAAAGAGCATAAACTCAAAAAACAAATCACTCAATCTATGACATACCCACTGTTTATTGTTGTTGTTTCTGTATTGATGGTGGGATTTATGTTGAGTTTCATTGTTCCTAAAATTACAGATATTTTCGTTCAAAATGGTCAAGAACTTCCACAAATTACTAATATTGTGGTTGCAAGTGGAAATTTTATGGGAAATCATTTTTTATCAATCCTTATAGTATTATCTCTTTTTGTTACATTTTTTAAATTAGCTTTAGTGAAATTAAAAGAGTTTCGATACAACTTTGATAGTTTTTTATTAAAAGTACCATTTATTGGAAATATTATAGAACTCAATGAACTAAGCCGTTTTGCCTATATGAATGCAATCCTTTTAAAATCAGGAGTTCCAGTGGTACAAGCATTTAAAATGAGTGCAAATACTTTAAATAATGCGGTAATCCAACAACTTTTTATTCAAGCATCACAAAAAGTAGTTGAGGGGGAAAAACTCTCTAAAATCCTTGAACTTAGTAAAACTTATAAAATTGATATAGCTTTTATCCAAGCAATTGCAATTGGTGAAGAGACAAGTCAACTAGAGAGTGTTTTAGAAAATTTAGCAGAACTTTATAGCTCAAAAAACAGTGAAAAACTAGGGAGCTTTTTGACCCTTCTTGAACCTATGCTTATGCTTATTGTTGGGGGAATTATAGGATTTATTGTTATTGCTATGTTGCTTCCTATTTTTAGTATGAGTATTGGAAAATGAGAATAAAAAAAGGAATTGTCCTTTTTGTAACAATTCTTTTTATTTTGGCTATCTCTGTTTTGATAGTCAAAAATCTAGAGATAACTGATCAATTTATCTCATTATCTTCTAAAAATTCAAATATTAAACAACTTGAACTTACTATCAAAGATGTAAATAGTGAAATAGTTACGATGTTTAGAACGAAACAGATAAAAAATTTACTAGATATTCCTGAATATATACCATTTGAATATGGAAATATAGATGTTACAATTTATCTTACAGAATATGATAACACCAATTCATACAAACTTGACAGAAATTTAAGTTCAGTACCAGAAGATATAGATAAAAGTTTACTCTTAAATATTATTAGCGATAAAAATATTTCAAATCAAAAGCAAGTTGATTATATTCTTGATGAATATGTAAAAAAAACTAATGATTATCAAATTTTAAAAATATCAAATCAATTTACTTATTATCCAAAATTAATACAAGAACCTCAAGACTATTATGTGTCATGTAGGTACGATATAGATATTGATGGATTACAAGCAAATGTTTTTTTTATATTTAATTTGAAAGATTATAAAATAATACCAGCACCTTTTAAAATTGATATAAATATCAAAAGATAATATAAAAACAACAAAATTGTAACTAATAGATATGATTTTTATTCTATAATGTCATCAAAATAAAAACTAAGGAAAACCCAATGAGAGTCTATATTTTATCAAGAAACAAAGAATTATATTCCACTAGACGATTAGTTGAAGAAGCAACTGCTATGGGTTGGGAAGTTAAAGTTATCGATTATCTTAAATGTACTATTGAAATAATGAAAAATGAACTTGTTGTAAATTATCAAGGGAAAATTCTTCCCACACCAGATGCTATCATTCCACGAATTGGGGCAAGTCGTACATTTTACGGAACGGCAATGGTACGACACTTTGAGATGATGGAGGTATTTAGTACTTCTGGAAATCTTGCAATTGCAAGAAGTAGAGATAAATTAAGAAGTCTTCAAGTGTTATCAAAAAATGGTGTAGATATGCCAAGAACAGTATTCGCTTCAAATAAATCAAGTGCAAAAGATGTTATAGCGCTAAGCGGTGGAACACCTCTTGTACTGAAAATCCTAGAAGGTACTCAAGGGGTTGGAGTTGTTTTACTTGAAAGTGAAAAAGCTGCAAAGTCCGTACTTGATGCTTTTTATGGAATGGATGTAAATCTTTTGGTTCAAGAATATATTGAAGAAGCAGGAGGTGCAGATATAAGAGCTTTTGTTGTTGGTGGAGAAGTTGTTGGAGCTATGAAAAGACAAGGTGCTGAGGGGGATTTTAGATCAAATCTTCATCAAGGTGGAAGTGCAACACTTTACAAACTAGGGAAAAAAGAGAAAAAAATAGCTCTTGATGCTGCAAAAGCGATGGGTCTTGGGGTTTGTGGTGTTGATATGATTCAATCAAAAAGAGGTCCACTAGTAATGGAGGTAAACTCATCACCAGGTTTAGAGGGGATAGAAAAATCGACAAATATCAATATTGCTGGCAAAATCATGGAATATATCGCAAAAAATGTCAAACCAAAAAGAGAAGATGAAAAAAGAAAAATCAAAAAAGATAAAATAGGGGCATAAAAGGGAGATTACAATGGATTATTTTTATGATATTTTAAAACAACTCATACGAACACCAAGCGTTGTTGGGGCTGAACACAATTTTTTTATGACAGTCAAAAGGGAACTTGAAGAGATTGGGGTAAATGTAGAATATTATGATGGAGTCCTTGTGGCAATGGGAAATGACCCAACTTGTGGATATATTTCAGCTCATGCTGATAGACATGGACTTATTTGTACAGGGCATAATGAATTTCAATATGCAGCCTTTATAGCGAAAAATAGAGCGGATTTAACAGGAAATTCAAATTCAGAACAACTTCTTAGTAGTTTATCCGATAGATTTCTAGAACAAAAAGTACAAGCTTATGAACCTTGGAGTGGAAGTTACCTTGGAATGGGTGTGATAAAAGAAGCTTTTCTTTGCCCACGAAGAAACAATATAATCTTTAAGGTCGATGGATTTGATTATCTTTTCCCTGGCACTCCTATTGCATTTATGGATAAACTTAGTTTTGATGACAACCTTGTCTCGGCGCAACTTGACAATGTTGTCTCTGTTGCAATTGTGATATATCTTTACCATTTGGGCTATCAAGGGACAGCTTTTTTTACAGCAAGTGAAGAGGCTGGAAAAAGTTGGAGGTTTTTACTTGAGTGGTTTAGAAGATTTGATGTAACAACAAAAAAACTTATGGTTCTTGATACAAGCCCGTATGAAACTTTAGAAGATATTTTAAATATTGATATAGTCCTTAGAAATAGAGACTCAAATGCTGTTTTTAGGTCGCCACTTAAAGCAAAAATAAAAAAAATAGCAAAACAAAACAAAATACGTTTTCAGTATAAAGATTTGTATATTAAAGCTAAAAAAGAAGCAGAAGGGATAAAAAAATATTCTGTTGGAACAACAGAACTTGGGAGAATTATCAACGCCACAAAAGGGGAGATACAAGGGACAACAATGCAAATTCCAACGATTGGATACCATACGATTGAAGAAACGGCTCACACAAAATCAATCGATAGCATGATAACTATTTTGAGTAAATTGTATATCAAGAATTAATGAAAAATAATTTTAAAAGTGATATTTTTATCCAACTAATTTTATTTTCATTGGTTTTAAGTTTTTTTATTGGATGCGGATTTGAGGCGAGTACAAATTCTGATACAAATTCAACTACAGCTACAACCGAGAGTTCAACAACATCAGAAAGTTCTTCAACAGACTCAACCACAACAAACAATACAACCACAACAACTGAAACAACCACTGCTACACCTTACGCAAGTGAAATCACTCTCCTTAAAAATTCATTTGAAAGTAGTGATGAAAATTGGAGAGTTTCTTATACTGGTGCTTGCAATGTTACTTTTAATACAACAGAAAATCAAGATAAAAATGGTTCGTTATTGGTAACTGCAAGAGCTCATAACTATGATGGTCCATTTTTAAACGTGACAAATCTTTTAGTTGCAAATCAGCTTTATATCATAAGAGGTTATATAAAACAATCGATTCAAGATATAGATACATATAAATTGATGGCTAAAATAAATACAACAACTCCACAATATAGAGAACTCAATAGAATAAATATAATCGATACAAATTGGAATAAATTCAGAGCTTTTGTCTCTTTTTCACAAGCAGATATTGATGCAGGAGTAGATATATATATCAATAGCGATACAAATACAAATAACTTTTATCTTGATGAGTTCGAGATAGCAAAAGCTAACTATGATGATACAAACAATAGTGCAAATATTATAAAAATTACCTCTTCTAATCTTCTAGAGACAAATGGAACAATTATAAAACTCAAAGGGGTAAATCTTATAGCTTATGATGATGAAGATGGAGCAACTAACGATTTAAGTGCTGATACTTTTGTCAACTATAGCTACTATAATTACGACAAGAATGATTTTAAAAACGTAGCATCTATGGGTTTTAATGCTGTGAGAATAAATCTTTGGTATAGATATTTTGAAGATGAATCCAATCCCTACACATATAAAGAAAAAGGATTTGCTTGGTTGAATAGTGTTATATCTTGGGCAAAAGAGGCTGGAATTTATGTGATGCTTGATATGCATGCTCCACAAGGTGGTGGTTTTCAAGGACCTGCAAATATCACACCTTTTTGGAATAATACAACCTATCAAGATAGATTTAAATCACTTTGGAGAGAGATTGCAAGGAGATATAAGGATGACTCAACTGTTATTGCTTATGATATTTTAAATGAACCATGCGCAAATAACCAAACTCAATATTTAACACTTTTGGATGAAACAATAACGCAAATAAGGACTATTGATCCAAATCATATCATCAATGTCGAAAATGGCTTTTCAAGCGATAATACCCCTTTTGTTTTGATGCACAATAATATCTTATATGATTTTCATTTTTATGACCCTTGGAGTAGTTTTACAAATAATGCAACATCAGTTTATGGAACAAATGGGATTGATTCTACTCAAATGAGAACACTTTTTGAGGAGTATTCAAATTATTACAATACTCGTAATATCCCTTTTAATGTAAGTGAATTTGGGCAAAAATACTCTACATTTGAAGCGAAAAATAGTGAAGCTTGGATTAGTGATTTAATCAATTTAATAAATGAAAAAAATGGAAATTATTTTTATTTTAGTTACAAGGGGAATGAGTTTGGTATTTATGATAGTAAAAATAGTTTTTTTGAAAATTCAAACAGTAATATACCACTAATAAATTTATTAAAACTCAAACAATAGTAGTTGCAAACTGTTAAAATTTGCAACTACTATTTGAATATTTTTAAAGCCTAATTTAGTTTCTTACAATCAATTTATGAGATTTAATTTTTTCAATAAATTTCATAATTTTTGACATCTTTTCCTCTTCATCTTTGATAGTTTTTTCACTATTGAGATTAAAAATATCCATTTTTTTATCAAGATATTGAGTCGTAAGATTTCCACTAATAAAGTCTGCATCCCTTACGATTTCTCTATGAAGTGAGATATTTGTTGGGAATCCATCGATATAAAACTCATCGAGTGCTCTTTTTGCTTTTTTAACAGCTCCATCCCAATCCAATGCCCAAACGATTAATTTTCCAACCATTGAGTCATAGTTTGATGGGATTTTGTATCCTGCATATGCACTTGTATCAAGTCGTACCCCTGGACCTCCTGGAGTTAAGTAATTTGTGATTGTTCCAACTGATGGCATAAAGTTCTTTTGTGGATTTTCAGCATTGATTCTAAATTCAATAGCATATCCTCTAAATTGAATCTCCTCTTGCATAAATTTCAATTTATCACCTTCAGCTATCTCTATCATTCTTTGGATGATATCTATTCCACTTATGATTTCAGTTACTGGATGCTCAACTTGAACCCTTGTATTCATCTCGATAAAGAAAATATTATCTTCTTGATCAACTAAAAACTCAACAGTTCCAACACTTTCATATCCAAGTTTGAACATCGCTTTTGTAGAGATTCTATAAAGCTCTTTTCTTGTTTCTGGATTTAATCTTGGAGATGGAGCGATTTCGATAACTTTTTGGTGTCTTCTTTGAATTGAACAATCTCTCTCCCCTAAGTGAACAACATTTCCATATTTATCAGCAACGATTTGAATTTCGATATGTCGTGGATTTTCAACATATTTTTCGATAAAACATTCCCCTTTTCCAAAATATTTGATAGCTTCATTGGTTGCACTTTCAAATAATGAGTCAAATTCACTCTCTTTTCGCACAATCCTCATACCTCTTCCACCACCACCAAATGCTGCTTTGATGATTACAGGAAAACCAATTTGTTTTGCGATTTTCGCACCTTCAGCTTTACTTGCAACTGGTTCATCAGTACCTTCTAAAACAGGAACTCCAACAGCTTTCATAGCAACTTTTGAAGCCATTTTATCTCCAAAAAGGGCGATATGCTCTGGTTTCGGACCAATGAAAATGATTCCATTATCTGCACAAGCTTGAGCAAATTCAGCACTTTCACTTAAAAATCCATATCCTGGATGGATAGCATCACAAGAAGCCTTTTTTGCTAATGAGATAATAGTTTCATAGTTTAAGTATGCTTGCATAGGATCACCCATAATTGGATAACACTCATCAGATTTTTTTATCCAAACACCTTCCGTGTCAACTTCTGAAAAAATAGTTACACTTGTGATTTCAAGCTCTTTACAAGCTCTTACAATTCTTAGAGCTATTTCACCTCTATTTGCAATCAACACTTTTTTAATTTTTGCCATATTATTCTCCTTTTTGGTTTTTGTGATGACATATTATGATAATTCAAAAAATAATTCTCCTTTTTTAGTGCTTAAAATACTATCCATTAGTGCTTATTTTATAGTTTGTTAGTGTTTAAAATTTATGCTATTTTGTAACTTATTTTTGCTATTATTCCAATTATGAAAAAAGATACTTTAGATAAAAGAACCAAAATTGCCAATGATATTATGTTTTATATCTATACTCATATAGATATAAATATTGATATAGAAGAGCTTAGTTATGATTTAGGGATTAGCAAGTTTTATATGCATAGAGTTTTTAAAGAGGCATTTGGAAAAAATATCTATGAAAGTATCAAGTCAATCAGACTTCAAAAAGCATCTAATCTATTAATCACAAATAAACTCTCCACTATCTCAAATATAGCCAATATGTGTGGGTATAGTTCCCAAACTTCATTTTTAAAAGTGTTCAAGAATCGTTTTGATATGACACCAAAAGAGTGGAAAAATGGTGGCTATAAACTATATTCTGGAGCTATTTTAGAACAATTTGAACTAGCCAATGATTCAAAAGCTGACTTTTCACACCTTGAACCAACTATTGTAAAGATGCCCAAAATGGTTAGCTACTATATAAGAAATCAAGGTTACAATAAAAATATTAAAAAAACTTGGCAAAAGCTTTACACTTGGGTACTTGGAAATGATTTTAAAAACTATCAACAAATTGCCCTTTATCATGATAATCCAACAATAACTCCACTAGAATCGTGTCAATATATAGCTTGTGTCGTTACAGACGAACCAATACAATCAAAAACTGAATTACCAAAATTTATCATCTCAGATGGGATTTATGCAAAGTTTGATTTGGTTGGGGTATATGGTGATGTACTCAAGTTTATCCACTGGGTTTTCCATGAATGGCTTCCTCAAAGTGGTTATGAAGCTACAACAAAACCATCTTATTCTATCTATAGAAAAAACCATTTTTTGAACGATGAACAATCATTTGAATTAAGCTTTTATCTTCCAATAGCATTTTAAATTATAACTATTTTTTATCTTGATGATTTTGTAACTATTATGTTATAATCCAAAAAAAGTTACATAAAAATTATAAAAACAAGGTACAATCTCACGATTTTTAATATGTAAGGGATATAATTTGAATTTAAAACAAATAGTAAATTGTCAAACAAAGTCAAAAAATATATTTAATCCATTAAACTATAAAGTTCTCATTGTTGAAGATTCAACAACTACAAATAAAATCATAAGTCAATATTTTCTCCATAAAAAATATCAAATTATCTCTGTTTTTTCACTAGCTGAGGCCTATGAAATTTTAAACACAGACATAACTATAGACTATGTAATGTTAGATATTAATCTTCCTGATGGAAATGGTTATGAATTGATAACAAACATACCACATCACCATACAAAATTTTTCATACTAACAACGGAAAATGATTCTGCATTAATGGAACATTCATACAAAAATGGTGTAATAGACTTTATTGTTAAAGATAAATATTTTATACATAAATTGCAACAATTATCAACTACTATTGAGCAACTTGAAAATAATAAAGAGAAAACAATTTTAATAGTTGATGATTCTTTACTATTTCAACAAGAGTTAAAAGATTTACTGACAAATAGACATTATAATGTAGAGCTTGCTAATAATGCAGAAAATGCACTTTTTATTTTACAACATAAACAAGTTGATTTAATGTTTTTAGATGCAGAACTTGAACAATCATATGGGATAGAGTTTTTACAACATCATCATCACTTTATCCTTAATAGAAAAAAAGTGCCTGTACTTATTTTGTCTAGCAATATGACTTCAGTTGTGATACGAGATGCTCTTAAAGCAGGAGCAGTTGATGTTTTGAAAAAGCCTTATATTATTGAAGAGATTATTTTAAAATCTGATTTATGGATAGATTATAGAAAAAAAGAACAAGAGATTCTTTGTGCAACTCAACTTTTACAAGAATATAAAAATACTGTTGATGAAAGTGCAATTGTTTCAAAAACAGATGTTCACGGCAAAATCACTTATGTTAATAATTATTTTTGTCAACTAAGTGGATATAGTGAATCTGAACTTTTAGGAAAACCTCACAATATTGTAAGACATCCAGATATGCCAAAAGAAGCATTTACACAAATGTGGAAAACAATCAAAGAGGAGAGACAAACTTGGAGAGGAAAAGTTAAAAATAAAAAGAAAGATGGAACTTTCTATATAGTTGATGCTGTTATAAAACCAATTATAGATGTGAATGGAGATATAGTTGAGTTTATAGGACTTAGAACAGATATCACAGAACTTGAAAATTATAAAGAGATGCTCTCAAATAAACTTGATGATACAAATAAATCTTTAAGTGAAAACATAAATTATACGAAACAATATGAAGAAGCATTGGATATGTTTAACCTCATTTTGAAAACAGATACACAAGATAATATCACATACGCAAATGAATCATTTTGCAAAATTAGTGGATATTGCCTTGAAGAACTTATTGGGAAAGAATGTAGCATATTAAGGCATCATAATCATACTTTAAATAATGATTCTGAAAAACTAAAAGATGCCCTCTCCAAAAACCAACATCTAACGATGACTTTCACAAATATCGCAAAAGATAAATCATTGTATTTTGTAGAAACAATAGCTTATCCAATTGTAAATTTAGAGGGGAAAGTTATTGAACATCTCCATTTGATGTATGATATTAGCGAATTAACTAACCTTCATCAAGAGATAGAAGATACTCAAAGGGAAATAGTATATAAAATGGGTGAAATTGGGGAAAGTAGAAGTAAAGAAACTGGGCATCATGTGAAAAGAGTTGCCCTTTACTCTAAGCTTTTAGGAGAACTTGCAGGATTGAGTGAGGAGGAGGTTGAACTTCTTTTTATTGCAAGTCCAATGCATGATATTGGTAAAATTAGTATCCCAGATAATATTTTGACAAAATCAGGAAAACTAGATGAGAATGAGTTTAAAATAATACAATCACATAGTGAAATAGGGTATGAAATTTTAAAAAATTCTTCACGACCAATTCTTAAAACTGCTGCTATTGTATCTTATGAACACCACGAAAGATGGGATGGAAAAGGTTATCCTAGAGGATTAAAAAAAGAAGAGATACATATATTTGGAAGAATTACAGCAATCGCTGATGTATTTGATGCACTTGGAAGCGATAGATGTTATAAAGAAGCTTGGAGCTTAGATAAAATACTTGAACTTTTCAAAGAGGAGAAAGGAAAACAATTTGACCCTCTATTGATGGAGTTATTTTTAAATAATTTAGATAAATTTTTAGAAATTAGAGATAATCTCAAAGATGATTAAAATTATTTTCAATTTATAGCCAAGATAAAAAAGAGATATGGTATAGTTCGCACTTTAAAAACAGCCCAAAGATTTGGGAAAAAATCAACACAATAAGAGAAATATATGATAGAACTTTCAAATTTAACAAAAAGCTATGGCTCTCAAGAGCTTTTTAGTGATATAAATTTACGGATGAATTTTGGTGACAAAATTGGATTAGTTGGGCGAAATGGGAGTGGAAAATCTACACTTTTCAAACTTATTTTAGGAGAAGAGCAAGCAGACAATGGTGAAGTTTTAATTCCAAAGGGATATAAAATAGGAGCTTTAAAACAGTATCTTCATTTTACAGAAAAAACTCTAGTCGATGAAACAGCTTTGGCTTTAGCTGAAGATGATAAATATAGTATCTATAAAGTGGAGCGAATCCTTTTTGGACTTGGATTTAGTCATGAAGATTTAGAAAAAGACCCACTTTCATTTTCTGGTGGATATCAAATCAGAATCAATCTAGCAAAACTCCTTTTAACTGAACCAAATATGCTTTTACTCGATGAGCCAACAAACTACCTTGATATTTTATCGCTTAGATGGCTTAAAGGGTTTTTGAAAGCATTTGAAGGGGAAGTTATCATCATCACCCATGATAGAGATTTTATGGATGCAGTTACTACTCATACGATGGGGATTATTAGAAGAGGGCTTTTCTTTATAAAAGGGGATACTCATAAATTTTACGACCAACTTGCTTCAAATGAAGAGCATCACGAAAAACAAAAAGTTGCTCAAGATAAAAAAATTAAAGAGTTGGAGGATTTTATCTCACGAAATAAAGCAAGAGCTTCAACTGCAGCCCTAGCTCAATCAAAAGTGAAACAACTTGAAAAGATGGATATTTTAGAAGATTTGGGATATGACAATACTCTTAGTTTTGATTTTAAATACAAAGCAACGCCAGCAAAAATTTTACTTGATGTGAAAGATGTTAGTTTTGGATATACCCCTGATAATCTTTTATTTGAAAATATCTCATTTGTCCTTGAAAAAGGGGAAACTCTTGGAATCATTGGAAAAAATGGAAAAGGAAAGTCAACACTTTTAAATGTAATTGCAGGAGAATTAAAAGCTCTAAGTGGAGAGGTTGAATACAACAGTTCTGCAACGTTTGGACACTTTGGGCAAACAAATATCAATCATCTTAATCCAAAAAATACAATCATCGATGAGATTTATAGTGTAAATTCAAAGCTCGGTGAGGCAACCGTTAGAAATATCTGTGGACTTATGATGTTTAGTGGAGATAATGCTAAGAAAAAAGTTTCACTTCTCTCAGGGGGAGAAAAAAGCCGTGTAATGCTTGGGCAAATAATAGCAAAAGAGGTCAATCTCTTATTCCTAGATGAGCCTACACATCACCTTGATATCGATTCTATTGAGGCTTTAACACATGCTATTAAAGATTTTGAAGGTTCAGCAATAATCGTCAGTCACTCTGAAGAGTTACTTAGAGCTACTTGTGATAGACTTATTGTCTTTTCAAGTGAAGGTGCTAACTATTTCAATGGAACCTATGATGAATTTTTAGAAAAAATTGGTTGGGAAGATGAAGAGTTTGATACAAAACCAAAAAAACCAAAGAATAATAAAAATGATGTTAAACGAGAACGAAGTGAAGTAATAGCTCAAAAAAGTAAAGAGCTTACACCGCTTAAAAAAGAGCTTGATAAACTTGAAAGTGAAATCGAAAGATTAGAGGGAATTGTAAAAAAATCTGGATCAGATTTGATAGAAGCTTCAAATAAAAATGATAATAGTAAAGTTATTGAACTCACTAAAAATATCGCAAATTGTCAAAAAAATATTGAAACAAAATTTGCCCTTTTTGAAGACAAACAACTCAAATACGATGAATTGAGCGAGATGTTTGAAAAAAAATTAGAGCTTCTTAATTAATCAATGGGTATTTAATGCACTATCGCATTATGCCACTGTACTATTGAGATTCTTGTCCCTTTTGTAACCTCTTTTACACTATGAGAATAGTAAGGATTGCTAAAAAAGGAGACAAAATCTCCCTCTTGTGGTTTGATGGAGATAGTGTTATTTTCCCCATCAAGTAAAAAATCAAACTCCAATTCTCCGCCACTAAACTCAAAATCATTGCTTGGATTTTCTTTATTTGAGGTGATAAAAAGAACCGTTGTGATAATTCGTGCAGGGGCAACTGGTTTAAATAAAATCAATTTCCCATCTTCAAAAATTTCACTACAATTGTCACTATGTCTTTTGTAGTAACATCCCTCTTTGTAGATAAGTATTTGTGGGGATGTTGCTTTCAAAAGAGAAACATTAAAAAACTTTTCAATTTTGGCTCTTTGTGTCTCAAAAAATTTATTGTATTCAACAATAAAATCTTCTTGGGAGATAATATTAAAAGTATTTCGAATTGCTGTGTTTGTTTTTGGTAGGAAAATACCATTCTCCCCTTGAATAACACCAATTTGCTCTTTTTTCTCAAAATGATTATGGACATAATTTTTAAGATAACCAAAATCATAATCGCTATGTTCATAAATATAAGGGTAGTCGTAGTATGGATTTGTATAAAGTTTTTGTGAAAGTGGAATTATTTCATCAAGTGACTCGATTGGTGAGTAAACATATTCACTAACCCTTGTAAGATTGAGATTCTTTTCGTTTACGAAAGGGAACGAGAACATTGATATTCCTAAATTTTCTCAGCATACTATCATAAAAAAAAATTTATTACACAAAAGTGACACAAGAATAAGTTTTACACGATAAAATATAATAATTAAAAATTTAAATGAGAAAATATTTTCTATAAAGGGATAAGATATGTTAGTAGCACCGTCAATTTTAAGTGCGGATTTTGGAAGATTAAATGAAGAGATAGTTGCAATCTGTGATGGTGGTTGTGATTTGGTTCATGTGGATGTGATGGATGGGCATTTTGTTCCAAATCTTACCATTGGACCAGTTGTGGTGAGTGCTGTAGCAAAGATAGCTACAAAGCCTCTTGATATTCATCTTATGGTACAAAACAACACTTTTTTTGTTGAGCTTTTTGCACCTTTGAAACCAAAATATATCTCTTTTCATATCGAAGAGGAGAAACATCCCCATAGACTTATTCAAAAAATTAGAGATTATGGGATATCTCCAGCGATAGTTTTAAATCCACATACTCCACCTGAAGCTATCGAATATCTTTTAGAAGACCTTGATATGGTACTTTTAATGTCGGTCAATCCTGGATTTGGTGGGCAAAAATTTATCCCAAGTGTCCTAGAAAAAGCAAAAAAATTAAAAGAGCTTATCAATAAAAGAAATCCAAACTGTTTGATAGAGGTAGATGGTGGAGTTGGAGATAAAAATATCCATCTTTTAAAAGAAGCTGGTGTTGATGTTGTAGTTGCTGGAAACTATGTATTTACAAATGATTCTTATGAAAATGCTATAAAAAGTTTGCAAATCTAATGAAAATAAAAATTTGTGGGATAACAAATCTACAAGATGCCATAGATGCTTGTAATGCTGGTGCTGATGCTTTAGGGTTTGTATTTTATAAAGAAAGTCCTCGTTACATTGCCCCAGAAGATGCAAAAAAAATCATAGCAGACTTACCGCCATTCGTACAAGCTGTTGGGCTTTTTGTAAATGAAACAATTGAAAATATCAATCATATGTCTCGTGTTTCAAATATTGATTTAGCTCAAATTATTGATGATAGTTGTTTTGATAGCAAAGGCGATGATAGTGTGTATGATAATTTAGAAGTAAGATACGTCAAAGTAATTCGTGCAAAAGCAAAAGAAGATGTATTAAAATATAAAGATGAATATCGTTTGATTGATGCTTTTGTAGAGGGATTTGGTGGACAAGGAACAAGACTTGAACTCTCTTGGTTTGATGATATAGATTGCTCTAGAATAACCCTTGCAGGTGGTTTGAATACGCAAAATGTTAAAGAATTAAAGGGGTATAACTTTTATTCAGTTGATATAAGTAGTGGTGTTGAAATATCTAAAGGGAAAAAAGATAAAAATAAAATGATAAGTTTTGTAAAAGCAGTCAATGAGCTACATCAATAAACTAAATTCAAAGCTATTAAAAGCCCCTTTAAATATTATACAATTTAATGCTATTTTAGAAAGTCATGAGACTTTTTATGAATCTATTGAACTTGAAACAGAACTTCTTATTTCAAATGGTTATCCTATCTATTTTAGTGATGATTTTGTTTATTTAAAAACAAAAGAAAATTTAATCAAAGATCAAGTATTTTGTGTTGTTGATATTGAGACAAGTGCTGGTAATCCAAAAGCTGGACAAATTATAGAACTAGCAGCAATCAAATTTAAAAATGGTTCCATTATCGAAGAGTATCAATCATTGGTCTATTGTAAAGAGATACCTCAAAAAGTTCAAGAAATCACAGGGATAACTCCTAAAATGGTAGAAGATGCCCCAAATTTAAAAACTGTCCTAGAGGAATTTAAAATCTTTTTAGAAGATGATGTATTTGTAGCTCATAGTGTTGAATTTGACTATAACTTTATCAGTAATAGTTTGAAAAAATACCATTTAGGGGAACTTTGGAATAGGAGAATTTGTACTATTGACCTTGCAACAAGAACGATAGAATCTCCAAAATATGGATTAAAATCTCTCAAAGAAAGTTTAAATATCAAAATCGATAACCATCATAGAGCCTATGAAGATACACTAAGCACTGTTGAAGTATTCAAAGTGTCTCTACAAAAATTAGACTCAACTATAAAAACAACTGAGGATTTGATAGCATTTTCAAAAAATGCACCAACAATCGAAGAGAAAATAAAAGAGAATAATAAAGCCATCAAAAAAGGTATCAAAAATGAAGAATAAACAAAATTTTAATATTTTAATCATTGAACTTGGAGTTAATAAATCCAATATCCTTTTTACAACACTTAGTAGATTAGATTATCGATGTTACGTGGCTGATACTTTACCATTGTCATATGATATTTTAAGAATGGAAGCTATCGATTTAGTTATCGTAAATGGTACAAATGCCAGTGATGCAGAAAAATATGTAATTATGGATATCCAAAATCTTACAGATTGCGGAATTATTTTTTTAACAGCAGACCCAGACACTTTAAAGATGGAAGAATTTTCAAGATATAATCTCCTCTCTTACAATATAAAACTTGGGAATTTATTAAATATCGTAAAAGAGATTGATAATCTTATCGCAAAACTAATCTCAAATTCCCTTGAAACTATTTTACTTATCAAAGGAAAAAATGAAACAAGAGATCTTATAGCAGAACTTTTGAGACTAAGACGTTACAACGTAGTGATATGTCCAACTGGAGCTAGTGCTTGGAAAAAAATTGATACATTAAATCAACTTTCACTTATCTTAGTAGATATTAATATTGCTGATATGGATAGTATGGATATATTAAGAAAAGCTAGAAAAAAGTTTTCCAATATCTTACCTGTAATATCTGTTTCAAAACATTACGACTCTTTAATCCTACAACAAAACATAGCAAATGGACTATCTGATTTTATAAAATCTCCTATTGAAAAATTAGATTTTGGATTGAGAATTGATTTGTGGATAGATAATGTGAAACAAAAAAGGGAAATTGAGGAACAAAAAAAAGAGATTGAAAGTGTTCTTGGAAGTTTTCGAGCTTTAGCTAATGCAACAATGGAAGCTCTTTTGATGTTTGAAAACAATATTTGTGTTGATGCAAATGATGAAGCAATAAGAATGTTCGAGTATCAAATGAAGAGCCAAATATTGGGAATTCATATTCTTGATTTTGTCCCTAAAACTCTCCCAAAATATGACAAAGAAGAGCTTTTGAAAAATGAAGTAAATCATGAATTTGAAATAGATATGATGAAAAATGATGAGATAATTTTTCCAGCTCAAATAAAAGAGAGAAATATCCGTTTAGAAAATAGAGATTTAAAAATCATTGCCATTTTAGATTTAACTGAAATTAAAAGAAATGAAGATATTTTACATCAACAGTCCAAAATGGCTTCTATGGGAGAGATGATTGAAAATATTGCTCACCAATGGAGACAACCACTAAGTGCTATCACTATCTCTGCAAGTTCTATATTAGTTAGTCATGAAATTGGGATGGTTGATGAGGAGGAAACACACGAACAACTTGAAGTGATAATTGAGAGTGCTGAGTTTTTATCACATACAATCAATGATTTCCAAAACTTTTTAAAGGAAAATAAACAAATTATCAAATTTAAACTTCACGATGTAGTTTCAAAAGTTTTAAAATTAGTTGACGGGAATATGAAGAACAATCAAATTTTTGTTCTTTTAGATTTAGATGAAAATATAAATATGAATGGGCTTGAAAATGAACTTATGCAGGTTGTTTTAAATATTATCAATAATGCAAAAGATATTTTAGTTGAAAAAATTCCAAGTTTAACAGATAGAATAATTTTTATAAAAGCTTATCTTGATGAATCAAAGGAAAATGGAATCATAGAGATTCAAGATAGTGCAGGGGGCGTTCCTAAAAACATTATTAGTAAAATATTTGAACCATATTTCACCACAAAACATCAAACTCAAGGGACTGGGCTTGGACTATATATGACACATAAAATGATAACAGAGCATATGGGTGGAGATATAAAAGTAACTAATAAATCATTTTCTCATCAAACCAAAGAATACAAAGGGGCAAATTTTCAAGTAATTGTTCCAATAGAGATTTCCCAAAGTAAAAGTTAGGTACAATCCCTCCTTTTAAAATCAAAGGGTTTAGATTATTATTATGAAAATAGAAACATCAAATATAGCAAATTTACCAACAAAACATGGAAATTTTTTAATTCAATCTTTCAAAGAGGGGATTAAAGAACATCTTGTCATTATGAGTAAAGAATACAAAGTAGGAGATGACGAGATCGTAAATGTCCGAATCCACTCTGAGTGTCTTACTGGTGATGCTATTGGAAGTATCAAATGTGACTGTCAAGCACAACTCAATTTTGCACTTGAATATATCAATACAAATGGTGGAATGGTGATTTATTTGCGTCAAGAGGGGAGAAACATAGGGCTTTTAAATAAAGTCAATGCTTACAATCTTCAAGATAAAGGGTTTAATACAGTTGAAGCAAACCATCAACTTGGATTTGCAAGTGATGAGAGAACTTATGAGATTGTTGATTTTATTTTTAAATTTTATGGGATAGAAAAGATAAATCTTCTAACCAATAATCCAGACAAATTAGACAAAATGAAAGTCAAAATAATTTCAAGAATCCCAATCATCGTAGGTCAAACAAAGGAAAATGCAGGGTATATGTCTGTCAAAAAAGAAGAGATGGGGCATTTAATTTAGATGAAAAATTCCTCTTTACAAAACAGCCTTGAATCTCTTGGATTATCTTTTGATGCGCTTTTTTATGAGAGATGTGAAAAATTCAAATCTCTTCTAAAAGAGTGGGGAAGGGTTCATAACCTCACTTCTCCTGCTAGTTTGAATGATACTGATATTGAAGCAAATATCTGTGATAGCATCTATCCTTTAAAATTTTTGAAACCTTTTTCATCCTTTGGAGATGTAGGAACTGGTGCTGGGTATCCTGGGCTTGTTTTAGCTATTGCTTGTCCAAATATCCCTTGTACACTTATAGAACCAAGGGTAAAAAGAGCTTCTTTTTTGAACTATGCTAAAAATATTTTAGGTCTTAAAAATGTTTTGGTGATTCAAAAAAGGGTGGAAAATGTGACAGATGTACATTGTGATCTTATCACTTCACGAGCAGTTACAAATACAAATCTTCTCCTTGATATCACAAAAAATATCTCAAATGAAGATAGTTCATATCTTTTTTACAAAGGGAGTATCTGTGAAGAGGAGATAGTGGGGGATAATTTATCTCATTATGAGATTATCCCTGTTGGGGAATATAGAAATTATTTATACATAAAAGGGAAAAAATGATATTTAAAGTTTTAGTTTTTGGTGTAGTTGCTTATTTAGTTTATAAATTCTTTTTCAATAAAAAAAATAAAATTGGAAAAGATGAAAATGAAAAGATAGAAGATGTAATGACACCATGCCCTACATGTGGTACTTATATCTCAAAAGATGAAGCAATTTTAAGCAACGGAAAATATTTTTGTTCACAAAAGTGTCTAAATAAATAGGAGACGAACGATGATTATTATTGGTAGTGACTATATAGGTCATGATTATTTTGAGGGTGTACATGAGATAAAAGATATCGTACATACCTCTTCAAATACAACTTTACTATTCTTTTACAATCTAGATTTGATGGAGTATTGTTTTAAAAATACTTTACCTTATGCTGTGATTTTGAACTCTATTCAAGAAGCCGTTTTCGCAAATAATCTTGGAGCTAAATACTTAATAACAGATGAACACAAATCAAAAACGATCCAAACAGTCGCAGAAAACTATATGTTTGATAGTAAGGTTTTAAGTATTATAGATGGTATTGAGATGATTGAAAATGTAGCCATCAATGGAATAGATGGTGTAATTTATAAAAAAATTTTAGAAGGACTTTCATGGGTGGAGTAGTAGATACAATCGCTGTAATACTTTTTATTATAGTTTTATTTATAGTTATCGCTGGATTTAACAGACAAATGGTTGAGAAAAATAAAGAAAGAAGAGATATGCAACTCAAAAGAGAAGCAGAAAGATTAGAAAAAGAAGCAAATAATACAAATAATAATACAGAGGAAAAATAAAATGATACAACCATTACTTATCGAAATAGCAACAGAAGAGTTACCTGCGATTCCATTTTTACAAGAGTTACCAAATATCGAAAAAAAATGGGCTGAGATTTTAGAAGAGAACAATCTTTTATGTGAATTTGAATTTTATTATACACCACGAAGATTGACTTTTTGGCATAGAGAGTTTAAAGTTGTTGGGGATGATAGTATTATTGAAATGTTTGGAGCTCCAGTAGCAATAGCATATAAAGACGGACAACCAACTGGTGCAGCTATGGGATTTGCCAAAAAATGTGGAGTAGATATCTCGCAAATCACTACAAAGCATAATGGAAAAGATGAAGTGCTCTATTTCCAAAAAGAGCAAAAAGGTAAAATGTCAAAAGATTTACTAAACGATATGGTAAATCTTTTTATCAAAAAGCTTGACTTTGGAAAATCTATGAGATGGGGAAGTCTTGCAGAGAGCTTTATCCGACCAATAAGAGGACTTACTGTACTTTTAGGGGAAGAGCTAATTGATGCAACACTTTATGGCGTAAGTTCATCAAAAACAAGCTTTGCTCATAGAATGGTAAGTTACGAGAAATTTAGTTTTAACAATGCTCATGAGTATTTTGATGGACTTAAAAACAAAGGAATTGTCCTTTATCCAAGCCAGAGAAAAGAGATAATTCTAAAACAAATTGCTGACCTTGAAATAAAACACAATTTAAAAGTTGAGCTTGACTTGGAACTTCTAGAGGAAGTTGTGGCGATTACAGAGTACCCAACTGCACTTTTAGGGACATTTGATGAGGAGTTTTTAGAACTTCCTCCTGAAGTTATTATTAACTCAATGAAAGCAAATCAAAGATATTTTGGTGTTTATAAAGATGGAAAATTAGCAAATAATTTTATCGTTGTTTCAAATGCTTACACTGAAGATTTTAGCTATATTGTAAGTGGAAATGAGAAAGTTTTAAGACCAAGACTTAGTGATGCGATGTTCTTTTGGAAAAATGATATTAAAAATGGGCTTTCTAATGAGCGACTGAAAAATATCACTTTCGTTGAAGGTCTTGGAAGTTTGTACAATAAATGTGAAAGAGAAACGGTAATAGGAGAGTATCTAGCTGATACTTTAGGGCTTAGTGAAAAAGAACTATTAGCAAAAACTATTATGATAAGCAAAGCAGATTTGACAACTGATATGGTGTATGAATTTACAGAATTACAGGGGTTAATGGGATATTACTATGCTTCATTAGCAAGTGAA
>JAQUAG010000045.1 GCA_028687375.1 Arcobacteraceae bacterium | reverse complement strand
GCTCCATCAATTTTAGTACTTCTATCCAAAGCATACACTCGTTTTTGATTGATAATATCATATTTCCAAATAGGTGCACTCGCTTTAAAATCCTCTACAAATTCATCAATTAGCTCTAAAGCGACTCTTCTTTTTGGGCTACAAACAGCTGATATGTAACTACTTGTATGATTTAATACATCACCACGACTATGAGCCATAAGTACAATTGCATTTTTCTCTTTTGCTTTTTCTTGCCAAGAATCAAACCAAGAGTTCAAAATAGGCTCATAGATATCAAAACTAAGTCCATTAATTCCATCTTCATCTCTTACAACACCAACAAAAGTGATAATAGCTCCAAAATTTGAAAGTCTAAAATCGTTATACCATTTATTCGTTATCTTCTCTACTTCTAAACTACCATCATACAATTCTAAATATTGCATCTCAACCACCACATACAGGAGGTAAAAGTGAAACTTTATCTCCATCTTTTAAAGAGATATTTTTATCTTTTACTAGGACATCATTAAGTGCAACGGCACTATTTTCTAGCCAATCTTTTAATCTCTCATCTTCTTTTAATATATCAGCTAGTTGAGCTAAATTTGTTATATCTAAACGCATAGGTACAATCCCTATTGGTCCTAAAAATTCTATAGTTATCATCTCAAAGTTCCTTTATTAAATGTACCACTTTTACCACCACTTTTGTGTTTTAGTTCAATGTGACTAATAACCATCCCTTTATCAATTGCTTTTAGCATATCATAAATAGTTAATAATCCTATAGATACACCAGTGAGTGCTTCCATTTCAACACCTGTTTGTCCTGTTAATCTAGCAGTTACAGTAAGTCTAAAGCCACAAATATCTTCGAGTTGTTCAATATCGCAATTAATACCACTAAGTAACAGGGGATGACACATTGGAATGAGTTCAGAAGTCTTTTTTGTTCCCATAATAGCTGCTATAATTGCTGTTTGAAGAACGGGACCTTTTTTATTTTTATTTGATATAACATTATGGAATGCTTCATTACTCATAGTGATAATACCACTAGCTATAGCAACTCTTTGGTTATTTTCTTTCAAAGAAACATCTACCATTTTGGGTTGATTGTTTTCATCAAGATGTGTTAAATCTGACATAAATCTCCTTTTAGTAATTTTCATCATATATATAAGCCGTAATTATTTCTAATGTATCTTTATCAAATCCGAGTTCTGGCATAAGTGAATATTTTTGAATCATATCATTCATAAGTGAACCTTGAATATTTGGCTTTAAAACCCATTGAGACATATATTGTACAAAATCTTTTTTCTTTGGAAAAGCATTTTTGTATCTTTTTTTAATTAGTTTCAATGATGGTGCAGAGATACTTTTGGTTTCATGATGGCAAGTAATACAATTTCCATTTAATAAAAGAGGTGCATTATTATTGCCGTAAGAAAATGTTGAAATAACTACTACTAAAATAAATTGACCTATTTTCATAGCAATACAATACATAAAAAATACAAATATTGTTTTGACTTATATCAAACTTCAAATAAAAAGATAAAAAAATTTGATTTGATTTAGGTCAAATAATATTCAAATATATTCGTATAAAATTTGACAAATTAAAATAGGAGAAAAAATGAAAAAGATAGTTTCAATAAGTTTATTTGCAGGGATGTTAGCATCGTCTCTTATGGCTGATGGGGCAACTGCATACAAAAAATGTATCGCTTGTCATGGTGCAAATGGTGAAAAAGTTGCTTTAGGAAAAAGTAAAATTATGAAAGATATGACAAAATCTGAAATAGAAGCAGCACTTATTGGTTATCAAAAAGGAACTTACGGAGGAGCTATGAAAAATCTTATGGGTGTTCAAGTAAAATCTTTAAGTGGTGATGATATCAAAGCAATTGCTACACTTATAGGGAAATAATTTTCCCTTGGACTATCTCTTCTAAAGTAGTATTTTTAAACATAGTAAGAATAGCTTTTTTAGGAGATAGCCATTGGTCGTGTAAAGCACACTTTTTAGCTTCATTGCAAGCACCAATCCCCAATAAACAATCTGTTTGATGTAAACACTCTTTAACTGCTTCTAAAATATCCACAAGTTTTATCTCATTTGGCTCTTTTGTAAGTGTATAACCGCCTTCTCTCCCTTTTGAAGAAGATATGATATTTGCATCAACAAGTTGTGACATAATTTTCGTAAGATATTTATATGGAATTGAAAGTTGTTCTGAGATATCTTTTGCGATACATTTCTTTTGTGATCCATTTTGTACGATAAATGTTACTATTCTAATTGCATATTGTGAAGTATTATTTAATTTCATGCTGAAACCTTTTTTAAAATTTTAATAGTATGCTATTGCTATAAAAAATAAAACAATTCCTAACCAGATAGTGGGAATAAGTCTATATTTTAACCGAACTTCACTTAAGCCCATAAAATATTCTATGACTAAATTTCCCTTGATAAAAGTAGTTACTAATAAAATAAAAATAAAAAAATTAGTTGTTACCTCTAACCATCCCAATAAAAATGCAAACAAAGATAAAAAAAGTAATCCTATCCATATTTTTGTAATATTTTCCATTTATCACCTTATAATGTATATCAATGGAAATAAAATAATCCAAAGTAAATCAACCATATGCCAATAAGAAGCACCTGTTTCCAAACCCCTATGGTTCTCTTTTGTATATAGACCTAATTTTGTATTTTGGTAAAGATTGTATAAAATTATTATCCCTAAAATTACATGCATAAAATGAAATATTGTTAGAATGAAATAAAACATAAAAAAACTATTAGTACTTAAATTTATTCCAGCAGAGTATTTATCACTAAATTCAATTCCTTTGATAATGAGAAATATTCCACCCAGTCCAACTGCATTTATTAAATAAACAGAGGCATCTGTAAAACTTTCTTGTGTATTTATTGTTTTTATAATTTTTACTGATTTAACTACAAAATAGCTACTTGTAATAAGTAAAATAGTATTTATAAAACCAAATCTTTTATCTAGCAGAAGTTGCGAATTATTAAATATCTCTATTTGTTCATTTCGGGCAAATGCAAATCCTATAAAAAATAATCCAAAAGTAACTAACTCAATATAGATAATAATCCAAATAGCAAAATCACCTTGAGGGTATAGTAGTTTATTGTTATTCATAAAGAATGATAGTAGAGATTTATTAAATACTACCTTAATATAGAATTAAAAATAAATTGGTTAAGATTTCAAATACTACTTAAAAGTAGAATTTAAAAAAGGGGTTATTTATGACAGAACGAATTACGAAAAGTATGGCTAAAAATATCTATTATGGTGGTGGTTTATTCGCTTTATTAATATTTTTAGGTTTATCTTTTGATACGGTACAACAAATACCAAAACGGTCAAATCAAGTGAATATGACAGAGTCTGTGGTTGCTGGGAAAGCATTATGGGAGAAAAACAACTGTGTTGGTTGTCATACACTTATAGGAGAAGGGGCATATTATGCACCTGAATTAATGAATGTATTTCAAAGAAGAGGTGCTTCAGATGTAGAAGCTTTTAAAGGATATATGCAAGGATGGATGGCTTCTCAACCACTAAATGTACCAAATAGAAGAAAAATGCCACAATTTAATTTAAGTGCCCAAGAAGTTGATAATCTATCTGACTTTTTAATTTGGACATCAAAAGTAAATGCCAATGAATGGCCACCAACAATTGAAGGATAAGGAAAGTTTATGAAATATAGTTCACAAGCGGTCGCAAAACCGTATTTTATTTTTGCATTGGTTCTCCTTGCTGGAGAGATTTTATTTGGTTTGCTTATGGCGATACAGTATTTATATGGTGATTTTTTGTTTCCATTAATTCCATTTAATGTATTAAGAATGGTTCATACCAACTTACTTATAGTTTTAATACTTTTTGGTTTTATGGGAGCTACTTATTATCTTATCCCTGAAGAAGCTGAGAGAGAACTATGGAGTCCGAAATTGGCGCTTATCACTTTTTGGGTATTTGCAGCAGCTGGTGTTGCTACAATTTTAGGTTATCTGTTTGTACCGTACGCAACTTTAACAGAGCTTACTTTTAATAATCTACTTCCAACTATGGGGAGAGAGTTTTTAGAGCAACCTTTACCTACAAAACTTGGTATTGTACTTGTTGTAGTTTCTTATATTGTTAATACTGGTATGACTGTGTTAAAAGGGAGAAGAACGGTTATTACTACAGTATTAATCACAGGACTTATAGGGCTTGCAGTGTTCTTTTTAATTGCTTTTTATGTACCTGAAAATCTTATTGTAGATAAATTTTTATGGTGGTTTACAGTTCATTTATGGGTTGAAGCTACTTGGGAACTTATTCTTGGTGCAATATTAGCCTTTGTACTTATTAAAGTAACTGGTGTTGATAGAGAACATATTGATAAATGGTTATATTTAATTATTGCTATGACTATGGTTTCTGGTATTTTAGGAACTGGGCATCATTTCTTTTATATGGGTGCTCCTGAATATTGGTTATGGATTGGGTCTATTGCTTCTGCTGCTGAACCGTTGCCTTTTTTCTTGATGATTCTTTTTGCTTTTTCAATGGCAAAAAATAGAAAAATAGAACATGACAACAAAATGGCTCTAACATGGGCAAAAGGAACTGCTGTGATGGCATTTTTAGGAGCTGGTGTTTGGGGATTTATCCATACTTTAGCACCTGTAAATTTTTATACACACGGTACACAACTTACAGCAGCACATGGACATTTATCTTTTTATGGAGCATATATTATGATTATCTTTACAATCATATCGTATGCAATGCCAATTTTAAGAGGTAGACCACATGGAAATTGTGCAAAAGCACAAAGCTTAGAGTTAAAATCTTTTTGGATGATGAATATAGGAATGGTAGGACTTACACTAGCACTAACAACAGCTGGAATTATGCAAATTCTTGATCAAAGAGTTGGTACTGAACTAATTGGGTTTATGGATTCACAAGCTTCTATTGCTGGAGTTTATACTGTTCGTGCATTTTTTGGAGTACTTGTATTTGCTGGACTTATCACATATTTTGCTAGTTTTTTTGTAAAAGAGGAAGCAAAGTAAATTATGGTTCATTATTTTTTAGAGTTTGAAGAGAGTATCGGTAAAGTTTGGGATAAGTTCCTAAATAAAAAAGTAAATAAATTCCATGAACAACATAGAGTTTATTTAACAGATATTTCAAAATCTCTTACTATTTTTCATCACCTAATGGGTGGTGAAAAAGCCAAAGAGATACAAACAACTGATAAACAATTTATAAATACTTCACGAACATTTTTAGAAAAAATATCTTTTCTTGGACGAGAGTTTTATCTTGCTTGGCAAGATGAAAAATCAATATATTTACCTGCATCATTTGCATATTTTCCAAATAAAGAACACAATGAATTGTTATATTATTGGCTTGTAGCAATGGCTACGAAAGTTACTATAAATTCGACTAATTTAGTAGAATCAAATAATACAGCAACCCTATATTTAAAAAATAGATATAGTGGATTTGAGAAGTTTTATCTCTATGCAACACAATATTTAAGTAAGCAATTTGAACAATTAGAATTTATTAAGTCTTTTGATAAAGAGCACAATGAAGCTTTAATAAATAACTATCCAAATCCTTTGTGGATATACCCTCCCATATCTTCTAAAAATAAAAAAAACACTCAAGATAGTGAAGAAGAGGAGTTACAAAGAGCTAAAGAGAAAGAGAAAACAGATACTTTAGAGATGAAAAAACAGACAAATCAAATAGATGATACAAAAGAGACAAATGGCTTTTTGGCTTTTTTACCAGAATCTCTGATGAGTATTTTTGAACAAGTCAATGTTGATAGAATGGAAGATGATAGTTTTGATGAAAATGCTTTATATCATGCAGAAGATTTAGATGAGATAACACTAGGGAAAAAACAAGCCAACTTATCTTCTAGAATTAAAATGGATTTAGATTTACCATCTGATATGAGAGAAATTTATCCTTTAGGAAAAGGACATTTGATTGATGAATGGGATTATGTGAGCAATAATTATTTGATAAATTATGTACGAATCAAACCACAAGTTACCATAAATGTAATACCAATAGAGTTACCAAAAAGATTAAAAAAAACTGTAAGAAAAATCCAATCAGAACTTGATTTACTAGAACTTGATAGAATCAAAAATGATAGACTGCCTTATGGTGATGAGATAAATATAGATACATGGATAGACTACAAAGGGCATCAAAACAAATCTACACATCATCAAAACTTTTACACAACATTTGAGAGAAAAACAAGAGATATGGCTACACTTATTTTAGCTGATGTATCACTTTCAACAGAAGGTGGTATAAGCCAAGATATCAGAATAATAGATGTGATAAAAGATGGACTTATGGTTTTTAGTGAAGCACTGGAAAAATTGAATGATAAGTTTGCTATTTATTCTTTTTCATCACTCCAAAATAAAAAAGTCTATTTTAATATTATCAAAAATTTTAAAGATAAATATGATGATCTTATTCGTGCTAGAATTGATAGTATGCAACCATTTTATTATACAAGATTAGGGGCTGCCATACGAGAGTCTGCAAAAATTTTAGATAAACAACAATCACAAAATAAATTACTACTCATCATTAGTGATGGAAAACCAAATGATGAAGATAGATATGATGGACGATATGGGATAGAAGATACCAAAAAAGCTATCGAAGAGGTGAAAAAAAAAGGGATCACCCCTTTTTGTATCACTATTGATTTAGAAGCAAAAGAATACCTTAGTTATCTCTTTGGGAGAAACGGTTTTGCTATTGTAAAAGATGGTCGAGATTTGCCAAAAGTTATACCAAAAGTGTATATCAATTTAACAAAATAAGAGTAAATAAAAAGGAAAAAAATATGTCAAATATATATTATAAATCACAATCAAATGAAGTAGAACTTTTTGAAGCAAGTGTAAAAATGAACTTGCCGATTCTTATTAAAGGGCCAACAGGATGTGGAAAAACTAGATTTATAGAATATATGGGTCAAAAACTTAATCGAAAAGTATATACGGTAGTTTGTCATGATGATTTAAGTGCAGCTGATTTAGTTGGTCGGCATCTTATAAATGAACATGGAACTTATTGGAGTGATGGACCACTTACAAAAGCTGTAAGAGAAGGTGGTATTTGTTATCTTGATGAGATAATTGAAGCGAGAAAAGATACCACAGTTATCTTACATTCACTAGCTGATTACAGAAGAGTTTTACCAATAGATAGAACGGGAGAACTTATAGAAGCTCATCCTGATTTTATGTTAGTAGTTTCTTATAACCCTGGCTATCAAAATGTCTTAAAAGGGATGAAACCAAGTACAAAACAAAGATTTATATCTCTAGAATTTACTTATCCAAAAGAGGAGATTGAGAAAGAGATTGTGATAAAAGAGAGTGGTGTGGATGAAGCGATTGCTTCAAAACTTGTATCCATTGCATCAGAGATACGACAACTTGATGATACCGATATTCAAGAAGCTGTATCAACAAGGCTTTTAGTCTATGCAGGAAAACTAATAGTTCAAGGTTTTGAGCCTTATCAAGCGTGCATCCACTCAATAGTACAATCTTTAAGTGATGAAGATGATGTGTTGAAAGTATTGGAAAAACTTATCTCTTTGCATTTTAAGG
>JAQUAG010000022.1 GCA_028687375.1 Arcobacteraceae bacterium | reverse complement strand
ATAAAAAATCAAGGCTTTAAAATGACAAATCTACAAAAAAATTAGGAATTTATAAATGAATAAAATATTAAATTTAATAGGTCGAACAAAAGAACTTTTCTGTGAAGATATAAATAATAATGAGAAAATACTAAGAGAAATAATATTAAATTCAACATTTTTAGTTATCGGTGGAGCTGGGAGTATTGGTCAAGCTGTAACAAAAGAGATATTTAAAAGAAACCCTAAAAAACTTCATGTGGTTGATATTTCTGAAAACAATATGGTTGAACTTGTTCGAGATATACGAAGTAGTTTTGGATATATTGACGGTGAGTTTGCTACTTTTGCACTTGATATTGGAAGTAGCGAATATGATGCTTTTATTAAAGCTGATGGAAAATATGACTATGTTTTGAATCTTTCTGCTTTAAAACATGTAAGAAGTGAAAAAGACCCATTTACTCTTATGCGAATGATTGAAACAAATGTTTTTAATACAGATAAAACACTTCAACAATCTATTGAAAATGGAACTAAAAAATATTTTTGTGTAAGTACAGATAAAGCTGCAAATCCTGTAAATATGATGGGTGCAAGTAAAAGAATTATGGAGATGTTTGTAATGAGAAAATCTCAACAAATAAATGTCTCAATGGCTAGATTTGCAAATGTAGCTTTTAGTGATGGAAGTTTACTTCATGGATTTAATCAAAGAATAGAGAAAAATCAACCTATAGTTGCTCCAAATGATATAAAAAGATACTTTGTAACTCCACAAGAAAGTGGTGAACTTTGTCTTATGTCTTGTATTTTTGGTGAAAAGAGAGATATATTTTTCCCAAAACTTAGTGAAAATTTACATCTTATCACTTTTGCTGATATTGCAGTAAAATATTTAAACAATCTTGGCTATGAACCTTATTTATGTGAAACAGAAGATGAGGCAAGAGAATTAGCGAACACTTTACCTGCTCAAGGTAAATGGCCGTGTTTATTTACTGCTAGTGATACGACAGGTGAAAAAGATTTTGAAGAGTTTTTTACAGACAAAGAAGTTTTAGATATGGCTAGATTTGAAAATCTTGGAATTATTAAAAATGAAGCTTTATTTGATGAAGATAAGTTGAACCATTTTGAGAATACAATCAAAAACTTTAAATCAAATTTAACATGGACAAAAGAAGATATCGTAAAAGAGTTTTTTTCTATGATTCCAGATTTTGGACATAAAGAAACTGGTAAATATCTTGATGGGAAGATGTAATGCAAAAAATAGTTGATTTTATAAAACAAATTTTTAACACTCAAGAGTTTATTCCTCTCCATGAACCAAGATTTATTGGCAATGAAAAAAAATATCTCAATGACTGTATAGATTCTACATTTGTATCAAGTGTGGGTAAATATGTGGATACTTTTGAGAAAGAATTCGCAAAAACTGTTGGTAGTAAATATGCAATAGCTACTGTAAATGGAACAGCTGCTCTTCACATTTCTTTATTGTTAGCAGATGTGAAAAAAGATGATGAAGTTATTACTCAACCACTTACATTTATCGCTACTTGTAATGCTATTAGTTATATTGGAGCAAAGCCAATATTTGTAGATGTTGATTTGGATACGATGGGTTTGAGTCCTGAATCTTTGAAAAACTTTTTAGAAATAAATTGTGAAATCAAAGATAGTAAGTGTATAAATAAAACAACTGGAAAAACAATAAAAGCGTGTGTCCCAATGCACACTTTTGGGCATCCTTGTAGAATAGATGAGATAAAAGAGATTTGCGATATGTGGCATGTTATTCTAGTTGAAGATTCAGCGGAAAGTTTAGGGAGTTATTATAAAGATAAACATACAGGAACTTTTGGAAAACTAGGAGCTTTTTCTTTTAATGGTAATAAAATCATAACTTCAGGTGGTGGCGGAGTTATCGTTACAGATGATGAAATATTAGCTAAAAGAGTAAAACATATGACAACTACTGCAAAAATTCCACACCCTTATGAGTATGTACACGATGAGATAGGATACAACTATCGACTTCCTAATATTAACGCTGCCCTTTTAGTTGCTCAACTTGAACAATTAGAAAAATTTTTAGTTTCAAAAAGAGATTTGGCAACACAATATAAAGAATTTTTTGTAAATGAAAGTATAACTTTTATAGAAGAGCCAAAAAAGTGTAAATCAAACTATTGGCTTCAAGCAGTTTTATTGGATGATATTAATCAACGAAATGAATTTTTAGAATTTACAAATAAAAATGGTGTGATGACACGACCTATTTGGAAACTTATGAATGAACTTGAAATGTTTAAAGATTGTCAAAAAACAGATTTAAAAAATGCAAAATATCTTGAAGAAAGAGTTGTAAATATTCCAAGTAGTGTGAGAATCTAAATGAATACAAATCAAAATATAGCTATATATTCAGATGGTGAAATAGAATTAAAAATATCTGTAGATGACGAAACTATTTGGCTCACACAAAAGCAAATAGCAGAGCTTTTTGATAAAGATGTAAGAACAATAAACGAGCATATAAAAACTATATATAATGAGGAAGAGCTGTTTGAAAACTCAACTATCCGGAATTTCAGGATAGTTCAAAAAGAGGGGAATAGGGAGGTTAGTCGAGATATTTCTCACTATAATTTAGATGTTATTATCTCTATAGGGTATAAAGCAAATAGCAAAAAAGCGACAAAATTCCGTCAGTGGTCAACAAGAGTTCTAAAAGAGTATATTACAAATGGCTATGCTATAAATACTCATAAAATAACAGAGCAAAGATTGTTAAATCTTGAAAATGATATGCAGTTTGTAAAATCAAAAATAACAAACAATACAATAGAAATAAAACAAGGTATATTTTACAACGGAGCAATCTTCGATGCTTATTTATTTGTAATAAACTTAATAAAAGAAGCAAAGAAAAGTATAATTTTAGTAGATAATTATATAGATGAAACAACTTTAATGCTATTTTCAAATAATAAAAACACTAAGGTAGAAATATATACTCAAAATATCTCTAAACAGTTATTGTTGGCTGTTGAAAAATATAATAAACAATATTCAAATATAGAATTAAAAACTTTAACCAAGTTTCATGATAGATTTCTACTCATAGACAATAACGAGCTTTATCATATAGGAGCTAGTTTAAAAGATTTGGGTAGTAAGACTTTTGCTTTTAGTAAATTAAATATAGATTTAGTTGAGTTTATGGGAAAGCTAAAATGAAAGAAATATATATTATTGGAACTAGTGGCTTTGCTAGTGAAGTGACAGAATATACTTTAGATAATGGTGATTATAAAATTAAAGGTTACTTTGATATTAGTGAAATAGAATATAAAAAGTATTCCTATCAAGCTCCTTTTTTAGGAAATGAAAGAGAATTTAATTTTACTGCAAATGATAATGTAGTTATTGCAATTGCAGATTATCAATTAAGAAGTAAAATATATTTAGAATTAAAATCAAAAGGAGTAAATTTTCCAAATATTTTTCATAAAAGTTCATTTGTTTCAAAATCATCTCAAATAGATGAGGGGTCTATTCTTTGTCCATTTGTAACATTAACTTCAAATGTTAAAATAGGTAAGAATTTTCAAGCAAATATATATAGCTATATTGCACACGATTGTATTATAGGTGATAATGTAACTTTGGCTCCATCTGTAAAATGTAATGGTAATGTAATAATTGAAGATGATGTTTATATTGGCACAGGAGTAATAATTCACCAAGGAAAAGCTAATAAACCATTGAAGATTGGAAAAGGCTCAATTATTGCAGCTGGTTCTGTTGTAACTAAAAGTGTGCTAGCAGGTAAAGTGGTTTTTGGAAATCCAGCTATTGAATTTACTAAAGAAAATATTAAAAGGAGAAGTTAAATGGCTGATTTTTTAAATTTGATTCCTATTGAAGAAATTGGAATTGGTATGAGTGCTAGTTATTCGCAAACTATTACAGACGCGGATATAAAAGCTTTTGCAGGAATATCAGGGGATAGAAATCCAGTACATCTTGATGAACACTATGCTGAAAATTCAAGATACAAAAAAAGAATTGCTCATGGTTTGATGACAGCTTCATACTTCTCTGCACTTTTTGGAACAAAAATACCTGGAGAAGGGTGTGTTTATGTCTCACAATCTTTAAATTTTAAAAGACCAATATATATTGGAGATACTGTAATTGCAACTGTCGAAGTTGTAAAAATTGACTTAGAAAAAAATAGAGTATTTTTTAAAACTACATGCAAAGTTAAAAATAAAATTGTAACTGATGGTGATGCAGAAATCTATATTCCAAGGGATAGAAATTGAAAAAAGTATTTATAATAGCAGAAGCAGGTGTAAATCATAATGGAAGTATTGAATTAGCGAAAAAATTGATAGATGTTGCGGTTCAAGCAGGTGTTGATTCTGTTAAATTTCAAACTTTTAAAACAGAACTTTGCATATCAAAAGATGCTAAAAAAGCTGATTATCAGATAGAAAATACAAATAACAATCAAGAAACACAATTTGAAATGGTTAAAAAGTTAGAATTAAATGAAGAAGCACACAAAGAACTTATTTCTTATTGTAAAACTAAAAATATACTATTTTTATCTACTCCCTTTGACCACGATAGCATAGAGCTTTTAGAGACTCTCGGGCTTGAAATATTTAAAATACCAAGTGGTGAAATTACAAATTTACCATACCTCAGACATATAGGAAAACTGGGTAAAAAAGTGATTCTTTCAACTGGGATGGCTAGATTAGGTGAAATTGAAGATGCCTTAAATATTTTGATAAATTCAGGAACTAAAAAAGAAAATATCACAGTTTTACATGCAAATACTATGTACCCAACCCCTATGGAAGATGTAAATTTAAAAGCTATGGTCACGATTGGCAATACCTTTGATATTCCTTTTGGGTATAGTGACCATACTTTAGGAATAGAAGTAGATATTGCTGCTGTTGCTATGGGGGCAAGTTGTATTGAAAAGCATTTTACTTTAGATAAAACTATGGATGGACCAGACCATAAGGCAAGTCTTGAACCAGATGAATTAAAAGCGATGGTAAAAGCTATACGAAATATAGAATTAGCTCTTGGAAGTAGTATCAAAAAACCATCAAAAAGTGAAATTCCAAATATGCAAATAGCTAGAAAATCTATAGTTGCAAAAACTGAAATAAAAAAAGGCGATAAATTAAGCGAAGAAAATATCACTATAAAAAGACCTGGAAATGGGATAAATCCAATGAGATGGGATGAAATAGTTGGAAGTGTCGCTTTCAAAGACTATGGTGAAGATGAGTTGATATGAAAAAAGAAATTTCAACTATAGATGAAAATTTTACAAAATTTGTAAAAGATATAAAAACTAAAATACTCTCTTCCCAATACGAAGCCTTAAAGGCTGTAAATAAAGAGCTTATAAATCTTTATTGGGAGATTGGCAAAAATATCGTAGAAAAACAAGAGAAATATGGCTGGGGAAAATCAGTAGTACAAAATCTTTCATATGAACTTCAAAAAGAGTTTGTGGGAGTAAAGGGGTTTAGTATTCAGAATCTTTGGAATATGAGACAGTTTTATCTTGAATACTATAAAAATGAAAAACTCCAACCAATGGTTGGAGAAATTAGTTGGACTAAAAATGTTGTTATTTTTCAAAAATGCAAAGATAATTTAGAACGAGAATTTTATATCAAAACTACTATTAAATTTGGTATGACAAAAGATGTATTGATAAATCATATAGAAAATAAATCGTATGAGAAATTTCTTTTAAATCAAACAAATTTTGATAATACATTAGTAGAAAAATACCAACATCAAGCAAAACTAGCCGTAAAAGATGAATATAATTTTGACTTTTTAGAGTTGAGTAATGAATACAACGAAAGAGAACTTGAAATAGGACTTATCAATAAAATAAGAGAATTTTTAAATGAGATGGGTAGCGATTTTGCCTTTTTAGGAAATCAATATAAACTAGAAGTGGATGATGAAGAATATTTCATAGATATCCTTTTATACCATCGAAGATTAAAGTCTCTTATAGCTATTGAGCTAAAAATAGGTAAGTTCAAACCAGAGTATGATGGGAAAATGAATTTCTATCTTTCAGTGCTCAATGACACTATAAAACTGCCTGATGAAAATCCATCTATCGGTATCATTATCTGCAAAGAGAAAAAACGAACAACAGTGGAATATTCACTCAAAGAGAGTAATCAGCCAATAGGAGTAGCTACTTATAAGCTCACTGAATCTTTACCCTATGAATTCAAAGATTTATTGCCAACACCAAATGAAATAATCCAAAGATTAGAAAATTTACTTGAAAGTGAAAAAAACAATGACTAGATGTAATTCCACAGGAACGAGGACAAAAATATGTGTAGTAACTGGTACAAGAGCTGAATATGGACTACTTTATTGGCTTATGAAAGAGATTGAAGAGGAACAGGATTTAGAACTTCAACTTATAGTTACTGGTATGCATTTAAGTCCAGAATTTGGATTGACTTATAAAGAGATAGAAAAAGAGTTTAAAATAGATAAAAAAATAGAGATGCTTCTGTCTTCTGATACTTCTATTGGTATCTCGAAGTCTATGGGGTTGGCTCAAATATCTTTTGCGGAAAGTTATGAAGAGTTAAAACCAGATATTGTTATCGTTCTTGGAGATAGATATGAAATATTTAGTGCTACAAGTGCTGCTATGATAGCTCGTATTCCTATCGCTCATCTTCATGGTGGAGAGACAACTGAAGGTGCTTTTGATGAGTCAATTCGTCACAGTATTACAAAAATGTCTCACTTGCATTTTACTGGCACAGAAGAATATAAAAATAGAGTTATTCAACTAGGTGAACATCCAAATAGAGTTTTTAATGTAGGTGGGATGGGGATTGAAAATATCAAAAGATTAAAACTTTTAACAAAAGAAGAATTTGAAAAATCGATAGATTTTAAATTAAACAAAAAAAATATTTTAGTCACTTTTCATCCTGTAACTTTAGAAAACAGTACAGCAAAAGAGCAGTTTCAAGAACTTTTAGAAGCTATTGATAAGCTAGAAGATACAAATATTATCTTTACAAAAGCAAATAGTGATACAGATGGAAGAATTATAAATCAAATGATTGATGAATATGTAGCTAAGAATGCTTATAAATCTGTAGGATTTACTTCTTTAGGACAACTAAGATATTTGAGTGCTTTACAGTTTGTAGATGCTATGGTGGGGAATAGCTCAAGTGGACTTGCTGAAACTCCAAGTTTTAAAATAGGAACTATTAATATTGGAGATAGACAAAAGGGACGTATAAAAGCTGCTAGTGTGATTGATTGCAAACCAAATAAAAGTTCGATTCATCAAGCTTTTGTCAAACTATATTCAAAAGAGTTTCAATTAGTATTACAAAGCTGTGAGAATCCTTATGGAAATGGATGTGCAAGTCAAAAAATTATTGAAGAACTAAAAAAAGTAGATTTACAAAATATATTAAAAAAGTCATTTTATGATTTAAAAGGTTAAGATGAAAAATATACAAAATATAAAACTTACTGTAAATGCAACCATAAAAGAAGCATTACAAATCATTGATGGTGGAGCGATGCAAATAGCATTGATAGTTGATGAAAATGATAAGTTATTGGGAACATTAACCGATGGAGATATACGAAGAGGTCTTTTGAAAGGGCTTGATTTAAATAGTTCTATAGAGTCTATTATTTTTAAAACACCTACTATTGCAAAAATAAGTGATACAAAAGAGGAAATTTTACAACTTGCACTTTCTAAAAAACTGCATCAAATACCAATCGTTGACGATAATGGGAAAATTTTAGGGATTCAAGAGATAGAAGAACTTATAAAACCAAAAGGAAAGACAAACAAAGTGATTCTTATGGTAGGAGGTCTTGGAACAAGACTGCGACCACTTACAGAAAACACTCCAAAACCTATGCTCAAAGTAGGTAATAAACCAATTTTGCAAACTATCGTAGAAAAATTCGCAGAATATGGATATGGAAATATAGTGATGTGTGTCAACTATAAGTCACACATCATCCAAGACTATTTTGGTAATGGAAGTAGTTTTGGAGTAAATATAGAGTATATTTTAGAAGAACAAAGGATGGGAACAGCAGGAGCCTTGAGTCTTCTAAAAGAAAAACCAACAGAGCCTTTTTTTGTGATGAATGGTGACTTACTTACAAATGTAAACTATGAGCATTTACACGATTTTCATATAGCAAATAACTCTATGGGGACAATGTGTGTAAGAGAGTATGACTTTCAAGTGCCTTATGGTGTTGTGAATATTGATGGAAGCCATATACTATCAATTGAAGAGAAACCTACACATAAGTTTTTTGTGAGTGCTGGTATTTATATGCTAAGCCCTGATGTCCTACAGTACATTCCAGAAAATGAATTTTATGATATGCCGACACTTTTTGAAAAAATCATAAGTGAAAAACAAAATGCCATATCATTTCCCCTTAGAGAATATTGGCTTGATATTGGGAGAATCGAAGAATATAAAAAAGCAAATGAAGAATATATGGAAGTTTTTTAACGAATAAATAATAAAATGGAGAAATAAAATGAAAGTATTACTATTAGCAGGTGGATTTGGAACTCGTCTTTCAGAAGAAACAGATACCCGACCAAAACCGATGGTTGAAATCGGTGGAAAGCCAATTTTATGGCATATTATGAAAATATACTCAAAATATGGATTTAATGAATTTGTAGTTTTATTGGGTTATAAAGGCTATTACATAAAAGAATATTTTGCTAATTATTTTCTCCATCAAAGTGATGTTACTATTGATATGCAAACAGGGAAAATGGAAGTTTTAAATAATTCAAGTGAACCTTGGAAGATAACACTTTTGGATACAGGACTTCATAGTATGACAGGTGGAAGAATCAAACGAGCACAAAAAATAGTTGGAGATGAGCCGTTTATGCTTACTTACGGAGATGGTGTCAGTGATATCAATATAGAAGAACTTGTAGCATTTCATAAATTGCATGGGAAGGCTATCACAATGACTTCACATCAACCAGATGGAAGGTTCGGTGCATTAAATATCAATGAAAACAATCAAGTAGAAGAGTTTAAAGAGAAACCAAAAGGTGATGGGCATTGGATAAATGCTGGGTATTTTGTGTGTGAGCCAAAAGTATTTGATTATATTACTGAAGGTGATGAGACAGTTTTTGAACAAGCACCTTTAAAAAATCTGGCACTTGATGGAGAACTTTTTACTTATAAACATGAGGGATTTTGGTCACCAATGGATAGCTTAAAAGATAAAAATGATTTAAATAAACTTTGGGATACAAATAAAGCCCCATGGAAGACTTGGTAATGCAAAGTTTATTTTCGCAAATTTATAAAGATAAAACTGTACTTGTTACAGGACATACTGGATTTAAAGGTTCATGGCTTGTCTATTGGCTAACACAAATGGGTGCAAAGGTAGTAGGATATTCTTTAGAAGCTCCAACTACTCCAAATCATATTGAACTTTTAAATCTTGATATCACTTCTATCATCGGAGATATACGAGATTTAGAAAAACTCAATCAAACTTTTGAAAAGTACAAACCAGATATCGTATTTCACCTTGCTGCTCAACCTCTTGTAAGACTCTCTTATGAAAATCCTATAGAAACTTATGAAACAAATGTGATAGGAACACTCAAAGTTTTTGAAGCTTGTCGAAAAAATAATGTAAAAGCTATTGTAAATATCACAAGTGATAAAGCTTATGAAAATAAAGAGTGGATATGGGGATATAGAGAAAATGATCCAATGGGTGGGTATGATCCATATAGTTCTTCAAAAGGGTGTGCTGATATCTTGGCAAACTCATATCGAAGTTCCTATTTTAATCCAAAAGAGTACAAGAAAACTCACAATACATTATTAGCATCTTGTAGAGCTGGGAATGTAATAGGTGGAGGGGATTGGGCAAAAGATAGACTGATTACCGATATCATGCTTTCTGTTTCTCAAAACAAAAAAGTAAGTATTAGAAATCCATATGCAACGCGTCCTTGGCAACATGTACTTGAACCTTTAAGCGGATATCTTCATATAGGACAAAAACTTCTTGAAGAAAAAGTAGAATTCGGTGAAGCTTGGAATTTTGGTCCAAGTGATGAGGGGAGTATCACTGTAGAAGAGGTGGTCAAAAATGTTAAAAAACATTGGGATAAGATAGATTATGAGATAAACAGTGACCCACATCAACTTCATGAAGCAAACCTTTTGAAGCTTGACTGTTCAAAAGCACATATTCTTTTAAAATGGAAAGATGTATGGGATAGTGAAACGACATTTGAAAAAACTGTGAAATGGTATAAGTCTTATTATGAAAATGATAAAGTGTTTTTAACCCAAGAGGATTTAGAAAGTTATGTGGCTGATGCAAAAGAAAAAAATATTGAGTGGGCTTTATGAAAACTAAAATATCTGATTTTGTTATAGAATTTTTATTAGATAAACAAATCAATAAAGTATTTGGCTATATAGGTGGAGCTGTAGCTCATATTTATCATTCTATCGCGAAAAATGATAATATCGAAATTATTAATTGCATTCATGAACAAGGTGCAGCATTTGCCGCTGAGGGCTATTCAAGGATAACTGGAAAATCTGGGGTAACTTTTGCTACAAGTGGACCTGGGGCTACAAATTTAATAACGGCAATTGGTAGTTGTTATTTTGATTCTGTCCCAACTTTGTTTATAACGGGGCAAGTAAATACTTATGAATATAAATATGACAAACCAGTAAGACAAATTGGCTTTCAAGAAACTGATATAGTTAGTATTGTCAAGCCAATAGTTAAATATGCAGTAATGATTGATAAAGTTGAAAATATAAGATATGAGTTAGAAAAAGCTTATTACATTTCGCAACATGGTAGAAAAGGTCCAGTTTTAGTTGATATTCCTATGGATGTTCAAAGAAGCGAAGCTGATATTAAGAGTTTAAAATCATTTTTTGATAGCGAAGAATATCAACAACTTAATGCTCAAAATGAATATTCTATAGATGAAGTAGTGTCACTTTTGAATGCTTCAAAAAGACCAATTGTATTAGTTGGTGGTGGTGTTCGAATTTCTGATGCTCAAACTGAATTGTTAAATTTTTTGCAAAAATATCATTTACCAGTTGTTTATTCTTTGATGGGGAAAGATGCTATTAGTGAAGAGTATCAATACAATATGGGACTTATTGGTTCGTATGGAAATAGATATGGAAATTTAGCTTTAGCAAATAGTGATTTGATACTTGTACTTGGTTCAAGACTAGATACAAGACAAACAGGGACAAATTTGGAAACCTTTGCAAGAGAAGCAAAAATAATACAAGTAGATATTGATAAAAATGAATTAGGTTCTAAGATAAAAGTAGATTTAGAGATATGTTTAGATGTAAAAGAGTTTATTGAGAAACTAGATATACAATCTTTAAAAATAGATACTAAAGAGTGGCGAAAACATATCAATATGTACAAAAATAGATTTTCTTCAACGGTTGGAATAGATAATCAAGAAAAAATACCAAATATAGTAGTGTCAAAAATAGCACACTATTTAAAAGATGAAATCATCTGTGTTGATGTTGGACAACATCAAATGTGGACAGCACAATCTTTAGATACAAAAGAGAATCAAAGAGTACTTTTCTCTGGTGGAATGGGTGCTATGGGATTTGCACTTCCTTGTTCGATTGGGGCGTGTATCGCTTCAAATAAGAGAACAATTGTTATAGCTGGTGATGGCGGTATTCAGATGAATATTCAAGAACTTGAAGTGATAAAGAGACGAAATCTACCAATTAAAATATTTGTATTAAATAATAAAAATCTGGGTATGGTAAGACAATTTCAGGAACTTTATTTTGATAAAAAGTATTTGGGTACGATTGATGATTATAGTGTTCCTAACTTAGTTAATATTGCTAAAGCCTATGAAATTGATTCAAGAGTTATAACTGATGTAGGCAGCCTTGATGTGGAATTAGAAAATATTTTTTCTACCAATAGACCTGAGTTAATAAATATTGAATTGCCAGTTCAGATGACCACAGTGGAACCAAAGTTAATTGTCAATAAACCAATTGAGGATATGCATCCATTTTTGGATAAAAAAGATTTACATTCTCTCATGATTGTTAAGCCAATGGAAGAATAATGAACATCTTCATCACAGGTTCAAATGGCTTCGTAGGTTCTCATCTCAAAGTTTATTTGAGTCAAAATTATTCACAATACACTTTATTTGTTCCACCTAGTTATGAACTAGATTTAGCAGATGAACATGCAGTCGATGACTACATACTATCAAATAAAATAGATATTATCATCCATTTAGCAAATCGTGGTGGTGGAAGAGATACCTTAGATATGAAAAATGTTACAGAGTACAATCTGAGAATATTTTTCAATATCGCAAAACATGAAAAAAATGTGAAAAAAATCATCTCTTTTGGAAGTGGTGCAGAATATGGGAAACATAAGCCTATTGTTGAGGCTAAAGAGGAAGACTATTTGAACACGCAAGTCTTTGATGAGTATGGTTTTTATAAATCTATCACTTCAAAATATATAGAAAAGACCGATAAAATAGTCCAACTTCGTATCTTTGGAGCTTATGGTGAGTATGAAAATTATAGATTTAAATTTATATCAAACGCGATAGTGAAAAATCTTTTGAAGTTACCAATAGTGATAAATAAAAATGTTTATTTTGACTATATTTATATCGATGATTTGGTAAAAATGATAGATTGGTTTATTCATAATGATGCTAAAGAAAAGATTTACAATGTAACTACTGGTAAAAAAGTAGATTTGTTAACTTTGGCGGATTTAGTTAATGAGACAAGTGATTTTCAATCTGAAATTAGAGTCTTAAATGATGGCTTCAATAATGAATACACTTCAAATAATGAAAAAGTTATGAGAGAACTTAGTGATTTCAAATTTACTTCACACAAAGATGCCATAATAAAAATGAGAGAATATTTTAGTTACAATCTTGATAATTTGGATAAAGAAGTAATCATAAATGACCCATATCTTAAAGAGATAGATAAAATTTGGAAAAAGGAAGAATGATGACACAAGCAGAACAGTTAAAACAAGAGATACTGGCTAAAACAAAAGAATACTATGAATTAGTTCACAAACCAGTTCAAGAAAAAGAATTTGTAGCAGGAAAATCAAGAGTAAACTATGCAGGACGAGTATTTGATGAAACAGAGATGCAATATCTTGTAGATAGTTCTTTGGATTTTTGGTTAACTTATGGTGATTACTCTAAAAAATTTGAAAAAGAGCTTGCTAAGTTTTTAAATGTAAGGTGGGCATTTTTAGTCAACTCTGGAAGTTCTGCAAACTTACTTGCTTTTTATGCATTGACTTCACCACTTTTAAAAGAGAGACAAGTGAAAAGAGGTGATGAAGTTATCACTGTTGCTGCTGGATTTCCTACTACTGTAGCTCCTATAGTGCAATATGGTGCAGTACCTGTATTTGTAGATATGGAACTAACTTGTGCAAACATAGATGTTACAAAACTTGAACTTGCTCTTAGCCCTAAAACAAAAGCTATTATGATAGCTCATACTTTAGGAAATCCATTTAACCTTAGAGCTGTAAAAGAGTTTTGTGATAAACACAATCTTTGGCTTATAGAAGATAACTGTGACGCACTTGGTTCAACTTATGAAGGAAAACCAACTGGAACTTGGGGAGATATAGGAACTTCAAGTTTCTATCCACCACATCATATGACAATGGGTGAAGGTGGTGCAACATATACAGATAATCCACTTCTTAAAAAGATTATGCTTAGTATGAGAGATTGGGGAAGAGACTGTTGGTGTGAAAGTGGGATAGATAACACTTGTGGATGTAGATTTTCACAAAGTTTCGGAACTTTGCCAAAAGGATATGACCATAAGTATGTTTACTCTCACTTTGGATTTAACCTCAAAGTTTCTGATATGCAAGCAGCAGTTGGTGTAGCTCAGTTAGAAAAATTCCCAAGCTTTGTACTAAAAAGAAAAGAAAACCAAAAGAAACTCTATGATGCCCTTATAGACCTCAAAGAGGTTCAACTTGTAGAGACTCAACCAAACTCAGACCCTAGCTGGTTTGGATTTATGATGACACTTACAAATGAAGCAAAATTTACTAGAAATGAGATAGTTGAAGATCTAGAAAATAACAATATCCAAACAAGAAATCTTTTTGCAGGAAATATGACAAGACACCCAATGTTTGATAGTATGGTGCTTGGTACTGACTATAGAGTAGTAGGAGACTTAACGGTAACAGATATGATTATGACCAATAGCTTTTGGATAGGATTGTATCCTGGTATGGGTGATGAGGCTATAGAGTATATGATTGAGAAGATTAGAGGGTTTTGTGCTTAAAAAACAAATAGTTAATTTTATATTAGTTGGAGTTATTAATACAGTTGTTGGATACGGATTGTATGCTCTGTTTTTATTTATAGGTTTCCATTATATTTTAGCCGTTTTTTTCGCCACTGTTTTAGGTGTTTTATTTAATTTTAAGACTATTGGTAAATATGTATTTAATTCGATTGATAACAAATTAATTATTAAATTTTTTGGTGTTTATGGTCTTGTATTTATAGTAAATATTGTGTTGATAAAAGTATTTAAGGATTTTGGCTTTGATGAATATTTAGCTGGATTAATAGCTACTTTTCCAAGTGCTATTATATCTTTTGTATTGAATAAATATTATGTGTTTAAAGGGGGATTGGAAAAATGAAATTAATTAGTATAGTAACGCCTTGTTTTAATGAGCAAGATAATGTAGAAGAGTTATATAGTAGGGTGAAAGCGACTATGGGGTTATTAGATAATTACAGATACGAACATATTTTTATAGATAATGCTTCAACTGACAATACAGTAAATATATTAAAATCTATCGCAAATCAAGATAGAAATGTCAAAGTAATTGTAAATTCTCGTAATTTTGGACATATGTGCTCTCCTGTTTATGGTATGTTTCAAGCCTCAGGTGATGTAATCATATCTATTGTGTCAGATTTGCAAGATCCTCCTGAGATGATTCCAAATTTTATTAAAGAATGGGAATCTGGAAATGATATTGTCTTAGCTATAAAACAATCAAGTGAAGAGAATAAACTGATGTTTAAAATAAGAAAATTATATTATAACTTACTAAGTAAACTATCAGAAGTCGAAGTATTTAAAAATTATACAGGTTTTGGGCTTTATGACAAAAAAGTTATGAATGCGGTTAAAGAATTAAAAGACCCTTACCCATTTTTTAGAGGGATGATTGCAGAAGTTGGATTTAAAGTTTCTAAAATTAGCTATGACCAACCAGTTAGACTCAGAGGAATTACAAAAAATAATTTCTATACATTGTATGATATCGGAATGCTTGGAATCATCAATAATTCTAAGGTACCGTTGAGAATGGCTATTTTTATGGGTGTATTTTTTGGGATAATTAGTTTACTGGTGGGATTTGGTTATTTTATTGCAAAATTATTGTATTGGGACACTATGTCTCTTGGTGTCGCACCATTAATAATAATGAGTTCTTTAATGTTTTCGATAATGTTGTTTTTTATTGGTATCATTGGTGAATACATAGGCGCAATTTATACACAAGTCTTAAATCGCCCTCTTGTATTTGAAAAAGAAAGGATAAATTTTGACCAATAGGGATAGTCTTAAAGAGATAACAATCTTTTTTCTTCTTTATACTTTATCATCAATATTATTTATATCAAATTTTGATGGGTTATATTGGGACGATTGGTGTATGATTAATCAAGAGGAACAAACAATTAATACTTTTATGAATATGATACAACACGGTTTAAAAGGTATCTTTGTTAAAATAATTTTAACATTTGATAACCCACTTTTAGCATCTAGAACATTCATCTACATTGCAAATTTTATAACTGCAATCATGGTTTATTTTGTATTAAAAACAATAAAGCAATTAAATAAAGATGATATTTTTTATCTTACATTGTTATATTTGATTATGCCAGTTGCTAGTTCAAAAATTGCTCCTTCTATCATTCCTTTTTTTTTCCCTGTTTTGATTTTTTTTGTTACTTTTTTCTTTTTGTCAAAATATTTAGAGAACAATTTATTATTTTTAAGAATTCTAGTTTTGATTGGTTTTTACTTATCTTTTGATACTAACTCAATTTTGGTCTTCTATGGAGTAGTTTTACTTTATATTTTTTATAAAAAATATGAATTTTATTTTAGTATAAACAATATAAAGAACTTTTCTTTCAAATGTGTAGATTTTATCCTTTTACCTATTGTATTTTTTGTGATTAAAATTATTTATTTTAAACCCTATGGTTCATATGAAGGATATAATTCTTTGGGAAATGTATCAATCATTGAAATTTTTCTAAAGTTGATTAAAAGTGTTTATACTTCGCTTTTTGATGTGCTGCATCAATCGTTGTATTTATTATTACCATTTTCGTTACTTTTATCTTTTATTATTTTTTTATACATAAAAAAATGGTTTGTGAATAAAGAAATAAATAGTTACAGTAATAGTTTTTTCTATATAGGTTTTGTATTATTTTTCTTAGCTATTTTTCCTTATGTAGCACTTTCAAAACTACCTCAAATGGAAGGTTTTTCGACAAGATATCAATTGCTAACTCCTCTGGGACTAGCATTTATATTTTATTTTGGAATTAATCTTTTAGTTAATTATTTTAAATTAAAAAATCATATACAAGTAGTCTTGCTCATTATAGTAATTTGTTCATTTATAGGAAAAAATTTATATGATGGTTATAAATGGCAAGTTGATAGTCTATATATGACATCAATCATGATGAATTTTAAAGATAATCAACAAATACAAAATAATGCAACATTTATTGTCAATAATAATATTAGAAATGAGTTAATGTACAAAAGAAAACCACCATTTTATGAATGGAATGGTATGCTGAAACAAGTTTTTAAAGATGAGAGTAGATTAATGATTACATTTGATGAATACAAGAGTATAGAGAAAATAAATAATTTGCAACAATATAAACAATACAATTTTAATACTTGGGGAAAATCATTGTCTATATTGGTTCAAATATCTTATAACTATAAGTCAAATAATAATAAAAGTTTAATATATCAACTTTTACTTATGAAATTTACTAATTATGCTTTGTATTTAGATGAAGTTAAAAAGTTAACTATGATAACAGTTAGTATATTGAATGAAAAAAATGATTAATAGTAAAACATTTTTAGCTATAATCCCTGCAAGAGGTGGTAGTAAAAGATTGCCTAGAAAAAATGTACTTGACTTATGTGGTAAGCCATTAATCGCTTGGAGTATAGAAGCTGGATTAAATAGTAAATATGTGGATAAAGTTGTTGTTACTAGTGATGATGATGAAATTTTGAATATTTCAAAAAAGTTTGGAGCTGAAACTATTAAACGACCTGATGAACTTGCAAGTGACACAGCCACAACTTTTGATACTATAAAACACACTATTGACAATCTTGAAAAATATGATTATATAGTTTTACTACAACCTACAAGTCCACTTAGGAATGAAAATCATATTGATGAAGCTATTGAACTTTTAGAACAAAGAAATGCAGATGCTGTGATTGGTGTATGTGAAATGGATCATAGTCCACTTTGGAGTAATACATTACCACAAGGTGGAAATATGAATAGTTTTTTGAAAGATGAGATTTTAAATAAAAGAAGTCAAGATTTGGATAAATATTATAGATTAAATGGTGCTATTTATATATGTAAGACTGAGAAGATTTTAGAGGAAAAAAGCTTTTTTTTGAAAGATAATATTTTTGCTTATGTGATGGATAGAAAATGTTCTATTGATATTGATGAAGAGATTGATTTTAAGATAGCAGAATTTATGATACAAGGATAAATTAATGAGTATGAAGTTAAAAAATTTGTTTATAATAAGATCACCGATTCAAGTTATAAATGCATTGGAAGCTATTAATTACTTTCAATTAACAAATAATGTTGTTATACTTATTTACAATTCTTTAGATACTAATACTAAACAAATTAAAGAGTTGTTAAATAATTATAATTGGTTAGAAATTATTGAGTTAGAAGATGGAAAAAAATCTAAATTTTTTGATTATGTTAAATTAATTAAAAGATTAAAAGTGGATAGCTATAATTATTTATTTTTTGGTAATTTTGGAAGTATTCAAAGAGCCATTATTGCAAATGTTATGAAAAATAATGTTTTTTATCTTGATGATGGGACTGCAACAGTAAGATTTTATAACAATTTTTTTAAAAATAATCGTATAAATAGCTATGATTCGAGGATGCTAAGATTTTTATTTTTTGGATTAAAGATAAAAATAAAAGATACAATTAATTTTTTTACTTATTTTGACTTAAAGCCTTTTAACAATGTTATTATAAAAAATACACTTAGTTATTTCAAAAAAACATATTTTTTTGAAAGTAAGAAAGATGATTTGATATATTTTCTTGGACAACCACTTGAAAGATTTTTAGATTTAGATATTTATAAAAAAGTTCTACTTAAATTATCAAAGAAATATAAACAGAAGTTTATTTATATTCCTCATAGAGCTGAAACAAACGTTATGAGGAAAGAAATTAAAAAACTTCAGAATGATTTATTTGAAATTAAGTTTATAGATGTGCCAATTGAAGTTTATTTTATTCAAGAAAGAATTGTACCTGATAAAGTTTTTTCATTTTTTTCAACAGCTTTAACAACTCTTTCTTTTCTTTTAGAACAAACAGAATTTAAGCATATAGAATTAACTAGAGATATGATGATTGATAAGAAATATTTTGATATATCATTAAAAGATTATTATTCTTCAATAGAAAAAGATAAAATTATTACTCTTCAAGAATTAGAAATTTAAAACAATGAAAATAGTAACTCAAAATAATTTATTTCTTGAATTTTTACAGCAGATTCGTATCTATTTTTTTGATGCTACTAATTCTATTCACAAGGCAAGAAATGAGATTAAAATTATCAACTATAATTCTCAAGACTTGGTAATTAAATCATTCAAAGTGCCACATCTTATAAATAAAGTTGTTTACGCTTTCTTTAAAGATAGTAAAGCTAAAAAATCATACGAAAATAGTATAAAGATTATTAATTTTGTACCTAAACCAATAGGATATGTGGAGTTTACTAAGTTTGGTTTGGTTGAAGATAGTTATTTTATAAGCGAACATTTTAAATATGATTTTACTATACGAGAGCCTTTATTAGATATTAATTTTGAAGATAAAAATCTAGTATTTAAACAGTTTGCAAAGTTTACTTATGATTTACATCAAAATGGTATCTATCATCAAGATTATAGTCCTGGAAATATACTTATTAAAAAAGAAGAGAATAAGTATATTTTTAAAATAGTAGATATTAATCGGATGACTTTTAAAGAGCTTAGTTTAGATGAATGCCTTGAAAATTTTGCAAAACTTTGGGCAAAAGATGAAGATTTGAAAATTATCATAAAAGAATATGCAAAACTTGTAAAAGAAGAAGAGATAGATTGTATTTCAAGAGCTTTGAAATATTCTCAAAAACATAAAAATTTTAAAAATTTTAAAAAAAGGTTGAAAGGGAAAAAAGTTGTTGATTAAAAATATTACGCCAGTTATTATTGCAAAAGATGCACAAAAAACTATAAAAGAAACTTTGGATAGTTTAGTAGACTTTAATGAAGTTGTTTTATATATAAATAATTCAACAGACAATACTGAAACAATAGCTAGAGAGTATTTAAATGTGAAAATAGTAGATGGTGATTTTTCGGGTTTTGGACCTACAAAGAATCAAGCATCATCTTATGCTTCAAATGATTGGATATTATCACTTGATAGTGATGAAGTAATCTTACCACAATTGCTTCTAGAACTAAAAGAGATAAATCTAGAAAATACAAAAGAGGTTTTTGTTATCAAAAGAGATAACTATTTCTTGGGGAAAGAGGTGAAATATAGTGGTTGGGGAAAAGATTATTTAGTAAGACTTTATAATAAAAATAGTCACCAATTCAATCAAAATATGGTACACGAATTCATAGAAATAACAAAAAATACACAAAAAACAACCTTAAACAATAGCTTTAAGCATAATGCTGTCGATGATATAAATCAGTTTTTGATTAAGATAATCAAATATTCTGATTTAGCTTCAAAAGATAAAAAAACTTGTTACTTTTTAGTTGTTTTGGCAAAAGCTAAATGGGCATTTTTGAAGACTTATTTCTTACAGCTTGGATTTTTAGATGGTTGGAGAGGATTTGTGATCGCTATGTCAAATTTTAATGGTAAATTTTTTAGATATACAAAAAGGTATATAAATTGCAAAAAAATATAGTGCATATAAATCTAGCAAAAGGCTTCAGAGGTGGTGAGCGACAGACAATGTTGCTTATCGAAGAGTTATCAAAAAAAGACTATCATCAAAAGCTGATTGTGAGACAAAACTCAGATTTGGCATCTAGGCTAGAAAAACTACAACTTTCAAATCTTGAAATAATAGCGATAGGTAAACCATATCTTTTCCACTTAAATGTTTTCAATGGAGCGTCAATAGTACATGCACATGAGACAAAAGCGGCACAATTAGCTTATTTTGTAAATATGATTTATCGTATTCCCTATATTATCACAAGACGAGTTGATAATTCTATCAAAAATAATTTTTTTAATAAGAAGATGTATGAAAATGCATTTTGTGTTGTTGTCCTTTCAAAAGCAATAGAATATGAAACTTTGAAAATTAGTCCAAAAATAAAAATAAAAATCATACCAAGTGCATATACAAAACTTCAAATAGATGAAGAAAATGTAAAAATGCTCAAAAAAAGATTTGAAGGTAAATTTGTTATAGGAAATATTGGAGAGCTTGATAATACTCACAAAGGGCAGTATTATTTAATAGAAGCTGCAAAGATGATAGAAAAAAAATATCCAAAGATTCACTTTATTTTTCTAGGTCGTGGTAAAGATGAAGAAAATTATCGTAATCAATCAGCAAATTTATCAAATATAACTTTTGAAGGATTTGTTGATAATGTTGGTGACTATATAGCATGTATGGATGGATTTGCATTTCCATCTCTTAATGAAGGATTGGGCTCTATTTTACTTGATATTATGCAATCAAAAGTGCCTATAGTGGCTTCAGATATTGGGGGAATACCAGATATTATTAAAGATAATAAAAATGGTCTTTTAGTAGAAGTTAAAAATGCTCAAGCAATCTTTGAAGCTATAGAAAAAATATATCTTAATCAAACTTTGAGGGAAAAATTGGCAAATGAAGCTTATAAAACAATCGAGAATTTTTCTATAGAGATGATGTGTGAAAGATATGAGAAAATTTATGGGGAATTAAAATGAAGAATATAGTTGTTTTTATGCAAAATCGAGACTTTTTGGGAGCTCAAATAGTACATATTCCCCTTTTGAAAGAGTTGAAAAAGTTATATCCTAATAGTAAATTAATAATTTTTTCACCAAATGAAATATCTAGTATATTACTAGATCTAAACCTCATTGATGAGATTAAAATCGAAAAAAGTAAGTTTAGTACAATGTTAGTGTACATACGATGTAAAGCAAGTTTAACAGTTAATTTAAGAAAAAGTTCGTTGTTTATAAATGCGATGATAGCATTTACAAATTTTTGTGAAAAAATAGGTTTTAAAAGCTTAATATCAAGTTTATTATTTACAAAAGTTGAGTTATATGATACACAAGTTTACAGAGCACAAAATTATTTGAATTTATTAGGGAAAAGGCTTGAACTCGAATCAATACCTAAACAAAAACGAATTTTAATAATTCCTGGTGCAGGAGGTGATAACAAAATTTGGGGTATAAATAATTATCTAGAATTGGCTAATATTTTAACAACGAATTATCATTATAAAGTTTGCTTTCTTTTAGGAAAGAAAGAAAGTCAATTTCAAGATCAGATTGATAAAAGCTTTGAGATTTATTATGATAAAAATATTGTAGATGTTCAAGAGATAGTTCAAAGTTCTAGTATTGTTATTGCTAATGATTGTGGACCATCTCATTTTGCACAAATTAGTGATGTAAAAACAATTATTTTATTTAGTAATGAAAATGGAAGGGTTGAGGGTACTTTAAAAGAATGGTTTAATTCTAACAATCAAAAAGTTTTTCTTGTTGGAGATAAATATCAATCAATTAATAGTATAAAAGTAGATGATGTATTAAAAAAAGTTGTAGAGTTTTTATGATATTTTCAAACTATGCGTGGCATCCCTCAGATCAACCTGAAGTTTTAAAAAAAACAGATAAAAAAGCTTTACGGAGGGGGAGAATATTTGATTTTTTTAAATTACTTTTGACAAATTTTATTTGGTTTCCTTATCTATTTATAAAGTTTTTATTGAAATCAAAAATACAATCTCCTACTTCTCAAAATATCTCTTTTTATGGAATTTGTGTCAATCTTGATAAGGGTATGGAGCAAGTTGGACTTATAGAAGAACTTGGTGTAAAATCTTTGCAGATACGATTCTTTTTATCTGATATGGAACATATTGATAAATATCTAGAGTTTGTAAAATCATTTCTCAAAGAGAGTGACAAGCACAAGGGAGATGATAAAGAGATAATGCTCACGATTATCCAAAGTAGGGCACATATTGAAGATAAAGAACTTTTACAAAAAGATATAAAAATAGTTTTTGAAAAGTTTAGTTCAATCACAAATGAGTTTATGATAGGAAATGCAATAAACCGTATTAAATGGGGATTTGTGACGATTGAAGAGTACTTGAGTTTCTTTGAAATTATCCAACAAGTGAGAGATGAAAACTTTCCAACACTCAAACTTATAGGAACTTCCGTGATAGATTTTGAGTATCACTTTACGATTCGAACATTGTTTAATGGGTTTAAAATTCATTTTGATAAAGTTGCTAGTTTATTATATGTTGACCGTCGTGGTAGTCCAAAAAATACTCAGTATGGGCTTTTTGACCTGCAAAATAAAGTAGAGTTTTTGGATACGATTGTAAAAAGTTCATCAAAATGTGAGGATAAAATATATATTACTGAAACAAACTGGCCACTTAAAGGAACTGCTCCATATGCTCCTACAAGTGAGAAAGAGTGTGTGAGTGAAGATGACTATGCTACGTATATGCTAGAATATTTTAGTATTGTAGCACATTCACAAAAGGTACAAAAAGTATTTTGGCATCAGCTAATTTCTGCTGGTTATGGACTGGTTGATAATAGAGATGGGAAAATACGAAAAACAAAAGCATTTTATGAATTTAAGAAAATGGTAGAAGAAAGTCAAAATGGAAAATAAAAGAATATTTATAGAGATACCAACTTGGCTTGGAGATGCTGTTATGGCAACACCTGCAATTGAAAATATTGTCTCGATTTATCCAAATTGTGAGCTTACGATATTAGGTTCATTTGTAAGTACAAAAATTTTTACTTATCATCCAAATGTAAAAAGATTGATAATTGATGACTCTAAAAAAAGTGGAAATCGGTATACGAATCTTTATAAAATAGCTAAAAGTGTAGGTGATGTTGATATCGCTTTTAGTTTTAGAAGAAATTTTACCTCTACCTTTTTATTATGGTTTGTAGATGCAAGTGAAAAATATAGATATAAAAGATTGACGCACGATGAGATCCATTTAGTGATACGGTATAACGATTTTATAAATAGAAGTTTAAATCTCGAAACAACTCCACAAAAGCTAAAAATTTATGGATTTGAAAAAAAAGAAAATAGTAAACTACTCCTTGGAATCAATCCTGGGGCAACTTATGGAAGTGCTAAAAGATGGTATCCAAAAGAGTTTGCAGAAGTGATTATTGAGCTTTCAAAAGGGTATGATACGGTGATTTTTGGGGGCAATGGTGAAGTTGATATGGCAAAAGATATTGAGGATGAACTTTTAGGAAGTAATATCACAAATTATCAAAATTTAGCTGGTAAAACATCTGTTGAAGAACTTATTGAAAAAATTGCCAATCTTGATTTGTTTATTACAAATGATAGCGGACCAATGCATCTTGCAGCTGCTTTTGGAATACCTACAATTTGTATCTTTGGACCAACAAAGTTTACTGAAACATCCCAATGGAAAAATGAAAAAAGTGTGATTGTTAAAAAAGATTTTTCTTGTATGCCTTGTATGAAAAGAGAGTGTCCCTTAAAAGGAAATGTTTATCATCAATGTATGAAAGAGATAAAAGCAAAAGATGTATTAAATAAAATAAAGGAAATGGATTGAAAGTTGTAATTGTTGGTGCTGGTTATGGAGGCCTGCGAGCTGTTGAAAAGTTAGTAAAAAGAAAAAATGTAGAGATAACACTTATTGATAAAAATCCTTATCATTATCTTCAAACGGAGGCTTATGGATATATTGCTGGTAATTTTGATATTTGTGATATTACAGTTGATATTAAAAGTTGGTGTGAAGGTTTTTCTAGGGATATTCATTTTATACAAGATGAGTGTATAGGAATTGATACAAATAATAAAACTATCCAAACAAAAGGGCAAACTATCCTTTATGATGAATTGATAATAGCAACTGGAGCAAAAACAAATTTCCCAGCTTTTATAGAAGGGCTTAAAGAGTTTTCTCATGGGGTGAAAGTGCTTAGTCGTGCATATCAGTTTAAGACGCAATTTGAAGAGATAATTTATAAAAAAGTTAAAAATAGTGACCATAAAGAGTTTAATATTATCATAGGTGGAGCAGGGCTTAGTGGAGTTGAAATAGCTGCTGAGATGGCGTATATATCACAAAAATTTATCAATAGTATTGGGATAAAAAAGGGAAATATTCATATCTATCTTATTGAGGCTTATGATTCGATTTTAAATGGAATGGATAGTTATATTGTCAAAAATACACTGATTAGACTTGATGACCTTGGTGTAAAAGTGATGACAAACTCTTTTATAGATAGTGTTTCACAAAATACAGTTCATCTTAAAACTGGGGAAAATTTAGAGTTTGATTTTATGATTTTTACAGGTGGAATCCGAGCTATTGGTATCAATGATATTTTCGATGTTAAGAAAAATAGATTAAATCAATTTATAGTTGATAGTTATTTAAGAGTTGAAGGATTTGAAGATATTTACGCGATTGGAGATTGTGCAGAGATACGAAATCTAAAAGGAGATATACTCCCTCCAACTTCTCAAATAGCAGAACAGTGTGCAAGTGTAGCAGCAAAAAATATTTTAAGAAAACTTGATAATCAACCACTTATAAAATACGATGGAAAAATGGATGGAATGTTTGTGGCTCTTGGTGGAGAATACGCCGTAGGAACGATGTTTGATACTCTTAAGCTCAAAGGTTATATGGCATATTTGCTGAAAAAAATCATCACAAAGTCATATCATTATGGCTTAAAATTACGACTCAATAATAGTTTTAGAACAAGGAGATAAGAAAATGAACGAGATTTTAGAAGCTATACAATATAGTGCTCAAAGTATGACAATTGTGACAGGATTAGTGATTTTATTTTTAATTTTTAAGAGTCTACAAGCATTAATATTGGCATACAAAGATAATAAAACTTATGACGATATGAGAAAGAATCCAGACAAAACTGGATTGGGAAAATTTTATTATGGTGTGATTACCGCTATGGTAAGTGTTATGGTTTTCTTTTTACCTTATTTTTTTCGCTAAATTTGGAAGCGATTAGTTGAAGAAAATAGCTTCAACCAATCGCTTTTTTGACAAGAAGATTTGAGATCTCATAGTTTGCATCTATAAACTCAACTTCTTCTAAATCTCTCATAGATTTTCTCTCATCGATTGTATCGATTTTTACTATAACATTTGGCACTTTTGAGAATTTTAAAACAGCTTCGCTAATAAGCCTTTTATTCTCTTCGCTACTAACAGTTATGATAACTGCTTTTGCTTCATCAACTTCGAGTGATTCTAAAACGGGAAGTTTATTTAAGTGTCCAAAGTAAGCCATAATCCCAAGTTTTCTAGCCAAAAGTACATGTTTTAAGTTATCTGAAATAACAACAAACGGAACATCTTTTGTTTTTAAGTCACCTGCAACGATTCTCCCTAAAGTTGAAAATCCAACAACGATAATGTGATTTTTTAATCCAATAGGTGTAATAACATCCGATTCGTAAAACTCTTTTTCAAAATAAGATGAAAGTTTATAAATATTACTTATCACAAATGGTGTAAGTATCATCGAAATAACACTCACAAGTATCAAAAAACTAGCCATCTCTTGGCTTATAAGTTGTTGTGAACCAGCCAATGCAAAGATAGCAAATGAAAATTCTCCGATTTGCGCAAGTGCAAGTGCTGTTTTTGCAGAGGTGTTTTTATCTTCTTTTCGTCTAATTATAAAATAAATCACAATAGCTTTGAAAATCATAACAAGAGTAAAAATTGAGATGATAATATGGATATTTGTAAAAAAATAAAGTGCATCTATTTTTGTCCCAACACTAAAGAAAAATACCCCAAGAAGTAAGTCTTTGTAGCTACTTATATCTGATTCAACTTTTACATTGTAGTTAGTATCAGCTATTATCATCCCAGCTATAAAAGCACCCAAAGAGTAGGTAAATCCCATTTGATGAGCTAAAAGTGAAGCTCCTAAAACTATCGAAAATACTGAACCTAAAAACAACTCTTCAAGGTGAGTTTTTGCTGAAAATGACAACATACCATTTACTATTTTTTCTCCTATAGTAAACATAAATGCAACAACCAAAATAGCTGAAAGGATAGTTTTTGTTAAAACTTCAGCGATAGATAAAGTCTCATTTGTTAAAAATGAGATAAGGAGCAAAATAGGGATAACTGCTAAGTCTTGAAATATAAGTATCCCCATAGATTTTTGTCCGTATGGCGTGTGGATATCTTTTGATTCTTTTAAATATGTCAAAACTATGGCAGTTGATGAGAGTGAAAATGCCAAAGAGATGATGATTGAGCTATTAAAATCAAGCCCAAAAATGTAAAAAGAGAGTACAAAAATCACCACGACACTCAATATTACTTGAAGCATTCCATTGGCTAAAAGTATCTCTTTCATCTTTTTGATTTTAGAAAGACTTAGCTCAAGTCCAATTGTAAACATCAAAAAAACTATTCCAAACTCTCCGATTAAGTCAAGTGAGTGGATATTAAGACCGTTAAATCCAAAAAGATAACTGATGATAGTTCCAGTGATGATATACCCTATGATATGGGAGATACCAAATTTTTTTAAAATAATATTTAACACTGTAGCTATTGCTATTGTTAAAAAGATTGCGAGTAGTAAATTTTCCATGACGAATTATAAACAAGAAGTTATAGTAATTTGATTATTTTAATGTATAAAAAATAACCAAATCACTATTTTACAACCATATTTGGTGAACTATTTGTTGCATGGTAGATTAAAGTATGATATTTTTTTGCATAGTATCTTAAAAGCAACTTTTGAAGTGTTGGCTCAGTTGATGGGGTAAACCACGCATTATTTGAAGTAGCTATCACATACGGAGTATCAAGATTTTGATAGATTGCATCAGTTGTCGCTTCATAACAAACAGCATTTCTAAACTTTATCCCTTTGATTGTAAATGTTGTAGGAGCTGATGCTTTTGCGTAATCACTTGCTCCATCAAAAAAAGTGTCATTTATAAAAGTTACTAAAAACTTTGGAAGTGGAATCTCCTCTCCAAAAGGGACTAGTACTACCTTATTTGCTATTTTAAAAATACTATTTTCAAAGAGATAAGTAGAATTGAGATAATTATCTCCCTCAACTGAAAGGGCACCTGTTATAATAGAGATATGGTTTGATTTTTCTTTAAGTATCTCTAAAAGTTCATATTCTTTATTTAATGGTAATGGAAAAGCAGTTTCAGGAAGTATTACTATATCGTAACCATTTTTTATAGCATCATCAATATTGGCAAGATTTGTTTCAACTACTTCGCTGACAAATTGTTTGTCCCATTTTTTATCTTGAGCTATATTATATGAAGGCATATAGATTTTTAGATTTGCCTCTTTAATGTTGCTTTCATAAGTGTTGAAGTAAGTATTTATAAGGGGTAAATCAAGCTTAAACCAATTAAATCCGAAGGGTTCAAAAAAAGTGAGTAAATAAAGCATAATGATTCGCATCACAACTTTATCAATAATTGCTGTAAACCAAAAAAATACTCCGTGAGCTACACCAAAGAAAAGGACGATAAAAGGGATTAAATAGACTAAATCATAGTATATAAAACTATAGCCAATCCACCAAAACCATAAAAGTCCTGTAAAAAATCCAGCAAAGAAAAGTGATTTCTTATCAATAGTTATTAAAAGATAATAAGCTAATAAAATAAAAATAGTATTGATTAATTTGTTCTGTAGTCCAAAGTATTCAAGATAAATGAACGATGACAATAAAAAAGCTACTATAAAGCCTTTTGTAATTTTATAACTTGTATAATCTCCACTCTTAAATTTAAAAAAAGAAGGAATCATCATGGAACAATCTGGAAGTTTATTGGGGTCATTATTGCCTCTTGTCGTATTATTTGGTATATTTTATTTTTTAATAATTCGTCCTCAGCAAAAGCAACAAAAAGAGCATAGTGCAATGCTTGAATCTTTAGCTAAAGGGGATAAAATTGTAACAAGTGGTGGCTTAATAGTAGAAATTTCTAAAGTAGAAGAGGGATTTTTTAAAGTAAAACATAGTGACGGTGCAGAATCAAGACTTGTAAAAACATTTGTTACAAGCAAATGGGAAGAGTAGACTTTGAATCTTTTAAACTATAGGTTAGTTATTTTTGCTTTAGTAACTATTTTTGGGATAGTTTTTTCTATTCCATCTTTTATGCAAAGTAATGAAGGGAAAAAAATAACTTTAGGACTTGACCTTCAAGGTGGTATTTATATGTTACTTGGTGTTGAAACTGAAAAAGCAGTTGAGACTAAAATAAAATCAATTGCTGCAGCTGTTCAATATTATGCAGATCAAAATGATATTTTGATGGAGGGATTAACAATCAATCCAGATAATCTTACTTTTATTATTCTTGATGAAGCGGAAGTTAAAAATATCGATTCGATGTTGGCAACTATCCAAGGGTTGGAAATTACTAAAAAAGATACTCTTGAATATAAAATCTCTTTAACTCTTCTTGAACAAGGTATTACAAAAGATTTAGCTGTAAATCAAGCGGTTGAAACGATAAGAAATAGACTTGACCAATTTGGACTTGCAGAACCAAGCGTAACAAGACAAGGAAATACTGATATTGTTGTTGAATTACCAGGTATTAAAACTGAAGCTGAAGAGCAAAGAGCAAGGGAACTTATTGCAAAACCTGCAAACTTAGAGCTTATGGCAATTGATGAAAAATTAGCAGATCAAGCTTTAACTATGACTGATGAAGAAGCAAAAATGAGCGGACATATCCTTTTAAGTGATGTTGCTGATTTAAATAAAAAATATATAGTTAAACAAATTCCTATTTTAACAGGTGCTGAAGTTGTTGATGCAAGAGTTGCTTTTGATTCTCAAGGTGGATCACCTATTATCAATTTTACTTTAAGTGCATTTGGTGGGAAAGTTTTCGGTGACTATACAGGTAAAAATGTTGGAACTAGACTAGCTGTTGTTCTTGATGGAAAAGTATTTTCTGCCCCTGTAATTCGTGAAAGAATTGGTGGTGGAAGTGGACAAATCAGTGGTGGTTTTAGTGTTGAAGAAGCTGGAAGTGTTGCTATTGCACTACGAAGTGGAGCATTACCAGCACCTGTAATTGTTTTAGAAAAAAGAAGTGTTGGACCGAGCCTTGGTGCAGAAAGTATCAAAGCTGCTTTAATAGCACTAGTATCTGGATTTGCTGCTGTTTTTGTATTTATGATTGTTTATTATAGAATTGCTGGAATTATTGCAAATATAGCGCTTATTGTAAATATTTTTATTATTATCGCTGTAATGGCTATGTTTGGAGCAACTTTAACCCTACCTGGTATGGCTGGAATAGTCCTAACAATTGGTATGGCAGTTGATGCAAATGTTATTATCCATGAAAGAATTCGTGATCTTTTATCTACGGGGATGAGTATCCCAAAAGCAATAGAAAATGGGTATAAAAATGCTATGAGTTCAATTATTGATGCAAATATTACGACTCTTTTGGTTGCAGTTATTTTATATGCCTATGGAACGGGTCCTATTAAAGGGTTTGCCGTAACAATTAGTATTGGTATAATAGCCTCTATGATAACAGCAATTTTGGGAACACATGGAATCTATAATTCGATGATGAGAAAGATATCAATCGATAATAATAAAAAGAAATGGTTTGGGGTAAATTAATGGAAGTATTTAATAATAATAGAGTTTATCCATTTATGCAAAAAAGAATCCCATTTATGGGATTGTCTGCTTTTTTATTTATTGCATCTTTGGTGTTGATTTTTACAAAAGGGTTAAATTTTGGTATAGATTTTACAGGTGGAACACTTATCCAAGTCCAATATGAGCAAAAAGCACCTATTGGGAATGTAAGAACAATTTTAGCTAAAACAGAAAAATTTCAAAAAGCCAATGTTACTAAATTTGGAAGTGATAATGAGATTGTCATTAGAATTCCAACATCTTCAACTTCAATACAAAAAGATATTGGAGATGAATTAAGAGAAACTCTTCTCTCAACTGGAAAGTTTGAAATTAGAAGAGTTGATATGGTTGGACCAAAAGTGGGAGATGCTTTGCAAGAAAAAGGGCTTATGGCACTTAGCTTAGCTCTTTTAGTGATACTCGTTTATGTGTCACTTCGATTTGAATGGAGATTTGCTATCGCATCTGTTTTGGCACTTGTTCATGATATTACTATCACTGTTGGATTTATTGTATTCTTTAATATTGATGTAAATCTTGATATTTTAGCAGCACTTTTAACTCTTCTTGGATACTCGATTAATGATACGATTATTGTATTTGATAGAATTAGGGAGGGACTTACAAATTCAAAAGAGAATGAATTAAGTAAAGTAATTGATGAGTCTGTATCAAATACTTTAAGTAGAACGACACTTACTTCATTAACAACATTTTTTGTTATTTTAACACTCTTTTTATTTGGTGGAGAGATTATTTATGGGTTTAGTTTTGCTCTTTTAGTTGGTATTATCATAGGTACTTATTCATCTATTTTTATAGCATCGCCACTCTTGATGCAGTTTGGATTTAATATCTCTGATTATAGAAATAAAGAAGCACAAAAAGAGAAAGATAAAAAAGAAAAAGAGAGAATGAGAGCTCAATTTGAGCAAGGAACTGTTTGATTTTATAAATAAGTAAGGAAAAGATTTTAATGAGTAGCTATGAAGCAAAAAATATAGAAACAAAATGGCAAACATTTTGGTCGGAAAATAATACAAATGAACCACAAGATGAGTCTTGTGGATTACCCAAAAAATATATCTTAAGTATGTTTCCATATCCAAGTGGACGAATTCATATGGGGCATGTGAGAAATTATTGTTTAGGTGATGCATTTGCTAGACATTTTAGAAAAAATGGATTTAATGTTCTCCATCCAATCGGTTGGGATAGTTTTGGAATGCCGGCAGAAAATGCAGCGATAAAACATAAATTGCATCCTAAAAAATGGACTTATGAAAATATTGACTATATGAGAGATGAATTAAACGCTTTAGGACTTAGTTTTTCTAAAACTAGAGAATTTGCTACAAGTGATGAACTTTATACAAAATGGGAACAAGAATTTATTATCAAAATGTATGAAACTGGGCTCCTTTATAGAAAATCAACTACTGTAAATTGGTGTGACGATTGTCATACAGTTTTAGCTAATGAGCAAGTGGAAGAGGGTTGTTGTTGGAGATGTGATAATGAAGTTACTCAAAAAGAGATGCAAGGATATTATGTAGGTATTACACAATATGCAGATAAATTACTTAATGACCTTGATACTTTAGAGGGAAAATGGCCATCACAAGTTCTTACGATGCAAAGAAATTGGATAGGGAAGAGTACAGGTTTGGAGTTTGAATTTGAACTTAGTCCAACTTCAAAAGAGAAACTTGGTGGAAATTTTGAAAAATATAAAGTGTTTACAACAAGACCAGATACTATTTATGGAGTAACTTATTCAGCACTAGCGCCAGAGCATGAGATAGTGAAACATTTAATCAAAAATAGATTGCTAAGTGATGAAAAAATTGCTCAAATCGAAGCGATGCAAAAATTAACAGAAAGAGATAGAGCAACTGAAGAGAAAGCTGGACTTGACCTTGAATTAACAGTTATCCACCCAATTACAAAAGAAGAAGTTCCTGTTTGGGTTGCTAATTTTGTACTTGCAAGTTATGGAAGTGGAGCAGTTATGGCTGTACCTGCGCATGATGCAAGAGATTTTGAATTTGCAAAAAAATATGACCTTGATATCAAAATAGTTATCGATACAAAAGATGGAATAATTAATCTAGAAGAAGCTTTTACAGAAGAGGGGATTTTGGTTGATAGTGGAACTTTTACTGATATGCCAAATGTAAAAGCAAAAGATGAGATTATTAAATTTTTTGAAGCCAATGGTTTAGGAAATAAAAAAATAAACTTCAAACTAAGAGATTGGGGTGTGAGCAGACAAAGATATTGGGGTGCTCCAATCCCATTTATCCACTGTGTTGCTTGTGGACTAGTTCCTGAAAAATTAGAAAATCTTCCAGTAGCTCTTCCAAATGATGTAGAGATAACAGGTGAAGGAAATCCACTTGACAATCATCCAACTTGGAAACACTGCAAATGTCCAAAATGTGGAAAAGATGCTCTAAGGGAAACAGACACACTTGATACATTTGTACAGTCTAGTTGGTACCATTTACGATATGCAACTAATCCTAAAAAATGGGAAACTTGTGGAATAGATAAAGAAAATAGTAACTATTGGATGGATGTAGATCAATATATCGGTGGGATTGAACATGCGATTTTGCATCTTTTATATGCAAGATTTTTCACAAAAGCATTAAACGAGCTTGGATATACAAATAGTAGTGAACCATTTGCAAATCTTTTAACACAAGGGATGGTTTTAAAAGATGGGGCAAAAATGTCAAAATCTAAAGGAAATGTTGTAGACCCAGACCTAATTTTGAGTAAATATGGAGCTGATACGGCAAGACTTTTTATCCTTTTTGCTGCACCTCCTACAAAAGAATTAGAGTGGAATGATAGTGCAGTTGAAGGAGCTTTTAAATTTATTAGAAGATTTTATGAAAGAAGTGGCGAACTTGATGGAACTGCATTTGATTTAAATAATATTAATCATAGTAGTTTAAATAGTGATGAAAAACTTGCAAGAAGAAAAGTATATGAAGCACTTCAAAAAGCACATGAAGTTATGAATAAAACTTTTGCATTCAATACTTTAATTGCTTCTTCAATGGAAGCACTTAATGCTTTAAATGTTCAGTCAAATAAAGATGTTTTACTTGAGGGTTATTATATTTTAACAAATATTTTAGAACCGATTATCCCTCATGCTTGTTGGGAGGTTGCTGATAGACTTTTTGGAAGAGCAAATTTCTCACAAGCAATTGAAATTAAGCAAGAAGTTTTTGAACTTGATAGTGTAGCACTTGCAATTACTATCAATGGTAAAAAACGAGGTGACATTGAGATGAAACCAAATTTGAGTAACGCTGAAGTTTTAGAGATAGTGAAAAATAGCGAATTAGCAAAAAAATGGATAGATGGAAAAGAGATAATTAAAGAGATTGTTGTTCCAAATAAACTTGTTAATATCGTTATTAAAGGGTAAATTTGAAAAATAAATTTTTTGTATTTATTTCTTTACTACTATCTTTGATTGTATTTGCTGGATGTGGTTATAAACCAACAACAAGTATAGCAAAACATACAATTGGTGGGAAAGTTTTTATAGATGTAAAGATTGATGTACAAAATTTAAATAATAGTATCCTCATCAAAGATGCTCTTATCAATATAATAGCAAGTAAATTAGATGTTGAGATAGTGAAAGATAAAAATTTGGCAACAACATCAATTTATGGGGAACTTAAAAGTGTTTCAGAAATAGCAATGGATACAGATTTAGCTGGATATACTAAAGTTTATAGAGAAAATGTAATTGTTTATATCTCTTATGTTGGAATTGATAAAAAAGTGAGAGATTTTACAGTTTCAAATTATTATGATTTTGTTGTTTCTGATGATTCAGTTGTGACACAATCGAAAAAAGAGGAAGCTATCAAATTAGCAATCAATAAAGCTTTATCGGATGTGTTTTCAAAAATAGCGATTCATTCACTGTAAATAAACGATGATAGAAACAAATTTAAATGAGAGTTTTTTAGATTTTCTAAATCAAAAAACACTTTTCTATACAAAAATAGAATATGACACAATCAAAAAGTCTTGGGAAATATTATCAAAACATATAAAACTTCCCTATGTTATCCATATTGTTGGAACGAATGGTAAAGGGACAACTGGAAGGTTTATAGCAACTTTCCTTCAACAACAAAATCAAAGTGTTCTCCATTACACATCACCACATATTATAAAGTTTAACGAGAGAATATGGATAAATGGTGAAAATGTCACAGATGAGCAACTTGAAAATGCACACCAACAAATCATAAAACTCTTACCAGAGAATCTTCTTGCTAAATTAACTTATTTCGAATACACAACGCTTTTGGCACTTTTTTTAAGTTCAAATTTTGATTTTATAGTTTTAGAAGCTGGACTTGGTGGAGAGTTTGATGCTACCAATGTAGTAGTTAATAATCTAACAGTAGTTCCATCAATTGGAGTTGATCATAAAGATTTTTTAGGTGATACAATAATAGAGATAGCTTCAACAAAGTTACGAAGTTGTGATAATTGCTATATTTTTGGAGATGATTTTCCAAAAGAAGTAATTGCATTAAAAGATACAATATTAAAAGATAAAAAAGAGATACCATATATAAAGAATCTTGATTTTAATTTTCCGAAACAAATACCTGAGTATATTATAAAAAATGCAACATTAGCACTTAGTGTAATGAAATATCTTGAATTGTATAAAAATGATTTTATTTTAGAAGTGCTTGAAGGTCGTTGCCAAAAGATTAAAGAAAATATCACTATTGATGTAGGACATAATCCACTTGCTGCAAATGTAATATTGGAAGAATTTAAAAACAAAAAAATTACACTTATATATAATAGTTATAAAGATAAAGATTTCAAAGAGATTTTAACAATACTCAAACCAATCATAAAAGAAGTTTTGGTGATACAATGTGATGATGAAAGAATGATAGATGAAAATATTTTACTCAATATTCTTAAGAAATTATCATTAAAAGCAGATATTTTTAAATTTGAAATGATAAAAAAAGAGGAAGAATACCTAGTTTTTGGCTCTTTTAAAGTAGTTGAAAAATTTCTTTCAAATTTTTGATATCTTTTTGATTACATTAAGCTTTATCTAAGCATCAACCCATTATAATTCCCGTCCTTAAACAGACGGACCAAAAGGTTTTGAGAGTTTAAAGAAATGTTCTATACACACAATCTAATGTTAATGGTTTTGTAAATAATCTTTACAAACTAAAT
>JAQUAG010000044.1 GCA_028687375.1 Arcobacteraceae bacterium | reverse complement strand
GAGTCGCTTTAGAGCTAATTGATGAATTTGTAGAGGATTTTAAAGCGAGTGCACCTATTTGGAAATATGATATTATCAATCAAAAACGAGTGTATGCTTTGGATAGAAGTACTAAAATTGATGGAGCTGGGATCTTAAATGGATAATAAAATAAGGATAGATCTACACAATCACACCTATTTGTGTAATCATGCAGAGGGTGAGATGGAAGAGTATATTTTAAAAGCGATTGAACTTGGGATTGATATATTTGGTTTTAGTGAACATGCACCTATGAAAAATTTTGAAGATGGGTATCGTTTAGTTTTAGATAAGCAAGATTTCTATCAAAATGCAGTTTTAGATTTAAAAGAGAAGTATAAAAACAAAATTGAGATACTTTTAGGTTATGAAGTTGACTTTATCGAAGGTGATTATCTCCTTGATGGCATAGTAAATGCACCTGTAGATTACTTAATAGGTTCAGTTCATTATCTTGATAGTTGGGGATTTGATAATCCTGAATTTATAGGTGAGTATGAAAAAAGAGATATTGATACTATTTGGGAAGAGTATTTTAAAGCGATGCAAAGTATGGCACGAAGTGGTCATTTTGATATAGTTGGACATTTTGATTTGATGAAAGTTTTTAACTTTTTACCAAAAAAGAATATGAAAGAACTTTGTTTTGAAGCTTTAAAAGAGATAAAAAAAGCAAAGATGGTGATAGAACTTAATAGTTCAGGTTTACGAAAAGATGTAAAAGAACAGTATCCTTCAATGGAAATTTTACAATTAGCTTATGAATTAAATATTCCAATTACTTTTGGTTCAGATGCTCACAAAGTGGAACAAATAGGGATGTTTTATGATAAAATCACTGATATTGCAAAAAAAGTGGGATATCAAAATTGCATTTCTTTTAAAAAAAGAGAGAAAATATCTCATATATTTTAAGTTTATAAGCTTAAAGTAGCTAAAATCGTGCTAGTAATAAGGAGTTTGAATGACACAAAAGGTTTATAGACTTGTAACAAGAAGTGATATGGATGGATTGGTTTGTGGTACATTGTTAAAATATTTAGGAATTATTGATGAAATTTCTTTTGTACATCCAAAAGATATGCAAGATGGAAAAATAGAAATAACAGAAGATGACATCACAACAAATTTACCATATGTAGATGGTGTACATTTAGCATTTGATCATCATTTTAGTGAAACATTGAGAAATGGAAAAAAGGATAATCATATAATTATCCCAGAAGCTCCAAGTGCTGCTGAGGTTGTTTATCAATATTATGGTGGAATTGAAACATTTCCAGCTAGATTTAAAGATATGATGGATGCCGCTAATAAAGCTGATAGTGCACAGTTTGTTATGGAAGATATTCTAAATCCACAAGGTTGGGAATTACTTAGTTTTTTGATGGATAGCAGAACTGGACTTGGTAGGTTTCGAGAGTTTACGGTTTCGAATTATCAACTTATGATGGATTTAATTGATTATTGTGCAGAGCATAATATTGAAGATATTTTAGATCTCTCAGATGTTAAAGAAAGAGTTGAACTTTATTTTAGATATGAAAAAGAGTTTAAAGAGCAACTTATAAGATGTACGAAAATTTATAAAAATTTAGCCATTATAGATTATAGAGAAGAGGAGATTATTTATCCTGGAAATAGATTTTTGGTATATGCAATGCATCCTGAAATAAATATCTCAATACATGCAGTTTGGGGTCGAAATAAACAAAATGTGGTATATAGTACTGGAAAATCAATCATCAATAAAAGTTCAAAAACAAATGTAGGTGAATTGATGCTTAAATATGAAGGTGGTGGTCATGAAGCAGCAGGTGGATGTCAACCATCTCATGATCAAGCAGATAAAGTTCTGCATGAGTTGATTGAAAAAATTAATCTTGATGGGTAGATTAAAAGGTCTCTTTATTGTATAAAAATTATACAGTAAAGGTATTGAAGTTTGATGTAGGTTTTGCTAAAATGTTCAGCAATTGAAATTTAAAATAAAAGGGGATTAGAATGGGAAAATTTGTTAATAATGTAGAAGAGTTCTTTAGTTTTTGTAGTGAGCACGAAGTACAGTTCGTAGATTTTAGATTTACTGATTTAAAAGGTATGTGGCATCATGTTACTTATAGAATGAGTGCGGTAAATGAAAGCAATTTAACTAATGGATTACCATTTGATGGAAGTAGTATCGATGCTTGGCAACCAATTAATAAATCAGATATGCTTTTAAAACCAGATGTACCAACTGCATTTTTAGATCCATTTACAGCAGATAGCACAATTATTGTATTTTGTGATGTTTATGATATTTATAAAAATGATCTTTATGAAAAATGTCCAAGAAGTATTGCGAAAAAAGCATTGAAACATGCAGAATCTTTAGGGATCGCTGATGCTGCATATTTTGGTCCTGAAAATGAATTTTTCGTATTTGATGATGTAAAAATTGTTGATGGTATGAATGAATCTTACTATAAAGTAGATTCTACTGAGGGTGCATGGTCTGATAATACATCTTATGAAGGTGGAAATATGGGTCATAGACCAAGAGTTAAGGGTGGTTACTTCCCAGTTGCTCCAATTGATACAGGTGTAGATTTAAGAGCTGAGATGATGTTGGTATTAGAGCAAGTTGGATTAGAGGTTGTTTTAGGACACCACGAAGTTGCTCAAGGTCAACATGAAATTGGTATAGTATTCTCTGATATCATTGGAGCTGCTGATAATGTTCAAAAACTTAAATATGTAGTTAAAATGGTTGCACACCTTAATGGTAAAACAGCTACATTTATGCCTAAACCACTTTATGGTGACAATGGAAATGGTATGCATGTACACCAATCATTATGGAAAGATGGAAAAAATCTATTCTACAAAGAGGGTGGTTATGGTAATCTTTCTGAGATGGCTCTTAACTATGTTGGAGGAATTTTTAAACACGCTAGAAGTGTTGCTGCATTTACAAATCCATCAACTAACTCGTACAAAAGATTAATTCCAGGATTTGAAGCTCCTTCAATTTTAACTTACTCTTCTCAAAATAGAAGTGCATCTTGTAGAATTCCATATGGTGCTGGTGAAAAAGCTGTAAGAGTTGAGATGAGATTCCCAGATTCAACAGCTTGTCCATATTTAGCATTTGCTGCTATGATGATGGCTGGATTAGATGGTATTAAAAATAAAGATATACCAGTTGGACCAATGGATGAAGATTTATTTGAATTATCTTTAGATGAAATTAGAGAAAAAGGTATTCCTCAAATGCCACATACTTTAAGAGGAGCAGTTGAGTCTTTAGTTAGAGATAATGATTATCTTAAACCTGTATTTACAGAAGAGATGATTAATGTATATCAACACTATAAATATGAAACACAAGTTTGGCCATATGAAGCTAGACCTACTCCATTCGAGTTTAGAACTACTTATTCTTGTTAATATAAGTTTTTAAAAAATAGAAAAGGTCAAGGAATTTTTCTTGACCTTTTTTTATTTGATGTATCAAAATAATGAATAGGATACATGTACTTAGCATAAAGTTTTAGTACAATTTATTTTATGCTTATATTATCTAAGTTCAAAATTATTTGATGAAGAGGAGTATTCCTATCTTAGTATTTTCAAATCTCATCATTAAATCTTTTATAACAACGATAGAATGAATAATCATACAAGAAGAATTTACAATAATCTTTTTAATCAAGGGTTAAAAGCTGATGATTATAAAAATAGAGTTTGTAAAGATATAAAAATGGCTCTACGGTATATGAAACTTACTAAAGCTAATAAAGTGAGAGGATTTATCAGGGTTATAATGGGTTTCTTTTATTGTAAAAATTCACTATCTAAACTTAAACTTCTTGTGAAAAAATAATTGTAAAATAAGTTCTTGTATGTTCTTGAGCATTAAATTCAAAAGTAGTATTTGAAGCTATTATAGTTCCTTGATGCATTTTTGTTATTATTTTATAAGTCATTGCAAGTCCTAGACCTGTTCCCTTTGACTGATGTTTAGTTGCGAAATATGGTTCAAAGGATTCTATTAGCTTAATTCCTCCACCATTATCTTTTATAGTAATCACACATTGGTTATCAATTTCTTTTGCTTCAATGAAAATATATTTATCTTCTATATTATCAGTAGGGTTCAGAGTATCTTTTGAGTTATTGATAATATTAATAAAAGCTTGCATAAGTTCAGTTTCATAACCTATGATAGTTATATTTGGTTCTATTAAAATTTAAGAAGAGGTGTGATAGGATTTATCCTATTAGAATTTCGTTGACACGAAACATTTAACGTTCTCCTTTTTTCACATTTTGCTCTTATGATATCTTTAGAATTATTTCAAGTTTCTAAAAGATTTTGATTTATTTTCACAATATTAAATTCTATAAGATTACTCGTTATAATTAAAGTTGCCAAATAGTAATATTTTTTATATAAAGATAATATATCTAGATGGCTAAAATATTTTTATAAAAATTCTCTATGGATTTAGATTCTCCAAGATAAGCTAATATATCTGACTCTTGGATTTTGTATCCCATATCAATTGTTTTATACCATTCATTCTTAGTTTTATAAGCTATTATAGTTGCTGTGTTATTTTGTATTTCTATCTCTTGTAATGGTTTACCTACAATATTTTTTGGAGCTATAAATTTTATAATCCTCATACTATTACTTAAATCGATTTTTTCAAAATTTATATTTTCTACAAGATTATGAACAAGTGCTCGTCCTGCTATTTTTTCTGGATGAATTACCCTTGAAGCCCCTATCTTAGCAAGTATTTCACCGTGGATTGTAGTTATGGCTTTTGCAATAACATTTTTATTTCCTAAATCTTTGAGTGCCATAACCGTTAAAATACTAGCTTCAATATTTTCCCCAATACTAACGATAACCGTATCAAGATTAGAGATACCGATATCTTCCAAAGCATGTTTATTTGTACTATCTAAAATAAAAGCATTATCAACATATTCACTTATCTCTTGTATCGTTTGTGGATTATTATCTACAGCAATCACTGTAAAATTATCTAATTTTGATAAACTTTTTGCGATATAAAATCCAAATTTTCCTAAACCTATAACTGCAACCGTATTCATATCAATATTCTCCCTTTTGGATATTCAAAATGTTTTCTTTTTGCTTTTCCAACCAATATGATTCCAAATGCAAAAACACCTAATCTCCCAGCCAACATTAAAACAATAATCATCAGCTTTCCAAACTCATCAAACTGTGCGGATAAACTGAGTATCCCACCATTTCCAGTGGAAACTCCAACTGTTCCAAATGCAGAAACAACCTCAAATAACATCTTCATAAAAGGCAAATTTTGAGTTTCAACCAACACTAAAGTTGCAAAAAGAACTAAAAAAGAGGAGGTTATAATGATAGCTAAAGCTTTGTTGATAAGCTTTTGTTCAATTGTTCTTTTAAAAATATGTGGCTCTTGGTTTGTATCTTTTAAGATATAAAATACCGTTACAATCAAAATAGCAACTGTTGTAATTTTCATCCCTCCAGCTGTACTTCCTTGCCCTGCTCCTACCATCATAAAGATAGTTGAAAAGAAAATGGAAGAATCTTTTAATCCCGATAAATCTATACTATTAAATCCACTTGTTCTAAAATTGACCGATAAGAAAAAAGCATTTAAAATTTTGTCATATAATGAAAAACTTCCAAATGTTTTTGAGTTACTCCATTCGATAGATAAAAATAATACCATCCCAAAAACAATCAAAATCAAAGTCCCATAAAGCATTATCCTTGTGTGGATAGAAAATCGTTTTTTTGTTTTATAGTATTCAATCAACTCAAGAAGGACAAAATAACCTAACCCTCCAATAATCACAAGAGATGAAATAGTAAATAAAGATATAAAATTATTATTATAACTCATCAAACTATCGGTAAAAAGGGAAAATCCAGCATTGTTAAATGCACTAATACTATGAAATACACCAAACCACACAGCATCAAAAAATTCATATTTTTTACTAAATTCAAGAGTTAAAATCAAAGCGCCTACTAATTCAATAAATAACACAATAAAAAGAATTTTTTTAGCAAATGACATTACATTAAGGTCTGGTAAATCCAAAGATTGTTTCATTACGATTTTTTCATGGATACTCATATTATTTTTCAAAAAAAGGAAAAAAACAGTTACTAAAGTCATATATCCTATTCCACCTATCTGAATCAAAGAAAGTATCACCGCTTCACCAAAAAAAGTAAAATCCTCTGAAGTACTTACAACAATAAGCCCCGTCACACAGGTTGCCGATGCCGATGTAAAAATTGCATCTATAAAACTTAGTTCGCCTATATGTGCTGTTGGTAACAACAACAATATGGCACCAAAAACAATAATAAGTATATAACCATAAAATATTGTTTTGACATATTTATACTCTGTATCCATTATTCTTCCTCTTTAGAACTACAACAAAATCTATAACCAATGCAAGATTCTGTTTTGATATATGTTGGTCTTGTGCTATTTTTTTCTATCTTTTTTCGTAAAGTATTGATATAGGTACGAAGGTATTGCATCTCATTTTGATAGGCAACGCCCCAAACTTCTTTTAAAATTTGCTTGTGAGTGAGAGTTTTATTTGCATTTAAAAGAAAATATTTTAACAATTCATATTCAATTGGGGTCAATTTTAAAAGTTCATTTTTAAATATAATGTCTCTTGATTCAAAATCCAACTCTATTTCACCACAACTTATTTTATTTGACATGGTTTCTTTGTGGTTATTTCGTCGAAGATTTACCCTTACTCGTGCCAGTAATTCATTAACGGAAAATGGTTTTTTTATGTAATCATCAGCACCAGCATCAAGGGAATCTATTATCTCTTTTTCATCATGTCTCGCACTTATGACGATGATAGGAGTTTGTGAAATTTCTCTCACTTGTGCTATAAACTCTTTTCCATCTCCATCTGGTAAACCCAAATCAACAAGAATCAAATCTGGATTATTGGTTAAAAATAGTTTGAGAGCTTGACTATTATTTTCACATGAAATATGCTTAAATCCATACTCTTTACAAGTTATTTCAAGTAATTTTTTTACAGATATATCATCCTCAACAATTTGTATTAATTCTTTTTCTTTCATAATAAATTCGCTTTTTTAAGTATCGGTAATTTTATCTCTATTAAAATCCCATTGTCTAAACTACTAGCAATAATCGCTCCCGTATGAAGTTGCACAATACTTTTGCATATCGCTAGTCCTATCCCACTTCCCGATATATCATTTGTATCTTCTAAGCGATAAAATTTATCAAAAATATTTTTTAATTTTTTTTTCTCTATCGTGTCACTTTCATTAAAAATTGATATCTTTACAAAATCATTAAAATGAGTAATTTCTAATTTGATGATAGATTTCTCTTTAGAATATTTAAAAGCGTTATCGAGTAAATTTACTATCAATTGAATAAGCAAAGTATTATCACCCCAAAACAGCTCTAATCTATCAATTTTTATTTGAAGCAACTCTTCGTTTTGATATTGCGAAAACTCTTCTAGTGCTACACCAACAATATCTTCAAAATCACACCATTCATATTTCAATTCTGCTTCACCACTAGAAAACCTTGAACTATCTAAAATATTTGTTATAAGTCTTTTCATACGATATGAGGCAAAATTTATATCTTCAAGGAGACTTTTGGTTTTTTCTGCGTCAAGATTATTATTTGATAAGATAAAATTTATAGTTCCATGAATAGTTGATAATGGTGTTCGTAAATCATGTGAAATGATATGAAGGAGTGATTCTCTAAATGCATTTTGTTTTCTTTGGGTATTTAAGTTTTGGGCTTGAATAGTTATAATCCACCCAACTATACCAAAAATCACAAAACTCCAAATATATAAATCATTACTAACGGAGAAGCTATAAATTGGTGGTACATATAAAAAATTAAAACAAATTACACTAAGCAAAGTTATAAAAAAAGTTGCTTTTTGATCTCCATGCATAGCAATAACAACTACAGGAATAATATGGATAAGGGCAATATTTATAATGTCCAAAGAATCTTTGAAAATATGGCTGATAATAGTAATTAAGAGTAATAATAAAAGTGCTGTTCCTATCTCTGATAAGTTTATTTTTTGTATTTTATATTGATTCATTATGTGTAGAGTATATTTTAATTTTTATAAAGTACATATAAATAAATATCAAAAAAGTATCAAAAAAGTATTAAGAAATTTCCCAAACAAATCAGTCCAAAAGTCAGTAGCATATAGGCAGTCATCTTCTAGACTTTTAAGATAAACCACATCATAAACACAAATTTGCTATAATCTAACCTATGACACCATTTAAAGTACACACACCTTATACTCCAGCAGGAGATCAACCAAAAGCAATAGAGCAACTGACCGCCTCTATAAAAAATGGCAATAAATACAACACACTTCTTGGAGTTACAGGAAGTGGTAAAACTTATACGATGGCAAAAGTGATAGAAGCACTTCAAATGCCAACACTTATAATGACTCACAATAAAACATTAGCAGCTCAGATTTATAGTGAATTTAGAGGATTTTTCCCTGATAATCATGTGGAGTATTTTATCTCGTACTATGATTATTATCAGCCGGAGGCTTATATTCCAAGACAAGATTTGTTTATCGAAAAAGATAGTTCTATTAACTCTGAGTTGGAGAGATTACGACTTTCAACAACTGCATCACTTCTTAGTTTTGATGATATTGTTTGCGTTGCTTCGGT
>JAQUAG010000021.1 GCA_028687375.1 Arcobacteraceae bacterium | reverse complement strand
ATGTTCATTATTCATTTATTTATTTACCTTTTATCCATTATTTTAGTAATGCTTTTTAAAATCTCTGTATGTTTTGTATTTTAAAAACATACTCTTATCATTTGTATTACCTGTAGAGTTTACTGCATATGGATTAATAACTTCCTCTGCTAAAACTTGTTCAGTTAAAAATAACACCCCTAATAACATTAATTTTTTATACACAATCTTTCCATTGGCATAAACTAAAATAATATTCTTAAAATCAATCAACTTCTAAAAATAATTTTATTCTATCAAATCTATGACGGAATGGTGACGGAAAATCAAATTCTTTGAATAAGCTTTTTTATAAATATCATTAAAATAAACATCTTATCAAAAAAATGTCACGAAAACTGTTACATTACGAAATTTAAGGATTCAATTTCTAGCCATATTTCATACTCTATTTTGGCTTAATGAAAAAATAAGTTCCTAAATTATCATTTCTTCTGTTAGAATATTCTGGGGCTTGCTTTACAATAAAATTCTAAAATACTTTTCCAAACTTAATCATTTAGTATCATTAAATCAAGTCATTGGAATTGATATAACAAAAGAAGCACCCGTATAAGATTTTTCATTGTGTGTAAATGTTTTATTTTCAGCTATCAATGTTCCCTTTATATGTTTAGTAATAATCTCTCTTGACATATACAGCCCTATTCCTGTACCTTGTGATTGATGTTTAGTAGTAAAATATGGTTCAAAAATCTTATCAAGAATATCATCTTTAATACCCCCTGCTGTATCGGTAATCACTAAAACGGCATTATTCCCCTCTGTATTAGTAGAGATAAAAATCATTCTGTCATTTTCTTCTATAGACTCCAAAGCATCTCGTGCATTATTTAAAATATTCATAATCACTTGTACAAGTTCATTTTGAAATCCTAAAATAGTAATATCAGTAAAGTTTTTCTCTAGTTTAATACCACGACTTACAAACTTTGAACTAACAATACTCAAAGATTTTTCAATACAATCAGAAAGTAAAAATTTTACTTTTTCTTTATCTTGTCTAAAAAAGTTTCTAAAATCATCAATTGTTTTTGAGAGATGTTGTGTACTTGATACAATGAGTTGCAAAGATTCATCTAAAAACTCTTCTTTTAGTATATCCAATTCTTTTTTTACCTGAATAGCACTTGCAGCTGCTGAGACAACCGTTAAAGGTTGTCTCCATTGGTGAGCAATATTTTCTAACATCTCCCCCATTGAAGCCATTTTTGATTGTTGAAAAAGCATTTGTTCTTTCTTTTTTAAAAGTTCCTCTTGATCTTTTTCTTTTGTAATATTTGTAAAAACTGCAATATAGTTTTTAAGTTCCCCATCTTGACCCACTATTTTATTGATAGTTAAAAGTTCTATATAAAATACTCCATCACTTCTTTTATTAACAATCTCACCATTCCAAAAATTCTCTTTTTCTAGTGCTTCCCACATCTCTTTATAAAAAATACTATCATGTCTATGTGATTTTAAAATATTAGGACTTTTCCCAATAACATCTTCAAGGGTATACCCAGTATTTACTGTAAATGCATTATTCACATCTACTATTTTAATATCTTTATCTGTTATTAAAATCCCATCATTGGTATTATTAAATACAGTGTAGGCATTTTGGAGCTTCTCCTCTTTGAGCTTATCTTGAGTAATATCTGTTCCAATAACTACTAAATTAAAATTATCTTCATATTCAACAGAAGTGATTATTAACTCAATAAAATGAATATTATTATTTTTGTCTTTTGCTTTTAGCTCTCTTGTGACACTTGAAGCTTCTAGATAATTTTTAATATTGAAAATAATCCAATTTTTATCCTCCTCATCCCAACAAGAAAGTTCATAAAGTTTTTTTCCAACAATTGTCACATCTTCCTCTTTTAGAAATTCTACAAAGATATGATTTATTTGATTAATTGTCCCATCTCTATCTAAAATGGAAGCCAAAAAGTTTTGCTGTTCAAAGATAATCTCAAACTTTTTCTTATTTTCTAATGTCTCTTTTTGGTATCGTATCTCCTCTTTTCTTGAATGATCATGTTTGACAACCAAAGTAATCGCTAACACAATAAAAACCAAAACAATCACTGCTAAAATGAGAAGAATATATAACCTTTTTTTCTCCCACTCTTGTAAAGTTTTTTCATAATCTGATTTAATAGATACCATCAAAGGATAGACTTGTGTAAGTTGATACGCACTTAAATACTCTTTATTTTCAATTGTTTCAACTCCCCATGAAAGAGTTTTCTTTATCGCTTCTTGATATAAAGATGTTTGTATCTCATGTTTATTTTTATACTGTTGATTATTAGTTGCATATAAAAGCTCTCCATCAATTCGTAGTATCTCCAAATCACTTGAAATATCACTAAAAGATTGATTGTGAAGTTCATCAAGATTGAGTGTTATTAAAATTTGGTAAGTTTTTTGTGTACTAGTTTCTATCTCTTTTATAATAGGTAAGTAATGTAATAATGGATCTTTTTGTGAAATATCTCTCCCATGGTGTAATGTTCCAAACCTCAAAATAGTATTATCAAACATAGGAATAGGATAATATTCAGAAAGATTTACTTTCATCCCTTTATTGTTTACATTTGAACTATATAAAATAACCCCATTTTCGATAATATTAATAGAACGAATATAAGAATCTTTTGCAAGTATTGGTTCAAAATTTTCTTCTATTGTATTAATATCTTTTTGATTGATTGCAAAACTTAAATTATCAACAGTTTGTTCTAAGGTATGCAGTGTTTGTGCAAGTTGTTCTGCAAAGATATTTACATGTAGTTTGGATAAAGTAAGATGAGTTTTAATAACCTCCTCTTTAAGACTATTTGTAGAGAAAAGTACACTTCCTACAATAACCCCTACAATAATAAGTGATGAAAAAAGAATTTTATAAATATTATTCAAGTGATATCTTTATGTTAATGTAATTTTACAATTGGTTCAAGCCCATTTTGTTGTGCATATTTTAAGAGTCTACCATCTTGTTTTATATCTTTGATAAATTTTTCTACCCTTTGATACCACTTTTCATCCCCATAATTGACTACCCAACTATAATCACTTAAATAATAAGTAGAAGATGGTGTAATAAGTTTTGCCCAATTTGTTTGAGCTAACATCCTTTTTCCAAATGGATAATCTGTCATAAAAACATCAGCTCTCCCAGCTTTAACCTCTTGTTCTCTAGCATGAAAATTACTCACAACTAAAAGTTCCGCATTTTTGAGCTTACTTTTCATTACAGGTTCATGATAAGTACCCTTAGCTACAGCTACAACTACCCCTTTTTTATCAATATCTTCCCAACTATTAATTTTTTGATTGGATTTTGTAGTAACAGCATAAATATCACTTGATAAGTGCGGAGTTGTAAAACGCACTTTTTGAGCTCTTGCTTGGGTATTTCCAATAGCAAACATAGCTATATCACACTTATTAGTATTCACATCATCTAACAAAGTGGCAAAAGAACTTGGAACATATTCTAGAGAAACTTGCAAATCTTTTGCCAACTCTTTTGCTAAATCACTATCAATTCCTTGAAGCGTTTGTGTCCTTTGTTCTAAATACGAAATACCATAATACTCAGGCCATACACATACTTTGAGTTTATTCCTCTGAATAATTTCATCAAGTTTTGAATTTTGGGCAAAAGCCATTACTCCAAATACAATAAATAAAAGCATTTTATAAAACATTATTTTTCCCCTTTAGTGAAAATCTTACCACCCTATTTCGAAAGTTTTAAACTAACACTTTTTAATAACTCTTTTACTTGTAATAATTGATTATTAACTACTATTTTATCATCTTCACTCAACATATTTATATTTTTTTGTTTTAATGCCGTTGTTAAATTTTGAATTGTTTTTAAATTTGATATCTTTTTGGTTGGTTCATCATCTTTTGGTGATAAATTATCAATAAAAATTTTAAGTTCATCTTTTGTTGGTTGCGTTTCAATAGCAAAATCGACAATCTCTTTTATTTTAATATCTTCTAGTTTGACTGATGAGATTATTTTTGCCATAGTTTGAGTGATTTTATTTTGAATTAAAGGAGTTTTAATCGTATCTTTATAGTTAAAAATAGCAATCTTATCAAGTAATGTTCTTGGACTAACACTATTTAATTTTGATTGAAGTATCTCATTTACTATATAACTCAAATTTTCATCTTCAATAGTAAATTCAAATTCCCCTTTGTTATGTTTAACCAATTTTGCTAAAAATAATTTTACACCATCAATAGAATCAAAATCTCCATACAATCTAACTGTTTCTAAATCTGCATACAATTTATCGTAGATATTCAAATCTACCCTATCTTGATTTTCAGAATTTCTGAGCAGTCTTGCTGTTTTATCATCACAATTTATGATAACAGCTGGAATTTCTCTGTCATTATTGAGTTTAAAAGCTTCTATTCTTCTAAATCCAACAATTCTTTCATATCTCTCCCCTACTTCTCGTACAATGATTGGTTGTATCAATCCTGTGTTAAGTAATCCATTTGGCTTATTTAATTTAATATTATTTGCTAATTCTTCTAATTTTACCAAATCTGCACCAATCAGTCCAGTTCTATTGTGCATCTGCTCACCATTTGAATATTGTATCTCATCAATAAGTGAAATATCAATCAAAACAATATTTGATGGTTTTGATGATTCTACTTCTATTTGATTTTTGATTGTGTCTATACTAGCTATTTGCTCTTTTGCTCTTTTTTCTTGCTCTGTGATAGCTATTTCTACTGATGTTGATAAACTTTTTTTTATTTTTGCCATTTTATACTCTCCCCTACTTTACATTATTTATAATATATTCTTCAATATCAATTAATTCTTTTTTTTGTTTTGAAACTAGTGAATTTTCAACATTTTTTATATAATCTATTAAAAAACATTTATAAGCTGCTGCTTCTTGTATACTTGTTCTTTCTGGAAATTCTTTTAAAATAATCACTTTAGTATTTGTAAAATTTTCCATTGCACAAATAAAGTTTTTATATAATTTAAATGCATTTAATACTCTAGTTGATTCTTTTCTTACTTTTGAATACATTGTTGGCATAATCAATATTTGATTAATTTCTGTATTGTATTTTCCAAGGAGTTCATTAGTTTTTTCAAAAAATCTTTTCATACCGTTCTCATCTACAGCTCTTGTCGCAATAGGAACAAATAATAAATCTGCAATTACTAGTGCTGATTTTGTAAGAACTCCAAATAGTGGTTGGGTATCGATAACTATATAATCATATTCATTTTTTATTTTATTTATATAGTTTCGCAAAGCAAATATTTTTTCATCATATTTCATCTCCGTTGTTTCTGCATAATCAACCAACGTATCATTAGCAGGTAAAAAATCTATAGAGAATTCTTCCATATTATCTTCAATTTTTAATGGCTTAGGTATTTTATTTTGAAAAATCAATCCAATGTTTGATGGATGAGTAGGAGAGATAAACATATTATCTTCTAATCCATCTATAAAAGAATTTGTTTGACTTGCTTGTGGATCAAAATCAATTAAAAGAACTTTATTCTCTTTTTTAATTCTTGCTAGACCATAACTTAATAAATTAGCACTTGTAGATTTTGCAGCACCACCTTTTTGATTTGCTACCACAATGATTTTGCATTTACTCAATTTCAACTCCTTCTTTCCGTTCTGGAACGGAAATTTTCTTTCTTAAGATTTTTAATAATTGTGATTGTATCAGATTTATAATTATATTTTACTATCTTATTAATAGAATGTTATTTTTTTATTGTTATTTTGTATTCTTTGTGAAGTCTAATATCTCTTTTTATTTTTCCGTTCTGGAACGGATGAAGTCTAAGTTAGAATAAATCTAAAAAAGTTAAAAATGATTTTCACAAAAGTAGGGGAGTAGGATATTCAAAATATTAATCAAACTCAATTATATTATTTTTATCTATCAAAGTCTTATTTCTAAAACTTGATGTTTTTTTCTCGAACCAAACTTTAGCAGTTCCTAATCTTCCATTTCTATTTTTTAAAATAATTATCTCTGCTTCTTCCAAATCACTTTCTAAATTATTTCCCTCTTTAGATTTGTAATAAGACTCTCTATACAATCCCAATACAATATCTGCATCCTCTTCAATATTTCCAGAATTTTTTAAATCACTCAGAATAGGGCGTTTGTTATCTCTACTCTCAACTGTTCTATTTAGCTGTTGGAGTAAGAAAATTCTAATATTATGCTCTCTTGCTATCTTCTTTAAAGTATTAGTTATATATCCTATCTCTATATCTTCTCTCGTTTTTCCAGATAATTTTATCTTTCCAGTATGATCTATAAAAATATTTTTAATCGTTTTATTTTTTCTCAATACCCTTTTAATTTTAGTTTGTAACTGATACAAAGTTATATAAGATTCATCTTCAATGATAAGATTTTTACTTGATAAGAACTCTAAAGAGTTATTAAAATTTTCTACATTTTGTAAAATACCATTTCTCAAATCTTGCAACTCTTCTTCACTTTTTGTGGCTATTAATCTCTTCATCACTTTTGTTGCATCCATCTCTAAAGACTCAATTAATACTCCATAACCTTTTTCTAAAGTCTCAATAGATATATTTGAAATAAGACTTGTTTTACCCATAGATGGTCTTGCAGCTATTATAATAAGTTCTCCATCATCTATTCCACCTAAAAGCTTATCTAATGCATCCAATCCTGTATGAAACTTGACTTTTTTTTCAATCTCTTTATTGGTCATCTCAAATCGTATTTTTTCAATTAATTCACTTGCATCATGCTCATAAAGACTTTTGTGGGTATTTTCAATATTTTCAAGGTATTGATTGATATTAGTGATAATAAAATCACTCTCCAAGTTTTCATCTGCTACAAACTTTTTGATTTCAAGTGAAAGGTTTTCCAACTTTCTTTTTTTTGAAGATTCTTTTAAAACTTTTATATAATGTTCTACATGAATTATCGCATTTGCTGATAAAATATTAACAATATCTTCTTCTTTTAGTAACTCTTTATTTGCATTTTTTACCACAAATACTTCATCAAATGGTAAATCAAGCTCATTTAATTTTTGTAATGTTCTGTAAAATTCTTGGTGGGAACTTTCAAAAAAATCACTATCAAAGAGTAATGAAACATTATCTTCAAATACAGTAAAGTCATAAAAAAAAGAAGCTAATATTGCTCTTTCAATTGCAATAATTTTATTCATCGCTGTTCATCATATATTCTATTTTATCGATTAATTCTATCTCATTTTTAGCTGAAATCTTACCTATTTCACCCGTATCAATATTTTTTACTCTTGCCACATTAAGATTTTTATCAATCTCTATAATCTCATATACATCATCATTATGTTTAAATTTTTGATTGAGATATTTTTGAAACTTATCTTCATATGTTGGGACTTCTAATTCGATTAAATTCTCTTTTTTTGTAGGAACTTTTAGTATTTTAAATTTTATTTTAACTATTTTTTTTCCATCTCTTATTGGTTCATATTGAACATTTAAAGAGGTCCTATCATTGATTTCTTGCATTACGGGGTCTAATACTTTGATTTTAAACATCGCATATTTTTCATAACTATTAAGGTTTATATCCAACCTTTTTTTTAGTTTTTCTATAGAAATTATAATCTCTTCAAAACTAATAGATTTAAGATATTCATACAATTTAAGGGAATGTTTTAATTTAAGAGAGCTAATATCAGCCAAAGGGTATCTTGTATATTTTTCTTGAATATCCAAAAGATAATCTTTCATATCTTGGTGAAATGCTATATAAAATTTATTACTATATTTTTTAAATGTAAAGTTATTTTGAATCAATCCAACCTCTTTGATGACACCATTTCCTTCAAGATCATTCGTATCAATTTTCATATAAACATTTGCTAATTTTTTTAAAGAGTCTAAGGTAATGCTATAGAGATGTTTTTCATTGATATTTAAAGCTTTTAATTCATCACTTGCTATTTCATAAAAATCATCAAATAAAATATTTTTGGAATTTACTTTTGATATGATTAATTTAAAAATTTTTAAATCTGTTACATTAAAAACTGTTGTTTTTCCATATAATAGTTCATTTCTTTGAACAACATATTTCTTATGTAATGAATCTTTTTTTGTAATATCAAATTTTTCCATAGTAGTTTCTCTTAAAAGTATATTTTATCTCTAGGGATTGTAGTAACTTAAATCTTAATAATCTCTTAAGTGTAAACTATTATATATTAACTATATACAAAGAAGAGAAAAAGAAAAAACTTATTAATCTATTTATAATATATATTTATAGGGATTTCTTAGCTACTAATTTGTAGGCTTTGTAGGCTATTTTTAGATAACTAATATGAGAAATACTATTTACATTTTTGAGATTGTTAATATACAATAATGAGAAAAGTGTAAAAATGTATTCTAATATGAGAAATAAGATGAGATTTCTCTGAATAATCTATCAACTATATACCAAAAAGAGAAAATATTGTTCAAATAAGAGTATTTCTCATTTGAGGTAATAATTGAAGAATTTATATACAAAAATGAGAAATCTAATAATATATATGAACAATATTTTAAAATAATAAGAGGACAAGAAGTCCTAAAATAAGGGAGTATGAAGTATATTTAGATAGCAAAATAAGAATCTGTATACAAGAATGAGAAAATATTACTATTGTATGATACTTTCTCATTCTTGATAATATTTTAAATAAATATATACCAAAAAGAGAAAAATAATAATTATTTTACTCGTGTGTATAGAGAAAGAAAAGATAGAGACAGCCCTATATGTAAGTAAAGAAGCAAAAATAAGTTACAAACTATATACCAAAAAGAGAAAATATTACCTCAAATAAGAGTATTTCTCATTTGAGGTAATATTTGAAGAATTTATATACAAAAATGAGAAATCTAATAATATATATGAACAATATTTTAAAATAATAAGAGGACAAGAAGTCCTAAAATAAGGGAGTATGAAGTATATTTAGATAGCAAAATAAGAATCTGTATACAAGAATGAGAAAATATTACTATTGTATGATACTTTCTCATTCTTGATAATATTTTAAATAAATATATACCAAAAAGAGAAAAATAATAATTATTTTACTCGTGTGTATAGAGAAAGAAAAGATAGAGACAGCCCTATATGTAAGTAAAGAAGCAAAAATAAGTTACAAACTATATACCAAAAAGAGAAAATATTGTTCAAATAAGAGTATTTCTCTTTTTTGTATATAGTTAAAATGTAATTTTACATTACTATAGTTCGTTTAAAAGCTTGATACTCTATCCTTCTTTAACTCCCCTTCTCTAAACGATTTATTTAATAGGGAAGCTGTTGATTAAAAGGATAAGGTTCAATTTACAAAGTAGGGTGAACTCCAACTATATACAAAAAAGAGAAAATTGTTATGAAAATGAATAGTTTCTCTTTTTAGGTAATAGTTACTGTAGATTTGCATTTATTAGTGAATTTGTAATAGTTGAAAAAATACGAACAAACATTTACTTTTCTAATATTTTGCCACTAGCCTTAATATATCCATCTTTACTATTTAATTGATTACGCATAGTTTCACGAATATAGTCCATCCCATTGTAAAATTCTCGCATCATCACTGAAGCTAGATATGCCCCTTTTGGATTTACTTTCTCATTACTATAAACATTTGAAATTTTTAAAAGATTACTTTCAAAAAATAACTCATTTGTTGGAGGTTTCAGTCCAAATAACGCTACCATCATACGATATTGTTTTATAGCACGAGGGGGAAATGTGATAGAGTGTGTTGTTGGTAGATGGTTGTTCGTCAACGCTTCCGCATACTTTGGTAGAGAAAAAGTATTTGCATAGAGTGTATCGTTTATAAAGCTAAATGCACCACTTCCAATCCCAATATATTCACTTCTTTCAATCACATATTCGTCGATAATACCAGCTTCCTCCAAAGACCAAGCCCACGCAGAACGCTGTTTATATACTTTCCCCATACGTTCGCAAATAATCTTATAAAATATAGCTTCTTTACTATCGCTCAATATTCCCCATTTTTTAGTTAAACGCTCTTTAATCCCTGGTGCATACATCAGTGGATAAAAAGTCACTTGTGGTGGTCGAAGTTTCAAAATAGTGTCAATCTCTTTGTGTATATCCTCTTCATTTTGACTTGGATAGTTAAAAATCATATCAATATTTACTATTGGAAAATGGGGAATTGCCCGCTTTACCTTTGCAAACTGCTCTTCACTTGAACCAAACTTTTTATATCGACCAATTTCATGTAAATGGGTATCATTAAAACTTTGAATCCCAATGGAGAGGCGGTCAATCTTCCCTTTTAAATGTTCATCTTCCAAGTCAATAAGATGAGCTGGGTCGCTTTCGCACGATACTTCACGAATAGTAAAAAGAGATTTCGCCAAACTAATTGTTTCACCCAACTCCACAGGCAATATTGTCGTCGTTCCTCCACCAAAATAAATCGAATCAAACTGATATCCAAGTGTATGAATCATCCTCATCTCTTGATGTAAAAGTTCAAAATACCGTTTGGCACTTGGCTCATCAAAACGAAATTTATGAAACGAACAATAAGGGCATAATGTGAGGCAAAAAGGGATATGAATATAAAGCAATCTTTTGTTGTTGTCGGTTGCTTTAGGAAGTGGATTTTTGATTGGTTGCAGATGTAAATAGTGTTTGGTAGCCATCTTCATAATTTTTGATGCAAACATATTGATAAGGTTTTGAAACATATCGCTAACTTTTTTCATTATTAAATTCCTATGCTACTTTTTATCTCATAATATCTATTGATACCTTGCTTTTATATAATTTTCTCCAAATAGCTACTACCCAATCTAGGATATGAAAACTAATAGTAAATAGTAAGCCAAACAGTTTTATTATCTAAAGCTGTCCAAGAGACTTTATGTTTTTGTAAAGCTTTGATATTGAGATAATCGCCAACTTTTAAAGTTACATCTCCACCATCTTCAAATGTTAGGATAGCTTCACCTTCCAAAACAATTACCCATTCATTAAGTTGTGATTCATACCATCCAACTTGGGGCGAAGTGTGTCCATATGAGACGATTCTCTCTATCTTTAAAGTATCTGTGGAGATAATATCCTCAAATAGTTCATCTTGTAAATCTTTTGGGATATGTTTAAATATATTTGATTTTTCCATTCGATTATTATAGCAAGATATGTTTACCAATAATAAAAATTGCCATCTTTAAAATAAAAAAGACTCAATTAAGTAAAGATTATGCCAAAAAGATTTATAAGTAATGAAATAATTAAATAAAAAGGTTTTTATAATGGCAACACTCATCGCTAACAATATCGATGTTTTTGGAGAAAGTTTTAGTGGAGTTGATTTAAGTGGTAAGAAGATATCCCATAGTGAATTTGATGAGTGCACATTTAATGATTGTAACTTTAGCGAAACATTTTTCTTTTCGTGTAAATTTATAGAGTGTAGGTTTATTAATTGCAATTTATCCCTTACGAAACTAACTGATTCAAAACTTAGTGATTTAGATTTTACCTCTTGTAAAATGATAGGGATTGATTGGACTATGGCAAATTGGAAAACACTAAATGCCAATCCCCTTCGTTTTAAAGAGTCTATTTTAAACGATAGTACTTTTTTTGGATTGCAACTTGATGATATTATTATAAAAGATTGCCAAGCCAAAGAGGTTGACTTTTCAAATGGCTCATTTAAAAAAGGGGATTTTAGAGGGAGTGATTTTAAAGGTGCATTGTTTAGTAATACTAATCTTGAAGGTGGAAACTTTACAGATGCTACCAACACTTTTATAGAGATAAAATCAAATCATCTTAAAGGGGCGATATTCAATAGATTTGAAGCTCTTTATCTCCTTGAGACTATGGGGATTATTTTGGTAGATTAAAATCTTTTATTAAATGTTACAGCTAAATTAAAAACATCAGTGGGTACACTATTGATAAAGACATTGGTAATCAATGAACTACAAGGTGATTTGGAAGTAAGTGTTTGTACAAAAATTAGATCGAAGAGATAGATAAGAGAATACAAATGAATATAAAAATTTATATAGTAGAAGATGAAGTAATTGTTGCAATAGATTTAAAAAAAATACTAGAAAATATTGGATATGAAGTGTGTGGTATAGCTACAAACTATGATCAAGCCTTTAAGGAGATTAATCTGCTTCTTCCTGATATTATACTTATGGATATCAATTTAAAAAATAGTAAAAGTGGTATAGAACTAGCAACAGATATCAAACTTACACATGATATTTCTGTGATATATTTAACTGCATATAGTGATGCAGATACTCTTTCAAAAGCAATTAATACAGATCCAGTAGGATATATCAATAAACCATTTAATATTGTAGATATATATACCACTATCGAATTAGGATTGTATAAATCAAAAAACAATCCTTTGACAATAGATAGTCAAGATGTTATAAATCTTGGATATGGGTATAGTTATTATAAAAAACATAATCACATCCAGTTTGGTGATAAGGTAATTAAACTTGGAGAAAAAGAGTTTACCTTGCTAAAAATTCTAATAAACGCAAAAGGAAAGATTGTAACATATCCCCAAATTGAGTACGAGATATGGCCTGAGGGTGTATCTGCAAATAATGTTTTAAGATCATTAATCTATAGACTAAGAACAAAGATTGACCCTAAAATAATAGAAAATGTCCATTCAATAGGTTGTAAACTAAATAAATTCAATCCTTAATTTCCGTAACAGTTTTCGTGTTTTATAGGCATTATACGGGAACTATTGTTGCAAGTTATAAAAAAACTGCTGAAATAGATATATATGATATTGTAAAGTTTTGATGAAAAAGAGAGATGGTACTTAAGATTGATAATAGAATCAAAACATTTGATTAAAATCAAGAGTTTAAAATAACAAAATGGGTAACATATGTAAATATATCAAGGAAAATCATATGGCAATCTGTATTAAAAAAGCATTAGAGATAATAATATCAAATGTCCAAAAAGTATCTTTTGAAATAGTTCCAATAGAGAATGCAAAAGATAGAATATTAGCTCAAGATATTTTTGCAATATACAATCTTCCAACATATAACAATTCTGCAATGGATGGTTATGGGGTAAGATTGGCAGATATTGGGAAAAAAGTAAAAGTTATTGAAACAGTTCTTGCAGGAAGTAATAAAGAGCCAATCATAAATGATGGTGAAGTTATTAAAATTATGACAGGTGCTAGAGTTCCATCATCGGTGGAAGCGGTTGTTCCGCAAGAAAATGTTGAGATTTTAGATGATGAGTGTATCTCTTTACCAAATAATATTAAAAAATATCAACATATGAGATTTATAGGTGAAGATATTAAAAATGGTGAAAAACTTTTAAGTGATGGTGATGAGATAAACTATGCAACTTCTACAATATTAGCTAGTCAAGGGATAACTCATATCAAAGTTTATAGACAACCTAAAGTTTGCGTTTTTACAAGTGGTGAGGAGCTAAAACTTCATTATGAAAAGATAGAAGAGTATCAAGTTTATAACTCAAATACACCAACACTTTTAGCTCGTGCAAAAGAGTTAGGTGCTGATGTGACATTTGTAGGGATGGCAAAAGATACCGTAGAATCATTAAAAGAGATGATTGAAAACTCTTTGTATTCTGATTTTATTATCACTAGTGGTGGGATTAGTGTAGGGGAGGCTGATTTTACTAAAGAGGCTTTTGAATCTTTTAATATGGAGATACTTTTTGATGGGATTACAATCAAACCAGGGAAACCAACTCTTTTTGGGAAAATAGGGAAAACCTATGTTTTAAATCTCCCTGGAAATCCACTTGCAGCTGCTCTTATTTTTGAAGCTTTTGGGAAAATAATCCTTCAAAAATTAGCTGGAAATAAAAATATCTACCATAACTATATTGAAACAAAGTTAGGAGAAGTGCTTAACAATAAACAAGGGAGAACTACAATAATACCTGGTTTCTTTGATGGAAGCTGTTTTATACCATCAAGTAAAAGACTTCCAGGTATGGTTGGGGTACTTCATAATTGTAATAGTATGATGGTACTTGGGAAAAATATAGAACATATAAATGAAGATGAGAAAGTAAAAATACTTCCAATAAACTGGAAGTTTTTTACAGATACAAAAAAAGATTTTTTTAATTAAATAGAATGGATAAAATATGAAACAATTAGCAGTAGCATTTACAGGACCTTCAAATAGTGGGAAAACTACCCTTATAGTAAAACTATCAACACAGTTACAATCTTTAGGATATAAAGTTTGTATCATCAAACACGACCCACATGATAAGGCAATCTTCGACAAAGAGGGGAAAGATAGCTATAAATTTAGTCATACTGGTGCTAGTGTAGCTGTAGTATCTCCTACAAGAACAACTATCTTTAAAAAAGAGACAACTCAAATTGAAGAGATTGCACAAGTTTTTGGAGAATTTGATTATTTGCTTGTTGAGGGATTAAAAACTATACCACTTCCAAGAATTGCTATTTTTAGAAATGAATTAAATGAAAACTACTTTGATATCTCTGATGCTATTGCTACAGATGAAACAATTCAATCTAGCCAAATCCCACAAAGTTGTGAACATCTAGATTTGAATGATGTTGAAAAGATTATAATGTGGATTGATGCAAATGGAAAAAATATTTCTAATCCATAGTATGCATAGAGTGTTGTTACTTTTGTTTACAATTTAAAAGTAACATATCGAGTTCTTTTTTTAATAGTTGCAACTTCTTCGTTGTTTTTAAAAGTTCCTCGGTTGATTCAATTACTATATCTTCACTTTTATCAATTTGTTTCACAACATCTGACCTATTTTCTAGCTCTTTTATAATCACACTAAATTCATCTGTTAAATTTTCAAGTTTTTCAGATGCAAGTTTTGATTGTTCTAGTGCATTTTGAGAATAGTTCATAGCAGATGAAACTTTGTTTATAAAACAATTGAGATTATCAGCAATCTCAACAAATTCTTTCTCCGAATCAACATCCAAAGGGGATATATTTTCAAAATTAGCTTGACTCATCTGTTTTGATTTTTTTATAAAATCTTTTGCATGCTCTTCAATTTGTTTTAATTGGACGATTGAATAAATAGCAAAAATAAGTAAAAAAGCAAAAGATACATACTGGAAGTTTTTTATAAATGCATTTTTAGTTTCAATATGGTTAGTGTAAAGTGTAACAATTTTATCAACTTCATTAAGTAAAATATTATTAGATTTTTCAAAATAAACTAAAGCTTCATCAAGTTTAGCTGTATCAGTTTGAACTAACGCATTTTTGAATATGGCAATATTTTTAGAAAACTCAACCCAAAGTATTGTAACTTTTTCTATATTCTTTTGAATTTCATCATTTGGGACGGGAGATATATTTAGGTTTTCATCTCCGTACTGTAAAATCTTCAGACTTGATTCAAACTCTCTAACAGCTTCGTCAATTTCTGTAAAATTATGAGATTTTGTTTGGTACAGCTGAAAGATATTTTTTGTTATTTTTTGAGTGAGCATCCTTTGTTTCCCTGCCATATTTACTGTTAATGCATCTTTTTTATTTTTTTGATTGAGATAAATTGTGACACTAATAACGATAAAAACAGTTAAGAGTAGAAATGACCCTATGATTTTGATTTTTTGACTTACACTAATATGGCTCATTCTTTTAATCCTGTATATAAAAATTTTAATTCATCGTATTTTTCGATTTCGATTATACCTTTATCTATTGAAATAACCTCATTTCTTTGGAGCTTTTTTAATACTCTAGAGAGAGTTTCAGGCTGAATATGAAGTAACAATGAAACCTCATTTCTTTTTAGTTTGTTAAAAATATCTAGATCATTAATAAGCATATAGGCTACTTTTGATGTTGCATCAAATACAAGTTCCCTATTTATAATACATTGGAGTTGTTGATTTTTATAAATCAATTCTTGAATAAAATTTTGTGTTAACTCATTTTTGTATAAAAATAACTCTTTAAATTTTTTGAAATCAATTGATAACATAATACTATCTTCAATAAAAACTGTATTTGAAAAACAACGAATTCTATTTTCTTCTAAATTTGATAATTCAGAGATCATATTATTTGGATAGATATAGTATAAAAAGATTTCATTATCATATTTATCTATTTTATAAACTTTTAAAAGCCCACTAACTAGAAATAGTAGTTTATCAGTTGATTCTGCTTCATAGTATAAAAGGGCATCTTTTTCATATTTTGATGCACTTGAAATTGAGGCTAATAGCTCTAATTCATCGTGCGTAGTATTTTTAAAAAGATTGATAGTTTGAATAATCTTCTCCAACATTTATAGCATCCATATCTTTTATTTTATTTACTTAAGTATATATTTTTTAAGTAAACTTTTTCTTGACTTATATCAAAAAAAATAAACTATCAAAATTTGACATAGGTCAAGCCTTAAAGTTTTTCTTCTTGTTACACTTCTAATGTTTAAAAATATTTTAAAAAAGGAGAATAGTATGTCACTTTCAAGAAGAGATTTCTTAAAAAGTTCTGCAGCTGCAAGTGCAGCAGCGGCGGTTGGTATGGCTGTGCCATCAGCTATGCAAGCAGCATCAAAAACTGCTCAAAGTGGTTGGAGATGGGATAAGGCGGCTTGTAGATTTTGTGGTACAGGTTGTGGAATTATGATGGCTACAAAAGATGGAAAAATTGTAGCAGTAAAAGGGGATCCAGCAGCCCCAGTAAATAGAGGGCTTAATTGTATCAAAGGGTACTTTAACGCAAAAATTATGTATGGAGCTGACAGACTACAAACTCCTCTTTTAAGAATGGATGCAAAAGGAAATTTTGATAAAAATGGTAAATTTGCTCCAGTTTCATGGAAAAGAGCTTTTGATGAGATGGAAGTTCATATCAAAAAAGCATTAAAATCTGGTGGACCTGAAGCTGTAGGAATTTTTGCATCTGGACAATATACTGTTATGGAAGGGTATGCTGCACAAAAAATGATGAAAGGTGGATTTAGATCAAATGCCTTTGATCCAAATGCAAGACATTGTATGGCAAGTGCTGTTGTTGGGTTTTACCAAACATTTGGTATCGATGAGCCAAGTGGATGTTATGATGATATTGAGCTAACTGATACTATTGTTTCTTGGGGTTCAAATATGGCAGAGATGCATCCAATTCTTTGGTCAAGGGTAACAGATAGAAAACTATCAAATCCTGATAAAGTAAAAGTTATTAATATGTCAACATATAGACATAGAACTTCAGATTTAGCAGATATTGAAATCATTTTCTCTCCAAGTACTGACCTTGCATTATGGAACTATATCGCTCACGAAATAGTTTATAATCATCCAGAAGCTATTGATTGGGATTTTGTAAAAAAACATATGATTTTTTGTGCATCACCAGTAAATATGGGTTATGGTATGAGAAGATCTGATGAGAAATCTATCAAAGATGGAAAATATTCAGCACTTGAGATGGAAACAATCTCTAAAGAGATGAAAAAAGTAGTGTCAGCAAAAGAAGCACCAGCACTTGCACCTTATGGGTACAAAGAGGGTGATACTATGGTAAATAAAAATGCTGGACTTGCACACTGGGAGATCTCATTTGAAGATTATAAAAAATTTCTTGAGCCTTATACATTAGATTATGTAGCAAAAATCTCAAAAGGAAATCCTGATGAGGATATTGAAGAATTTAAGAAAAAATTAGAAACTTTAGCATCATTGTATATTGAAAAAGATAGAAAGGTTGTAAGTTTCTGGACAATGGGTATGAATCAACATACAAGAGGAACTTGGGTAAATACACTTTCATATAATGTTCACTTTTTACTTAATAAACAAGCAAAACCAGGTTCGGGTGCATTTTCACTAACAGGACAACCAAGTGCTTGTGGAACGGCAAGAGAAGTAGGAACATTTACACACAGATTACCTGCAGATATGATGGTTGCAAATCCAAAACATAGAAAAATAACTGAAAATGTATGGAAAGTACCAGAAGGTACAATCAATCCTGTTGGAACGCAAGATATTATGAGAATTCATAGAGATATTGAAGATGGACTTATTAAATTTGCTTGGGTAAATGTATGTAATCCATATCAAGATACAGCAAGTGCAACTCACTGGATCAAAGCAGCAAGAGAGATGGATAATTTCATCGTTACTTCAGATGGATATCCTGGAATTTCTGCAAAAGTATCTGACTTAATTTTACCATCTGCTATGATTTATGAAAAATGGGGAGCTTATGGAAATGCTGAAAGAAGAACACAACACTGGAGACAACAAGTTTTACCTGTAGGTGATGCTATGAGTGATACTTGGCAATGGGTTGAATTATCAAAAAGATTTACAGTAAAAGATGTTTGGGGTGGTTATGCTCCAAGTGGACCTAGAAAAGAGCCTCTTCCAAGTATGATAGAGCAAGCAAAAGCAATGGGATATAATGAAAATACAACAATGTTTGATATTTTATTTGCAAATAATAGAGCAAAAAGTTATAAACTCAATCAAAATGATCCAATTCAAAAAGGGTATGATAATAGTGAAGGTTATGGAGATAAAAGAAAAGTTGTTGGAAGTGATGGGAAAGTATTTACAGGATACGGGTTCTTTATCCAAAAATATCTTTTTGAAGAGTATGCTGATTTTGGTAGAGGTCATGCACACGATTTAGCTGATTTTGACACATATCATAGAGTAAGAGGGCTTAAATGGCCAGTAGTAAATGGAAAAGAAACACAATGGAGATTTAATGTTAAGTATGACCCTTATGCTAAAAAATATGGAGCAGAAACAGGAGATACAGATTTCGCATTTTATGGAACTATTGCAAAAGAGTTACCATTTGGAGATTTAAAAGGTGTTACAAATAAAACAAAAACTGCCTTAAAAAATAAAGCAAAAATTTTCGCACGACCTTATATGGATCCACCTGAAATGCCAGATACTAAATATCCAGTATGGCTTTGTACAGGAAGAGTTCTTGAACACTGGCATAGTGGTACTATGACTATGAGGGTTCCTGAATTGTATCGAGCTGTTCCTGAAGCACTTTGTTATATGCACCCTAGTGATGCTAAAACTTATGGTGTAAAACAAGGTGAACTTTGTTGGGTAGAAAGTAGAAGAGGAAAAGTAAAAGCTAGAGTTGAAACAAGAGGGAGAAATAGACCATCACGTGGGCTTGTATTTGTACCTTGGTTTGATGAAAAAGTATTTATCAACAAAGTTTGTTTAGATGCTACTTGTCCACAATCTGGTCAAACAGATTATAAAAAATGTGCGGTTAAAATCTATAAAGCATAAAAATAAAAAATAAAAAATAAAAAGAGAAAAAGATGAGTGAAACAATAAGTGAAAGACGAAAATTCTTTTTAACAGTCGCTAGAGCAACAGGTCTTGCTGCTTTAGGTGGACTTATATGGAGTGCTTATATTGATGAAGCAACAGCTTCAAAATTACTCCTTAGACCACCAGGTGCACTCAAAGAGGAAGATTTCCTTGCAACTTGTATCAAATGTGGAATGTGTGTAGAAGCGTGTCCTTACAATACACTTCTCCTAGCAAAACCAGGGGATAATAAACCAATTGGTACACCATATTTTACACCAAGAGAGATCCCTTGTTATATGTGTCCTGATATTCCATGTGTTCCTGTTTGTCCAAGTGGAGCATTGGATATTACAAAAATAAGCACAGATGGGAAGCTTGATATCAATAAAGCACAGATGGGTGTAGCAATAGTAGATAGTAAAAATTGTATTGCTTATTGGGGAATCCAATGTGATGCTTGTTATAGAGCTTGTCCCCTTTTGGATAAAGCTATTAAACTTGATTATGCAAGAAATGAAAGAACAGGAAAACACGCATTTTTAACACCAGTTGTTGATAGTGATATTTGTACTGGATGTGGATTATGTGAAAGAGCTTGTGTAACTCAAAAAGCTTCTATTATTGTTCTTCCAAGAGAGATAGTTTTAGGAAAAGCTGGAGATCACTATGTAAAAGGTTGGGATAAAGCGGATGAAAAAAGACTTGAAACAGCTGTTAGTGAAACAACGACAACAAAAATAAGTAATCAAAAAGCAGTTGATTCACTTAACGATATGGGGGGACTTTTAGATGATTAAACACAAATATTTAATATTAAGAAGAGTTACTCAAATATCTTTGATGTTACTTTATTTTGGTGCAAATGCTTGGGGATGGAATATTTTAGTTGGAGATTTAAGTTCCTCACTAATTTTAGGAACTATCCCTATGAGTGATCCATATGCTGTGATACAGATGTTTGCAGCAGGTGCAATTATCACTACAGATATCTTTGTTGGTGCTTTAATTGTTTTTTTCTTTTACGGAATAGTTGGAGGAAGAGCTTTTTGTTCTTGGGTTTGCCCTGTAAATGTCATTACAGATAGTGCAAATTATCTAAGAAGAAAATTGCATCTCAATCAAATTGAAAAAAAACAACCAGCTTCTAGAGCTATGAGATATTGGATTTTAGTACTTAGTTTAGTATTGTCAGTTTTGATGGGTGTTACAGCATTTGAGTTCATTTCACCAATATCTATGGTGCATAGAGGGATAATCTTTGGTTTTGGCTTTGGTTTTGGAGCGATAATTATTATTTTTCTTTTTGATCTTTTTGTTTTAAAAAATGGTTGGTGTGGACATATTTGTCCATTAGGTGGATTTTATTCTTTAGTTGGAAGATTTAGCCTTATACGGGTAAATCACCAAGAGGAGAAATGTACTTTATGTATGAAATGTAAAGAAGTTTGCCCAGAAAATCAAGTGTTGTTTATGGTTGGAAAATCGAGTGAACAAGTTCTTGGTGGAGAGTGTACAAATTGTGCAAGATGCATTGAAGTTTGTGATGATGATGCATTAAATTTTTCTTTAAGAAATTTAATAGCAAATAAAAAATAAGGAGAAAGATTATGAAACAAATATCTAAAATAGGTCTTAGTTTGGTAGCTATGGCTTTCATAACTGTTACTGGATTTGCTAATTCAAAACAGTCTGTAAGTGATGAGTCTATTGGACTTAGAAAAACAAGTGTAGATGCCGAAGATATCGTAAAACCATCTGTAACAAAATATGGTAAGGCAGCACCTGGAACAAGCCACAAAATAAAGAGAGCTTTTCAAGATGCACCACCTATGGTTCCACATGACGTTGAAGGGATGTTACCAATTACTGTAAATGACAATCAATGTATTAGTTGTCATATGCCAGAAGTTGCAGCAAGTATGGGGGCAACGCCAGTGCCTAAATCACATTTTACAAATTTTAGACCATTACCTAAATATGATGGTCAAACTTTTGATAAGACTGTTGATGATATGAAAAATGAAACAGCTATAAAAGAGCAAGAAACACTTGTAAATGCAAGATTTAATTGTTCTCAATGTCATGCACCACAAAGTGAAGGGGAACTTGTAAAAAATAATTTTAAGGCTGTTTATACAAAAAAAGATGGTGCAAATAAATCAAGCTGGAGTGGATCTAAACTTACAGAAGGTTTAGATACTTTAAATGACAAATAGATAACTATTTGAATAAATAAGATCGATTACTTTTTTTGTAAAATATTAAAGTAATCGATAAAAATAGGGAGTATGATACAATGGAAAGAAGAGATATTTTTACTTTTTTATTTAAACCAAAAGAGAAAGAAAAAGAGACTATTGTACGACCACCTTATTTTCTAAATCAGTTTTCTTTTAATAAAGAATGTCAAAATTGCGAAGGGATTTGTGCCAATTTTTGTCAAGAGAAGATTATAGTCATTATGAATGATAAAACTCCTAAGTTAGATTTTAATCTTGGGGGTTGTACCTATTGTGATGACTGTGCTATTCATTGTCCAACTGATGTTTTAAATATAGAAAATAAACAAACAATAGAAGTAGAGATAGAGATAAATAAAGAAAAATGTATGAGTTGGCATAATACAATGTGTTTTTCTTGTAAAGATCCTTGTTTAGACGATGCTATAAAATTTAATGGTGTATTTCAACCTATAATTGATATTGAAAAATGTACAAACTGTGGCTTTTGCGTAGCTGTTTGTCCAAGTAGTGCAATAGATTTTAAAAATATAAATGATACAAAAACCAAATAAAGGAAAAAAATGGCAGTAGAATTTAAAGCAAATATAGAAGAAGATTATGCTGGTGGTTGGTTTATTCGACTTACTGATACATTAAGTGATGAATCTGTTATGTGTCAAGATTTAAGTGCATTTGGCGATAAAATAGAGGAACTTGGGGCTAAATATTCTGGTGATATACAAGTCAATTGGAGTAAAAACAGTGATGTAACACCAGAGCATTTTAATGAAGTGTATCAAGCTATGGAGATAATAAAAGCTCAAATGGATGAAAATAATGGGTAAATTATATTTAATTTTATTTTTAAGTATGGCTTGTTTTGGCTTAGAAACTTTAAAGCCATTGTACTCCTTAAAAGCTACTGGTGGGGTTCAAAGTATTGTTTCTAAAGATAAATTATTATATGCAGGGACAGACAATGGGACGATAGATATATTTAATCTTTCCAATAAGAAAAAAATAAATACGATTAAGTTACCAAAGATAAAAGACTTCACAGGTGAGAATATTAATACAAAGATTTATTCACTGGATCTCTTTGAGAATACACTTCTTATAACATCTGAAGGGGAGGGTGGATATCGAGATATTTATATCTATAAAGATAAAAAATTAGAACGAATTATAGATGCTAAAAGTAAGTTGATAACGCAAAAAGCAAATTTTGTATCAAAGGAGCAAATTATCTTAGCTTTTTTAAGTAATCAAATTGCTCTATATGATTTAAAAAGTAAAAAATATCTTTATACTAAACAGTTGAGTATGTCGTCATTTTCACACTTTATGATAAGTGAAGATAAAACAAAAATTGTATCAACAGATGAAAGTGGTATTGTTAGAATAGTTGATATAAAAACTGGAAAAGTGATAAAACAACTTCCAGCTCTTAATTTGGATAAAGTGTATCAAGTTGATTATAAAAGTGGTGTAGTTCTTACAGCAGGACAAGATAGAAAAGCGGTAGTGTATACAAATAGTGGAAGCAGTTATAGATTAGATTTTAATTTTTTACTTTATAGTTGTGCTTTAAATCCAAAAGGAACTCGTGGTGCAATAGCTTACAATGAACAAAATGAAGTATTAGTATTTGATATTTTAACTAAAAAATATCTTTACAACTTAATAGGACAAGATGCAACAATGACTCAAATTTTGTTTATAAATGATAAAGAGTTGATTGTAACGAGTGATAGTGAAAAGATAAATTATTTTAAATTAGGAGAAAAAAAATGAATATTTCAAGTATAGTAGTAAAAACAGTTCCAAAGTATTTAGATGAAGTGGTTGAGGCTTTACAAAATTGCCCAGTATGTGATTATCATATGCACGATGAACAAGGACGAGTGATTATAACCATTGAAGGGGAAGGGGTAAAAGAGGAGCTTGAAAAGTTAAGAGTGATTGAAGCTATCCCTCATGTTATTAGTGCTGATATGCAAATGGCTTATAGTGAAGATGAACTAGATGCTCATATGGAAGTGCTAAATAATGCCGATTTAGTTCCAAAAATGTTAAACGATGATACGATTGCTATTGATAAAATTATCTATCGAGGAGATTTAAAGAAAAAAGATCTTGAGGGATTTGCAGCTGAGTTTGATAAAAAAAATTAAATGAGAATTCAAGGAGTTAATATGGAATATAATGAAAGTGAGTTTTTAATTGAAACGATAGTGCCAAGTGGTGAACTTATCATCTCACGAACAGACCTAAAAGGGGTTATCACTTATGCAAATGATACTTTTGCACAAATAAGTGGTTATGAGGTTGCAGAACTTTTAGGGAAACCTCATAGTATAGTAAGGCATCCAGATATGCCCAAAAAAGTCTTTGAAGAGATGTGGAAAAAACTAAAAACTCAAAAGAAATGGGAAGGGATTGTTAAAAATCTTCGTAAAGATACTGGATATTATTGGGTGCATGCGATTGTAAGTGGAGTTTATAAAGATGATGTTTTAGTTGAGTATAAATCTATTAGAACACCTATTTCATTTGAAGAGAAGTTAAAATTTCAAAGATTTTATGATGAGATGAGAAATCTAAATAAAGAGAATATTCGACAAATAATTTATCAAAATTAGATTGTTTATTATTTTATGTAGAATCTATAAAAAATAAAAGTAAGAAAGAGTCATATGAAAAAAGTACTATATGGTGTTTTGATAATTCTATTGTTGATGGTGGTTTGGTATAAATTTATATATCTTCCAAAAACCACTTACCAAACTGTACATTTGGAACAAAAAGATGTAAAACAAGAGATATTTGCTACAGGAATAGTAGATAGCGAGATTATTTATCAAATAAGTTCAAATTCAACGGGAAAAATAACAAATATATTTGTAAAAGAGGGTGATAGAGTTAAAAGTGGTCAAGTTTTAGCAATCATCGATGGTGTTGATTTAAAAGAAAAAATAGAAGAAGATAAATACAACATAGCTAAAGTACACTCAACCAAAGCTTCCATACTCAATAAAATAGAGGAAGCAAAAGCAAAATATACTTTAGCAAATACACAACTTAAAAGATATGAAAAACTACATAAAGATGCTTTTGTATCAGATATTGAATACGATAATATCAAGCTATCTTTGGTTATTGCTGATGCTTCATTAAAAGCTTTAGAAAATGACAAAATAACTCTTGATAATGAACTTAATAGATTAGATGCTGTTTCAAAAGGGACAAAAGAAAAACTAAAGAATTTAATTTTATTAGCTCCAAGTGATGGAATTTTAGTTCAAAAAGAGATAGAGATTGGTGATACAGCAGTTATAGGAAAAGTTTTATTTAAAATTGTCAATCCAAAAGATATATGGATAAAAGGATATATTGATGAAGCAATAAGTGACTCTTTAAAAGTTGGACAAGATGCTACTATTTTTCTTCGTTCAAAAGGAGATGAAACTGTTGATGGATTTGTAAAAAAAATAGATTTAGTAAGTGACCCAATCACAAATGAACGAGAGATAGGGGTGAAATTTAAAAATATTCCAAAACAATTTTTTCTCAATGAACAAGCAGAAGTGATGGTTGTTACCAAAACTTTTAAAAATACATTTCTGAGTGATAGAAAAAATATCGTGACTTATGAGAATAAAGTTGGTCTATGGCTTTTAAAAGAGAATAAAGCTCTATTTACCCCTATTAAAATATTGACTTATATGGCAAACACAAGTACAGTAGCGGTAGAAGGGAATCTCAAAATAGATGATGTAATAATTATTCCAGAAGAAAATAAAAAAGAACTTTTCAATGGAGCCAATGTAAATATATGATAAATTTAGCCATAAAAGATATTTCTCATTCTTTAGGTAAATTTATAGTGACTTCCATTGGGGTTGGTATGCTTTTAGGAATCGTACTTGTTATGCTTGGAGTTTATAGAGGGATGATAGTTGATGCAAAATCTCTTATTAATAATGTCAATGCTGATTTGTGGATAGTACAGGAGGATACTATTGGTCCATTTGCCGAAAGTTCTAAATTATTTGAGGATGTAAAGTATCAAATAAAAGGAATTTATGGTGTTAAAAATGTAGCAGGAATCACTTTTCAAACTTTGCAAATTCAAACAAATAATAGATTAGAAAGAGTGACCGCTGTTGGTTATGAGATTGGTAAACTTGGTCGACCAAACAATATTTTATACGGAAGAGAGATAATAAAATCCCACTATGAAATAGTTGTAGATGAAAAATTAGGTATAGTACTTGATACAATGATACCATTAGGTCGTAATATCTATAAAGTGGTTGGAATCACAAAAGGAGCTGTTTCCAATAGTGGTGAACCTTTGGTATATCTTAGCTTACAAGATGCTCAAGAGCTACAATTTTCCTCTTCAAATAACACGATACGAAACGATAGAATAAGAGGAATTGGTACCTCAAATAATCCAACAGTCAATGCAATTATTGCTACAGTAACCCCAAATGTAGATCTTAATGAGATCTCTCAAAATATTAAAAGATGGAAACATAAAAATTGTTTTACAAATGATGAACAAGCGATTATACTAACAAAAAATGTTCTTGAAAAATCGTCAAAACAAATTGGGATGTTTACGATAATTTTGATTATTGTCTCTTCTGTTATCATCTCTTTGATAATTTACACGATGACAATTGGAAAAATTAAAGAGATAGCAATCTTAAAATTGATTGGGATGCCAAACTTTGAAATCATTAAAATGATACTGCAACAATCTCTTATTTTAGGCTTCTTAGCATTTATTGCAGGAAATATTTTTGCGAATCTTATTAGTGATAAGTTTCCCAAAAATGTAGTACTCTTATGGACTGATTCAGCAGGATTATTTATCGTGATTATTATTGTTAGTGTTATTGGTTCTCTTTTTGGAATTTATAAAGCAATAAATGCAAATCCAGCACAAGCAATAGGGGAATAAGATGGATATACCGGCTATTAAAGTTGAAAATCTTTTTAAAGAGTTTAAAACAAAAGAAAATAGTTTACAAGTGATAAAAGGGATAAGTTTTGAACTTCAAAAAGGTGAAATTTCAATGTTTGTTGGTCCTAGTGGAAGTGGAAAAACGACACTTCTTACAATGCTTGGATGTATTTTAGAACCTACAAGTGGCAAAATGTCACTTAATGGTGAGGTGATTTATGATGATAAATGGATTTTAAAAGATACAAGAAAATTAAGACGAGAAAAACTAGGATTTATTTTTCAATCACACAACCTCATACCATTTTTAAATGTTGAAGAAAATATCACTTTACTTCCTCAGTTAAATGGGATAACTAAAACTCAATATATACAAAAAGCAAATGAACTTTTAAAATATTTAGGAATCGAAGATAAAAATAAATATATGATAGGGAGTTTATCAGGGGGTCAAAGTCAAAGAGTTGCGATTGCAAGATCATTGGCAAATAATCCTCGAATTATTTTAGCAGATGAACCAACAGCTGCACTTGATAAAGAAAGAGCTATATCTGTTATGGAGTTATTGAGAAAGATTGCAAAAGAGCAGGAAGTAGCGATAATAGTTGTTACTCATGATGAAAGATTATTACCATTCTTTGATAGTGTTTTAAAAATCGAAGATGGGTACTTAACTAAAACAATAGTAACCCATCCACTATAAAATAATATAAAAAGATTGATTTACATCATAGTTTTTTAGCATGTTTTTCTATACAATCATAAAATATTTTAACAAAGGTTTCACTATGACTTTTTCAACTTCTTATGATTTTATCCCCTTAACACCGCAAAAACCTCCAAGTTGGTCGACAAAGTTTACCTCTCAACCCCATCAACTTTTTTTTGTATCAGCCGTCTTTTTTGCTATTGCTATTATGTTAGCAACTTTTATATCATTTATTAAAGAAGTCTCTTTTGATTTTTATTTGATACATAGCTTTGGGCTTACTTTTGGTGTTTTTACAAATGCTTTTTTGGGTTTTTTAATAACGGTAATTCCTAAATATACAAGTAGCACAGTGATTGATAAAAAAAGATATTTTATCCCTTGGGTTGTTTTACAATTAGGAATTATTATAACTTTATTTGGGTTTGAGGAAATTGGAAAACTAGTAGTTATTGGTGTGCTAGTTTACTTTAATACTATTTTTTATCAAACAATTAAAAAAGGGAGGGCGATTGATAAAAAAGATAGTATTTTTTTAAATATCGTACTTTCTTTTGGAGTGATTTTTCTTTTTTGTGAAGTTATATTTCATATAAATTTATCTCTTTTAATATTTTTTGGATACTTACTTACTCTTGTATTTACAGTTGCTCAAAGGATGATACCAGCATTTTATAGTTCAAATTTACAAATTTTACCTTGGGAAAAACCTAGATTTTTAGTAGAAATTTCAATGATTTTATTTTTAGCTTTAGGTATTGTGATTCAATTTGAATTTGCTATGTTATTTAAAATTGTATCACTTTTGAGTATGGTATTTTTTGGATATATAATCTTTAATCTAAATATTTATAAAAAAGCACCTGCAATATTATCAATTTTGATGATAGCATTTATTTGGCTTGAGCTTGGATTCATAATTTTATTTCTAGAATCTATTTTAGAAACACCCACTTTAAAATTAGCATTGCATATTTTTGCAATTGGGTTTGTAGGGAATTTACTTATTGGTTTTGGAAGTCGAGTGATTATGGGTCATGCAGTACCAGCACAAAAAATTGTAGCAGATAAGCTAACGCAGTATTTGTTTATACTTATTCAAATTATAGTAATTACGAGGATAACAGCCTCTTTATTATTTTTAAATAATTCACCTATATTTATGGGGTTTTTACATTTTAGTGCTTGGTTATGGATAATTTTGTTTTTAGTATGGACTTTTAGATACGGGAAAACTCTTCTTAGATTCTAAGAGAGTATTCCAGCCCCATCAAAAGCATAGACTCGCTTTTGATTGTTATTTGCTTGGAATGGTAACTCTAAACTTATAGGAGGTTTAGATACTTCAATGAAATAGAGTTTTTTTTATATGCAATAGCTTACTCGGATTGTAGATGTAAGATATATCCAAAATTATTTATATTTTCCAAATCTATATTTTTAATTTTTTTCTTTATTCGTGAGATAATATCTCTTATAGTTGAATGAGATATATCTTTGTCATTCCATATTATTTTAATCAATGTATCATAAGAGATGTTTTGATTTGGACTTTTACAAAAATAATCTAAAAGCTCTAACTCTTTTTTTGTAAATTTAATTGGTATATTATTTTCAAAAACGGTTTGTTTCTCTATATCATAACAAATAAAAGTACTTATTTTTACAAGATTTTCAATCGCTTTTTCTTCTTGAATGGAGTTATTTATACTTGATAATTTTAAAGTTCGTTTGACACCCACCTTTATGTAAAATATATTATGCAGAATTAAATACTTATATTTTATTGTACAGTTCAAAAAATAAATCTATACTCATTTCTTAAAATGTAAAAATATATGACTTTCAAATAGCAAATAAGATAACAACAAATTTAAATAATTACAAAGATGTATCTCATTATCATCAAAAATCAATAGTTAGATACTAAAACAAATGAAAGAGAATAACTATTTAGTAACAAATAAAAATTTTGAAGAAAATTTACAGAACTTGCAAAGGCAGAGTAATAGCTACAATTTTTATAGAGTGTAGGATTGCATTTTTATTAAGACAATTATAGTATCGTATAATCAATATTTAATTTACAACCAATTCCTGCAATAGTTTCAATAAAATTATGATTTAATTTTAATCTTAAACGATGAATTAAACCTCTTCTTGTAGAGTCACTTATTAATCTATTCTCCCAGACATAGCTGTCAATAGTTTCGTTCAATACAAGGCTATTTCTATGTAAATACAATAAATGAAAAATCTCTCTTTCTAAATAAGATAATTCTAAATTGATTTTATTGTAAAAAAGTTCTTTTGTATCAAAGTCATACGCATATTCATTACTGAGGCTATCTAAAGTATTATTGATTGGTAAAGATGTCGTTTCATGTAATGCTATTTTAATAGCTATATGCAACTCTTTTGGATGAAATGGTTTTAGAACATAACCACTTGGTTTTGTACAAAGAGATCTATCAATTGTATCTTCAAAATCATAACTTGTAAGATAAATAACTTGAAAATTTGAAGAGATAGCTTGTAATTTTTCAATTATATTTATTCCATCAAGCTCTTCCCCTAGATGAATATCACTTATAATAAGATTGGGTTGAGAATATTTAAATATGCTTAAAATATCATTATATCTACAGCCATATCCAACTACTTCATGCCCAAATGATTCGATATGTTGCTGTATATCTAATGCTATAAATGGTTCATCTTCTATAATTAATACTTTCATAAATTAATTATAGAAGATAAAGTTCTCAAAAAAGTTAGAAATCTATTTATTAGAAAGAATATCTTATGATTTTGAGATGAATTTAATAAAACAATCTAATTTTTTATATGTTGAAGATGATGAAATCATTGCAAAGAATATGTCAAAACTTTTATCTCATTTTTGTAATTCAATTGTTGTTTGTAATGATGGGATAAAGGGTCTTGATATCTATAAAAATGATAAGATAGATGTAGTAATTTTAGATATTGAACTGCCGACTTTAAGTGGATTAGAAGTTGCTCAAAAGATAAGAGATATGAATCATTTTGTTCCAATTATCGTTACAACATCTCATCTTGATATCTCATATTTAAAAGCTGCTACAAAAATAGGTTTAGTAGAATATCTTGAAAAACCAGTTTCATTAGAGGTGGTGATAGAAGTTTTACAAAAATGTGAGTTAATTTTGGAAAAACACAATCTTCTTATGCCAAAACTTGGGGATAAACTTTTTTTAGATATAAAAATGCAAAATATTATTGCTAATGACAGGGTAATATCATTAACAAAAAAAGAATATCGTTTATTAGAAATTTTATATAAAAACAAAAATCAATTAGTTTCAAAAGATATTGTTTTTGATTATCTTTGGGAAGAAAGTTTAGAAGTAAATGAAAATGCTTTAAAAAATATATTATTTAGATTACGACAAAAACTTCCTATAAAAGGGATTGTTAGAAGTGTTTCTTCTACTGGGTTATTGTTATGTATAAAGTAATTTTCTTTTTTTTAACTTTTAGTTTATTTGTATTTGCATCTGAAGATGTATTTGTATTTTCACAAAGCAATCAAATTTTAGATAAATATCAAAAAACTTTTCTTTCTGATGACAATTCTCTTAAACCATATGAGATGAATGAAGATTTATTTCAAAAAAGAGAAAAAAATGTATTTGGGAGAACAAAAAAGACTGTTTATTCAAAATTAATAATATTGAATGATACAAATATAAGCCATACTTTTGTGCTTGTCAATCCAAGAGTTGGTATTGATTTTTTAGATATATGGGTTTTTAAAAATAATATTCTAGATAAACAATTTCTTATAGGGGATATGCGACCATTAAAAAATAGAGAAAGAATATCTAGATATAGTGTTTGTGAAATTTCACTTTTACCAAACGAATCAGTTAAAGTATTTTCAAAAATATATTCTACAACTAATGGTGTATTAGAATCAAATTGGCTCATGTTAGAAAAAAATGAATTTGATAAAAATACACAAAATGACCTTCTTTGGTGGGGGTTATACAGTGGAATTTTAATAGCTTTAATTTTTTATAACTTTATCTATTTTACAATTATTAAAGATAAGGCATTTTTGATTCATACTATCTACGCTGTAACATCTTTTATTACATATCTTGCATTGTATGAGATTTTTTATTATCTTGATTTTACAGATAACTTTTTATTCTTAAATGAATTGAGTTACCTTGGAGTTTATTTTTCTATGATTTTACAAATGGTGCTTCCTCTATATTTTTTCAATATTTCAAAAACAAATTATAAAAAAATATACTATTTTTTAAAATTTATGATAGCTATTTTTTCACTTTTGTTAATTGCTTATATAGGGAGAATTTTTCATTTATTTCCTATAGGTTTTGATATAGGGAGTGTCTTTTTTGCTATTGGACTTGTTGGTAATTTTATTATTGTTTTGTATCTTGTATTACAAAAAGAGGTTGGTTCTTTTTATTATATGTTTGCAAAAATCTTTTTAATAGGGAGTGTCTTTTTTACAAGTTATGTAGTGTATGGTGGTTTTAAAGAAAGTATATTTATAGCTTCTAGTATCACTTCTTTTTTCATTTTAGGGGAGATATTTTTTATCACTTTAGCATTAAGCACCAAAGTAAAAACAATAAAAAATCAAAAAGAAAATCTTGAAAAAATAGCAACACTTCAAAATAGATATACCCATCTTGGTGAATATATCACATTTATTGTCCATCAGTGGAGAAGGCCAGTTTCATCGTTAGGTGCAGTTGTTTCAAATATGAAGTTTACACTTCAACATGACACTATCAATAAAAATGAGCTTCTTGAAAATTTAGAGGATTTACAAAAGATAACAAATGATTTTAATATTATTACTAAGGAGATACATGAGCAACTTTCAAGCAATGAAGATAAAGAGATAGTCAATCTTTATGATGCTATACAAAAGGCTTTGAATTATTTTAGAAATGAAAATTTAGAAGTAAAGTATATATTCCCAAATTTAGATTTGATTGTAAATACCTATCCAGCATCATTGAATCAGCTTTTGATTATCTTTATAAGTAATGCTATAAATATTTTTAAATTAAGAGATATAAAAACCCCAATCATCACATTTATTTATAAACCACATCAGTTAGGATTTATTTTAACTATAAAAGATAATGGAGGAGGGGTTGAAAAAAAAGTATTTAAAGATATTTTTACACCACTTGTTAGTACAACCAAAGAGGGATTTGGAATAGGATTGTATATTGCTATACAAATTATTCAGAAGAAATTTGAGGGAACAATAAATATTAAAAACGATAAAGAGGGCGCAGCTTTTGATATTGTATTTAAAATATGATATGACAATAAAACCCATTTTTTAATTTAAATAATATGTTACCTTTTAGTTTATTTTTTACAATAGACTCAATGATATTTAGTCCAAGACCTTTTTTTAAATTTTTATTCAAATAGTTTTTCCCGTTATCACAATAGATAATTTGAGTTTTTTCATTAATAGTTTCAATAGTAATAGTTATAGATGGAGTTGGATTATGGTCTAAAGCATATTTGATACTATTACTAATAAGTTCATTTATGATGATTCCAATGTTAATTGCTGTATCAATATCAACTTTTTTGGCATTACCTAAAATCTCAATCTCAATTTTAAGAGCTAATGTCACTTCATAACCCAAATCAGCTAAATAATTTGGCAAATCCACAGAATTATCTACACCATTATAAGTGAGTTTTTCATGAGCTAGTTTGATAGCATTGATTTGATTTTTTATCACCTCTTTATTGGAATTTATTGAAAGTATACTTAGTATTATTTGAAGATTATTTTTGACTCTATGGTGTAATTCTTTTAGGAGAATATTTTTGTAATCAACTTCTTTTTGTAGATTTTCTTTAAGAAAAGTTAGTTCTTGATTGAGTTTTTTCAAGATACTCTGTTTGTAAAATAATCCTAAAGATATAAAGGTAAAAAATATAAAAAGTTGTGCTAAAAATAGGTAATCTATAACTTTTTCACTTTTTGTAAACATTGCATAGATTTTTTTGGTCATATCTTCCATATTCTCATCTGTTTGTATAGAGTTTGAAGCTTTTAGTTGTTTATAAAGTCTAATTGTAAGTTCAGGAGTAAGCTCTCCTATCTTGTAAATATTTGTCATCATAAGTTTTTTTGTTACATTTGCTTCATAAAAAAGAGCTTCTTTTGATTTAGAAACACTATATTTTGTTTGTAAAATTTGAATAGTTTCTTTAGTATGAGAAAGTGCATATTCCCAACCACGATTGGTAGCTTTCACAAAATTATCACATCTTACTTTATGATTATTGTATTCTTTTGGGGAGGTAAAAAGATTCACTGCATTGGTATAAAATCCATAATTAGCTGGATTTAAAACAGTATATGTGATACCAAGTTTATCCAAAAAATAAAGCTCATTTGATGTGAAGGCACTCATCGCATCTATATCTTTATTGATAAAAGCTTCGACATCAAAACTATGGGGTAAAAATATTGTATTGTTAGTATTGATATTATAATTTTCTAAAAGCAAGTCAATAGGACCACTTACAATCTCCTCTTGCTCTATCATAACTTTTTTACCTCTAAGTTGTGCTGGATTCTTTATTTCTTTTTGAGCAACGATTATAAAAGGTGAAGTTTGAAAATAAGTTGCAAGTAAAATATTTGGGATGATTTTTTTGTTTTCAATAGTTAACGCATTATTTTTAAGACCAAAATTTACTTTGTTATCAAGAACATCTTTTGTGATATTGACTCCATTTTGATATTCTTTAATCTCCACGTCAAGATTAGCTTCTTTATAGTATCCCATCTCTTTTGCCATAATAAATCCAGCAAATTCAAATTGATATTTCCAGTTTAGTTGCAATGAAACTTTTTCTAAATCTTGTGAAAATAATAAAAATGGGATAAACAACGACCAGTATCTCATTATAAACTCTTTGAATAAATTTGAGATATCTTACAAAACTTTTCTCTCAAAAAAGTTAGATTTTAATTCAATAATATTTTAAGCAAACTTTTATCTAAAATCAAACACCAAATCAAACGCGAGCTTGATAGAATTTTAGAAAATATAAATAAATTTGAGGTGTTTTATGAGTGTATTATCCAAACGAGAATTGTTTCTTTTTGGTATTGGATTGTTATTTGGTGTTTTTGTTGTTCTATTAGTAGGATTTGAAAAACTTATGTATGTGAAATAAAAAAAGGAGGGGAAAATATGAAAAGATTTAAAAGTTTAATTGTATCTTTTTGGATACTGTTAACTACGAGTTTAATGGCAGCAGGAGAACCCATGGTGCTAGTGTATAACACACAAGCTACTGGAGCTTCGGGACTTACTGTAACATTACCACTATATATAGGTTCTGTAAACGAGATGGATGTTACAGTTGATTGGGGTGATGGAAGTAGCAGTAGTTACACATCTCAGGGAATGAAATCCCACGGTTATTCAAGTCATGGTATTTATACCGTACAACTTACTGGTACTTTAACACAATTTGGAACTTACACACCTGTTACACCTTCAGATATAAAAAAGTTAATAAAAGTAGAAAGTTTTGGAGACATAGGTCTTAGATCACTGCAAGGAGCATTTTATAATGCATCAAATCTTACACAAGTACCGGCAATTTTACCTAGTACGGTTACAGATTTATCTTCTTGTTTTGTGGCAAACAGTAGTTTCAATGATGCAAATATCACTTCATGGGATGTGAGTCATGTAACTACAATGGCTAATATGTTCAATGCCACATTGATATTTAATCAAGATATAGGTGATTGGAATGTTAGCAATGTTACCAATATGTATCAAATGTTTAGAAATAATCAGGTATTTAATCAAGATATAGGTGATTGGAATGTTAGTAATGTCACTAATATGAGTTCTATGTTTAGTGGTGCAAGTGTTTTTAACCAAAATATTGGTCGTTGGGATACCTCTAAAGTAACAAATATGCAAGAGATGTTTAATTGGGCGTATGAGTTTAATCAAGATATAGGTGATTGGAATGTTAGTAATGTTGTGAATATGTCAAGTATGTTTGGCGGTTTTTTAAATTCTAAAACAAAATTTAATTATAGTCTTGATAAATGGGATGTAGGTAAAGTTTGGAATATGTCCAAGATGTTTTATCTCTCTGATTTTAATAGTAGCATAGCACATTGGAATACAGCAAATGTAACTGATATGAGTTCCATGTTTGCTTCTAATACAAAGTTTGATCAAAACATTAGCAGATGGAATACAAGTAAAGTCACTACTCTAAATGGAATGTTTAACTCTACACCATTTAATCAAGATATAGGCGATTGGAATACTAGTTCTGTTACAAATTTTGGAGCTATGTTTTATTCAGCAACCAAATTTGATCAAAATATCAGTCGTTGGGATACTTCTAAAGCAACAACTATGTCACAAATGTTTAATATGGCTTCAAAATTTAATCAAGATATAGGCGATTGGAATACAAATAAAGTAACAGATATGAGTTTTATGTTCAATGCTGCTTCACTATTTAATCAAGATATAGGAAGATGGAATACAAATAAAGTAACTACAACTAGATCTATGTTTGCAAATGCTTCAAAGTTTAATCAAGATATAGGTGATTGGGATACAAGTAAAGTAACTACTATGATGAATATGTTTACAGGTACTTCAACATTTAATCAAGATATATCAGATTGGAATATCTCATCTATTACAACAATGGATATGATGTTTACTGGGGTTACATTATCACCTTCTTATTATGATGCTATGCTTCAAAAATGGTCTACACAAACTGTCAAACCATCTGTATTATTTAATGCTGGTAATAGTAAGTATTCTGCAAGTGCAGTAACATCAAGAGCGATTTTGACAGGAGAACCAAATAATTGGACAATAAGCGATGGTGGGCAGATTCCAAACTCTATTCCAACAAACATTATTCTAAGCCCTTCAATAATCTCTGAAAATAGTACAGCAGGAACAACCATAGGAACTTTAAGTAGCACAGATGCAGATAGTAGTGATACACATACTTATAGCTTTTGTGGAGGTGTAAATGATAATAGCTTTATAATCACTGGAACAACACTTAAATCAAATAGTGTATTTGATTATGAAACTAAATCTTCTTATTCTGTTTGTATAAGAACAACAGATAGTGCAAATGCAATTTATGATAAAAATGTAACAATCTCAATTATAAATCTAAATGAAACACCAACTATCACAAGTAATTCAGTTACAAGTATAAATGAAAAGAGTGGATATAGTTATACTTTAGGTGCAAGTGATATTGATGGAGATACTCTAACTTGGAGTGTAAAAGCTGGAACGACCTTACCTAGTTGGCTTAGTTTAAGTAGCGATATAAGTGTTACAACTTTTGCAGGGGATGGAACGGCTGGCTCTACAGATGGTATAGGAGCAACTGCACAGTTTAATTCTCCTTCTGGAGTGGCAGTTGATAGCAGTGGCAATGTTTTTGTAGCTGATTATATCAATCATAAAATACGAAAAATCACACCTGATGGAAATGTATCAACTTTTGCGGGAAGTGGAACAGATGGTTTTGCAGATGGAACTGGAACAGCTGCACAGTTTAACTATCCTTATGGAGTTGCAGTTGATAGCAATGGCAATGTTTATGTAGCTGATGTTTATAATAATAAAATACGAAAAATCACACCTGATGGAAATGTATCAACTTTTGCGGGAAGTGGAACAGATGGTTTTGCAGATGGAAGTAGTACAACTGCACAGTTTAATCATCCAAGAGGAGTTGCAGTTGATAGCAATGGCAATGTTTATGTAGCTGATGTTTATAATAATAAAATACGAAAAATCACACCTGATGGAAATGTATCAACTCTTGCAGGAAGCACCTCTGGTTTTGCAGATGGAACTGGAACAGCTGCCAAGTTTAATTTTCCTTCTGGAGTTGCAGTTGATAGCAATGGCAATGTTTATGTAGCTGATGTTGATAATAATAAAATACGAAAAATCACACCTGATGGAAATGTATCAACTCTTGCAGGAAGCACCTCTGGTTTTGCAGATGGAACTGGAACAGCTGCCAAGTTTAACTATCCTTCTGGAGTTGCAGTTGATAGCAATGGTAATGTTTTTATAGCGGATACTAATAATAGAATACGAAAGATAGACAATAGTACAAAACTCACAGGAACACCAACAAACTCAGATGTAGGAGTTTATGATATAAACCTAACTGTAAGTGATGGGACAACTACAGTTGCACATAACTTTAAAATTACAGTAAATAATGTAAACGATGCTGTAACAGATATAAATTTATCTTCAAATACAATAGCTGAAAACAGTGCAGGTGATATAACAATAGGAACACTAAGTTCTACAGATATAGATGTAGGGGATACTCATACGTACAGTTTTTGTGGTGGAACTGATGATGCAAACTTTAGTATAAGTGGAAGTGAACTTAAAGCAAATGCAGTGTTTGACTATGAAATGAAATCTTCATATAGTATATGTGTAAGAACCACAGATAGTGGAAATGCAACTTTTGATAAAAATATCACTCTAAATGTAACAAATGTAAATGAAACACCAATTATCATAAGTAATGCGATTACAAGTATAAATGAAAAGAGTGGTTATAGTTATACTTTAGGAGCAAGTGATATTGATGGAGATACTCTTATTTGGAGTGGAAAAGCAGGAACGACATTCCCTAGTTGGCTTAAATTAAACTCAAAAATTGATGTAAATGTTACAACACTTGCAGGAAGTGGAATTTCTGGTTTTGCAGATGGAAGTAGTACAACTGCACAATTTCAAAATTTAACAGGAGTTGCAGTAGATAGTAGTGGAAATATGTATGTAGCTGATCAAGCTAATCATAGAATAAGAAAAATAGATACTAATGGAAATGTAACAACACTTGCAGGAAGTGGAATTTCTGGTTTTGCAGATGGAAGTAGTATAACTGCACAATTTCAAAATCCACTTGGAGTAGCAGTAGATAGTAGTGGAAATGTTTTTGCAATTGATAGCAATAATCATAGAATAAGAAAAATAGATACTAATGGAAATGTAACAACACTTGCAGGAAATGGAATTTCTGGTTTTGCAGATGGAAGTAGTACAACTGCACAGTTTAAACATCCAAATGGGATAGCAGTTGATAATAGTGGAAATGTTTTTGTAGCTGATGAATTAGATCATAAAATAAGAAAAATTACCCCTAATGGAGATGTAACAACACTTGCAGGAAGTGGAATTTCTGGTTTTGCAGATGGAAGTAGTACAACTGCACAGTTTAATCATCCAAGAGGAGTGGCAGTTGATAGTAGTGGAAATGTTTTTGTAGCTGATATGAATAATCAAAAAATAAGAAAAATAGATCAAAATGGCAATGTAACAACACTTGCAGGAAATGGAATTTCTGGTTTTGCAGATGGAAGTAGTACAATCGCTAAGTTTACTAATCCAGCTGGAGTAGCAGTAGATAGTACCGGCAATGTTTTTGTAGCTGATATTACCAATCAAAAAATAAGAAAAATAGGTACTAATGGTGATGTTACAACAGTAGCAGGAACTACTCTTGGTTTTGCAGATGGAAGTAGTACAATCGCCAAGTTTACTAATCCAGCTGGAGTAGCAGTAGATAGTACCGGCAATGTTTTTGTAGCCGATTTTGGTAATCAAAGAATCAGAAGAATAACACAAGCTATACCAGCTAAACTCACAGGAACCCCACCAAGCCCAGGAGTCTACGATGTAAATCTAACCCTAAGCGATGGGACAAATGAAGTTGAGCATAACTTTCAAATAACAGTAAATAGCGTGAATCATGCACCAACAAATATCACTTTAAGTAAAAGTACAATAGCTGAAAACAGTGTAATTGGCACAACTATAGGAACGTTAAGTACAGTAGATGTTGATGTAGAGGATACTCATACTTATAGTTTCTGTGGAGGAGTAAATGATAATAACTTTACTATCAATGGAACAACATTAAAATCTTCTGGCGTGTTTGATTATGAAACTAAATCAAGTTATAGTGTTTGTGTAAAAACAACAGATAGTGGAAATGCAACATTTGATAAAAATATCACTATTACAGTTACTGATGTAAATGAAAGTAGTAGTGGAACAGATACAAATACATCAATAGGTGGAAATAGTGGAGGTGGTTCAACACCAACCCCAATTAATGGAACTTGTGGAACTTCAAATGGTATCGCAAGTTTAATAGCTCCATCAGCAAATCTTTGTAGTACAGGTACAGCATCAAATGTAACAACAGGTTCTACAAATTATACTTGG
>JAQUAG010000043.1 GCA_028687375.1 Arcobacteraceae bacterium | reverse complement strand
AAAGAAAGTGGGTGATGTACAGTGCCTGGTGTTAAAGTAAAAGAGAGCGAATCTTTTGAAGAAGCATATAGAAGATTTAAAAAACAATGTGATAGAAGTTTAATCGTTACAGAAACAAGAGCAAGAAGATATTTCGAATCTAATCCTGAAAAGAAAAAGAAAGAAAAAATCAATGCTAGAAAAAAACAAATGAAAAAACTTTATATGTTAAGAAGATACGAATCAAAACTGTAATCAATTAATAATTATAATTTATAGAAAAGCCCATCATTTTATGATGGGCTTTTCTTATTTATGAGTTATATAATCTCTTTTAAAAGAAGATTATATGTAGTTTCATTTCTAAATTCATTTTTATCAATTGTCGCTAAAATATTCACCGTTTCACCTTCATTGATGTTATCAATATCAACAAAAACCAATCCTTCAATTTTTGATATCCCATCATCAAAAGTGATCTTTTTATACTCTTTATTTTTTCCAATTATTTTTATTTCAACTACTTTTAGATTAGAAAATTTAAAAATAGGGAGAGTGTTCTCCAATCCAAACGGTCTAAAACTATTGATAAGTTCAAAAAGTTCACGACCTACTAAACTAAAATCTATCTCGCATAAAAATTCACTACTTACAAAATCAGTTTCTTTAGGAACTAGATGATATGCCTTATTTATCTCCTCTTGAAATTTTGGAAAATTTGCCATTTTAAGTGAAAGCCCAGCTGCACCTTTATGTCCACCAAATCCAGTAAGTAAATGGGAAACTTTAGAGAGTAATGTATGAAGGTTAACCTCACCATTTCCCCTTCCACTTCCTTTTAAAGTAAGTCCGTTTTGTCTAAAAACAAAACTTGGTTTTTTGTATTTTTCACACAATTTTGCAGCAACTATCCCTATAATTCCCTCATTCCAACTATCGCTATAAGCCAAGACTACATTACCATTTGCATCAGATTTTTCTTTTGCCTCTTCAAAGATAGAAAGTTGCTCTTTTTTTCTAGTTTCATTGAGTTCTATCAAATAGTCAAGTTGTTCATTTGCCTCATATTCATCAAAACTAAGTAAAAATTCTAGTGCGATACTCGCATCTTCCATTCTCCCAGCACAATTTATAAGTGGAGCTATTTTAAATCCTATATCTTCTTCATTAATATTTTTAAGATTAAACCGTTCTTTTATGGCAACTATTGCTGGTCTTTTTGAGTTTGAAAGTTCTTGTAAGCCTCTTTTTACAATCGTTTTATTAAGTGATTTCATAGGCATAACATCAGCAATTATTGCAATAGTAAGAAGATCAAAAAGCTCCATAAGATTAAAAGGAAGTCCCAACTCTTTTTTGATACTCGCACATAAATACCAAGCAACATTTGCGCCACAAATATCACTAAATGGAAACTCACAATCATCTTGTTTTGGATTCACTATGGCATAAGCATCTGGAATATCAACACCAACTGTATGATGGTCTGTTATAATAAGGTCAAGTCCCCTTTGTTTACAAATCTGTGCAGCTTCAACAGCACTAATTCCATTATCAACAGTGATAATTATCCCCTCATAAATATCATCTAAGATTTTCGCACTTATCCCATAACCATGGGTAAATCGATTTGGGATAAGATAATTGACCTCAATCCCAACAGCTTTTGTAAAAAACTCAACCATAATAGCAGTGGAAATAACTCCATCTGCATCATAGTCACCTACGATATTTATTGTTTCATCTTCTTTGATTGCTTGACAAATTCTTTTTGTTGCTTTTTCTATATCTTTAAAGTGAATTGGGGCGGGTATTTCTTTTAAAGATGTGATTTCATCTTTTGAAATACGACTTTCTAATAACTCTTTTATATCATTTAATGTAACTTTTTTCATAAAAAATTATACTCAATTCTTATAAAAAAATAGGTATAATCCAACCCATTTATAAACTAGGACGAAATATGAATTTAGAAAATATTGATAAAAATTATGTGTTACAAACTTATGCTAGAAATTATGTAAATTTTAAAAAAGGGAAAAATGCAACTCTTTTTGATGATAAAGCAAAAGATTATATAGATTTTACAAGTGGGATAGGGGTTGTGTCTGTTGGACATGGAAATAAAAAAGTAGCAGATGCAATTTATAAACAAGTAAAACATATCACACATGTCTCAAACTTATTTGCAATTGAGCCACAAGCGCTTTTAGCTCAAAAAATAAATCAATTAGCAGGTTATGATGTTGGAGTATTTTTCTCAAACAGCGGAGCTGAAGCAAACGAAGGGGCTTTAAAAATAGCTAGAAAATATGGAAGAACAAAATTTGCCAATAAAAAATATAAAATTATAACTTTAGAACACTCTTTCCATGGTAGAACGATAGCAACAGTTAAAGCTACAGGTCAAACAAAATTTCATAGTGATTTTTTTGCACCTTATCCTGATGGTTTTGTTTTTGTACCAACTATCAAAGATATCTATGAAACTATTGATGATGAGACGGTTGCTGTTATGCTTGAACTTATCCAAGGTGAAGGTGGAGTTAGTCCTTTTAATAAAGAGGAGATACAAGAGTTAGCATCTTATCTTAAAGAAAAAGATATCCTTTTGATTGTTGATGAGGTACAAACTGGTGTATTTAGAAGTGGAGAGTTTTTAACTTCAAAACTTTATAACATCGAGCCAGATATCGTTACTCTTGCCAAAGGTTTAGGTGGTGGGGTTCCAATAGGGGCAATTCTTACAAAACACAAAGAACTTTTAACAGCTGGAGATCATGGAAGTACTTTTGGTGGAAATTATTTAGTTACAAGGGCAGCACTTACTGTTCTTGATATTTTAGAAAAATCTAAAAAAGATGGAGATTTAGATAAAACGATAGTTTATTTTGATAAAAAACTAAAAGCATTAGCTAAAAAATACAAAGATAAAATGGAATTTGTAACAGGAATTGGGCTTATGCGAGGGATTAAAATAGTAGATGATGAAACGTTAGGGAAAATAGTTTCTCAAAGTTTTAATGAGGGTGTGTTGGTACTTAAAAGTGGAAGAAGTACTTTAAGATTTTTACCACCACTTACTATTACAAAAAAAGAGATTAATAAAGGTTTTGAAAGGTTAGAAAATGCAATTAAAAATATCTAACTATGCGGGGACATTTTTATTATTAGGAGCAACATTGTTTGCTTCTGAAATACTTTCAGATGCTCAAAAAAGTTCACTTGAACTTCAAAAAGAAAAAGCAGTACAAGATAGCGAAGCTACAAAATACCAATGGTTAAATCCTGTAACATATACAGGCTCTTATCAAGATGATGAAACGAGAGGATATAGTTTTGACTCTACGATTGGAATCACTCAACCAATTTTTAAAAGTGGTGGAATAGAGAGCACGATGAAATTTGCTGAAAATTTGAAAGCTTCATCTACTCTTGGAATAGAAATTCAAAAAAAAGCACTCATCCAAAAAGCTTACACATTAGCTTATTCAATTAAAAAAACTGATATTGAGATAAAAAAACAAAATCTCTCACTTGAAAATGCGAAAATCGATCTTCGAATCAAAAAAGAGAGTCTGACCAATGGGCTCCTTGATATATCATTTCTTAACAATGCAATATTGACAAAAAATGGTATCGATGCAAAAATTCTTGAACTACAATACACAAAACTAGAATTGATTAACAACTTCAAAAACATCTCTTCGCTTGATCCCTATGCAGTTGAGCTTCCAATACTAACAAAGATTGATCAAAAAGATTTTGATACAAAAAATCTCAAAATCCAACAATCCTCAATCGACATAGAAAAAATCAAAAATCAAGCTGATATCACAACATCAAACTATCTACCATCGGCAAGTATTAATGGATCATATTCAATGGATCACAAAAATTCTAATGACACGAATACTATTATTGGTGCTAAAGTGACTTTCCCACTTGATTACAATTACTTTGCCAAAACAGGTGCAGTAAAAGCAGAATATCTTAAATCAAGACAAGATCTTGAGATTCAAAAAACAGAAGAGACAAACTTTTTTCGAACAAAAGAGTTAAAAATCGCTATGCTTGACTCTAAACTTACCCTTACAAAAGAAAATATTGTTGTCTATAATGACCTTTTGGCTCAAAATAAAGAGTTAGCATCGGTTGGTATCAAGACACAAGATGATGTGCAAGTGATTCAAAATTCAAGAGATAATGAACTATTGAATATTAAAATTTTTGAGATAGAGAAACAATTAGAACTTCTAGAAATATATGGAAAAATAGAGAATGCAACCATTTAGTGAGTATTTTGATGAGTGGTTGTATGGAGATGATGGCTACTACTCAAACTATAAAACGATAGGGAAAGAGGGTGACTTTTTTACTGCTGTGAGTGCTAGCCAACTGTTTGGTGGAAGCATCGCAAAAAGGATAATCGAAACGATTGAGAGTGGTTTTGTAAGTAAAGATACAACTATCTTAGAGATTGGGGCACATCATGGCTATTTGATGGCGGATATTATCCAGTTTATCTATACCCTCAAACCAGAATTACTCCAAACTCTTACTTTTGCAATTGTTGAGCGATATGAAAATTTAAGAGAGAAACAAAAAGAGTACCTTGAACAATCTTTTGGAACCCATATCAAACTGAAACATTATAGCTCTTTAGATGAACTTAGTTTAGAAAGCGCTATTGTTGTAGCAAATGAGATTTTTGATGCTTTCCCTTGTGAACTTGTATTTACAAAAGATGGTATTTTGGAGCAAGGTTTTGTTGAAAATCATAAAATAACATTTCAAAAATGTGAAGATGAAAAGATTATAAATATTTGCAAAAAACACTCTATAACAAAAGGGGAACTTCCTTTTTCTTTTAACCCATTTGCAAAAAGTTTAGCAAATTCTATAGAGAAGTTTGAATTTATCACATTTGATTATGGTGACCACTTTCCACGAAATGATTTCTCTTGTAGAATTTACAGTAAACACAAAGTTTTTCCACTATTTGAAGAAAATTTAGATTTACAAGAACTCTATAAAAAATCTGATATCACTTTTGATGTTAATTTTTCTTTTTTGATTGATTGTTTTGGGGAAGCTGGAGTTGAAAATATTATCTATGAAACACAACTAAAAGCATTGGTGCGATTTGGAATCATTGATTTATTAGAGATATTGCATAAAAATGCAGATGAAAAAACTTATCTAAGGGAAGCTAATAAAGTAAAAACTTTACTTGAACCTATTGGAATGGGAGACAGATTTAAAGTTGCTGTTTTTAGGAAATAGATTTAAGTAATAAAATCTATCTTTCCCCCTCTAACTTATAATCAAAATGATGATATGCATCAAATCTTTCTGTTTCCTTATCATCTGCTAAAGGTTTTTTCTCTTCTATCTCTTTACTAATTGATAACACCATACCAAGTGCAATACCTAAAGCTAAAACGGAACTTCCTCCGTAGCTTAAAAAAGGAACTGCAATCCCTTTTATAGGGATAATTCCAGAGATTCCATAAGCATTAATCAAAAATGAAAAACTTATCATAAGAGCAATTCCAAGGGTAAAAAGATGGTACATTTGATCATCAATTCTTCTACTTATTCTAAAAATTCTAAAAATAATAAAAAATAATAAACTCAAAATAAATAAAAATCCAAAAAATCCAATCTCCTCTGTCATCCCTGCAAGTACAAAGTCCGTATGAACTTCCCCTAAAAATCCAAGTTTCAATCCACCTTCAGCAAGTCCCTCACCAAACCATCCACCGTTATAAATAGCATTAAGTGAATTTGAAACCTGATAAGGTTCTGCATAATCTGTAATTTTAAACATCTCTTGTATCCAAGAGGGAAATGGACTAAGTGCTGTATCTTGAACGCTACTCCACCAACTTCTAATTCTTCCTACCCTATGTGGAGCTAACATAACCAATGAAACAAATCCTGCAATTCCAAGACCAATAAGCAAGAAAAAAACTTTAAAACTTCTATCTGCAAACACAAGCATAATAAGTAAAACAGTTGCAAGCAAAACAACATTTCCTAAATCTTTTTGTAAAACTGCAATAAAAAATACAAAAAAAGAAAAAACAACTCCATAGGGAACCAACATTTTTAACTCTTCTAAAAATGTTAATTTATGAATATTAGTAAACTTTTTATGAAAAGATTGACTTAAAAAAAAGATAAATCCAACTTTAAAAAATTCAACAGGAGAAAGTGAAAATCCAGGAAGCCGTATCCATCTATTTGCTCCCCCTGAAGCAGTTACTAAAGAAGCTGGTAAAAAATTCATAATAATAAGAAGAAAAGAAAAAACACCAAACAACCACCATCCAATTTTCCACTCTGTAAAGATAACTTCTGTCTTAATATGAGCTAATCCCCACATCAAAAAAATAGCTATAATTACAACTCCACCTTGTCGTATAAAAAAGTGAAATTGCGAGTAATCATAATAATCAACTGCAAATATAGAGAGAGAATAAGAAAATATCATACCAACTATCATTAAGAATGATGCAGCAACTAGCAGCAAGTAATCTGGTCGCCTAGTATCGACATAAGGTTTAATCTTTTTTTGGATAGAATTCATTCCGCATTTTAACCAAAAAAAGATTTAAACTAGGAATTTCATGCAGCTTGATGAGCAAAATTTAAAGAGAATAAAAAAAAGTATTTTTACCCTTTTTTTTATATTTGTCTCTTTTACACTCCTTATATATTTCGTCTCTACAACTGTTGAAGAATATAGAAAAATTCCATCTCTTACAACTGCAAAATTAGATTTAGCAGTAAGGGGTGATATTTTAAGTAATGACAACTTCAAAATTACAACTTCAAGAAAAATATACACTGCAAGCATTGATACAAGAGCATTAGACTTAGAAAAGAAAGAGTTATTTATAAAACTATTTTCAATTTATAGCGATTTAGATGAGCAATATATCAGAGATAAAATCAATCATTCTCTCAAAAATCCAGGATACCTAATAATTAGTAGAGATATCACATCAAGAGCCGCTAAGAATCTTCAACTTCTGGGGAGAAAATTGATACGACTTAAAGTATTCCATGCTATCAAAATAAATAATTCACTTTTAGTTTTTGGTTTAAATCTCTTCGAAACTGGTGAAACAAGAGATTATCCATACAAAGATACACTTACCCCTGTAATAGGCTATGTCAAAAAAGGAAATGATAAAAATGGAAAACTTAGAATTAGTGGTGTAAAAGGACTTGAAAGCAATTACAACACACAACTAAATAATATTAGAAATGGTATCTTAAAAGGGGAGAGAGATATCTCGTCACATATTATTTTTAATCGTGATTCAAAAATTATTACAAGAAAAGATGGGGATACTCTTACATTAAATATTCCATTAAGACTTCAAAAAAATATTGAACTTATGCTTGATATTTATCAGCAAAAACTTGGAGCTGATGAGATTATTGTTTCTGTAATAGAAACAAAAACAGGAAATGTACTCTCTCTTGCTACTTCAAATAGATTTAATCCATCAAATATTAAAGAAGATGAGATTAAAAATCTCAATGTTAATGCAATTGAATATCAATATGAACCAGGTTCAGTTATGAAACCAATTTCAATTTCGCTTGTACTAGAAAAAAACAGAGCGACACTTACAGAACTCTTACCTGCATATAATGTAGGAAGTAGAAATAGTAATGGAGAATTTCCAAAAGGGACAATTCACATAGATAGATGGGGAATATCTGATGATCATCAATTTAAAACTAATTATTTAACTATTTCTGATATTGTAATTAACTCAAGTAATATAGGAACCCTTTTATTAGTAAATCGATTAACAGGAAAAGAATTATTAGAAGGATACCATCTATTTGGAATCAATAAAAAAACAGATATAGACCTACCTTATGAGAAAATTGGAAGTCTGCCTACAATTGGACAGGTTTCATCAGGTGAACAATTAGGAAAGTTAAATATCTTTAAATCTACAATTGCATATGGTCAAGGGATGACAACAACTTTTATGCAATTACTTAAAGCTTATAATGTATTTAACAATGATGGGGAAATTGTAACACCTTCTATAGTTAAGAAAAGTATTCAAAATCCTTCATTTAAAATTATTTCAACTAAAACTGCAAATATTATGAAAGGACTCCTAATAAAAACCGTTTTAGAAGGAACCGGAAAGAATACAATATATGATGGTTTAGAAATTGGTGGAAAAACAGGAACTGCAAATATTGCTGGTCGTGGTGGTTACCAACAAAAATATATGAGTAGTTTCTTTGGATTTGTTAATGATAAGAATAGTAAATATACTGTTGGTGTTATGGTAAATAATCCCATAGCTACAGGTGAGCATTGGTATTATTATTATGCTTCAAATTCAGCTGTACCTGTTTTTAAAAGGATAATTGACATTATGGTAAAACTTAATTATTTAAAGCCAGAAGTACTTGCAAAACCTACAGAAGATATTAATACATCATTAGGAGAATAAATTTTACACTACTTTTTTAATATCTCTCAATAATTTACATTACCCAGTAAATTCACACTCTATTTTTGATATAATTCAAAGAAATCAATACAAGGAACTAAAATGGCTAGAGGAAACAATCTAAAAGAATACAACTTATCAAAAGAGGAACTAAGCAAATTAGCATATGCAAAATTTACAACATCAAAAGGGGTTATTATGATTAAATTAACACCTGATTTTACACCAATTGCTGTTTCAAATTTTGCAGCACTTGCTAAAGATAAATTTTATGATGGACTTAATTTTCATAGAGTAATTCCAGGGTTTATGGCTCAAGGTGGATGTCCACTTGGAACAGGTACAGGTGGACCTGATTGGAATATTAAATGTGAAACAAAAGCACAAGGGCAAAAACATTTAAAAGGAACTCTATCTATGGCTCATGCAGGACCAAATACTGGTGGAAGTCAATTCTTTATATGTTTTGTACCATGTCCACATCTTGATGGTGGACATACTGTATTTGGAAATATAGAATTACAAGATAAAGAAAGTTTCAAAGTTTTAGATAGTATTAAACAAGGTGATATTATTGAAAAAATTGAAATATTAGAAGCAAAATAATACTTTTTTTAGCTAGTTAAATATATCTTATTTGACTAGCTAATATCTAGACTTACATTTTTTAAATCAAATTTAGAACTTCTTTCATCACAATCCTACATTATATAGATATATTGTATTTTCTTATCAATCAGCAAACGAATTAAAAGAGATAGAACTATAAAGATAATTTCAAGCAAAAAAAAAGAGATCTTAAAAGTTGGCGGCGACCTACGTTTCCACAACTGAAAGCTGCAGTATTATCGGCGATGAGAATCTTGACTGCCAGGTTCGATATGGGGCTGGGTATTTCCTTCTCTCT
>JAQUAG010000020.1 GCA_028687375.1 Arcobacteraceae bacterium | reverse complement strand
CTCTTGTTGATTTAATCATAGTATTTACATTATTTTTAAAATCTTCCAAGGATTGATTTGGTGTAGATTTTTCGATAAATTGACTATACCAACCGTTTGAAACTCTAGACATTACAACTTTTGCATCAGCTATAAGTTCAACATCTTTCGTAATAGTCTCTTCTATTTTTTTGATATTCTCATTTACAAATTTTGCCATCTCTCCAAATTCATCTGTGCTATCTATTTTGATAGTATTTGCTTTTGTTGATTCTCTGTTTAAGAATGCAAAAAAACTAATCAGTCCAGATTTAAACTCATTTAATGAAGACTTAATTGTATTAATAATAACTGTTCCAATGACAAGCAATAATACAATTGCAAAAATAGTAGCGATAACCATAACAATTTCAAGTGTGCTTATAGCACTATCTCTTTTATCATTTTGAATTTTTCTAAGCCCATCAAGGCTTGAATAAGCATTTCCAGCACTAGCTTTCATACCAACTTCATCTGGATCTGTTTGGGCTTTTTCAAATTCTGGTTTATGATGATCAATATAGACTTTAAATTCTTTGTCATATGATGTGAATTCATCTATAAATACTTGAACACTTTTTTTATCTTTTGGATCTTTTAAAGTATCTTGAAGTTTTTTAGCCTCAGCTAACATTTCATTATGTGCTTTATCAAATTTTGCAATAGACTCACTATCTTTATATGTCATATAATTTTTTGCAGCAATTCTTGCTTCCAACATCCCTTTAATAATTCTATTTGTTTGCGTAGCATTTGATGCTTTTGAAAGAGCAGTATTGAGTTGAGTATATGTAACTAAACTTGTTCCAACAATAATAATCAATGATGAAAACACCAACACATAAATTTTTTTAGCAACAGCTAAATTTTTAAAAAAATCCATTTCTTAAATTCCCCTTTTTAAATCTTTTTTCTAAGAAAAACAACATGCTAATATTGTTACAAAATAGTTACAAATGCCTATTGTTAACGTAATCCTTGGCAATATACTCATAGATTACTTAATTACTTATTAATTTAATTTTAAGAATTACTTTTGATTTATAAAAAGTCTTATTTGTAACAAAAATACTCTACAAAAAAACAAAAATCTTTAATATAATGTTTTAAAATAAAATAAGATGAGAATTAAATGAAACAAATTTTATGGTTTAGAAGAGATTTAAGAGCTAGCGATAATGCTATTTTAGCAAATGGGAAAGATGAAGTTTTACCAATATTTATTTTTGATACAAATATCTTAGCCACTTTGCCTGCAAATGATAAAAGGGTTTCGTTTATTTATAAAAGTATATTAAATCTTAAAAAAGAGTTACAAAACATTGGGCTTGATTTGGTTATTTTTTTTGGCGTTCCAAAGGATATTTTTATACAGCTTCAAAATGATTTTGATGAAGTGCTTTGTAGTTGTGATTTTGATAGTTATGCAATATCTAGAGATAAAGAGATTGAGCAGATTATACCCATGAGAAGATTTTATGACTCCTATTTAGTTCATCCAGATGAAACTTTGAAACTTGATGGTACACCTTATAAAGTTTTTACCCCTTTTTATAAAAATCTTCAAATTATTTGGGAGAGTGTTCATATCAAAGAATATAGTCCAAACCAAAATCTAAAGTTAGTAAATTATGATTATGCAACATATCCCACATTAGAACAACTTGGATTTACACAAACCTTGCAACCTCATTTTTTAAAGAAATCACCTTTGGAACTTATTGAAAATTTAAAAGAGAAACTTGAAGATTACAAAGAGGATAGAGATTTTTTTTATAAAGATGGTACATCAAATCTATCTGTTTTTTTACGATTTGGAATTATTTCACCAAAACAAATATTCAATCTCATTCGCAACTTTGATGGAGCTGATTTTTTTATACGAGAACTTTTTTGGAGAGAATTTTACAACACTATTTTATACCATTTTCCAAAAAGTGAATTTGAAAATTTCAATCAAAAAAATATCCTTTGGGAAAATGATGAGAAAAAATTTCAAGCTTGGTGTGATGGAAAAACTGGTGTTCCAATTATAGATGCATCAATGCAACATCTCAATTCTACTGGAACTATGCCAAACCGTCTTCGTATGGTTGTAGCTTCTTTTTTATGTAAAAATTTACTATGTGATTGGCGATTGGGAGAGAGATATTTTGCTTTGAAACTTCTTGATTATGATACAAGTTCAAATGTTGGTTCTTGGCAATGGGGAGCAAGTACTGGAGCGGATAGTGTTCCATATTTTAGAGTTTTCAATCCCTATTTGCAAAGTGCTAAATTTGACAAAGAAGCAATTTTTATCAAAAGTGTTTTAAAAGAATTTCAAAACACTCCACCAAAAGAACTTCATAAAGAGAATAAAAATGCAATAGTCAATACAAAAATATCAAGTAAACAAGCAATTGCGTTGTTTAAAAATTGTTCAGATTAATTAACCAACTCATCTTGAGGCATACCTAAAAAGTAAGTTCCTCAATCATAATTATACTTTTTTAGGTTAAAAAAACTCGATCTATGTTAGTTAAAGCCAAACTCCATTTATCAAATAATATCCAATGAAAAAATAAGAAACAATGAAAAGATACACTGTATTGAAGATTAGTGACAATTTATAGTACTTCTTTTTATCATCTTCAACTAAATTGGCTCCAGTCAATCCAATACCAAAGAACGTCCCTAAAAATAAAAAAATATACAAAAAATACCCAATATAATCATACTCTTTTTGCAAAATACAAAATGGGCAATGATGAGTAGGAAGTTCGTAAATATAAGTACTAAAAACCATAATCAAAGAAATTATGGAAATAATTAAAAAGAAAATATTTGCTAAAGAAAACATATAATCATTTTTTCTCAAAAAAGCTACAAACAACGTGATAAAAGTAAGATAAAATAAAATCACAAAATATTTTAAATCAATTGTAAATAAAAATCCAAGATAGGAATTTGATGCATTTGAAAACAAAGAGCTACAACAAAGTGCTATTTTTGAAGGGTCAATACTATCAAACATCAAAAAATCTAAAATTATTTCAAGTATAATAAAAAATCCAGCTATGATAAAAAATCCAAACTTTACCTTTGTAAATCGTAAATCTTCATATTTTAAGTCTCCATAATGGATAATAATCCAAAAACCAAAAAGATATAAATTAAGCAGTTTTAAAATAAGCAATGGTATCCCATAACTACTTGCATCAATAACTCCAGCACTACACATAGCACCAATGATAATGTCAGATAAACCATCAATCGTATAGATAAAAAATAAAAAAAGTGGAAGTTTTAAAAAAAATATATATTTTATAATTGTCGATATAAGATAACTTCTCTTTTCAAATTTATACTGTTGATTTGAATTTGATTGAAAATCCCATTTGAAAAATATCTCAATGCTAAAATATAAAGAGATTGCTAGAAAAAATAGAAAAATAAAATCAAGAAATAAAATAATCTCAACATTTGGATTTAAAAACATTTAATTATCCAAAGTACAAATAATTTTGCCATTTTTAATCTCGATGATTTTGTCAACAAGTTGATGGTCAAAGAATAATGGGTCGTGGGTAGCTATGATGATAGTTTTGTTTAAAAGTTTGAGTTTTTCTAAATTTGCTATAAATTCTAGTGAGAGTTTAAGATCAAGATTTGCTGTTGGTTCATCAGCTAAAATAATATCTGGATTATTCACTAATGCTCTTGCAATTGCCACTCTTTGTTGCTCTCCACCTGAAAGTTTATATACTTCAATATCTTTTTTATCTTGGATTTGGAAAAAGTCAAGTAGTTCATCTAGCCTATTGTTGATAAAACTCTCTTCTAAATTTTGAGGAATAAGTGGCAAAATAATATTATTTTGCACTGTAAGGTTTGGAATAAGATTGTACTTTTGGAAAATAAATCCAATATTAGAAAGACGATATTTTGAAGAAAAATCATCACTTAGTTTTGAAATTCTCATATCTTTTACGATAACTTCTCCACTTGTGGGTTTTGTCATATTCGCTAATATTGAAAGGATTGTACTTTTTCCACTTCCACTTGCACCTTTTAAAACGACCGTTTGCCCCTCTAATATTTCAAGATTTATATCATCAAGTGCAATTATCTCTTCACTATTTACTTTGTATTTTTTTGTTATATTTTTTAAAATTATCATCTTAAAACCTCGTCTGCTTCACCTATAGATGCTCTCCAAGATGGAAAAATAGTTGCAGCTAAATACATAGGAATACAAATAAAGAACACTACAGCCAAAAGCTCTAGATTTAAGTCAAATGCTATATTAAAGTCAGGTTTCAAAGAGGATGAACCAAAAAATAAATCTTTAAGAAGTGGTGCTTTTAAAATATACACATAAAAAAATGAAACAATAAACCCAAGTAAAAATGAGATACTTGATATAATGGCACTTTCATAAAATTTCCATTTTAAAATATCATTTGTACTCCAACCAACCGCTTTTAAAATTCCAATTTCTCTTTTCTCTTCACTATTAAGTCCACTGCTTTTATCATAAATAATCATAAAAAAAGTAAATAAACAAACAATAAAAAGAGCCAAAAAAACTCCACCTTTATAGTTAAACATCTCTTCATAACTTCGTTTTAAATCATTTTTCGTTGTCACTTTACAATCGGGAAACATTGTTCTTATTTTTGTTGCAATTGTTTCTATCTCATCTTTGTTTAAAACTGTAACCACAATATCACTAGCTAGAGTTGTATTCAAATCAAAAATTTCATAAGCTAACTCTTTAGGAACCAAAATAACATCATTTGTTTCCAGTGAACTATCTCTTTTGAAACTTCCTGCAATATTTATTTTTTTTACATCACCCTTTGGTGTAATAAAATTAAAATACTCATCAAAATAGCTTTCTTTGAGTATTTTTTCTACACCAGCACCAACAATCATACTATTTTGCAAAGTATCAAAGTCATATTTCTTCGTAACTCTTTCAAAGTCTTTTTTGTATTGTTCTTCAAATTGCTCAATTCCAATAAGGGTAAAATAAACATCTTTCGAAGCAAAATAATAGTACCCCCAAACTCTACCATTAGCATACGAAATCCCATTTATTTGTAGAAGTTTATCTGTTATATTTTGTTCTATAAAATTTGTTCTACCAGCTTTTTGTTTTTGTATTGTTATCTCTGGCATACTTTCAATATTACTTAAAACTTCTTTTTTTAAGCCATTAGAAACTTGAAAAATTGAAGATACTAAAAAAATCAATATTGTAAAAGTAGCTACTATAAAAATATTTTTTGTTTTTTGTCGCAAAAGAGAATTGAGTGCAAACTCAAAAAGATATAGATTGATTTTTTTCAATATACAAAACCTAGTTTTGAAGAGTTAGGAAGTTCCCCATCATTTAAAAGGATATCTCCTACATTTGCATAACTTTTAGCTCTTAAATAAAGGTTATCGGAAGATATAGCTAGATTTGGAATGGATGTCAGATTTGATCTTTTTTTCTCACCTGAAGGAAACAATTTAGATAAATACAATAGTTCAGATACAAAAGTAATACTTAAAATAAAAAATAATCGTGTAAATAATTTTGTTTTGAATTTCATCTTTTAATTTTATCAAAAAAGTGTTAAGTAAGTGTTAAAAATTATTTTTCTAAATCTTTAATCACTTCAATTGTTTTTATATTTGAATTAACACGAGCTTTCATCGTGTATTTTTTAACATGTTTTGCTAAGATTTTTTGATATTTTTTGTAGTTACGAGACCCTACCTCAAACTGACACATCTTTTTTTGAATTTTTAAGATGTCATCTGAGATAGATTTATTTGAAGTCACTTTTTTTCACTAGATTACTGTACTATTGAAGCAATTTTAAGATGTTTTGTTGCACTTGATTTGCTTGACTTATAGCATAGGTTCCAGCCTGCGCAATAATATTTTGCTTGTTAAAGTTTGCACTCTCAGCTGCATAGTCAACATCTCTTATCACTGATTCTGCTGCTTTAATATTTGTTACTTGCGTCATCATGTTTCTTATAGCTGACTCAATTTGATTTTGAGTAGAACCGAAATCTGCTCTCCATGTATTTAACTCATTCAATGCTGAATCAACTGCTTTTAAATGTGCTCTAACATCTCCAGCAGACCAAGTTCCAGTAGCTGCACTAGCTTTCAGTCCTGACATTCCACTTAAACCATTCGTATTAGCTTGTACCGTTGCATTTAAACTTGCAACATTTCCAGAAGATTCACCCATTTGGAATGTTAATGAACTTGTAGCTCCAGAAGCACTTCCTTGCAATAAGCCAATTCCATTGTAATTTGTTTGATTTGCAATTTCATTAAGCTGTGTTAATAACTTATCAATATCTTTTCCAATAGCAATTCTACCTTCGTTAGATGTAGTAGCCGTTGCAGCTTGAATTAATTTTTGTTTTACAATATCAAGAATATTTGACTGTTCAGCCATAGCTTTATCAGCAATTTGGATTAAAGCTACAGCTGAATTTCCATTTGATACTGCCTGACTAACTGCATTTGCTTGAGTTCTAAGTTTATCAGCAATTGCAAGACCAGAAGCATCATCTGAAGCTTTGTTAATTCTAAGACCTGAACTTAACTTTTCCAATGAATTTGTTAAATTATTATTTACTTGTGTATTTGACTCGAGTGCCGTAAGCGATGCCACATTTGTATTGATTCTCATTTAAGTTCCTTGATCTTGTATAATCTTATATGGTGTATTGTATTTAAACATATCTTAAATATAGTTTAAAAAAATCAATAGAATCCCTTACTGATGGGCTTTATAGACATTTCTTAAAATTAGATTATTTGCATGTATAATACTTAAATATTTTCTATCTTTTTTCTTAAAATTACACCACTTTCTATATGGTGACTAAAAGCAAATTGATCAAAAAAAGCAAACTTTTCGATAGTATGAGTTTGAGTCAATTCATCCAAATCTCGTTTTAAAGTAAGCGGATTACACGATATATAGATAATTTGAGAAAATTCCCCACAAAGTTTTCTAGTTGTATCATCAAGTCCAGCCCTTGGTGGGTCTACAAAGATGGTAGAGAAGTTATAATCATCAAGTTTAACATTGTCCAAAGCCAACCTTCTAAACGCTCTGTTACCCTCTCTAGCTTCAACAAACTCTTCACTTGACATTCTTATAAATTTAATATTTTCAATCCCATTTAATTCACAATTTGTTTTTGCACTATTTATAGAAGTTTTACTTATCTCTGTAGCTATCACTTTATTAAATTTTTGACTAAGTGGCAAAGTAAAATTACCCCCTCCACAATAAAGTTCACATAAATCATCACTTGCATTAATATTATCTAAAACCCATTCAATCATCTCTACATTTACTTTTTGGTTTGGTTGTGTAAATCCACCCTCTTTGTATCTAATATTAAATGTTGCATTTTCAATTTTGAGTTGTTCTGTTATAAAATCTTCACTCAAAACTATTTTCTGTTTTCTGCTTCGTCCTATGATTTTCAGAGCAAATTTATCTTCTAGTTTTTTAGCTTCACTTTTCCAATTTTCATCTAATGCTGTATGATATATTAAAGTCACCAACATATCATTTGTCATACTACTTAAAAATTCAATTGAAAAAAGTTTATAATTTAAAACTTTTGAATTTCCTAATTCTAAAAGTAAATCTGGCATAAGTTTTGCTATTGAACCATTTACGATACTACAACTCTTAATAGGCAAGATATTTTTATCTTTATCATTCATCGCATAATGAAGTGTGAAATTATTGTTTACATCAAATATTTTCCAAATACGAAACTCTGCTCTATTTCTAAAACTACCATCATTACTCTTAACAATATCAAAAGAATTAGAATAAAGAGAACTAAATCTTTCTTTTTCTATCTCTACTTTCTTTGTCAGTTGCTCATCATAAGTAAGTCCACCAAGACTACAACCACCACAAATATTAAAATAATCACATTGCATATATAAATCCTATTTTTGTAAACCTGACCATAGTCGGCTAATATTTAAAGTTTGGAGTATAACAAAAAAAGCCTTTGAGCGATGACTCAAAGGCTTTTTTTAAGAAAGGAGTTTTTTGTGTTTTATTGGAGAAGTTTTAATATGTCGTTTGGTCTACTATTTGCTTGTGCTTGGGCATAAGTAGATCCCTGCCCCATTATATTTAATTTATTAAAATTTGCAGATTCTTGTGCATAATCAATATCTCTTATCACAGATTCAGCTGCAGCAATATTTGTTTTTTGCGTCATCATATTTCTCGTAGCTGATTCGATTTGGTTTTGAGTTGACCCTAAATTTGATCTAAAACTATTCAAATCATTTAAAGCCAAATCAATTACAGCTAAATATGTTTTTGACTTAGTATCTGTCAATCCAGAACCATCACCAGATGTATCTGTTTTTAAATCTGCTAAAGAATCTAAAGGGGCAGATTTTGCCAATCCAGTAGTATTTGATTGAATAGTCCCTGTTGTTGAGATTAAATCACTACTTTTTTCACCTATTTGAAAATCTAAAGAAACTGCCACATTAGCATCCCCCTCTGATTTTTGTAAAAGTGACATTCCATTGTAATTTGTCTGTCCAGCAATACTATCAAGCTGATTTAACAATTTATTAATATCCTTACCTAAAGCTTTTCTACCTTCATCACTTGTAGTTGCAGTTGCAGATTGAATCAGCTTAGTTTTCACAATATCAAGTATATTTGATTGTTCTCCCATAGCCTTATCAGCTATTTGTATCATAGCTACTGCACTATTTGCATTATTAATACTTTGACCAATACTATTTTGCTGTGTTCGTAACTTATCTGCTATTGCTAACCCTGATGCATCATCACTTGCCTTATTTATTCGTAATCCTGAACTTAATTTTTCTAAAGAATTTGTAGTTCCAATATTATTATTTGTTCCAGACTCTATTGCATTTAGACTAGCTATATTTGTGTTAATTCTCATCTTTTACTCCTTTCTTAGAATAATATACAAAAGTATATTACAACATTTCTTAAATTTAGTTTAAAATAGTCCATATACGCATCTTATTTTTAAAGTTGTAGACGTAGTTGCATCTCTTGAATATCCAGTATTTTTTAATTCCCAAATACTAGTATTACTGTTATATTTAGTACTAGTCATCAATGGAGTAGTACTCTCATCTAGATACGCTGGAACAAAGCCTTTATAAGAATTTCCACTTAATATATTAATACCTGCTTCGTATGAAGTTGGTATTCTCCATCCAGCCCCAAAAATTGTTTTACAATAATTAGTTCCATTATTCTTATTATCTATGTATACATTCTTATTTGCATATGCAATTGATACATTTACATCAGTCCCATATGTTGTATTACTTTCTGGCGAATTCACAAAAGTAGGTGTACCAAAGATACTATAATATGTTTTACCATCTTCGGTATAGTCACTTTTTAATACAACTTTACTTACAAAAAGATGATGAAGAGGATCATGTTGCATTTTTGTAGACTTTAAAACCATAGGACTTCCAGATACTACATCATAAGTTGTAGATGTAGTATTTGAAATTCCTTCACCTTTTTTAGCGTTATTTATATAGTTATTTTTTAAGACATAGAAATGTCCATCACCAACTTTAGTCATATTTTCTGCCGTATTATATGAAGTTAATAATCCTACTGGCATTAATATTTTTTCCAACGATACATTTGCATCAACTGTTGAATACCATCTATTTGTACTATCCCAGACATAAGTGATTCCATCAAAATTTATACTGTTATTTGTATAGTTTGAAGCTTTTTGATTTTCATATATTTTCCAACCATTTGCTCTAACTGTTGCTTTAAATGTAAATGAAGTAGTATCATGTCCACCATGTGCTATCCCACCATTATCATGTAAATTAATAGTAATATTTGATTCTCCTACTTCTAATCCATTTAGTTTTAATGTAACTATACCACTATTATTTACTATACTGTTGATTGAAACAACATTAGTATTACTACTTGTTGCATTTATATCAAGAAGTTGCGTAACTTTACTATCTCCATCTTCAATAGTAAAATTTGCTAAGTCAAGTGTCGCCCCAAATGAAATATTTACATCAGATGGAGTTGTTGTAAATTTTGGTGCGTCATTTATATCAAGGACAGTAACATTAAAATCTTGTGTTATATAATTTCCAGTCGCATTTTCTTTGACTTTCAATTTAAAAATAGCTATCCCTACACTAATGTCACTTGGTGTTCCATTTACAAAAATTTCAACCTGATTAGTATTATCTGTATTTGGAAGTGTTGCTATAGAAAAACCACTAACTGATACATGAGTTTGATATGTCAATGTTTGACCAGCATCTACATCTTTAGCTTTTGCTGTGTATTCAAAATATTCTCCCTGATAAATTGTAGTATTAGCTTGAGATGTAATAAATGTAGCAACATCATTTGCATCTAAAATAGTAATAGTAACTATTTGACTTGGTGTTGAAGTACCATCTGTTACAGTTGCTGTAAATGTATATGTTGTTTTTCCAGATTCAAAATTTGGTGCAGTTTTAAATGTTACAACTCCTGTAGTTGGCACAATATTAAAGTATCCTGCATCTGTTCCACTTATACTATATGATAATGCCGAATTTCCACCAGTTACAGCTAATGAAATAGCACTTGTTTGATTTTCATTTACACTTTTAGTTGCTGTTGCACCTGAAGTGAAGATTGGAGGATTATCCGCTAAGTTTCCTATATTAATTGTAATAGTTTGATTCTGATCATGAGCACTCTCTCCATCACTTACTGTGGCTACAAAAGTATAAGTTATTTTCCCAGATTCGTAATCTGGTGCATTATTAAATGTAATAACACCTGATGTATTAGTAAAATAACTTGCATCTGTTCCACTTATACTATATGCCAATGTATTATTATCCGCATCAGTAGCACTTAATGTGATTGCACTCGTTTGATTTTCATTTGCAGTTACAGTTGCATTTGAAGTAAATACAGGCACATTATCATTTAAATTTAAAATAGTAACTGTTATATCTTTATTAACCGTATTTGTACCATCACTTGCCGTTACAGTGAAAGAATAACTTGTTTTTCCAGATTCAAAGTCTGGTGCATTTTTAAATGTAACAAATCCTGTTGTTGAATTAATATTAAATAAATCACCATCACCCACAACAACTATACCGTAACTTATTGGATCACTATTAGGGTCTGTTGCATTTAAATCTATCAATGTTCCTGTAAAATTTTCATTTACTACTAAATCATAATTTGCACTCGTAAAAACTGGTGTGCCAACCACTAAACTATTGATATATATTGTCACTGTTTGATTTTGATCGTGTGATATATCTCCATCACTTACTGTTGCTACAAATTGATATGATGTTTTAGAAAGATTAGTATCCGGTCTATTAATAAATGAAACAACTCCAGTTGTATTGTCAATATTAAAGTAACCTGCATCCGTTCCACTTATACTATATGATAAAGCTGAAAGTCCATCGATATCAGCTGCTTGAAGTCTAATAGCCAATGTTTCATTGGAATCAACTGCTTTACTAACCGATGAACCATTTGTAAAAATTGGTACATTATCATTAAGATTATTTAGTAAAATAGTAACTACTTTACTATCAGTATGAACATTATCACTTGCTGTTGCTGTAAAAGTATAAGATGTTTTTATTTCGTAATCAGCATTATTTTTGAATGTTACGACCCCTGTTGATGTATTTACATCAAAATAGTTTACATCATCCCCACTGATACTATAAGATAGTGTATCATTATCAGCATCTGTAGAATAGAGAGTCATTACAGATTTTTGATTTTCATTCACTGTTGCTTGTATTGTACTATTAAATATTGGACTATTGTCATTTTGATTTTTGATTGTTATTAATATGGTTTTAGTTGTGCTTGCTCCATTAGAATCACTTACAGTCACAATTAAATTATATGTTTTTTTGACAGATTCATAATCTGGTGCACTTATAAATGTTACCACCCCTTGATTATCAATAGTAAAGCTATTTCCATCTGTACCAGATAATGCATAGGTCAAAGTATCATTATCTGCATCAGTAGCATTTACAGTTACTGCAGCTGTTTGATTTTCAAATACTTCAATATTTAAAGGATTTGTTCCATTTGTAAAAATTGGTGCATCATTTACACTACTAACTGTAACAGATACTGTTTTCATAGTACTATCAAGTGAACCATCATTTACTTTATATGTAAAGCTATCTGTTCCATTAAAGTTTGCAGTTGGAGTATATGTAAAGGTTCCATTTGCATTAATAGTTACACTTCCATGTGAGGGGTCAGACACTTTTGAGTAAATTAAACTACTTCCCTCTAAATCTGTTCCAGTTAATTGTCCACTTTTAACACTATCTTCATCTATTGTAAAAGAAGAATATGTTGCTATTGGTGAATCATTTATACCTGTTACAGATATAGTTACTGTTTGTATTGCACTATTCAATAAGCCATCATTTACTTTATATGTAAAACTATCCGTTCCACTAAAGTTTGCAGTTGGAGTATATGTAAAAGTTCCATTTGAATTTAGGCTAAGTACTCCATTCGTTGTATTTGATTCTATAGAATAAGTTAAATTACTCCCCTCAACATCTGTTCCTGTTAATGTCCCATTGTAGATAGTATCTTCATTTGTTGAAAAAGAAGAAAATGTCGTAGTTGGTGCTTCATTTACATTAAGTAGATTGATAGTTATATCTTGTGTAACAGTTGAACTTCCATCAGATACACTAGCTATAAAACTATATGTTGTTGTCGCAGACTCAAAATCTGGTGTATTTTTAAATGTTACCACTCCACTTGCACTATCTATATTAAAGTTTGTAGTATCACTGACACTATATGTTAAACTACTATTGTCATCATGTGCCACTAATGTTATCGCATTTGTCTGATTTTCATTTACCCATACAGTTGGAGAAGAGATAAATACAGGTTTCATATTTGTAACCGCTGCATTTATAGTTGTGCTATTGATAGTAACATTTATATTCGCATCATTATATTTTATTGGTGTTGTACTATTTTTTATAGCTACAGCAAGAGCATTAAAACCTTTTGCACTATTTGTATAATTATTTGTTAAATTAGCAGTAGTATTAATTTTTTCTATCATTTGAAAAATTTGTAAACTTTTTGCAAATACTTCTGGATAACTATTTTTATTTGCCACTAAATCAGCTATAAGTAAAGCGGTACTATTCAAATCCACAAAATTTAAAATTTTATTTTTTGCATCCAATAGTGTTGTATTTGCTGAAAATTTGTAATCAGTTACAAGTGAATTCAAACTTGAAAGAACTACTTTACTATTTGAATCTGTATTTGTAGCAATATTTTTAATAATATATGGAAAAGTTACATTTGTATCAGCATCCCTACCACCATAAGCGATGATAACCATATCATCAGTTGGTAAGACATCTGTGAATGTAAATTCTCCAAGATTATTTGTAGTAGTATTTCTTTCCCCATTATCACAAGTGTTATTTTTATTTGTATCTATACAAACAGTTGCACCACTTATATAGTTATCAACTGCTATCCCATTTAAATCAATTGACGCAGATGAAGTTGTTGTTCCACCACCACCGCCACAAGCTGTTAAAAAAAGGGTAACAACAAAAACAATTATAAAATTTGTGAATTGACTCATAATACTTTCCTATACTAAATAATAAGAATTATTGCTAAACAATTCTTAAAATTAGATTAACTTAAAAACCAAAATGGAAAAATTCTCTTGGTTCTTTTGCCTCAAATTCATAGTCTAAAATCTTTGTAATTTTACTATGCAACATCACCCTTTGCACCTGACTTGAAGGCTTTCCATACTGAATATCTCCAATAATTGGATGTCCTGCATATTGAAGATGAACTCTAATTTGGTGTGTTCTTCCATTTTCAATAACTATTTGAACTTTTGATTTGTGACCTTCTACCATATATGGTGTTACAATTGTTAAAGCTGGTTTCCCTTTTACAAGGTCAATTTTACTTTTTGCAGTTTTTCCTTTAATTGTTAAAATTGGAAGATCCACTTTAAACTCATCGATAACTTTTCCATCAACTATTGCAACATACTCTTTATAGACCTTATTATCCATAAATTCTTTGATAGCTTTTCCTCTAAATTCTTCATTTTTAGCTAAGAGCATCACACCACTTGTCTCTTTGTCAAGTCTATTTAAAAGTTTTGCATGAGGGAACATCTCTTCCACTTCACTAGCATTGAGATATGCTGGCTTATCAACAGCTAAAATATCATTATCTTGAAATATCACTTTTACTTGTGGTATCTCTTTTATTTTAAAAACACTCTTATCACTTATTTCACCCCTTGCAACTAGAAGTTTTTTCCCTTCACAAGTTACGATTCCTTTATCTATTAGCTCTTTTGCTTTACCATTTGAAATTCCCTCTTGAATTGCAAGTAGTTTGTATGCTTTATCTTTTGCCATCTTTTTTCCTTTTTATATGTTATGGCTTAAATTGCTAAAGCAATATTTGCCATCTTTTTTTCTTTATTTATCTCATCAATTATCGGCTGAATATCACCACTTTGTCCTATTGATGTTTTCTCTAATACATCAATTTTATCCAAATAATCTTTTAATTCACTATTATCACATAAGTAATAATTTTCAACACATTCAAAAAGTGATTTTTGATTGAATATCACTTTTCCACTTATAAGTTTACATCCAAAAAATGCAGGTTCAATTGGATTGTGTCCGCCTGCTGTTTTTATAAATCCACCACCTAGTATCACTACATCACTTACAGCATAGATATTATTTAATTCTCCCATTTTATCAACCAATACAATATCACCAAACAAATCATCTTTTTGGCTCAATCTATGAAAACTTAAATTACTTTTTTCAAATCTTTTTACAATCAGTTCCCAAACTTCATCAAATCTTTCAGGATGTCGTGGGACAATTATCAGTTGTCCTTGCTTTCTATTCCAACTATTTAAAATCAGTTCCTCTTCACTTTTATGGGTACTTCCAGCTGTTATCAAAATGCCATTTGGCTTCATATATTGTTTTGTAACTTTTGGTAGACTTGCTAATTTAATATTACCAATCACTTCAATATTTTTTCCACCAAGATTTTCAAGTCTTTCTTTATCTATTTGACTTTGTGCAAATATTTTATCAATATGCTTAAAAATATGTTTATATAAAAAACTATATTTTTTATATGTTTGATATGATTTATCATTTATCCGTGCATTGATTAAAACTGTTTTAGTCCCTTTTTGTGAAGCAACCAAAAAAAGCATATACCAAAGTTCAGCTTCCATAACTAAAAGAATTTTTTGTTTTTTTATCCAAAATGGCAAAAAAATCTCAAAAGGGAGATATCGTACATTGTTTACTAACTTTTGAGCTTCTTCAAAACCTGTATTTGTAATAACACTTAGATTTATCTCATCTTTAATAAATTGTTCAAGAATTGGTTTTAATGCTCTTGTTTCACCCATAGAACAACTATGAAACCAAATCTTATCTTCATCAAATGGTGGATTGTTTTTTAGAAAGAATTTTGCAGGGATTGCTTCACGATATTTTGGAGTTCTTGATTTTAGTAGTAAATACGGGATTGCAAGAAGATAAAGAAAAAAAGATAATAGAAAATAGATATATTTAAACATAGTATTCTCCAAAATCAAGAAGGAAACTTGTTATTTTTGAAATAGGCAAGGCGAAGTTAATTTTTTATAAAGGAGCATACTAAAGTATGTGACTGAATAAAAAATTAACTTCAACAAAGTATATTTTAAAAAGAACCGTTTCTATTCTTGATTTTCTTCTTTGTAGATGATTCTCCCACAATGAGGACAAGTAAAAATCTCTTCAGTAACTAAGAAATCACTATATGCTCTATTTGTAAGCTTCATATGACAACCATAACAAGCTTGGTTTTTAATAGGAGCAACAGCACTATTTCCAGCCCATCTTTTAATTTTTTCATAAAATGAAAGTACTTTACCATCTATTTTTTCAACAAGTTCAGATTTTTCTTTATAAACAACTTCTCTTTTTGATTCTAACTCTTCAATATTTGCAGAGATTGAATTTTTAAGTTCTTCAACATCTGTTTCTTCTTGTTTAAGCTCAATTTTTAACTCTTCTAAAATTTTCTCTTTTGAAGATGAAATTTCATCAAGTCTTACAATTTCATTGTTTGCAAATGCAATTTGTTCTTTTGCTATCTCTTCTTCTAATTGAAGAGCTTTTGCTTCTTTTTCATTTTTAACTGAATCATATTTTGTATTTATCTCTTTAATTCTATCCGCTAACTCTTTTAAGTGGATATCATTTTTGATTCTTTTATTTTTAGAATCATCAATCTCAACATAAAGTTTATTTATTTTTTCATTTAACTCATCAACAGTTTTTAAAAAAACTTTTAATTTATCGTTTTGACCTTTTATTTGTGGTTCAAATCCTACAATATCTTTATCAAATTTTGATAATTTTACAAGTTGCTCTAAGTGTTTATTCAATGCTATATCCTTTTAAAATGTCCCATTTAAAAAGGGACAAGTTGTTTAATGTTTACTTTTAACAGTTTGAAAATCAAACTTAAAGTAACAAATCCTAAAGAGAGAAACGAGTTCCTCTCATCTTCGACAATTATTTGTACTCAAATGGGTTTTGATTTTGACCCATTATAGCCAATATTTTATTTTTTTTCAAATATTTTTCTAAAATAGCGTAAACTACGGTATTAAAATGAACTTCACTTTCATAATGTCCGATGTCAATTAATGAAATTTCTCTCATTTTTGCTTCCATCGCATCATGATATTTGATATCTCCAGTTAGAAAAATATCTGTTTTTACCAACGGTAAAAGTGACATTCCACTTCCTGTTGTAAGTGAAAATGAACTTATAGTTTCACTACATTTTACTACTTTTTTAAATTCCAACCCAAACTTTTCTTTGATAATGTTATAAAAATTATCAAAGCTCATCTCTTTTATTTTAGCACTTAAAATAAACTCATCTTCACTTACTATTTCAAACCCTAAAACTTTCTCCATCACATAACGATTAAGATGTGTTTTATCAATATTTGTATGCATTGAGATAAGTTTGATATCTTTTTTTATCATCACTTCAAGCAGTTTTGTCGTATAACTATCAAAATTTATCTTTTTTAATCCACTAAAAATAAGTGGATGATGCGTTATTAAAAGTGTTCCATTTGAAAGTTGATTTAAAACTTCAAAATCTATATCAAGTGAGATATATACTTCAGTAAATTCATCTTCCATATTTCCTAAGATAAGTCCACTATTATCCCAAACCTCTTGAAGTGCAAAAGGGGAAATGGCATTTAGAAAATCGTAAATCTCTTTGATTTTCACTATTTAATTCCAGCTAATCTTTTATTTCTATCTTCCTCTTGTGCTTTATATAAATTTGCACAACCAAGAGCTAATTCTCGTACTTTTAAAATATAATTTTGTCTTTCAGTTACAGAGATTGCTTTTCTAGCATCAAGTGTATTAAAAGTATGACTTGCCAACATACATTGATCATATGCTGGAAGTGGAAGTTCTTTGTCTAAACATAACTTACACTCTTTTGCATAATCTTCAAAATGTTTAAATAACATATCAGTTGAGGCTACTTCAAAGTTATATTTAGAAAATTCAACTTCACCTTCAAAATGGATATCTTTATACGTTGTAATCCCATGTTCATTTTCATTCCAAACTATATCAAACACATTATCAACATTTTGTAGATACATAGCAAGTCGTTCAGTTCCATAAGTTATCTCAACAGCAACAGGGTCACAAGCGATTCCTCCAACTTGTTGGAAATAGGTAAATTGTGTTACCTCCATACCATCAAGCCAAACTTCCCAACCAAGTCCCCAAGCGCCTAAAGTTGGTGATTCCCAGTTGTCTTCTACAAATCTAATATCGTGTTTTGATAAATCCAGCCCTAAAAATTCTAGAGATTTTAAATACAAATCTTGAATATTATCTGGGCTTGGTTTGATGAGTGCTTGAAATTGGTAGTAACTTCCTAATCTATTTGGGTTTTCTCCATATCTTCCATCTGTTGGTCTTCTTGAAGGGGCTACATAAGCTACACTCCAAGGTTTTGAATCAAGACTTCTTAAAAGTGTTGCAGGATGAAATGTCCCTGCACCTGCTGGAATATCGTATGGTTGTACAATATTACAACCTTGTTCACTCCAAAATTCTTGAAGTTTTAGTAATAGTTTTGAAAATGTTATCATCAATTTTTCCTTTTGAAATATCGCGGATTTTACCTAATACTAAATAATTTTTAGATAAAATCGCGGTAATTTATATCAACAAAGGTACAACAAATGAGCGAAAAAACTCCATTAGAGATTGCTTTAGCACACTCTTTAACAAAAGATGAATACGAAACAATAGTCCATATGTTAGGAAGAGAACCAAATTATACTGAAATAGGTATCATCTCTGCTATGTGGTCTGAACATTGTTCTTACAAATCAAGTAAAAAATATTTAAACGGTTTTCCTACAAAAGCTCCATGGGTTATCCAAGGTCCAGGGGAAAATGCAGGAGTTATTGATATTGGTGATGGCTATGCAGCTGTATTTAAAATGGAATCACACAATCATCCAAGTTTTATTGAACCATATCAAGGGGCAGCAACTGGTGTTGGTGGGATTTTAAGAGATGTTTTTACAATGGGTGCACGTCCAATTGCAAATATGAACCTTATCCAATTTGCTGGAATTGAAGGGAATAGTGAAACTGCAAAAAAACACAGATACCTTTTAAGAGGTGTTGTTGCTGGTATTGGTGGTTATGGTAACTGTATGGGAGTTCCAACTATTGGAGGTCAAACAAATTTTGAAGAGTGTTATGCAGGAAATAATCTTGTAAATGCATTTACATTAGGACTTGTAAAAACTGATGAAATTTTCCTTGGAAAAGCTGAAGGTATTGGAAATCCAGTTATGTATGTTGGATCTAAAACTGGAAGAGATGGTCTTGGTGGGGCTGTTATGAGTTCTTGTGCATTTGATGAAGATAGTGAAAGTAAACGTCCAACTGTTCAAGTTGGTGACCCATTTACAGAAAAACTTTTACTTGAAGCTTGTTTAGAACTATTTAAAAAAGATTTGATTATCGGTATCCAAGATATGGGAGCTGCTGGACTTACAAGTTCCTCTTTTGAGATGGCTGGAAGAAGTGGAAGTGGTATGATTATGCATCTAGACCTTGTTCCTTCAAGAGAAGAGGGGATGACTCCATACGATTTTATGCTTTCTGAATCACAAGAGAGAATGTTAATTTGTGCTAAAAAAGGGTGTGAGCAAGCTATTATTGATATATTTGAGAAATGGGAATTATCAGTTGCAGTAATCGGTGAAGTGACAAATACTGGGCATATGGAACTTTTCTGGCACGGAGATAAAGTAGCTGATATTCCAATCCAACCTTTAAGTGAAGAAGCACCTATTTTAGATAGACCAGTGAAAGAACCTGAATATTTAAAAACTATCAAAGATATCATTCTTGATAAAACGATCTCAACACAAGAAGCATTTGATATGATGTTTAGTGATATTGAAGTTGTTGATAAATCATGGATTTATAGTCAATATGATTCAATGGTACAAACAAATACTATAAAAGGTCCAGGGAAACTTGATGGTTCTGTTATCAGAATCAAAGAAACAGGAAGAGCTTTAGCTATGAGTGCTGACTGTAATACAAGATATTGTTATATCAATCCAGAACTTGGAGCTGCAGCTGCTGTTATGGAAGCTGGAAGAAATGTTGCGATGACTGGAGCTCGTCCACTTGCTATTACAGATTGTCTTAACTTTGGAAATCCACAAAACCCAGAAGTTATGTGGCAATTTATGATGTCATGTGAAGGGATTAAAAAAGCTTGTAAAGAGTTAAATACACCTGTAATTGGTGGAAATGTATCTTTATATAATGAAACAAATGGTGTGGGTGTTTTCCCAACACCAGCAATTGCAACTGTTGGGTTAAATGATGATATGAATAAAGTTTTACCATCTTGTGTTCAAAAAGATGGAAGTACACTTTACCTTTTAGGGGAAACAAAACCTGAATTTGGTGGAAGTTTATATATGAAAAAAATCTATGATAAAGTTGCTGGAACACATCCAGAAGTAGATTGTAAAAAAGAGCTTCAACTTTGGGATTTTGTAATTGAAGCAAATAAAGCTGGACTTTTACAATCAGCAAAAGATGTAAATGTTGGTGGAATTGCAATAAGTGCTGCTAAAATGTCAGTAGTTGGTGGAAAAGGTATCAGTATCACTGTTCCTTTAAAAGATACAAAAGATATCTTTTCTGAGAGTTTAAGTAGAGCTATCGTTGAAGTAAAATATGAAGATGAAGCAATATTTGAAACTTTTGTAGGACAAAATCATGTTGAATGTACAAAAATAGGTAAAGTTGGTGGAGATGAAATATTTATCAATGGTATCAAAAAAGATTTAACAGAAGCAAAAAATATCTATTTCAATAGATTCCAAGAGATTGTAGAACAAGATTTATAATCTCTCTTCTCTCTCAAAAGGAAAAAGGGTAGTTGCAATTTTGCACCTACCCTTTTTTATAGTTTTAACAAACAAATTCTAATATTAAAAATCACACATTTTATTAAATTCACCTCTTTTAATAGAAACAAGCCCCATATCTTTCTTACTATTCTTATCTACTTTTTTTGCTTCATTCAAAATATTATTTATAACTGTTTTCAAATAAATAGGTCCAACATAAACATTCACTACCCCTTTTTGATCTTTACAAATAGAGATTTGAGTAGAATCTTGTTTATTTTTAGTAATAACTTCTTTATACTTTTTATATTCTTTTGGATCAACTTTAACAAGCATCAAAAGCTCGTCTTGCATCATTTTATCATTTTGTTCAGTAGTTGGAAGATTTGAAGCAGTTAAATTCTCATCATCGAATCTATTTTTTCTTTGTTCATCATTAATATTATTACCTGTCATATTTCCATCATTAGATTTGTATAACGATTCCTCTTTATTATTTAAAGCAAATTCCTCAAGTTTTGCCATTTTTAATTTATACAATCTCTCCTCTTCTGCTTTTTTAAATTTAGCCAATACATCTTCCTCTAAAATTTCATATTTTGTCAAAAATTGGAGTTTTTTATTTATTCTGTTTTCATCAATCATACTTAATTTAAAATCGATTTGCTTATTTTTTATATCAGCAATAACCAAAGATTCTTCGGACGGTTTAGTAATATTTGTATCTAGCTTTACTTTCTCTACTGGTATTTCTTCTTTATCAAATACACCCATATAAAGCATAACAGAAAATCCAATGATAACAATCCCCAAAATCGTAGCAAGTGCAATAACTACCATTTTGATGATTTTATTCTTTTTATTTACTTTTGCAAGTTTCTCTTCATCTTCAGAAGAGACACCCTCTTCTACTATATTTTCATCCTCTTTTATAAGCGGTGGATTATTGTCTTCTTCTTTTTCTTTTATCTCATTATCTTTATCTTCTTCACCTAATATTTCTTTTTGCTCACTATTAGCAGATTCTTCAGGTGTATAATCTTCCTCACTTGAAACTATTATCTCTTCTACATCATTGCTAGGTGCTTCGATTTGAGCTTGTTCATCTTCAAAAATAAAACTATCACTCTTGGATAACTCTTCAATAAAAGGTAAAATATTCTCTTCAAAATCGATAAAATAATCATAAGTATTTTCACCACAAGATAATTTTAAAAGGAGAAAAGTATTTACAACTTGATAATTTAAGCCATCAATAATCTCAAAATTACCAATAGAAAAACTACTTTTCCCTAAATCTTCCAAACCAGAGCTATTAATAACTGTTTGTAAAGTACCACATATTTGAGTAATAGATTCTTTCATAGCATCAGCTATATCCTCACTAATAGTATCAAGTGGTGGTGTATCTTCCATAAGCATAGCATGAGCTATCATTGTAGCTGTTTTAGCTGGGAGAACAAATCTTAAATTTGTTGTTAGTTTTTCAAAAGCAAACGAAACATTAACAACAAGAACATTTAATCCATTCAATGATTGATTGGTAGTTTTATACGTCTTAAGTATCGATACATTACTACTACCATTAAGAGAAGTTTCTATTATACTTGTGATAGCTTCTTGTATTTGTAAAGATATATCAGAAGATGCCATTAACTATCAGTCTCTTTCAATTTTAGTCTGTGTTCTCTTTGTTTTGCTAAAATTTTATCTTTATTTCTTTCATAATACTCTTTACGATAATTTTTTAAATCTTCTTTTTTCTTAATTCTATAATCTTTATCGTACTGAAGTCTTTTATCTTTATTTTCAAGATAATAATCTTTTTTCTTATTTCTATACTCTTCAATTTTAGCTACTATAATCTCTTCTCTGTCTTGAATATATGTTTTTTGCTTTTTTGCTATCTCTTTAATTTTAGCTGTGAAGCTAAGTAAATCCCCACCAAATAGCTCTTTTTCGTAATCTATAAATTGATGCTTTTCTTCAGTTACACCAGAATTAGTAGCTAATTTCTTTTTTAAATAATAAGCTTTTTTCTTCTCTTTATGTAAACGAATATTCTGTTCTCGTCTTTGCTTTAGTTCATCTAAATTCATATTAGACTAAACTACTTCTTTAATTGATTCACTTGTTGCAACATCGCATCCGTTGTTGTTAAAGATTTTGAATTTGCTTCATAAGCTCTTTGAGCTGTAATTAAATCAACCATAGCATTAACTAACTGAACATTTGAAGCTTCAAGGCTCCCTTGTTGTAAACTTCCAAAAGCTTCTGTACCTGGATTTCCAATTACAACATCTCCTGAAGTATCAGTTGCTGAGTATAAATTATTTCCTTTTGGAGCTAGACCAGCTGGATTTACGAAATCAGCAATAGTCAATTGTCCTAACACATTAATTGTTCCATCTACTGGATTCGTAGCAGAAACAATTCCATCTTGTGCAATTGAAACATTTGTAAAATTACTAGGAATAACTATCTCTGGATCAACTTTATATCCTTGAGCAGTTACTAAAGCACCCTCACTATCTGGCTTAAACGAACCATTTCTTGTGTATTGGGTATCACCATTTGGTGTAGTAACCTGAAAAAATCCTTTCCCTTGTATCGCGATATCAAGATCATTCCCAGTTTCCATCAAACTTCCTTGGATAAAGCTTTTTTGAATACCTGTAATTCTAACACCTAACCCAACATCAATTCCTGTAGGATTATTTGTCGTTTCACTTGTTGCATTTGCTGTATAATTCAACGATTGATACATTAAATCCGCAAATTCTGTTCTATCTTTTTTGAATGCTGTAGTGTTTACATTGGCTATATTATTTGATGTAACATCAATATTATTTTGCTGTGCATTCATACCTGCTGCGGATGTGTATAAACCTCTTACCATTTCAAACTCCAATTTTAATATAGCTTAATTTTATCGTAATATTTTTTAAAATCATCTTTTCTTTTGAAGAGTATCTCTTCTTTCATACAATTAGATTTTAAGTGATAATTTACTCTAAATTCATTATAATTGAGCAAATATGTTATTGAAATTAAAAAGGATGATACAAAATGAAAATTTTAATTGTAGACGATAGTTCAACTATGAGAAGAATTATTGGAAATGTTGTTCAACAATTGGGTGTTGCAAAAGGTGATTTTGATGAAGCTGAAGATGGTGTAGTAGCTTGGAAATTATTACAAGAGAAAAAATATGATGTTATTTTAACCGACTGGAATATGCCAAATATGAATGGTCTTGAGCTTGTTAAGAAAATAAGAAGCGAAGGGAGTACTCATAGAGGAACTCCTACTGTTATGATTACAACTGAGGGTGGAAAAAGTGAAGTTATCACTGCGTTAAAAGCTGGAGTAAACAACTACATTGTTAAACCATTTAATGCCCAAACATTAAAAGAAAAACTAGATCCATTCTTCAAAAACTAAAGGATAAATCATGAGCATGACTCAAGAAGAGATTGAAGCTCTTATGAACGATACCATATCAGATAGTTCTGATGAACATAATATTGACGATTTACTATCTGGTATAGATGGAATCGTTGATGATGGAGATGATGATAAAAGCTCTGATGATTATGGAACAAATATAGACGACTTACTTGCAGGAATTGACGGAATTGTTGATACTGATGAAGATGAAAATCTTAATGAAGCTGATATGGATGCTTTGTTATCTAGTATTGGTGGAATTGTTGAAGATGCACCAGCACCTAAAGTTGAAACTAAAAAACCATCACCAGTTAAACAAGATGATGAGAGTATTGGTAGCAAAATAGACAAGGGCATTTACCCTATGCCTGTTGAAAAAGAGCATAAAGTTGTAAATCAACTTAATGAAGTGGCAGAAGATAGTGAAGAGAAAGCATCTCAAATTTTTGATGTTTTAAGTTTCATACTTGATGAAAATGATTTATTACAAAAAAATACAACACAAGTTCTAGACTTTATTGATGCCCAAACAAAATTATTAGAAACTCTGAGTAATAAATTTCCAAACGTTGATATATTTAGTCAAAATTTAGAAAAAGCTGCTGATGTAAAAAATATCCTTGCTGAAATAGCAACAGGAATTGAAGATGAAAATAATAAAGTTTTTGAAGCTATGGAGCTTATGCAGTATCATGATATCAATAGACAAAAAATAGAAAGAGTTATGGCTGTTATTAGAAAACTTTCACTTTATTTAAGTGGATTATTTGAGGATGATTCAAATAAACCTGAAGTACAAATAGCAAAACATATTTCAGGGGATAGTTCACAAACTGTTTCTGAAGATGATTTAGATAGCTTAATAGCTGAATTTAACAAAGAAGAAGCATAAAATGAACCAAGGTGTTTACTCTTTATCAGCTGCAATGATTAATCAACTTAACCGTGTTGATGTCATTTCAAATAATTTAGCAAATGTAAATACCAATGGATTTAAAGAAGATAATTTAATCGAAGGTTCATTTAACCATTACTTGGAAAAATTAGCAAAAAAAGATATAGCACCTACAAAATTAGACACAATTAATAACACTGTTCCTAAAATAGATGGAAATTTTATAAATGGGATAATTGGCTCTATTGTTGAAACAAACAATCCTCTTGATTTTGCACTCAAAACAAATGATACATTTTTTAAAGTAGCAGATAAAGAGGGGAATACTTTCCTTACAAGAGATGGCTCATTTAAAAATATTGGTGGTGTTTTATCAACATTTGATGGGAAAAAAGTTCTTAACAATAATAATCAACCAATAAATATTGCAGATGGATTTGAATCTCAAGTTGCAATTGTTACAACCTCATATTCAAATCTTAATAAAGTTGGAAATAATAATTATAAAATAGCTGATGACACTAAACTCAAACCAATTATAGACAATGACCAATTTATGGTTTTAGGGGCTATAGAAAAAAGTAATATCAATGCTGTTTCAACAATGGTAGCACTTATTGATAGTCAAAGACGATTAGAACAAGCGCAAAAAGCGATAACTGGAATTGGTGAACTAAGTGAAAAACTTTTAACAAAAATTGATGGAAGATAAATAATATGCATGCGAGTGATGTTAGTAATTTTTTATATCAAAAATTAAACTATACAAGTGAACGACAAAAAGTTATAGCTGGAAATATTGCAAATATTAATACACCAGATTATAAAACAAAAGATTTGAGTTTTGATGATCATTTGAAAAAAACAAAAAGTGATGGACTACAATTGACAACTACTCATAAAAATCATATTCCATTTTCACAACAAGACACATCAACATCTCCAAGTATGAAACTTTATGAGGTAGCTGATCTTGAAGAGCAAAATGATGGAAATAATGTAAGTCTTGATAAACAAATTAGTGAAATGTCAAAAAATGCAGTGATGAATGATGCAATTGGTAATTCAATCAAAAGAGATTCTAGGTGGTTCAAAATGATGGTTGATGCTGCTGGAAAAAATTAGTTAGGATAATATTTATATATGGATCAAATTTTTAAGTTTATAAATAATCTTAATGCAGGTCAAAGAGCTGTAATTATAGGTGGTTTTTCAATTCTATTTGTTTTTTTGATTGGATTATTAATCTATTCAAATCTTAAATCAAATGATGAAAAATTAAATTTTACAATTGCTACAAATCTTACAAAAAATCAAATAATGTTAGCGACAAGTGAACTAGAAGCTGCAGGGATACCTTTTTCAATCGTGGGGAATGGAGACAATTTAACACTTAAAACTAATAAAGAAAATATCAATATTGCAAAAATCAAGCTTGTAACAAGTGAAGCAGTAACAAATAAACACACTGGTTGGGAAATTTTCGATAAAAGTTCACTTGGTTCAACGAATTTCGAAAATAATGTAAAATATCTCAGAGCAACAGAGGGGGAACTTAGTCGTTCCCTTGAATCTCTTTATGGTGTAATTTCTGCAACAGTAAAAATAGCCATTCCAAAAGAATCTGTTTTTACAGAGACAAAAACAGATCCGACTGCATCAGCTGTTCTAAGTTTAAAACCTGGAATTACACTAACTCAAAGACAAATAGAAGGGATAAAAAATTTCATCTCTTCTGCCGTTCCAAATTTGAAACCTGAAAATATAAAACTTATAGATCAAGATGGTTCAATGCTTGAGAAAAATGAAGATGATATGGATAATATGAAATATCAATCTCATGAAAAATATAAAAAGAAACTAGAAAAAGATTATGAAGAGAAAATTATTGCACTTCTTGAACCATTTATTGGTGGCAATAAAGTAATTGCAAGAGTTACAATATCATTAGATTTTAAAAATCAACTTGTAGAACAAGAGATTTTTGAGCCAGAAGGAACTATAAGAAGCCAAGAAACAACAGAAGCCACTTCTAACAAAGAAGAAAAAGACAAAGATAAGGCTGGTGTTCCTGGTGTTCAAAGTAATATACAAAACCCAAATGAAGATGCAGCAGCAACTAAATCAAAAGCATCAACAGAGGAAAACAAAAATATTGTCAATTATGAGATTTCTAAAAAAATTATAAAAGAGAAAGACAATGCTTTTGCAAAAGTAGATAAAATTCAAGCAGCTGTTACATTTGATTCTACTATTTTAGATAAAATTACAGACAAAGAAGCTTTTTTAGCTCAATTAAAAACAATTGTTGAAGATGGGATTGGTGTTAATATCACAAGAGGAGACAAAGTTTCAGTTGAAGCTTTTAAGTTTATCACATCTGATATAAATGCTACAAATGATGCAAGTTCACTACCTTCAATGGCTGCAAAATCAATGATTCAAGATTATGGAGAATATATCCAATATCTTATTAGTGCTATTTTATTATTTATTTTTTATAAAAAATTTATTGCCTCAAATGGTATTGATACTTCAGGTGGGACTGGTAGTGGAACTAGAAAAGAACAAGTCGGTATGGCTGAAGAAGATTTTGATTATGAATCATTCAATCCAAATGTAGAAAAAAATAAATTAAAAAATAAAATTAGAAATCAGATATTAGGGAATATTGACGGCTTAGATAAAGAAACAGCTGCACAGTACGAAGTTTTAGTTGAAGAGCTTGATTCTCAAATAAATAATCATCCAGCTGATATAGCTAAAATGATTGAATTATTATTAACAGAAGGTGATAAAAAACTGAAAAAGCAAGGAAAAACAAATGGTTAAAGAGGTAAATCATGAAGTACTAAATGGTATTTCTATGCTTGATAGAATTGCTATGTTTTGTGTTTTGATGGGAGAAGAAGCTACTGTTAAAATATTTCAAAATCTTCCACTTGCCCTTGTAGAACAAATTTCAACAGCAATTACACAACTTTCAGCTATTGATAAAGATACCTCTTTAGCGATACTTGATGAGTTTTATATCTTTACAAAATCTAATGCCTTTATAACATCTGGTGGTTTTGAATATGCAAAAGATTTGCTGTATAAATCTTTAGGTAAAGCAGAAGCAGATTCAGTCTTATCTAAATTAGCACAATTAGCTGAAGCCAAAGCATCTTTTGCATACCTTGAAAATATTAATCCAAAACAATTAGCAGATTTCATTAAAGATGAATCTCCACAAACTATGGCTGTAATCTTATCGCATATGGATCCAGCACAAGCAGCTGAACTCCTTGAAACACTCCATCCTGATGTGAAAGTAAAAGTTACTATGCAAATGGCTACAATTAAAGATGTAAGCCCTGAAGTTGTAAGAACAATGTCGATGGTTTTAGAGAAAAAACTTGAATCTCTCCTTTCACATATTACACAAGTTGGTGGAGTAAAAGTTGTTGCTGATATGCTTAACAGAATGGGACCAAAATCTCAAGCTATCCTTACAAGTATCAATGGATTAGATTCTGAACTTTCTAAAAATATTAAAGACAATATGTTCGTATTTGAAGATATGCTCAAACTTGAAGCTCAAGATATGATGAAAATTTTAGCAGAAGTTGATGCTGCAGATTTAGCTGTTGCACTTAAAGGATCTCCTCAAGAGGATATTGATACTGTTGCTAGTTCAATGAGTCAAAGAGCAAAAGATAGATTTAAAGAGGAATTTGAAATGCTTAGCCGTGTAAAACCAAAAGATGTTGAAGCAGCTCAAAGAAAAATGTTAGCTGTTGCACAAAAATTAATTGAAAATGGTCAAATTGAAAGAGAAATGGGTGAATAATAATGAATAACAATGTTAATTCATCTGCAAAAATAGTATCAGCTTCAACAATAGAGCCTTATACTCTTGGAACATTTTTAAATAGTTCAGCTACACAAAATCCTCAGATGAAAAGTGTTTCAACACTTAATGACAAATCTATCAATGGTAATATTGATCCAGTTTTAATGGAAGTTCAAAAATTAACTCAATATATTGCTCAATTAGATGCAAAAGTAACAAATATAGAAAACAATGGAGTGAGTGCTAGAGATTTTGATAAACAGATAGTTCAAGCACTCAAAGACCTAAAAAATTATGCTACATTTTTTGAACAAGCTACTTTTCAATTAGAAACAAAAATACTTAAAACTTCTATGTCAATTGCTAAAAAAATTATTGGTGTTGAAATTGGTGAACAATCTGCAAATATTGCGAGAATAACTATCACCAATATATTAAATAAAATCAAAACGGCTTCAAAAATTACAATTCATCTTAATCCTAAAGACTATATAACACTTAAAAATGAACTTAACTTAGAAAGTTTTATTCAAATTCAAGAGGATCCAAATGTAACTCCAGGTGGAGTTGTAATAGCAAGTGATTTAGGAAACTTTGATGGAAATATAGAAGCAAAAGTACAAACTATTTTAGAATCTCTTGATACATTTCTCTAATAAATAAAAACTTCTTTTAGAATAAAATTATTTACCTTAAAATTTTATTTTTTTAGTTTAGAATAAAGAGGAATGCTTTCTAATTTAAACGGTACTTGTCCATTTTTTAACGCATTTTCTAACTCTTTTTTAATCATTGTTACATTTGCCATAAATGTTTTTCTAGCTTTTCCAGAAAGTGATTTTTTTGAAGAACTTAGTATTTTCATAGGATCCATTGCTCTAACATTCTTATACATTCCAAAATGTAGATGTGGTCCACTACTTACCCCACTTGTTCCAACATATCCTAAAATATCGCCTTGCTTAACTGTTGAACCAGAACGAAATTTTTTATTAAAAGCTGAAAGATGCCCATATAACGATTTGAATCCACCTTCATGATTTACAATAATTACATTTCCATATCCACCTTTTCTACCAAAAAAAGATATTTTACCATTTCCTGTTGACCATACTTTGGTTCCCATAGGTGCTGCAAAATCAACTCCAAGATGTGCTCTATATATTTTTAACACAGGATGATATCTTTTGTATGTAAAAATACTTGATATTCTTTTATAATTCAATGGCACCTTAAAAAGAACACCTGTCAAACTTTTTCCACTATCATCATAAAAAACACCCTCATCAAGATTTTGAAAAACATATTTATCCTCTTGATGCTTTAATCGGACAAATGCTCCAAGTACGACAGGTGTACCATAATATTTCCCTAAACGAATTTTTTGTTCATATTTAATAGCTACAATATCATCTTTATGCACTTTTTTAAAATTTACAGATTTTTGAAATGCTTTAATAAATTCATTTGCAAGTTGTTTATTTTTAGTAAGATTCACTATATCTTGATATGGTGAAGATTCGAGATTAAAGGTCAACAGTTCTGTTCTAGTGTCATAGATAACAGGGATAATATCAAGAATATAATCAATATTATTAGCAGCTCGATAAAGATGGATTTGCATCTCTTCACTAATAGGTATCAAGGCATGTAACAGTGAGCCATTGTCGGCTAAAATGAGTCTATACTCAGCACCAGCTTCTATCTCTGTACAAAGCTCTTTATCTGTTTTTGATAGATTAAAATAGATATCTTTATTTATTTTGTATTTCGTTAAGAAAGAGAGAAAACTTTCCCCCTTGCTCCACTCAAGATCTTCATTTGTTCCTGCAAAAGCAAATCCAAATAAACAAAAAATAACTATTAAAATTTTAAACATTTTGACCTTTTTTGATTATTATTTTATGATTTATATTATACAATCCCCCATCTTAAAGTTTTGGGAATTTCGTGAAAATCAATATTTATCTACTATTATCTGTCATTTCAACTCATCTATTTGCATCCTATGAATATGCTAATCTTTATAAAGAAAAAGGTATAGATTATGTTCAAAATCAATTAGAAAAAGAGTTAACTTATAAAGATTTTTGGCTTAACTATTTAAAAGACAAAGATGTCTCAGATGGTTATTATGAATCTGTTGATTATCTTCTTGTATGTGATTCTTTAATGAAAAAGATTGATATTTTTAAAAATAATACCCATAAAAAACAAAAAGTTTTTGAATCTTCAGTCCTCACTGGAAAAAATACTGGTGCAAAATTATCAGAAGGAGATTTACGAACTCCTATTGGTGCTTATGATTTAGTTGAAAAATTAACAAAACTAGATCAATTTTATGGTCCACTTGCACTTGTAACAAGTTATCCAAATACTTTTGACAAAATTAATAGAAAAACAGGAAATGGCATTTGGATACATGGTGTTCCATTTAATGGCAATAGAGACCCATACACAAAAGGTTGTATTGCCCTTGATAATGACAAACTTACTACCCTTGAACAAACTATCGATATTGATAATTCTTTACTCATTATTAGAGATGATGCTATTGATGAAAATAATTCAAAAGAGAATATAGCAAAAGTTTTAAGTAACTTTTATTCTTGGAAAGAAGTATGGAAAAATGGAGATTTTGATAACTATATCTCTTATTATTCACCAAATTTTCAAAAAACTGATGGGACTAATTTTGAAAAATTTAAAGCTTATAAAAAATCTATTTTTGATAAAAATGAGGAAAAACAGATAATGTTCAAAGATATTAATGTTATCCCCTATCCAAATGAAGAAAAAAAAGCTATTTTTAAAATTAAATATTACCAAACATATTCAACAAAGAATTACCATTTTAAGGGGTCAAAAGAACTTTATGTAGAACTTATTGATGAGAAAGTACAGATATTAGCTGAAGAATAATAGTTTTAAGGAGAATATATTTGATTTGAAAAAGGAGAGCTTACGCTCCTCTTACAATGCTTTCTATTTTCCCAACAATTGATGGATCTTCAAGTGTAGAAGTATCTTGAGTGATAGCTTCCCCTTTTACGATACTTCGTAAAATTCGTCTCATAATTTTTCCACTTCTTGTTTTTGGAAGATCAGGAACAAATGCCATTTCATCACAAAGTGCAATAGCTCCAATTTCATTTTTGATGATTTTATTTATCTCTTTTGAAAGTTCAAGTTCATCAGCCGTTTGGTCTGCTTCTTGTGTTGCAACTGCTTTTAAAACAATATAAGCAAAAATTCCTTCACCTTTAATATCATGCGGTTTTCCGACAACTGCAACTGCAGCTACATTTGGATGTTTTTTGATAGCTGATTCAACTTCTGCTGTTCCCATTCTATGCCCTGAAACATTGATAACATCATCAGTTCGTCCTGTGATTGTGATATATTTATCTTCACTCATCATAGCACCATCTCCTGTAAAATAGACAGGTTTTCCATCTTTTTTACAATCTCCAAAATAAGATTTTACAAATCTTTCACTATCTCCCCAAATATTTCTAATCATAGATGGCCAAGGTTTTGTGATACACATAAAACCTTTCTCACCAATTTCAGTTGGTGTTCCATCAGCATCGATAATCTCAGCCATAATTCCAGGCAGTGGAAATGTTGCGCAAGCTGGTTTGATTGGAGTAGCTGCGGGAAGTGGAGATATCATATGTCCACCTGTTTCTGTTTGCCAGTATGTATCAACAATTGAACATTGGCTTCCACCAACTTCTTCATAGTACCATTTCCATGCTGGTGGATCAATAGGCTCACCAACAGTTCCAAGAATTCTTAAAGAGCTTAAATCATATTTAGCTGGTTCGTCTGCACCCATTTTATGAAGCATTCTAATTGCTGTTGGTGCAGTATAAAATTGATTAATTTTATACTCTTCAATCATTTTCCAACATCTTCCAGCATCTGGGAAAGTAGGTACTCCTTCAAACATCACTGTAGTTGCACCAGCAGCTAATGGTCCATAAACAATATACGTATGCCCTGTAATCCAACCAACATCCGCTGTACACCAATAAGTATCGTTGTCTTTGATGTCAAATACCCACTCCATAGTCATTTGAGCCCAAAGAATATATCCAGCACTGCTATGTTGAACCCCTTTTGGTTTTCCTGTACTTCCTGAAGTATAAAGTAAAAATAGCGGGTCTTCACTATCCATCATCTCTGGCTCACATTTACTTGATTCATACTTAATAAGTTCATTATAGCTATAATCTCTTCCAGCTACCCAAGTGATATCTTCACCATTTCTCTCAACAATACAAACTTTTTTGACACACTCACATCCAGTTTTTAATGCTTCATCAACTACAGGTTTAAGCATATATGGTGTACCTTTTCTAAAAGCTCCATCAGCCGTTACAACAAGTTTCGCTTCAGCATCAATAATTCTATCTTTTAAAGCTTCAGCACTAAATCCACCAAAAACAATAGAGTGAATAGCTCCAATTTTTGCACAAGCAAGCATAGTTATAGCTGCTTCTGGAATCATTGGCATATAAACAACAACTCTATCCCCTTTTTTAATATCAAATTGGTTTTTGAACATATTCGCTGTTTTATTTACTTCATATGCTAATTCTCGGTAAGTGATAATCCTTTGGTCTCCATTATCACCTTCAAAAATAATAGCTGCTTTATTTTTTTTCGTATCAAGGTGTCTATCAACACATTGATGAGCTACATTCATTTTCCCACCAACAAACCATTTATAAAAAGGTGCATTTGATTCATCTAAAATAGTATCATACGGTTTAAACCACTCTATTTTTTCACTTGCAAATCTCCCCCAAGTAGCTTCGTAATCCTCTTTAAACTCATTCATTAAGTCATTGTATTCACACATATTTTTAAAAGCTGGATTGTTAAATCTTGATTTTTTTGGCTCGAAAATTTCGCTCATTGTTTATTCTCCGTAATTTTTATTTGATTTTATTATAAATTGGTTAAATAGCATTTTAATAGCATTTTGATTTTATCTTCTTATCATACAAGGAGGAAGTTACTAAAAGTAACAAAAATGAAAGAAAATTTGAAAAATAAGATAAGATAATAAAAACTACCTTATCTTATTGCATTAGAAACTTGCCCATTCGTCATCACCACTTGTCTCACGGACAATTGGTTTTATAGTTTTTTTAGCTTCCACCTTTAATGGAGTCGTTTCTATTTTTTTAGTTTCTATTGTGGATTTTTGAACTTTATCAAGCATAGTTTGTGGTATTTTACTTGTTGATTTTAATTTAGATGCAACTATTTTTTCTTTCCCTTCAAATTGTTTCTCTTCAGCATTTGATACTACAAGTTTCGCTATTGTATCTGTTTCAACCGTAAGCTCATAAGTTTCACTTGCTATTGTCGCATTTTGCTGTGTTTGTTTATCTAAAAGTGCTATCGCATCATTGATTTGATTGATACTAGATAACTGCTCTTTACTTGATATTTCCACATTTTTTATCAATTCTATCGTATGAGAAATATTCTCGTTAAGTTCACTATACCCAACAATCATCTTATCAGCTATATTCTTTCCATTATTTGCTTTTTGTGTTGCATTACTTACCAAAGCTTTAATTTCATTTGCAGCATCTGCACTTCTATTTGCTAGGTTTCTTACCTCTTGAGCAACAACAGCAAACCCTTTTCCAGCTTCACCTGCCGTTGCTGCTTCTACTGCTGCATTTAAAGAAAGGATATTAGTTTGAAAAGATATTTGATCAATGATAGCTATTGCTTCATTGATAGCATTTACTTCATAATTTATCTCATCCATAGCTTTCGTTGTCTCATTTGCTAAATTTTGCCCATCATGTGCTGAATTTGTTACACTAGAAGCTAAACCAGCCATTTTGATAACTGTTTGTGTACTTTGAGAAATTTTTCTTGTGACTTTATCAATAGATTCAGCAGTAGACTCAAGTGAATTAGCTGCTTGATTTGCATTTTGACTTAAAATTTGAACATTTTCTATCAAAATATCTGTACTTAAATCAAGAGTGAGACCATTTTGTTTGTTTTCTACTAACATCTTTGTTATAGCATTTCGTAGATGAGTTACGTCTCTTAGTAACTCATCAAAAACTCCATTTTTTTCAACCCCATCAATGATTAATTCTCTTCTGTAATCTAAAGTTACATACTCACTAAGAACTTTATTGATACTTTGAAAATTACCTTTTAGTTTATCAAGTGCATTATTTACATTTGTCTTTAAAAATTGAAAATCAGGATTATCACTATTTGCTACTATATGTTGAGAAAACCAACCATTTCCAACTCTTTTCATAACTTCACCAGCATCTTGCATAAATATATTATCTTGATGAACTTTTTTTTCAATAAGGGCAATATTTTCATTTATCATTTTAGCTATTTGCCCAAATTCATCATTTGATTCTATTTTAATATATTCGGCTTTTTGATTTTTTCTGTTTAAAAATAAGAAAAAAGTCTCTAATGATTTTTGAACTTGAACCATTTTATTGACACCATTTATCTTTTCATCAAAATCATGAATAAAAATAACAAGTGCAATAACATACTGAACAATCTGCCCATATATATTATTTGTCAAAAATGTTCCATTTAATATCAATAATACAATACCAATCCAATGAACTACTCTCATTCTAAAAAACAACAATTCAAACATTCAATTTTCCTTTCTATTATCCAATTTACTTAAATTTTTAATAAGTAATACTATTACATTCATACTTAAAGATTTATACTTTATACCCCATTTATAAGCTTATTCTACTAAAATCTTTAAAATATTAGAAATGTAATAATTTTGTAATAAGGAATAAATATGAAGTTAAAAAGATTAGATGGTTATCTTTCAAAATTAGGCTACTGCACAAGAGGTGATGCTCGTAAGTTTATGAAAATGCATGAAGTAAAGATTAAAAATGAAAGAATATTTAATCCATCATTAAAAGCTATTCATAGTGACATATCAATTGATACTGAACCTCTTGATGGGGAAACGCTCACAATTTTGATGAATAAACCTGAAGGTGTAGTGTGTTCTCATGATGATAGTGGAAAGCTTATTTATTCTTTACTTCCAAGTAGATGGCAAGATAGAAATCCAAAACTTTCAACAGTTGGAAGACTAGATCGTGATACTACTGGGGCAATTTTACTTACAGATGATGGGGAACTAAATCATAAACTTACAAGTCCAAAAAGTAATATTTCAAAAATTTATAAAGTCACTTTAGCTCATCCATTAAAAGGTGATGAAGCTCTTATTTTTGGAAGTGGTGAACTTATTTTAAATGGAGAAACTAAACCACTACTTCCAGCAACTCTCACGATAGTAGATGAATTAACTGTACTTTTAGAGATAGTTGAGGGGAAATATCACCAAGTAAAAAGGATGTTTGGAGCTGTTGCTAATAGAGTTATTGCACTTCATAGAGTAAGTTTCAATAGTTATACAATTGATGATTTAGCAGAAGGAGAATATAAAATATTATAATAAAAAACTATTGTAGTTAACAATAAGCAGATAAAAGTCTACTTATTATTTTTATTTTCTAGAAACTTGCCCATTCATCGTCATCATTATTAGCAACTATTGGTTTCATTGGTGCTTTTATTGATGCTGCTTTTACTATAGGTTTTGTTCCTAATGCAATTTTACTAACTGATTGATTAGAACCAACCATTACTTTTGGAATAGAGTAACTTTGCGTTTTTGTTTGTAAAGAAAAATCTTGACACTTTTCCCTTTTGACTGCTTGAATACTCCAAAATACATCAGAAATTGCTTTATCTATCTCTAAAGTTTCATTTAACATTGCTGTTATATTTCCTTTAGAATTACTATCAACAATCCCTTGAAGCTCACCATGAACCTTTGCATGAACTTCTTTTAAATGTTGCCAATTATTTGTTCTTGTGAAAGGTTCTCCCTGTTTTTCAACTTCATCAATCCATTTTCCAAGGTTACATTCATGATGAGTGGTCACTCTAAAAGTAGCTTTATCATTTAATTTTGCAAAATTAGAATCTTTAAAATTAATATGATCAAGTTTTAATTTATTTAAAGTAAACATCATATCTATATCACACACTTGTTGTTGTGCAATTTTATTATATTTTGTGTGACTAACAACATTTACTAATTTTTGTGATAATTGTTGAATACTTTGACTTTGTGAACTAATTTGTGATGCTGCAGAAGCATTTTGTTGTGTTGTTTTATCAAGTTCATTAACAGCATCATTAATTTGCTCAATAGCTTGTTTTTGTTCTAAACTTGCATGTGATACATCAGCTATTAATTTAATTTGACTTTCAATATTTTGATTGAGTGTTGTATATCCATTTATCATATTTTGAGCAATTTGTTTACCACTAGTTGCTTTCTCTTTTGCTTTTTGGACAATATTTTTGATCTCTTTAGCTGCTTCTGCACTTCTTGTAGCCAAACTTCTTACCTCTTGTGCAACAACCGCAAATCCTTTTCCTGCTTCTCCAGCAGTTGCAGCTTCAACAGCTGCATTAAGTGAAAGAATATTTGTTTGAAATGATATTTGATCTATCACTACAATTGCTTCATCAATTGCTGTTACTTCATGATTTATACTATCCATAGATGCAAATGTTTCATTAGCCAATTTTTCTCCATTAGAAGCAGAAATACTCACTTCATTTGAAAGCTTTGCCATAGTAGCAGCATGTTCAGTTGTATTAATAATAGTACTTGTAACTTCTTCTAAAGCAGCAGCTGTTTCTTCTAAAGATGCTGCTTGTTGATTTGAAGCTGAGGCAAGCATATTTGAAGCACTTGCTAATTCTTTCATCTCATTATTCAAATCATTTGAAGTTAAATCCATCAACGCTAAAAGTTCAGAGATACTACTTCCTAAAGCTCTAACTCCTAAAAGAATAGAACCTGTTTTCCCACTTATAGCCTCTACATCTACTGCGTACTCAAAGTTTGCATTTCCATATTCAATAAGTGTTTTTACAATTTGATTTGAAAACTTTGCATTTGTTGATAAAGCGTTATTTAGGCTATCTTTTATTTTATTTAGCTTTGGATTATTACTTGTTTGTTTTGCAGATAAATCATATAAACCTTTTTCAAACTTTAAGAGTAAATCATTTACTTCTTCAAATAAAGCATCCTCATTAAGTCTTGCAGATTCATACTCTTCAATCTTCTTTTTTAAACTTGCTATCTCTTCATCTTTATCTTTTGTATTACAAAAAAACATTTGTTTCCCTTTTATTTGAATAAATTTCCAAAAGTATACACAAACTTATATTTGTAAGCCATTATTAACTATTTTAAAGTAAATTAAAGGTATTTTATTTATCCTAATTTTAAAAATATCATCGAAGTCATAATCGCATCATTGATAGCATCATGTTTTCCCATCATTGGAAGGTCGAGTTTTTTCATAATTGTGTTAAATCTTAAATCGATATTTCCTTGAGGAATTTTACCTATTACTTTATCAAAATAAAGTGCTGAGACCTCTATTTGTCTATTTGGTAAAGTTACCCCTATTTTTGATTTTGTATATTTATTTATCATTGCCACATCAAATTCTAAATAATATCCAACCAAAGGGCGATTCCCAATAAAATCCAAAAATTCATAAATAACCTCATCGATATCTTTTGCGTCTACCAAGTCACATTCTCGTATCTGATGAATTTTAATAGAATCTCCTTCAAGCTTTTTTTTCGGTTTAATAAATCTTTCAAATTTTTCACTTGTAAGAATTTTATTCCCTTTAATTTTTACCGCACCAATAGATATAATATCATCAACTTTAGGATTAAGTCCCGTTGTTTCACAATCAAAACAAATATACTCATCTCCATCATACTGCTCAAAAAGAATCTCATACTTTGAGTTTGTAAGTTTTCGTTTATTCCAATTTTTTATAAAAGTATCAAACATAAAACTCCCTACATCAAATTGAGTTTAAAATGAAACGAGATAAACTTTTTGAATTTTTCAACAATTTTAAAACTATCTCGTAAAAGATCTTTTTCTAACGAATTCAATCTATTTGGATTGATATAGTTATCAAGTGGTTCTTTTGAATCTATTTTTTCAAGTCTAAACTTAAGTCGTAAAGTAAGTAATAGATTAAAACTCTCAATAATCTCCATACTAAATTCTCTATCTAATACACCTAACTCTTCAAGCTCTTTGATTCTATGAACTGTGTTTGTTTTTCTAATTTTTTTCTCTAACGAAAGTGCTCGTATACCATGAACAATTGGGAAAATTCCCCCTTTTTTGATATCAAGTTCATCTTTATGCTCTTTTTTGTCAACTATAAAATTTGCAAACATCCCAATTGGAGTTTCAAAATTTAATACTGGTTTTGCAAAAAATGAATGAAAAACACTTGAATCTGTTGCTTTTTGGAAGAGATATTTTTTAAGATTTACTAAAAGATATTTATCACCAGCGACAGCAAAAGCATCATAAAAAATCGCTAAATTCATATGATTCTCTTCACTTGGATTATTTATCCATTCAAATATAGTCTCTTCAAATTCATCTTGTGTTTTTACCCAAAATGGATTTGATACCATGATGTTTCCGTTACATCTCGGGTATCCACACTCTATTAGATTATTTGTAAAATTTTGTGTAAACTCTTCAATTATCTCTTTGCTTACCGTACAATCATTTGAAAGTATCAGTGCATTATCTTGATCTGTTCTTAAAATTTGCTCCTCTCTCCCCTCACTTCCCATAATAATGAGTGCCGATTGCATTTTAAGCTCTTCTGGTGCAATAAGCTCAAATAATCGTTTGAATAATTTATTATTGAGTTGACTGATAATTTTTGCTATATATCTAACCTTTACACCTTTAGCATAGAGCATTCTTATCACTCGAACAAATTTTTCACTTGCTATTTTTAGCTCTTCTATATTTTGAGTATTATCAATTTCTAAAATAACTGAATAAGTTTGCGATGCAAAAAAACTTGTCAATGAGATAAGATCCAATACCCCAATAATATTTTCTACTTCATCTATTACGATAAGTCGTTTTACTCCAAATTTATTCATTGTTATTTGTGCATTAAATAAAAATTCATTTTGATTGATTGTTTTGAGTCCCCAAGTAGCTATCTTTGAGATAGGAGCATCAAAATCAATTCTATTTAAAACTATCTTTTCTCGAAAATCTGTATCTGTAACTATCCCCATTTTCCCATCATTTGTTTTTACAAGAATTGAAGAAGCTTTATTCTTTTTAAGAATTTGAACCGTATTAAAAATAGTTTCATTTTCATCTATAATAATTGGCTTTTGCATATAAGCATCTTTTACCCTAGCAATCATCAGATTAACGAACTCTTTACTTTGTTCATTTCCAACACTATTATTAAGTTTTTTTGAGATTGACTGGAAAAAATATCCTTCTAGCTCCTCATTTTGATACATTATCTCCAAAAAAGTCTCCCTTGGAAGAGCATAGCAAATAGTCTCAGATGTTGTTTTAAAACTATGTTTTGAGTGATTTTCTATTAAAGAGATTGGGTCAAAGTACTCATTGTTTCCATAAACAGAGATAACTGTATCCTCTTGAAGTTCTTGCACTACACCTTTAATTATAAAATATAAAAAAGCTGGTTTTTCATTGCTTGAAAGCAATACTGTGTTTTCTTTAAAATAAACAACATCAAGTGTATCAATAAGTTTTTCTAACTCATAATCATCTAATCTATTAAATGGTGTGATTTTTTTAATAAAACTTTTTTCTTCTAAAAGAGCCATAAATTTTTCCTTTTGGAGATTTTTAAGAATATATTGTGATTCTAATAAAAAATCGCCATATAAAAAATTTATATGACGAAGTTTTACTACGGTTCAAAGCATTTTTATTTAGGAACAACTGTTGTTAGATTTGAGACAGTCCAACTATACATTCCACCTCTATACCAACTAAGTTTTTTTGCTGGATATCCAAGTTTTAAAAGATTTTCTATAGCCCAAGTTGATTGTGGACACCAAATTCCATTACAAAATAAGACAAGTGTTTTTGCATTTTTAAAATCATACACACCATTTTTTTCTGTTACACCTATTGCCTCAAGCATATCATCAAATTCAGCTGGATTTTTTGCTTTATCAAAGTTTGGAAAAGGTAAATTTACAGCTGTTGGGATAGTAAGTTTTTGATACCAAACAGGAAGTCTCGCATCTATAAGAAGCATATTTTTGTCAGTTTGAGCTTTTTGCATAAATTCAATCACTTCAAGTTCCCCCAAAGTTTGTACTTCATTGTTTATCTTCATAGGGGAGATTTTACCTACTGTTGTCACATAAGTTTTTTTACATTCAGCTGGAACATTTGCATTAGCATAGTCACCATTCCAAACAACATCAACAGATAATGCAACATCTTTACATTTATCACTATGTGTTCTTGTAATATTGTATTCACTTTTTATATCAAATGGATCAACATAAGTAATTTTTACTGGATTCTTTTTCAAATCAAAATTTGCTCCACTTACAGTAACAACCGATAATAAACCTAATAAAAAGGCTCTCTTCACATTTTTCATATTCAACTCCTCATATTTTATATAAGGGTATTTTATACGAAATCAAATAAAAGTCAAATAGCTTCTTTGTTTTTTGCGATTTTAAACCTATTTAGTTTAATCATTTAATAAAAAATTAAACACTAAATATCATCAATCTATTCTAAAGATAAATCTCAAATAAATTATCCAATTTGCATTTAATACAAAGGATCGCTAATTTGAATGATTTTGTCTATCTCTTCTAATTTTATCTTATTAAAATCTATCTCTTCCACTGCTAGTAACATATTTGACAGTTTTGTTATTTGCTCTGGTATTTTATTTATATCGTTAATCTCTTCCTCTATTGAGTTGTAACAATTACCAATTTTTTTCAATTCGTAACTTGTTGCAATTGTCATAATAGCACTTAATGGTTGACGCCAATGATGCCCTATCTCTTTTAAAAGTATTAAAAAAGCATTTACTTTTTCTTGTTGTAATTGCATCTGTTTTAATTTTTCTGCATCCATTTTATTTTGAAGTTTTAGAGCAATTGATTTAAGTATCTCTATCAACTCCTCTTCTTTTACAGGTTTTGATACAAAAGAGTCTATACCTAACATAATAGCTTTTTTTAAATTCTCAGGTTCATCAAATCCTGTTAATAAAACAATTGGTGTGTCTTTAAAAGAGTTTTTAATCATTTTACTCATTTGCATACCATCAATATTTGGCATATTGATATCGGTGATTACGATATCTGGTTTGATTTTAACAAATTGTTCTAATCCCTCTTTTCCATCGTTGGCTGTATAAATCTCTTTTACATAAGGCTTTAAAGAATTTTTCATATATTCTCTAAGAACTTTGCTATCTTCTACATATAAAATTGTAAAGTTTTTTAAAATCAAATATATCCTTTTTTCTTTTAGTAAGATAACCCTACAGCATCTTTAATAACTCTCATCTTTTCACTAGCAATAACTCTAGCTTTTTTAGCTCCATCACTTAAAATATCTTTGACCATCTCTGGATTATTTAAAAGTTCTTCCCTCTTTTGTCCATACGGTTCAAAATAGCTATTGATTTTGTCTAAAAGTGTAAGTTTAAAGTGTCCATATCCTTCCCCTGGTGTCGCATATCTTTTTTGTAAATCAAGCAGTTCATCATTTGACATAAAAAGTTTAGAGATGGCATAAATATTGCAGTTTTCCCACTCTTTTGGTTCATTTAGGTCTGTACTATCAGTCACTATCCCCATCACTTGTTTTTTGATAACTTTTGGAGCACCAAACATATCGATAGTATTTCCATAACTTTTTGACATCTTCGCCCCATCAGTTCCAGGGACTGTTGCCACCTCATTGTCCACTTTTGCTTCAGGGATAACTAAAATCTCCCCATAATGATTATTGAAACTTTGAGCGATATCCCTTGTCATCTCAACATGTTGGATTTGGTCTTTTCCAACTGGGACGATATTTGAGTCAAAGAGTAAAATATCCGCAGCCATCAAAACAGGATAAGAGAAAAGCCCATGATTTGTAGGTAACCCTCGTGCTGTTTTATCTTTGTAACTATGAGCCCTTTCAAGAAGTCCCATTGGTGTATGATTTGAAAGTATCCAGTAGAGTTCAAGCACTTCAGGGACATCACTTTGTACCCAAAAAGTGGATTTTTGAGGATCCATCCCAAGAGCTAGAAAATTAACCGCTGCTTCAAAAGTGTTTCTTTTTAAAAATTCGCTATCTTTTACCGAAGTTAAGGCATGGTATGAAGCTATAAAAGCAAACAATTCCCCATCATCTTGACTCTCTATCATCTTTTTTATCATCCCAAAATAGTTTCCGATATGGATTATTCCACTTGGTTGTATTCCACTTAATATTCTCAAAATTTCATCCTTTTTTAGTTTTTATTTAGTTCTTTGTTAAAAGTGTTTTCGCAAAAAGTGTTGCTTCCTCTGTAATATTTTCACCACTTATCATCCTAGATATTTCTAGTATTCTTTCACTATCACTTAGCTCTCTAACCTCTGAGATATCCCCTTTTTTCTCCACCAAAAAGTGTTGATCTGCCGTTGAACTAAGTTGTGGTTGGTGTGAAATAGCAAAGATTTGGTAGTTTTGCGATAAAGTTTTGAGTACTTTTGCGATTGATTCACTCTCTTTTCCACTTAGGTTTGCATCTATCTCATCTAGAAAAAGTATCCCATTTTTATCACATTCATAGATACTTCTTGCAGTTAAAAGTGCCAGACGAAGTCTATTAAATTCTCCGCTACTTAGTTTTTTCAGCTCTGTATTATTAAGGGTAAAAACCACCTCATCATAACCATTTTTGGTTAACTCAGTACCATTTAAAGTGATTCCTAGATTTGTTAAATACAAGTCTCTTAAAAATATATTCATATCAGTTTCTAAAATCTCCATCGCTTTAGCTCTAAGCTCAGTTAATTTTATCCCCACTTTTTCAATCTCAAGTGAATATTTTTTATAATTTTTTTCTAAAATAGCTTTTTCAAATGTGATATTTTCATACTCATCAAGCTCTTTTTCTTTTATCTTTTTGTACTCAATAGCTTCTTCAATTGAGCCATATTTTTTTTGCAATCCTGCAAGTTCCTCTATCCTATCAAGTGTATCTTCGATATTCATATCTTCAAAAGAGAGGATTTTGTCATAAAACTTTTCAAATTGATTGTGTACTTCATTTATCGCATCATCAAAAAAACTACTATCAATATCAAGTATCGATAAAGCATTTGAAATTTTGTGCGTATTATCTAAAAATGGCTTTGCTTCAAGGAGGATTTTTTCAATTTTATCTTTTTTACTTATCGTATCTTTTAGCTCTTTAAGCTCCTCATATTCCCCTACTTTTGGATTGATTTTACTGATTTTCTCTATCTCAAACTTTGCAAACTCTTTAAGATTTTCTATATCTTGCTCATCTTTATAAATCTTTTGAAGTTTGTGTTTTATCTCTTTTAGCTCTTTATAAATCGTTTGAAATTGCTCATGAGTCTCTTTGTACTCATCAAATTTTAAGCCACCTAAAAAATCCAAAAACTCTACGATATTTTCACTCTCAAAATCACTCGTATCTTTAAGATGGAGGTGTTTAAAAAAACCTTTTGAAAACTCTTGAAGGTCATTTTTAGAGATAGTTTGGTTGT
>JAQUAG010000019.1 GCA_028687375.1 Arcobacteraceae bacterium | reverse complement strand
TCTTCTAATGCTGCTGCTGTTTCTTCTAAAGAAGCTGCTTGTTGATTTGCCTTTGCTGCTACATTATTTACACTCTCACTCATGGTAATTGCGTTATGATTCAATGTCTCACCGTTTGAAAGATTTAATTTTGCGTTTGTTCTAAGTGCCTCACCTAGTTTATTTACACTTTGCATAACAGCGAGCATATCTGATTTTAGTTTTGGGTCAATAGAAACTAATTTTGTGAAATCGTTATTTGTGTATTGTTCGAGGGTAGATTTTAAAGCTGTCATATTACTATCCATAGCTTCAATCATACTATTTACTGTTTTTCTTAATGTTTCTACCATTGGATTTTTTGAACTAGCATGAATTCTACATTGATAGATACCTTGCTCTACTTTATCAGTAACAAGTACTATCTCACCAATTACTTTCATATCTTCTTTTAGTTTTGCATCTTGGATAATAGCAATATCATTTAAGTGATTAATTAGTTCACCAAATTCATCTTTTACAACAATTTGAGCAGGAACATATTTATTTGTTCGATAAGATAAGAAATCTACAAAATCATTAAATTTATGAGTAAATATTTCCAATGAATTTGCTATTGTTTTTTTAGCAATTACAGAAATCATAACAAACATAATAGCAAGAATTAATACGCCAAATAACGATATTTGCATCACAAGTGACGATATTGCATTTACTGCACCATCAGCAACTTCTCTATCAAGTCCTACAACATATTTTCCTATTGTTTTTCCACTTAAATCTTTTATAGGGGCTGTAACTATAAAGAAATCAGATGTTTCTAAAAAACCTTCTTTTGATAACTCTTCAGCACTAAATCCACTCACAGCTGTTTTAAACTTTTCATCTGTTGCTTCTTGAGAGATATAATAATTAAATATTTTTGGAACATCTTTAAATTTATCTCCAACTGCTAATTTATCATCCATAAGTACAATAAGATCCATTTTCTCTTTTTTATATTCTTTTACAATTGAATTAAATCCCATAATTGCTTCAACAGAACCAACATACTCACCAGATTTATTAAATATTGGTGCAATTCCCCTAAGAACAAGTCCTGTAACACCTACTTCAACCACAGTTACTGGTTTTTTTGTCTCTTTTACTTGTACGATACTTGCTCTAAATCCACTCAAATCATCACCAAATTTCTCAGGTTTCCAATCTCTTACAAATGATTTTACATCTTTTGTATGGATGTGAATTTTTACATTTTTATATGGTGTACCATTTTTAAAACTTTTCCCAAGATTATTTAATGCATCAAGGGCATAAGCTCTATCATTTAACTCTAAAGATTTCACAACTTCACTATTTGAAGCAATAGTCACAGCTATACCTAAAGCTACACTTTTTTTATTTTCTTCTGAACTTAAAATTCTATTTTGTAAATCTATGGCTAAACTTTCATCTGATTTATCCATAGCATTGCCTAGCATAAATTTCACATAAATCGTACCAATAACTAGCATAGCACCAACAACATACGCTAAGTACTTGTTTATCTCACTTACTAACGATGTATTTCTTTTAAACCCTTCCATCTTCACTCCTATTTTTTTATTCCTATATTCTAGCTCAAAAAATCTTTAATAATCATTATGATTTAACATTTTTTATTTTTTTCTTAATTCTTTCAATAATTTCGTATAATTTTTCATCTTGTAGATAATTATCAAATATTCCATAACTTTTTTCAGTGGTTATGCAAGTTTTATCTTCCCATTTTTGATTGGACTTAGAGATATTTTCATCTCTAAAGATACTTACACTCTCAATATCTTGATATCTTTCAACCCTTTTTAAATTTTCTACTAAAATGTATTTTTGCATATTAAGCTCACTTTGACCAATATGACTATTTGTCCCAATTATCAATTTTTTGTTTTTATAATAAACATAAGTTATCCAATTGAGATGTGATTGCAAAAGAATTTTTTTAAGAATAAGCCCTAATTTATAGGTTTCATTTACTTTTTGAAATGAGCCATTTTTTGTAATATTTGAAAGTATCTCTGTCGTTGATTTGATATGAAAATCTTGTTTTTGTATTTTTTGAGAAAAAAGCTTATTTTCATCTTTGAAATATAAGCTTTTAAGGTCGTCTATTGAGACTAAATTATTTTCCATATTTTAGTTTTTGAAGTTCAGCACCAATGTTATCTTGTCGCATAAAATGCTCCCCAATAAGAAAAGCATCTGCACCAATTGAACTTAATCTTAGAATTGTTTCTCTATCATTCACTCCACTTTCAGCAACTATGATTTTACCATTTGGAATCATAGGGATAAGCTTATCACAAAGTTCCATATCCATCTCAAAAGTTTGAAGATTTCTATGATTTATCCCAATGATATGTGCTCCACACTTCATAGCTTTTGTCAAATCTTCCTTATCATGAATTTCAACTAAAACATCAAGTCCAAGTTGTAAAGCTCTATCGTAAAGATATTGCAACTCTTTTGTACTAAGTGCTTTTGCAATTAGCAATACAAAATCAGCTCCATACACAAGAGCTTCAAGAAGTTGATACTCATCAATAATAAAATCTTTTCGTAAAAGTGGTGTACTTACATATCTTCTAATTCCTGTAAGATATTCTAGATTTCCTTGAAAAAAATGTGGTTCAGTAAGTACTGAGAGACAATTTGCTCCATTTTTACTATATTCCATAGCAATAGCTATTGGGTCAAAATCTTCTCGTATCACCCCTTTACTAGGACTCGCTTTTTTAACTTCAGCAATAATTCGTATAGGTTCCTCTTTTGTAGAAGTAAGTAACTTTCGTACATCTCTTGGTGGATATGGATTGTAAGCCAAACTTCTCCCCAACCAATCAATACTATAATCAACTTTTCTCTTTTCTACATCTTCTCTTGTTTTTTTTATTATCTCATCAAGTATCATTTTTCTTCTTTTTTCCCTTCCATACATTCTTTAATTTCATCATAGTGAAGTTTTATCTCTTCATCATCAAGTCCCACTTTTTGTACAACTTCACTCATATATTGCCAAGCCAAAGTACATTCATTATTTTTGAAATATCCCCAAGCAATAGAATCTTCAAAAGCAATATTTTGTGGATTTGCTTCATATGCTTTTTTAACTAACTCTAACCCTTTTTTTACATCCAAATCATAATCAATCAGTAAATAGCCATAAAAATTTTCATACTCAGGATTTGATTTCTCTTTTAAAGCTAATTCAAATTTATTTAAAACATCTTTTATCACAAGCTTTTTATCTTTTGCTATTGTAAAATCAATCATAGCAATACGACCTAAAATAGTATCATCTGCTGTCATTTGATATGTTTTTTCTAAAAGTTCTAAGGCTTTATCATATAATTTATCTTTTTCATACAAAGAGGCTAAAACTAAATTATTATTTCCCGTTTTAGCTAAAAAATCTATCCCTTTTTGTTTATTTTGTTGTAAATATAGTTCACCCAACATCAACTCAAATTTTGCTAATTTTTCTTTCGTATGCTCTTTCTTATGTTCTGCATACATCGTCTCCATAACAGATACCATACCATCAAGATTATTTTGTACTTGATAGTATTCAAGCAACTTTAAACATACTTTTTTATCACAACCATGAGCTTCGCCGTAAGATTTAAGATAATCAATTGCTTGAGATGTATTATTCAATTTTGTATGAAGTAAATTAGCAATTGCTAAAACAAGATTTGGCGTTCCAAGTGCTTTATACCCAAATTCATAATTTTCTAAACTTTTATCATATTGACCTACAATATAATACAAATCTCCAAGAAGTCCACTATTTTGTGGTGATTGATATTTTTCTAACTCTTTTGCAATAACCAAAGCTTCATCATATTTTTTAAGAATGACAGTTGAAAGGAGATATTTATACATCAAATATTCTTTTATATCTGAAAACTTCTCAAAATTATCTTTTGAAAGAGTCACTACTTTAGTAAAATCTTTATTTGCAAAATATGACTCTATAGCTTTTTTTAGGTAATCACTATCTTTTGTCTCTTCAAATAACTTCTCATATATAATAGCACTACTTGCAAAGTCACTATTAAGTTCCCTATCAAGTCCAACAAGGGTGAAAACATCCTCTTTTGTTGTACTTAGAATATCTCCTAAAAGATGGGTCATAGAGATAAAATACAGTGAAAAAATTATTCTAGTATAGCTGGACATTCTTGTTTTACCTCTTCTATATTATTTTTAAAATGATCCCAAAAAGGGAAAGTTCTACATTGAGATGGTCTTGCTTCGTAGATTGAACATTGTTTTTTTGTTAAATCGAAAAATATGCAAGCGTAATTATTTTCATCTAATTTTTTCTCTTTGATAGAAAATTTATAATCATATTTTATTAAATAGTTATCAAATACCTCTTTAACAGAAATATTAAGGTGGGTAGCTAATTTTTCAATCTCATCTATTGTTATCCAAATAACTCCACTCTCTCCAATACAACAATTTCCAGCACAAGTGCTACATACAGTTGCATCAAATTTATATGGGAAATCTTTATGTTCTAAAATCATAACTGTTTTGTATCCACTTTTATACTATAGGTATTGCACATCTTATAAATCTCTTCCATCTCTTGTGTAAATTTTTCACCATCAAACATAATAAGTGGGGGTAAAATTGTTAATAATGATTTAGAATTTCTTCGCCCATAAACCATAACCAAGCTACTTTTCCTATCAATTTTAGGATGTAAAAACTGTAAAGATTCAATGTTAATCTTATACTTTTTACAAAAAAAGATAATATCATCAAGAAGCTTAACATCATAACAAAAGAAAAACTTTCCATTTTCTTTTAATAATTTTGAAGATTTTTCTATCAAAACTTCAAGTGGCAAACTATCGTTGTATCGTGCTTTTTTTAGGTTTTTATTGTCACTTTGAATTACAGAAGAGGGATAAAATGGGGGATTTGAAACGACCATATCAAATAACTTACCAAACTCAATAGTTTCAAAATTTCCTTCAAAAATCGTTGCTTCTATCTTATTTGTTTGAGTATTTTTTTTCGTTAAAAAAATAAACTCTTCTTGAATTTCAGCACAGTTAAGTTGTAACTTCGGATAGTTTTTAGCCAATAAAATCCCTAAAATTCCACTTCCACTTCCAATATCAAGAAGTTCCCCCTGATTATTTTTAAAAATTTTAAGATTTTCTTTGATGAAATTAAAAAGGGCTAAAGTATCACTATTATAACAATACCCATCTTGTGGTTGATAAAGAAGTGTCAATTAAACACTCCAGAGCTATCACCATTAAGGAATTTTTGTACAATTTCAAGTTTTGAGTTTTTAAAATGTTCCAAATCTCCATACTCAACAATAACTCCCTCATACAACATCGCAAAATAATCTGCTGTTTTGAAAGTTTCATTTATATCATGACTTATTAAAATAGATGTTGTATGTGTCTCTTTTTGAAGATTTATAATCATTTGAGAGATAACATCACTTGTAATTGGGTCAAGCCCACTTGTTGGTTCGTCATAAAGTAAAACTTTAGGATTTAAGATGATAGTACGTGCAAGTCCAACCCTTTTTCTCATCCCACCACTTAGTTCATCAGGATTCAGAAATGCTACCCTTGAAGCATCAAGTCCAACAATCGTAAGTTTATCCATTACCTCTTGTTGTATCGTTTTTTCATCCAACTTTGTATGTTCTCTAAGGGGAAATGCAACATTTTCAAAAACATTCATACTATCAAATAAAGCTCCACTTTGAAACAAAAATCCGATATCTTTTCGCACCTCTCGAAGCTCTTTTTCCTCTAATTTTCCAATATCAATATCATTATAAAGTATCTCACCATCTGTAGGTTTTAAAAGTCCAACAATATGTTTGATGATAGTTGATTTTCCACCACCTGAAAGACCAAAAATAGCAGTACATTTGCCAGTTTTAATATCAAGATTAACATCTTTTAGTATCTCTTTTGTTCCAAAAACTTTTTTAAGATTTCTTAGTTTTATGATACTATCACTCACTCTATTACTCCACTTTGCTTATATTAAACTCTACACAAAAACCACGATCAAGTTTCTCATAATCTTTATAAAACTCACAGCTTTTTGGTTTATATTCTTTGATATATCTTTCTAATCTTACTTTTTGGTCAAATCCCATCTCGCAGTACAAATATTTAATTTTTCTCTCCACTGTATCATCAACAATTTTTTTAAGTAACTCATCCCCCTCAACTCCACCAAAAAGGGCATTTTTAGGCTCATAAGTTACATTTTTAGGCAACTTAAAATCATTTTTTATATAAGGAGGATTTGAGATACACATATCAAATTGTTCATCTGCAATATTTTCAAATAAATCACTTTTTAAAAATGTTATCTTATCTTCTACACCAAATTTTTTTGCATTTAGTGTAGCTAAATTTAGGGCATCATCATTAATATCTACTGCCATAATTTTGATATTTGGGATAAGTGTAGCTAACATCACAGAGATTATCCCACTTCCTACACCAATCTCAAGAACTTTTGGATTTTCTATCTCTTTTAAAACAGATTCTGCTTTCTCAACTAAAATCTCTGTTTCAGGTCTAGGAATTAAGACATTTTCTTTAACTATAAAACTTTCACCATAAAAACTAGCACGATTGGTTAAATACTCTATTGGAAAATCTGTAGCTCTTTTTTTGACAAGTTTTGCTAAAGCTTCTTCACAACTACACTCATTTTTGTAGTTTAGATGGAGCCAAATTGGATTCTTTTCCAAAAGGAAAAGGAGTAGTATCTCCACTTCCTTGCTTGGAATATGTGTAACTTCTCTTAAAAGTGGAGCATACTTTTTAATTATTTGTTCATAAGTCATTAGTTTTGAGGTAATTTTTCTCTCATAAGGTCAACTAAATCACTTGGAAGAGTATCTAGTTTTGGTAAAACCACATTGATAGTCACATATAAACTTCCCATCTCTTTTGTTTTTCGATTTAAAACACCCAAATCTTTTAGTCTCATTTTTTGATTTTGTTTTGTATTTTCTGGGATTTTTAATGTTACTGTTTTATAAAGTGTTTCCACTTCAACTTTACTACCAAACAATGCAGCATAAAGAGGAACATCAACTTTTAGGTACAGGTCATCCCCTTCTCTTTTATAATTATCATCTTCAGTTACATTAATTGTAAGAATCAAATCTCCCCTTGGATATCCTTGCGCTCTTTTCCCTTTCTCTTTGGCTCTTATTTTTTGACCGTTTGCAATCCCTTGTGGTATTTTAATATCAAAACTTTCACCATTTAAAGTGATACTTTTTTTCCCACCAACCACTGCCGTTTTAAAATCAACCGTTAAACTCGCTTCGATATCCAAATCTGGCTCATATCCACCGCCAAATCCTCCTCCAAAACCAGCGCCTCCAAATCCTCCACTAGAGAATCCTCCTCTTCCGCCACCAAACATATTTCGTAAAATATCATTGATATCAACACCACTTCCTTGACCTCGTGCAAAATCGTGGAAATTTTGTCCACCAAACATACTATCCCCATATTGGTCATACTGAGCTTTTTTCTCCTCATCACCAAGCACTTCATAAGCACCGTTTATCTCTTTAAATTTCTCCTCAGCTTCTGGAGTTTTATTGATATCTGGATGGTATTTTTTCGCTAAACTTCTGTATGCTTTTTTGATCTCAGCTTGTGTTGCACTTTCACTAACACCGAGTGTTTCGTATAAACTTTTTGCCATTATTATTATCCTTTCTTGGTATGTTCCAAATTGCTAAAGCAATGTGTCCCATAATTATCTTTTTTCTTTTAATTAAAATCTCTATAAATTATAAAAAGTTGATGGAATACCCACCAACTTTTGAAATTATACTTGATATATTAGCACTTGTCAATACAGAGTGCTAATTGTTAATTCTCTTATTTCGCTAAAAGACCTTTTTTAGGACCACTTACACCACAGCATTGTTTGTATTTTTTTCCACTTCCACAAGGGCAAGCTTCATTTCTCGCTATTTTTTTTGCTACAACCTCAGCTTGCTCCTCTTTATTTGTAAAAAGTGCTTCGTTTGATTGTTCCATTTTTGCTTTTAAAGCTTCAATTTCTCTTCTTTCAGCCTCTTCATCTCTGAGTCTTACTGTAAATAAAATTTTAACAATCTCTAATTTAATAGAAGCAATAAGCTCAATAAACATATTGTAGCTCTCTTTTTTATACTCAACAAGTGGGTCTTTTTGATTGTATCCTCTAAGTCCGATACCAGTTTTAAGTGTATCCATCGTATAAAGATGGTCTCTCCAAGAACTATCAAGGATTTGAAGATAAAGGATTTTTTCTATCTCTTGTCTTTGTTCATCTGCCGCCATTGACATTTTTTCATCATATTTTGACTGAACAAGTGCTAAAAGTTTTTGACTCACAAGCTGTTTATCATTATCACTGATCTCCTCTTTTGTGATATGAACACCAAGTTCCTCTTGCAATTTTAAAACAATATGCTCATAGTTAAAATCATCCATCATCGCCGATGTACTTAAAAACTCTGCATGTTGCATAAGATTTGTTACATATTCAGCGATATTTTCTTTGATTTTTGAGTCAATGTCATACTCTTTACTTAACAAATCATTTCTAAATTTATAGATAACTTTTCTTTGCTCATTGGCTACATCATCATACTCTAAAAGATGTTTTCTACTTTCAAAGTGCATAGATTCAACTTTTTTTTGAGCATTTTCTACAGCTCTTGTAACCATACCAGATTCTATATGTTCACCCTCTTCAATACCAAGTCTTGTCATAATATTTGCAATCTTATCACTTCCAAATATTCGTAAAAGATTATCTTCAAGGCTTAGATAAAATTGTGATTCACCAATATCCCCTTGTCGTCCACTTCGTCCTCTAAGCTGATTATCAATCCTTCTACTTTCGTGTCTTTCAGTTGCAATAATTGCCAAACCACCAAGTTCTAAACATTCTTTTGGAAGTTTAATATCAACTCCTCTACCAGCCATATTTGTAGCAATTGTAACAGCTCCTTTAATACCAGCATTTTCTACGATTTTTCCCTCTTTCTCGTGTTGTTTTGCATTTAAAACAGTGTGAGCTATTTTTTTCTCTTTTAAAAGATTATGAAGATATTCACTCTTTTCAATCGAAGTAGTTCCAACAAGAACAGGTTGCCCTCTATCACTATACTCTTTGATTTTTAAGCAAATTGCATCAAATTTTTCCCTTTCACTTTTGAAAATTAAATCATTTTTATCAACTCTTTGCACAGGTACATTTGTAGGGATACTTACAACATCAAGGTTATAAATCTCTGCAAATTCAGTAGCTTCAGTTTGCGCAGTTCCTGTCATACCTGCCAGTGTTGTATACATTCTAAAATAATTTTGAAAAGTGATATCAGCTAAAGTTTGTGATTCATCTTGGATTTTTACACCTTCTTTTGCTTCAAGAGCTTGATGCAATCCATCACTAAATCTTCTCCCTTCACTTAGTCTTCCAGTAAACTCATCAACGATGATAACTTCATTATTTTGTACTACATAATCAACATCTTTTTGGAAAATATAATTTGCTTTTAAAGCTTGATCAAGTTGATGTGAAAGCCCTGCATTGTCCAAAGCATACATATTTTCAACACCATACATCTCTTCAGCTTTTGTGATTCCACTATCATTTATCATAATAACTTTATTTTTTTCATCTACATAAAAATCACCAGTGATAACTGGTTGTTCATCTGGTCTTTTAGGCTCAATTTTTTCACCTTTTTCTAAAACTAAAGCTATTTCGTTTGATTTTACATAATCACTTGCTTTTCGTTTTGTTGGACCACTAATGATAAGTGGAGTTCTCGCTTCATCAATCAAAATAGAATCTATTTCATCAACGATAACATAGTGATGTCCTCTTTGAACTTTCTCATTTACATCATAAACCATATTGTCTCTTAGATAATCAAATCCATACTCATTGTTTGTACCATAAGTGATATCACAACCATATTGTTCTTTTCTCTCCATATCATTTTTGAGGGCATTTGTCACAATTCCAACGCTAAGTCCCAAAAAGTTATAAAGTTTTTCCAACTCTTTTGCATCCCTGCTTGCTAGGTAATCATTTACAGTTACAACATGAACACCTTTTCCACTAAGAGCATTTAAAATAACAGGTAAAGTAGCAACAAGCGTTTTCCCCTCACCAGTTTTCATCTCTGCAATTCTTCCATCATTAAGAACTAGTCCACCAATGAGCTGTACATCATAGTGTCTCATCCCAAGGACTCTTTTACTAGCCTCTCTTGTGATAGCAAAAACATCATTTAAAACTTCATTTGTTGTAGTGCTCTCCATTTGTAGTTTTTCTTTAATTTCATCGATACTCGTTTGGATCTCTTCATCACTCATGGCACTATATTTTGATTCTAGTGCATTTATAGCTTCAACTCTTTTTTGATATTTTTTAATCTCTTTATCGTTTTTTGTACCGAATAATTTTCCTAAAATAGCTAGCATATAATTTTAATCCTTTTTCATATATAATTGGCTCGATTATAACTAAAGGATAATTATGAAAGTATTAATTATAAGCTTCTTTCTTGCCAATGTACTATTTGGAAATATTTTGGATTTCAAAACACTTCATACAAGTTTTAAACAAATTGTAAAAAATAGATCAGGAAATGAAATTGTATATCAAGGTGAACTCAAAATAAAAGGCAATGATAAAATTTTATGGAGCTATAAAATACCTATAGTTAAAAATGTCTATATCAATAAAAATCAAGTTATCATCGATGAACCTGAACTTGAACAAGCTATAACATCAACTTTAAATGATGAACTGAATATAGTGAAAATCATAAATAACTCAAAAAAAGTTTCACAAAATATATATGAAAATAGACTTGAAGATACTAAATATTCGATAATGATTGAAAATAATATTCTAAAATCAATAAGCTACAAAGATGAACTTGATAACAAAGTAGTGATATTATTTACAAATTTTCAAAGAGATGTAACCTTATCTGATAATATTTTCTTATTTACAATACCAAAAAATTATGATATTATAAAAAAATAATACTTTTTTGGTTATGATACCACAAAAGGTACAACTGATAATAGCTTGATTTTATCAAGAGGAAAGTCTGGGCTTTAGTGAAGCAAGGTTCCATCTAACGGATGGCTAGAGTAATCTAAGGGATAGTGCAACAGAAAGTATACTTCCATCTCTTGGTTAGAGCTCTGGTAAAGGTGAAACGGCGGGGTAAGAGCCCACCAATATTTTGAGCAATCAAGATAGTTATGTAAACCCAACCTAAAGCAAGAAAACATTGGTATAAGCTTCACATCTTTTTGTTTTCGCAAGATTTTTAAAGTGATTTAAAAACTAGATAAATTATTATCCACGACAAAACGCGGCTTACGTTGTACCTTTTTTCTTTTCAAATTTAAAACTCTTTTGGATTTTCTAACGCATTTTTTAAAATATCTAAAAAATTATCTCTTGTAATTATTTTTGCCCCTAAACTTTCAAGATGCTCGCTAGGAACTTGACAATCTATCATCTTAAAATCTTTCTTGGTTAATCTTTCAACTAATCCGCTCAATGCTACTTTGGAAGCATCATTTTTGTATGAAAACATACTTTCCCCACAAAAAACATCCCCCATCACCAAGCCATAACCACCACCTAAAAGTTCTCCATCAACATATGCTTCAAAAGAGTGTGCAATTCCAGCTTCAAAAAGTTCACAGTATGCTTCAATTATCTCATCTTGTATCCAAGTATGTTCAGTATAATTTCTTTGTACTTTTTTACAATTTTCAATAACTCCTCTAAAATTAGTATCAAATCGTACTTCAAAAATTCCCTTTTTTATCATTTTTGCTAAACTCTTTGAAATTTTAAAATCTTCTAAAAAAAGTACCATTCTAGGATTTGGTGACCACCAAAGGATTGGATCTTCTTTGTTATACCATGGGAAAATGCCACTTCTATATGCTGTTAAAAGTCGATTTTTTGATAAATCTCCACCAAAAGCCACTAACCCTTCATCTGATGCAAACCGTGGGTTTGGAAAACTTAGACTATATGGATTTAATTCTCGTATCATCATAATTATTTCTCACTTTTTCCTTGACTAAAATCAACTAATACTATTCTATTTTTAATTAAAATTTCACTATGACATTAGAAAAATATACAATAGAAATCACTACGCTCAAAACTTATTTTGAATATTTTTGTAAACACAATCATCAAGAGTCATTCCCTTTCAACATTAAACACACCTATCAAAATCAAGATTTTTATGAAGACATCAACCTTTGTAATAATTGTTTTGATACTTTTCAATATTCACTCCAAAGAGTTCAAAACTGCCAATACGACGAGAAACCAAGATGTAGAAAATGTCCAACACCCTGCTATGAAGAAGTCTATTGGAAAAAAGTGGCTAAAGTTATGAGATATAGTGGTATCAGACTTACTCTCCATCAAATTTTTAAAATGGCTCAATAATACTCAACAATATTTTAAATTCAATTAATATTATACTCAATTAATAAATTAACAGTATATTAGTGTTACAATCGTCAAGTAACTATTATAAATTTACAATTTAACTTTGGAGAAAAAGATGAAACAAGTGATTAATATTTACAAAAAGCATAAACTAACAGTAGATCATTATTTATATAGTCTTGTAAATGGCTATCAAAAAGATCCCGTGCAGAGTGCTTCTCATATTTTAAAACAACATAGCTTTATTCAACTTATTTATGCCGTTGATGAAAATTTCAAACAGATCACCCCTATCATTTGTAGACAAAGGGAAGAAAATGATAATATCGGTGGAGATAAGAGTCATTATTTTTCTAAAATGCAACTCAATGACAATATCTATATCTCAAATCCATATATACACTATAGAACTGGAAAAGCGAGTATCTCTTTGGTTCATTTCAAAGATAACAAATATTATGTTTATGATATCAATCTTATCTCCCTACTAGAAGAACTAAAACTAATTGAATTTAATCAATTTCATGATAAATTTAAAAGAGCAGTTTACTTTTTAGGTTCTGGGATTTTAGCTTTAATATCAATTTTACTTATAGGGTATGGCATCTATATCTTTGGAGAACTTCTTTTTTTTACACCAACAGATGTAAATCTTATGCACAATATATTTAAAGCAATAATAGCTGTTACATTAGGATTAGCGATATTTGATTTGGCTAAACAGATTTTTGAACATGAGGTTTTATTTCAATCTTTAGATCATGATGAAGATAAACAATATAAAGTTTTAGGGAAATTCTTAATCTCTATCATTATCGCCCTTTCAATTGAAACACTCTTAGTTGTTTTTAAAATAGCACTTTCTGATAATCCAGCCAATTTACTATCTGCATTTTATCTCATCATTGGTACTACTATGATGTTTGTGGGTCTTGGATGGTTTTATAAAACTATCAAACAAAGTAGTTGTATAGAGGAAGAGTAAATTATAAAAAAGCTAAATAATCATCTTTTGTATTGATATTTAAAAATTGAGCTTCATCTTTAAAAAATATTGTTTGAAGTTTCAATTTTTGCGTAAGTAACATATTTATTTTATGGTTATCCTCTTCTAACATACTATCAATCATTGGTAAAATAGCTTTACGAAATACCCCAATAAGATTATGAGTTTTACTATTATCAGCACAAATTGTTACATCAAATTTATCTTTAAAAGAACTATTTATAAGTTCTAAAATAGTTTCCTCTTTTAAAAGAGGTACATCAACAGTAATAATAAAAACTTTTTCATCATCTAAATTTTGTAAAATAGATTTTATTGCCACCATTGGAGAATAAATCTCATTTTTATCATAAATAATATTACATGGAAAATCAAATTTGTCTATTTTACTTGAGATATAAACACTTTGAAAAATTTGTGAAAGTTTTTTATATTGAAATTCTATAAGAGTTTTTTCATTTTGAAAAGGGAGAAGAGATTTATCCTCCCCCATTCGACTACTTTTCCCACCGCTTAAGATAACGCAAGGGATATTTTGTACCATTATTTAATTGTTGTTGGGTCTGTAATATATCCGCTAATTGCACTTGCTGCTGCAACTGCACTATTTGATAAGTAAACTTTTGAAGTTCTGCTTCCCATTCTTCCTACAAAGTTTCTGTTTGTTGTAGAGATACAAACTTCATCATCACCTAAAATCCCCATATATCCACCTAAACAAGCTCCACAAGTTGGATTTGATACAACTGCCCCTGCATCAACTAAGATATCGATGTATCCTAATTTTGTAGCTTCTCTAAGGATTTTTTGAGTACCTGGAGTTACTATCATCCTTACATGTTGAGCCACTTTTTTCCCGTTTAACATCTCTGATGCAACTTTTAGGTCGCTCAACCTTCCGTTTGTACAGCTTCCTATAAAAACTTGGTCAACTCTGATATTATCAGCTACTGCTTGACTCATAGAGTGTCCATTTTCTGGTAAAAACGGATAAGCAATCACTGGTTCAAGATTTGCTACATCAATCTCTAAAACTTGACAATAAACAGCATCTGCATCACTATAATGAATTTTTGGCTCACTTCGTAAACCTCCATTAGCTTCTGCTCTTTGTTCTAAAAACTCTTTTGTCACATCATCATACGCTACTATTCCAGACTTTGCCCCTGCTTCAATAGCCATATTACAAAGTGCAAATCTATCATCCATAGTTAAATAAGGAATTGTATCTCCAGTGAACTCTAAAGTTTTATATAAAGCACCATCCACCCCAATCATTCTTATAATTTTAAGGATTAAATCTTTTCCAGTTACAAACTCTTTTGGCTTCCCACTAAATACAACTTTGATAGATTCAGGCACTTTAAACCAGTTTCCACCAGTTACCATAGCAAAAGCTAAATCTGTACTTCCCATACCTGTTGAAAATGCACCTAAAGCTCCATGTGTACAAGTGTGACTATCTGCACCAATGATAACATCACCAGGAATCACTAGCCCTTTTTCAGGTAAAAGTGCATGTTCAATCCCCATATCTTTTTCATCAAAAAAGTTTTTAAGATTGTGTTTTACTGCAAAATCTCTTGAGATTCTTGCTTGATTTGCTGATGCTATATCTTTTGCTGGAATAAAGTGATCAAGTACGATACAAAATCCATCTGGATTTGCTAAATTTTGCGCACCACTCTCTTCAAATGCGTGGATTGAAATAGGAGTTGTGATGTCATTTCCTATTACCATATCTATTGGACTTCTTACAATTTGCCCTGCAAATACTTTTTCCCCAACATGTTCACTAAAAATTTTTTCTGTTATTGTTTGACCCATATTCTCTTCTTTTCATTGTGTTTTTATATAATTCGCGGATTATAACAAATCTTACCTAAATGAAAAAAGCTTTATCGTTTTTTATAGCTTCAGCGACCCTAAAACTATTTGCATAAATAGTATAAGTATAGGGAACACTTCCACCTGTAGGGATAAAACTTCCATCAGTTACATATAAATTTTCCACATCCCAAGCTTTGCAATTTTTATCTAAAACTGATGTTTTTGGGTCATTCCCAAATCTACAACCACCAGCTTGAAGATTTTGTGGAGGATAGGGAGAGAGATCACTTTGAATATTTGTACCACCCAAAAAATTCAAAAACTCTATCGTTTTTTTAGCTAATGCCTCCCCTACTTTTTGATTTTGTGGATGTGAACCAACTCTTATTTTGGCAACATTAACACCATATTTGTCTTTATGATTTTTATCAATGGAAACAAAACAATCATCATTTGGCAACCAATCGGTAAATATTTCACAGTTAAGTTGTTTTGTTTTTGTAAATTTTATCTCTAACTTTTTATAAAATTCTTCTCCCCAAACAAGCTTTCCATCATCTCCCCATTTTTGCCCAATTGCTTTTCGTATAGGATTTGCATGTTCAAAAATCAATTCAACCATTCCACCTTTTTGATTCTCTAATCTATACCAATCTTTGAATGCGCGATTTATAAAAAAACCTTGCGTAAAAAGTTTGTTTTTTTCCAAAATCGTTTCATCTAAATCACAAGTGACAACTCCTCCACCACTAAAAACTAGATTTTTCCCAACTTCTCCGCTACTATTTGCTAATCCATTTGGATACTCTTTTGAGGTAGAATTTAAAAGCAATCTACTACTTTCAATCGCTCCGCAAGCTACTACAAAGATTTTAGCTTTTATAATCTCCTCTTTAAAAGTTTTTTTATTGTAAACAATAGCTTCTGTGACTTTATTATTTTGACTATTGAGCCTTTTAACAAACATATTAGGCAAAATCGTTACATTTCCACTTTCTAAAGCTGGAGTTAAAAGTGCTTCTCTTGAACTCCCTTTTGCTCCACTACTGCAACCATAACTTCCACAATAATTTGAGTAATAACACCCATCTCGTCCATTTTTATTTTCACTTAAAATTGCTCTTGATACCTTTTGTGTTGAGATACCAAACTCTTTTGATTTATTATCTAAAAGTTCACTAATAGGATGTTCTTTTGTATTGGAAGAAACTCCAACAATCTCTTTTACTTTCTCATAATAGGGTGCAAATTCCTCATATGAAACACACCAATCTTCAATATTTGCCCCTTCAATCGTACCAAAAGTTGTTTTTAAAATAAAGTCAGTTGGTTCAAATTTATGAAAAAATCCACTCATAAAATTAGAAGCACCTCCTACAATATTCCCATTCCAAAAGCTCCAATTTAGCTCTTTTGTGGTGGCATTTTCCCAACCTTTTTCTGTGAACTCCTCAATAATATGATACTCATCATCAAGACTTGGGGTAACTACATCTCGTCTACAATAGGCTATCTCATCTTTAGAAAAATCTTCCCTTTGAAAAGATTCCCCTTTTTCTAAAACAACAACTTTTTTCCCAGCAAGTGAAAGTTCATAAGCAATGGGTCCAGCTCCAGCTCCACTACCTATAATGCAAATATCAAACTCCATATTTAACCTTTGGTCGTGGCAAGCCAGAATTATGCCCAATCGATTTCCAACCTAACTCACTTTTATTTCCACCATAAATAGGATCACTAAACATCCCTTCAATTCCATAATTCATCACCATTGAAAGCCATTTTTGTCCAAATTCTTGTTGTTCAAATTCTCGCAAAATTTTTTCTTTTTGGTTACTATCTAAAGAGGTAAATTCATTTTTTAAAATATAAATTTTTTTGCTTCCATCAACTAATACTTTTAAATCTTCTTTTTTAAAATATTTATCTGAGCTTACTACGTGTAAAAATTGGGTTAACTGAAATTCCTTTGCTCCAATAAAATTTTTATATTTTGGAAATATATGTTCAAGTATCGATTTTATAATTTCCCAACTATTTGTAGCAGTATCTTTTGTTAGTGGAATAGTTAAAAGCAAAAGAGCTAAAGCTATAAAATTTCTTCTTCCCACAAACATCCTTCTATAATCTTTTTTAATAATAACATTTAAGTTACAAATGAACTAAATATCCTAAAATTCTAGTCAATAAATCTTAAAAGAGAATCAATGAAAAACAAACAAACAAATCAAATATATTTCGGTGAAGTTGTAGAGGGTTATGATATTAGAGTTTTAAATGAAAGAGAAGCAAGGGCAGGTGCTGGGATTTTATTTTTATTTGGTTTTATCTCTTTTACAAATGCTTATGTACTACATAATTTTACTTTTACAAAAATATTTGTCACTATTTTTATGATAGATTTTATAATACGAATTTTTATAAATCCAAAATTTTCACCAAGTTTATTATTGGGTAGAATGTTTATCCAAAATCAAATCCCAGAATATGTAGCAGCTCCACAAAAAAGATGGGCTTGGTTTATTGGACTTTATCTATCTATTATAATGTTTCTATTGATAGTTGTATTTAATATTATGACACCAATAAAAATCTTTATTTGTATCCTTTGTCTTTTACTTTTATTTAGCGAAGCAACTTTTGGCATTTGTATAGGATGTAAACTTTTTAATATCATATACAAAGAAAATCCAAAACTTTGTCCTGGTGGCGTTTGCCAAATTAGAGAAAGAGATGAAATTCAAAAATTTTCATCTATACAAAAAAGTATTGTAGTTATTTTTATTTTAATTATTATTGCCATCACTTACAGTTTTATCTTCTCAAATGAAACTACAATCAAGCAAACACAAGAAATTACAAATCCTATACCAATAAGTACCATGAAATGCGCTGCTGGAAAGTGTGGTAATGGTAAATAAAATTTCAAAATATTTTCAATAATACCTCCTATTTTACTTGAAAAGTTGTATAATATTTTCACATTAAAACTAAAAAGGTAAAATATGCTCAAAGATAGTGATTTAATCCCAATAGAAGATATGACAAAATTTGAATCAAATGATTTAGAAATTCTTCTTCATAAAATCTTAAATTATCTCAAGCATATTACATCTTCCGATGCTGGGACAATCTATTTAAAAGAAGAAGATTCATTAAAATTTTATATTTTTCAAAATGATTCATTTTCGTATGAAACTATCTATAAAATGCAAGAACCATTAAAAGATTTCAAGTTTAAAATAGAACCAAATACGAATACTATTGCCGTAGAATCTTTTATAACTAAACAAGTTATTATGATTGATGATATCTATGATGAAACTGTTTTTGATTTTAAATCTGCTAAAGAATTTGATAAAAAATTTAATTATAAAACAAAATCTATACTTACTGCACCACTTGTTAATTTTTATAGTGGGGAAGTAATTGGTATTTTACAACTAATAAATAAAAAAAATGATGATGGTAAATTGCTAGAATTTTCACCTGAAGATAAAGAGTTTATTTCACTTAGTAGTTATCTTAGCGCACTTAGTATTTTAACAACACAAAAAAGTCTTAAAGAGAAAGAGAGTATCACTCAAAGTGTAGAAACTCGAATAATTGAAAGGACAAAGATTTTAGAAGATATGCAAAAACATCTTTTAGAACAAGTGCATAAAGATTCGATGACTGGTCTTTTTAATCGTAGATATTTTAATGAAATGGCTGATATATTACTTTTCAACTCAAAAAAAGAGAAAGCTGAACTATCTATTATTATATTAGATATTGATAACTTTAAAACTATTAACGACACTTATGGACATAGTATTGGTGATGATGTTATTTATAATATTGCTCAGCTTTTAAAACAATCAACAAGAAGTAGTGATGTATGTGTAAGATTTGGCGGAGAAGAATTTGTTATAGTTTTACCACATACTTCACTAGAAAATGGGATTAAAATAGCTGAAAAAATAAGAAATATTATAGAAACAAATGTACTTATTTTAAAAACAAATGAAAAAATACAATATACTATCAGTATGGGAATTTCAAAGATTGAGCAAGAGGATACTTCTCTAGAAATTGCCCTTAAGAAAGCGGATCTTTTACTTTACAAAGCAAAAGATGCCGGTAAAAATCAAATAAAGTTTTAGTAGATAATCTACTAAAATCTCACATTCCCAAAAAGATTATTTCTTTTTAGGAACAACAAGCATATTTACATATCTTCCTTCAAGTTTTGGGTCTTGATCTTTCAACCCAATATCTTCAAGCATCGGCCAGATACCATTAAGTACATCTTCTCCAGCTTTTGGATTTGACATCTCTCTCCCTTTTAGGAAAACTCTAAATTTAACATGATTTCCCTCTTCGATAAATTCTCTTGCATGTTTCACTTTATAGCTAACATCATTTGCAGCGATTTTTACAGATAATTTAATCTCTTTAGTTACGATGATTTTTTGATTTTTCTTAGCTTCTTTTTTCTTTTTTTCAAGTTGATATTTAAATTTACTATAATCCATAATCTTTACAACTGGTGGTGTTGCAGATGGTGCAATACAAACTAAGTCTAACCCTTGCTCATCAGCAAGTTTCAAAGCTTCTTTTGAACTGATTATCCCATAAGATGTTCCATCATCACCATTACATCTTACCTCTGCAAATCTTATATCTTCGTTCATCAATGTATCATCTGTTTTTTTTGGTTTTAAATTCAAATTTTGTCCTCTTGTTTTTTATTTTTTACCATCTCTAAAAAGTCTGCTCTAGAGATTTCACTTCGTTCTCTTTTTCTTCTATCTCTTAATGCTACCATTTGATTTTCCATCTCAGCTTCACCCAAAACTAAAATCATAGGAACTCTTCCTTTTTCTGCATTTCTGATTTTTTTATTTAAGCTATCATTTTTATCAAATATTTCACTATCAATATCAAGCTCTCTTAAATCAGCTGCTATCTCTTTAGCGTAAGCCAAATTGCTATCACTAATAGGGATGATAGCAACTTCAGTAGGTGCTATACTAAATGGAAATTCTCCAGCACAATGTTCTGTTAAGATTCCAATAAATCGCTCGAAGCTTCCCAAAATTGCTCTATGAATCATCACTGGTCGCTCTTTTGTATCTTCACTTGTAGTATAGTGAATATCAAATCTCTCAGGTAAATTCATATCAACTTGGATAGTTCCACATTGCCATTTTCTTCCAATCGCATCAAGGATTTTGATATCAATTTTTGGTCCATAAAATGCTCCACCACCCTCATCAATTCCATAAGAGTAGTTATTTTCATCAAGTGCATCTTTTATTCCTTGAGTTGTAGCTTCCCAAAATGCATCATCACCGATAGCTTTTTCAGGTCTTGTTGAAACCATCATCTCATATTGGAAATCAAATAGTTTCATTAAACTCTCAACGAACTCTAAAACTTCCATAATCACAGATTTTACCTGAGTTGGCATACAAAAAATATGTGCATCATCTTGTGTAAATTCTCTAACTCTAAATAGTCCATGCATTGTTCCACTCATCTCATGTCTATGAACTACACCATATTCAAAATATTTTAAAGGTAAATCTTTATATGAAACTAAATCATCTTTAAAGATTTGAATATGCCCTACACAGTTCATAGGTTTTATCCCATATTCTTGCCCTTCAATTTGAGTAAAGTACATATTTTCTTTGTAGTTTGCATAGTGACCAGATTTTACCCAAGCCTCAGCTTTTAAAATTTCAGGACCACGAACAGGTTGATATCCTCTTTTTCTATGAGCTTTGTATAAAAGTTGTTCTAGTTTACCTCTTAATCTTGCTCCATTTGGAAGCCAAAGAGGAAGACCAGCCCCTACATCATCACTAAATGTAAAGAGTTTCAGTTCAGTTCCAAGTTTTCTATGATCTCTTTTTTTAGCTTCTTCCATCATAGTGATGTAGTTTGTAAGATCCTCTTTTTCAAAAAACGAGATACCATAAATTCTAGTAATCATCTCATTTTTTTCGTCACCACCAAGATAAGCACCAGCAACTCTTAAAAGTTTAAAGTTTCTTATTGTTCTTGTATTTTCTAAGTGTGGACCTCTACATAAATCTTCAAAATCACCTTGTTTATAAACAGTTAAAATATCATCTTTGATATTTTTTAAAACCATTTGTTTTAAAGGGTCATTTGCAAATTTTGTAGCAAATTCTTCTCTTGAAATCTCAAATCTTTCAATTGGTAATTTTTTACCAGCAATATCTTTCATCTTTTTTTCTATCGTTTTTAAATCTTCATCAGTTATTGCTTTTGAAACTTTAAAATCATAGTAAAACCCTTCATCAACAACAGGTCCAACAAAAAATTGAGCTTCAGGATGGAGTTCTTTAATAGCTTGAGCCATTAAGTGTGCAGTTGAGTGTCTTAATATTTCCAATGCATCTTTACTATTCGATGCTACGATTTCTTCCCCTTGAATATTCAAGGCTTTAGCAGTTTGAAGGTCATATATCACATCGTCCTTCTTAATACCTATACAGTCCAATAAAATCCTTTATTAAAATTTTTCTTTTATTCTATCACATTTAGCTTAAGGAACTAATTTTTAAGCCAATCTTTAAATATTTTTATTTGATTATTAGTTTCATTTGTACTTGTTCCACCATAACTATTTCTAGCATTCATAGAATTTCGTAAATCCAAATAAGTAATAATCTCTTCTGAAACATTTTGTAACTCTTCACTTGAAGCTCTAAGCTCATCAATATTAAGTTCACTTACATCTTTTCCTAATCTATTTGCATGTGCAACTACATCTTTTGTGATATAGTAAGCAGTTCTAAATGGGATATTTTGTTTTTGCACCAAATAATCAGCTAAATCAGTTGCTGTTAAATGCCCTATTTTACAAGCTTTTTCCATATTAGTTGTGTTAATGATGAGAGTATCCATTACAGCTGTTAAAATATCTAAGCTAATTTCCATCGTTTCAACACTATCAAAAACACCCTCTTTATCCTCTTGTGTATCTTTGTTGTATGCAAGGGGAAGTCCTTTCATAACAGTTAAAAGACCAATAAGATTTCCATACACTCTTCCTGTTTTCCCACGCAATAGTTCTGGAACATCTGGATTTTTCTTTTGTGGCATAATAGAACTTGTTGTTGCATATTCATCACTCATTTTAACAAATCCAAATTCATAACTTGACCATAAGATAAGCTCTTCAGAGATACGACTAATATGCATCATAGAAGTTGCAATATTAAATAAAATCTCTAATGCAAAATCTCTATTACTACTACTATCTAATGCACAGTTTGAAGGTGCAGCAAATCCAAGAAGTTCAGCTGTTTTAAATCTATCAATATTATGTGGAGTTCCAGCAAGTGCTGCACTTCCAAGTGGTGAATAATTATTTCTTTCATAACTACTTGCAAATCTTTCAAAATCTCTTTTAAACATATTTGCATACGCTAACATATGAAACCCAAAGTTTATAGGTTGTGCATGTTGTAGATGTGTCATCCCTGGGATTAAAGTTTCAGTGTGATTTGACGCAATATCAACCAAAACTTCAATAAGTTTTTTTAGTTTTACTTTAATATCTAAAGTTTTATCTTGCACATAAAGTGTAAAATCTGTTGCTACTTGGTCATTTCTACTTCTTGCAGTATGAAGTCTTCCAGCAGGTGCTCCAATTATTTGGCTCAGTCTATTTTCAATAGCCATATGAATATCTTCATCTTCAATTTTCCAAGTAAATTCTCCAGATTCTATCTCCTCTTTTATTTGTAAAAGTCCAATTTCTATTTTTTCTTGGTCATCAATAGAGATAATTCCTTGTAAAGCTAACATTTTACTATGAGCAATGCTTCCTTTTATATCTTGACGATAAAGTTTTTTATCAAAAAAAAGTGAGGCATTAAATTGGTTTAAAATTTCAGCATTTGTATTCTTTAATATTTGTTTATTTGGCACATTGCATCCTATAGAGTATAAATTTATAAAAATTATAACACAATAGAGTTTTAATTTAAGCGATTTTAGTATATTATTGAAAACTATTAACAAGGATGTTTTAACACAACCCTTATCTTAAAATTTGGAATAATAAATGATTAATTACATATCGAAAAAAATAGATGCTTTACCACCATTGCCAAAAACTGTTATAGATTTACAAAATTTCAAAAGAAAAGATGTTCAAGATATAAATGAATTACTTACAATTTTAGAAAAAGATCCATTGATTATGGCTACACTTCTCAAAGTTGCAAATTCTGCTATGTTTGGATTTAGACATAAAGTTGAAACAACCAAAAAAGCAGTTGAACTTATAGGGGTAAATTTTACCCTTTCTATAGCGTTTGGTAGTGCTGTAAAAAGTACTCTCAATACAAACCTTGATGCTTATGGAATGACATCTGATCAGTTTATGGATTTAGCAAATATGTCATCAAATATTTTAAATAAATGGGTAGGTGCCTGGGACTATAAACTAAAAGAAGAGCTTCTTTTAGCTGTTTTTCTACAAGAAACTGGTCAATTTGTATTATCAGATTTAGCAAAAGAATACAAAGTAACAACCTCTTTCTTTGAAGCTATTAAAAAAGATTGTACTAAAATAAGCGATATAGAAAAACAATTTTTCACTATGACATCAGCAGAAGTTACAGCTTCGATATTTGAACAATGGAAACTCAATGAGGATCTTATAGAAGTTATCCGAGCAGTTAATGATATCTCTAAATGTAATCCAAAGTATCTGAAACAAGCACAAATATTGAGTGTTATAAAAGTTTTATGTAATCCAGTAGAGCCACTTAGTAGCAAAGCTGTTGAACAATCAATAGAGATGGCTAAAAATTTTAAACTAGATGTTAAAAGTTTAGAAAAAGCTATTGAGATTATCGAAGATAGATTATTGGATGCCTAATCAAAAATATGCTTCAATTGATATTGGATTGAAGCGAATTGGTGTTGCTATCTCAGTTGGACTTGGGATAACATCACCACAAAGTGCAATTTTGCGAAAAAATAGAGACCAAGCAGCAAGAGATGTAGATAGTTTTCTACAAGAGTGGGAAGTTGATACTCTTATTGTTGGCTTTCCAAGTGCAAGTGTCGATATGCAAAATCGTATAAAACATTTTGTAGGGCTTTTGAAATTTGATAAAAAAATAATTTTTCAAGAAGAAAATATGAGCTCAATAGAAGCAGAAGAGCTTACAAAAGGTGAGATAAAACACAAAAGAGATGGAAGAATTGATAGTATCGCCGCTAAAATTATTCTTGATAGGTATCTTCAAACTCTAAAATAATTATTTTTCTTTTATAATCTTATCAATTGCAAGACTACACATAGTAAGTCCAAAAGCACCTGTAACTCCTACAAAAGAGCCTTTAGGAACAACTTTTGGAACTTCACTACTAAATATCACTTTAAAATTTTTATCAAATCTATCTTTTTTAAGCATTGTTCGTATTTTTCGTAAGAATGGATCATTTGTAGTTTTCCAAAGTGAGATATACTCTATCTTTGTTGGGTCAGTTTTCTTTGCACTTCCACCTGAAGATATCATCTTTTTATAATACTTTTTAATAAGTTCCACTTTCGGTTTTATATCATCAATTGCATCTAAAATCAAATCATACTCATTTAAATCTGTATTGTGTACCCATTCTATATCAATTTTTTGATTTATAACTTTTATTCCAGTATAGCGTGTTTGGAGATGTTCTACTTTATAAACACCCACAGCATCACTTCCAATTTGTCTATTTTGATTTGTAATATCATATCTATCAAAATCTACAATCGTAATATCACTCACTCCACTACGATACAAACAATCAAGTGCATGCCCACCAACACCACCAACACCTAAAATGAGAATCTTAGCTCTTTGAATTTTGGAAAAATTCTCACCAAAAAGCATTTGACACCTTTCAAATCTATTTCCCATTATCTACCTTATTTTCCTGCAATAAGACAGGTTTTTGAGGTATTATGATTTTAAAATTAGCACCAATATACTCTTTATTTCCGTAACTGAATTGTTCATTATCAACTATAATATTACCATCCATATGTAAATGGATGAGTTCGTATGAAGTATAAAGTCCTATTCCTGTCCCTTGTGATTTATGCTTTGTTGTAAAATATGGTTCAAATACTTTATCTTTAATATCAGCTGGGATTCCCCCTCCATTATCTTGAATAGAGATAAAAACACTATCCTCTTTCTTATACACTTTGATTTTAATAATTTTTACCACAATCTCTTTTTCAATAAGAATTTCACAAGCATTATTTAAAATATTTAAAATAACTTGGACAAGTTCACCTTCAAATCCATAAATATCATTTTCTAATATCTCTTGTTGAATAATAAATGGTTGATTTCTAAATGATGCATTTAAAAGTTTTAGAGATCGTTTAATCATTTCAGAAGATTTAAAATATTTTTGATGTTTATCTGCTTGAAAAAAGTTTGTAAAGTCTTCTATTGTACCAGATAAGAATTGAGTTGATGCATTTATCTTATCCATCGCTTCAAGTAATTTTTCATCTGTAAGTATTCCATACTCTTTTTGCATTGTAACACCAGTAGAAAGTGTTGATATCAATGAAAGTGGTTGTCTCCATTGATGGGCAATATTAGCTAGCATCTCACCCATTGAAGCCATTTTTGACTGTTGGATTATCACTCTTTCTTTATCTTTTGAAGATGTTATATCTTGTAGAGTTAATAATAAAATTTCTTCATTGAGATAAACGGAACTAAGATTGAAATAATATTTTTTCTTCTCTTTAAAAAGCTCAATAGTATGAACACTTTCATTTCTTCCCATAATATAATTAATCCAATTTAATCCATCAATTGTAAAATTTTTCTCTACCTTTTTACCATCAATTGTTTCAAAATACTCACAGATACATTTATGCATTTTTTTAAATTCTTCAATATTTTCATATCCAAAAAATTTGAAAAAACTTTTATTTGCACTTTCTATTACTATCCCATTTGTGACAATTATCATATTTGGATTTGTATCAAGGATATGTTTGAGATGATTCTTTTCAATATTAAGTTCAGCAATTCGTTTTTGAACTACCTTATCTAAAGAGTTATTTAAAGCTTCTAGTTTTAAATTTTTAATCTCAATCTTTTGCATAAATTTATATACAATAAGAAGTAAAATACCAAATACCAAGAAAGTTGCTAGATAAGTCCAATAAAGCGTTTTATTGACAGATTCTATCTCTTCACTAAGTGGATAAGTTGTCATTAAAACAGCTCTCATATCTCCTTGTTTTTCCCAAAATCCATTTTTATTTCCATACATAGCAACAAGACCTTGTGGGGCATTTTTAGGATCACTATGGCACTTCATACAAGTTGGTGTTGTCCTTTTTGTAGCAACTGCATAGACTAAGTATGGTTTTCCATCTTTTATAATCTTTTTTGAATATTTTGTAATTTCATTATTATTAAATTGTTTTAATAATTTTGCTTCAAGTGGGGTTGCTAAATTGGCTGGGTTTCTTGGATGTGTACTTGCAAATTTTATCTCTATTGGATCAAGCCCTTTTTCTAATCTTTTTTTATTATAAATATTGTTTACCATCTTTGCTGAAAATGTTGAAGACAACAATACAGGACTAAAATAATCATGTGATAAAATACCATTATCTTGTAATTTATACACCTCTTCTTTTTGATAACTACTTACATAGTCTCTTATAGAATTGTAATTTAAAAGTAATTCTTCGATACTTTTCTCACTATTTTTAATAATAACATCATTAGACTTCTGATAAAAAAAATAGATTAAAACAAAAAAGAAAATTGCAAAAACAACAAATATATATGAAAACTTTTTAAACACAGCCACCCCTAAGATACTTTTATTGCAAATTATAACAATATTTTAGGTTAAAGTAGTTGAGTTTTTAAAAGATTTAAGATTATTTCATATATCTCTCTTTTTTACTCTCTTTAATTTTAGCTATCTCGACCACAATAAATCCATCGACACAATCTTTAAAATCAGGGTCAATATTAAATCCATAAAATTTCACTCCACCATCTTCACAAAGTTCACTATATTGTTTAAATAAGGTAGGAACACTTAAGTCCATATTTTTAAGTTTATCTTTTAAAATTTTAAAATCACTTCCATAATCATTAAATGAAAAATTATTCTCCAAAGCTATATCTTTTGTTTCATAATAAAATGGATTTTTAGCTTCTATAATTTTTTTATCCCCTTTAAAATAATTTCCATAAAAATCAACCATAAGCTCTTTTGCATACTGAGGAAAACTTCCACTAAGACTTACTGGTCCATACATATATTTTATTTGTGGATTGTTTTTTAAATATGCCCCTATTCCATACCAAAGATAATCTAACGCTCGTGTTCCCCAATATTTTGGTTGTACGAAACTTCTTCCAAGCTCTATTGAATTTTCCATAAATGGTAGGAAATCTTTTTGAAATCTAAAAAGTGTATTTGCATAAAAGCCATCAAATTCATACTCTTCATAAATATCAAAAGCAACACCAATTCTATAAGCTCCAACAATTTCAAGTTCCTCTTCATCCCAAAGAATTATATGTTGATAGTACTTATCATATTTATCTAAATCTCTTTTTTTATTTACACCCTCGTGAACTTTTCTAAAACTAATCTCTCTTAATCTTCCTATCTCTTTTAAAACTACACCATCAGTGACATAACTATACAAATAAATTTTCTTTCCATCGTTTGTAGAACCTAAAAGTTCACTATTTTTGAGTTCTTTTTTGATACTTTTTCTATCTTCACCTTGAGCTATACCATTTGAAGTTTTGAAAAGTTGATTTTTATTTTTTTGAAGTCCATAAAGATGTTTTTTGTACATTTTTGGCAATGCATCTACAGAAACATGAGGCAACAATATATTTTCATATTCTATCAAACCACCAATTTTAAGATTTACAATTTTATTTTGTTGTTTAAACATCTCATCGGAAAGTAAAATTGTTGAAAATGTTTTATTTAAAAGAGATACTGTATAAAAAGTTTTTGAGTTTTTCCCATCAACCAAAATAGGTAAAATTGGACTTTTTGTTTTTTTAGCAAATTTCAAAAATCCACTATGCCATTTTCCATCTTTCACACCACTTGGTGTAATTCTACTTACTTCACCAGCTGGAAAAACTATAAGTGCTTCCTCTTTTTCTAAAGCTTTATAAATTTTGAGTATATTTTCTTTATTTTGTTTTGATTTAAAATTATCAACTTTTATAAGAAGTGAATCAAGATTTTTAATTCCTGCTAAGAAATCATTTGCAACTATTTTGACATCTTTTCGCACCTTACTTACAAGTTTGAGTAAACAAAGAGCATCTAATGCACCAAGTGGATGATTTGCTATGATTACTACTTTTCCAGTTGAGGGGATATTTTCAATTTCACTACTTCTAAAACTAAAATCAAATCCAAAATAATCTAGCGTTGCATCGACAAATTCAAAACCATTGAGTTCGCTATTGTCTTCCAAAAAAGTATTGATTTTATCTTCATGAATCAACTTTTTTGCCATCTTAAAAATCGACTTTTTAAAGATAGGCAACTTAGTATCTAACTTTGGAAATTTTTTTTGTATCTCTTTTTCAACATCTATCATACACTACTCCACTTATTTTTACGAAGTGTAGTATCATCGTATTACAAAACAATTACTAAATCTAAATTTCATAATTCATACGAAATAGACCAAATCTTTAATAATCCAAGTGCTACAATACTACTTTTAACCTTTTATACGAAAGTGAAAATATATTGTGATATTAAATCTTTTAGTTCAAATTTCATATCAGTTTTTTCTGTCCACTATAAGATAATTTCCTATGGTTAAATATTTTAAAATCTTATTATTTTTACTAATCTCTCTTTCCTTTAGTGGTTGTTTTACAGGTGTCGTCAATCAACACAAACACTATTTTGAAGAGATTGAACATTTTGGAATTATAAATAATCATCAAATACTTGCCATCTCAAATAAATACAATTATTTAATTGATATATCACCTGAATTAAAAGATATTTTAACATCATCTTATAGAAAGGATTTAAATATTACTGCAAGATTTGATTCATTTGAAATCAAAAGTCACATGAAGATTGAAGGAGGCTATACTATTTCTTATGAAACAGAGAAATATTTACCAATAGATACTGAAAATTGGTTTTTTAATACTGGATTTACAAAAAAAGAAATAAGAGTTCCCCATAATAAAAATTTATTAAAATTCCATAAAAAATTTCTTTATACAAAACAAGAAAAACTATTTGGGAAAAGATACCTTCTCGATGCAAACTTAACAAAACAAATCAAACCTGAAAAATTTAATAAAAATTATAAAGACCTCTATATATATTATGATGGAGCATATGAAAATGATGAAGAAACGAGAAAACTTCTTACCCCTATTGCAACAGTTTTAGATGTAGCAAGTGTAGGAGCTGTTATAGCAATATATGGACTTGGTTTTCTAGGGGTTGGAATGATATATACAATTGGATATCATAATTTCCCCTACGAAATAGAAGGAAATCCAACAATATCCCTCTATCAAAAATATAATGTTAAATCAAAATATGAATTAGCAGTGATTAAATAATCACTTCAAATCTCCCCAAGTATCCCCAATATTTACACTTACTTTTAGAGGAACTCCTATTTTATAAATATCTTCCATAATAGTCTTGATATCTTTTGTTATCTCAAAAACTTGCTCATCTTTTATCTCAAAGATAAGTTCATCGTGGATTTGTAAAAGCATCTTCATATCTTTGTTATTTTTGTATTTTTTGAAGATTTCAACCATGGAGAGTTTGATTAAATCAGCGGCACTTCCTTGAAATACTGCATTTACAGCTTCTCGTAAATATGCAGCTTTTAGCATAGGAGTAGCGTTTTTAAAGTCAAATTTTCTTTTTCGACCTATCAAAGTTGTGATATATCCTTTTTCCATCGCTTCATCTTCTATGCTTGTTAAAAACTTTTTGATATCGGTAAAACTTTCAAAATATTTATCAATATAACTTTTCGCCTCTTTTGCACTAATCCCTAAAGTGTCGCCAAGTTTTTTTGCACCCATTCCATATAAAAGTCCAAAGTTGATAGATTTTGCGATATTTCTTTTTTGTTCCGCTTCACTTTCCCCAAAGATATGAATCGCCGTTCTAAGATGAATATCTGCTCCATCAAAAAAGGCTTCACACAGTGCCTTATCTTTACTAAAATGGGCAAGGAGTCGTAGTTCAATTTGAGAGTAATCGACACTGACAAGTTTATGTCCACCCTCAGCTATAAACGCTTTTCGTATCTCTCTACCTGCTTCACTTCGTACTGGAATATTTTGAAGATTTGGATTTTTACTGCTAAGTCGCCCAGTTGCTGTTCCTGTTTGTAAAAATGAGGTATGGATTCTATTATCTTCTTTACTAGCTCCTAGTTCCAAAAGTGGCTCAATATAAGTACTTTGAAGCTTAAAAGCTTCTCTATAATCAAGAAGTTTCGATACCACAATATGAGCATCTTTTAGACCTTCCAAAACTTGCTCATTTGTACTAAATCCTGTTTGAGTTTTTTTAGCAGTTGGAAGTTTAAGATGTGTAAAAAGCACCTCTCCTAATTGTTTTGGAGAGTTGATATTAAAGGTCATTCCACTTTGTTCATATATCTCATTGGTGAGTTTATCAAGATAGATTTTATTTACTTTTTTGAGCTCTTCAAGTTTTACAATATCTATTTTTATCCCATTTTCTTGCATATAACTTAGCACTTTTATAAATGGGAACTCTAACTCTTGTGATATTTTGATAAGTTCAGGCTCATTTTGGAAAAGAAGATTAAACTTTTGAAACAAAATAAAACAAATATAAGCATCTTCAGCAGCATATTTACAAGCTTCACTTAGCTCTACATTTGAAAAGTCTTCCCCCCTTTTCACCACATCTTTAAAAGCTATCATCTCATGGGAAAAATATTTGAGTGCTAATTTATCAAGTCCAACTGGTTTATCACTTTCAACCAACCACGACATAATCATCGTATCGGCAAATAGTTCAAGTTCGATACCAAAATTTTGTTTGATTATCTCATAGTCATATTTAAAATTATGCACCACAAGTTTATGATGGCTTAATATCTCGATAGCTTTTTTTGCTACATCAAAACTCACCTGCTCCCCAACACCCAAATAAAAATGTCCAATCGGGACATAATAAGAGTGTTTTTCATCATAACAAAATGAAAACCCAACTATCTTTTCACTTAAACTATCAAGTCCAGTTGTTTCGGTATCAAAAGCTACGATGCTCTCTTTTGGGATACTATTTATAATATTTAAAAGCTCTTTCTCATCACATAAAAGTTCATATTTAATATTTTTATCAACTTTTAAAACAACTTCCTCTTTTTCTACATAATCCTTTGGAATAATAGTTTTATAACTTGTCCCATCTTTTTGCACTTTTGCAATGATATTGTGCATATCGTATTCTCGTAAAGTATCGGCAACTTTTAAAATAGGATTTTCTAAAGGTAAAACCATATCTTCCAAAAGACAAGAAAATTCATCAAAAGTGATACATTCAGGATGCAAAGTCACAAGCTGTTTACTAATAAACGCCATCTCCTTATTTTCTAAAAGTAAACTTTTCCATCTTGGTTTTTCCACTTTGTCTATATTTTCATAAAGATTTTCAATCGTTCCAAATTCACTTATCAAACTCATTGCTGTTTTTGCACCAACCCCTTTTACACCAGGGACATTATCGGCACTATCACCCAAAAGCGATTGGTAGTCCACAAATTGCGAAGCATGAACACCATACTTTGTAAAACACTCATTGTTTGTTACTTTTTTTCTATTAATTGGGTCAAACATAAAAGTTGTCTCATCGATAAGTTGGTATAAATCTTTATCGTGACTTACTATTTGTACTTTTATATTATTTTTTTTCGCATCCAAGCAAAGTGAAGCGATAATATCATCAGCCTCATATCCCACTTTTGAAGCACTTATAAATCCCATCTTTTCTATCAAATCTATCACAACAGGGAGTTGTTTTCTTAAATCTTCAGGAGCTTCAGGACGATGAGCTTTGTACTCATTGTAAATCTCTTTTCTAAAACTATCCCCTTTGCTATCAAGGGCAAAAATAAGATAATCAGTCTGAAAATCTTTCCCAATACCAGCTATAAAATTCATAAATCCAGTAATCATCCCTGTTGGAAATCCACTTTTTGATTTAAGAGGTGGCAACGCAAAATAGCTTCGAAATAAAAATCCAAAAGTGTCAATAATAGTAAGTGTTTTCAATCTTTTCCCTTTGTTAATATTTTTTAATAGTATCAAATATTCTGTTAGAATACCCTTTTTATCATTTTATTTTTTAAGCTTATTATGTTAAAATCTTCAACTAGCAAAATACAATAAAGGTGAATAGTGCCAAATAGTTTAAATAATTCTGATGCTATAAAAAATCAAAACAATATCTTAAAAGAGATGATTAATGGTTCGTGGAATGGGATTGGACTCATTGATTTAGAATCAAACTTTAAGTATATCAATAAAGCATTTTCACCTATTTTTGGTTACACTGAAACAGAACTCCTCTCGATGAGCCTTTTACAGCTTGTGCTTCCAAAGATGAAAGACCTATTTTTAAAACTTTTAGCAGAAAATGAAGTAAATGAATATAGAAATAGAATGACTCTAGGTTGTCTTAGAAAAGACAATGTAATAGTCTATCTTGATATTTATATCAAACGGATGACAAATAAAAAAATGCTTGTTATCAATGCAAATGATATTACAGTTGATATCGCTGAAAAACAACTTATCAATCAGTTTATTATCCAATTTCATATAGATAAAGATGGAAATGTTACGAAAGCTAGTGATGCATTTTATAAACTTTCTGGCTTTAGCTATGAGAAGCTTGTTTACTCTTCGTATGCAAAACTAATTAGTAGTCAAACACCTAAAGAGACTATTATTGATTTCGTTGAAACAATTAAAAGAGGGAAAACTTGGAGCGGAAATATTGTCATAAATAAAGCAGATGGTGAAGGTGTTCATGTCTATATCACTTGTAAATCTGTCAAAAATAAATATGGTGATATTGTAGGACATGATGCTGTTATGATGGATATGACAAGTGAAATATCATTTCAAAAAAATAAAGATATTTTACAAGAAAAACTGGTTGATGAAGAGGAAAAACTCTCTATTATGACAGAAACAATGAGAACAGTAGCCCATGAATGGCGACAACCTTTAAATATCATCTCACTTGAAGCTCAAGGTTTAGCATTTGAACTTGATTTCAATGAAAATTTTGATAAAGAATATGTAAAAGGGAGATTGGAAAGTATCTCCCAAAGTACAGAAAAATTGTCAAATATTATCAATAATTTCCAATCAGTAACAGAGCTTAAAGGGAGTAAGAAAAAAAGAAACATCAGGGATATTTTCCTTGATGCTATCCAAATTTCAGATCTCTATGAAAAAGAGTTTGTCAAAGAAGATCATGAAGAATCAAGAACTTTTAGAACCTATCCTAAAGAGCTAGCTTCTGCTCTTTCAAGCATTTTAATAAATGCAAAAGAGCAAGTGGTTAAAAAAACAAAAGGGATAATAAAAATTAAAACTTTTGAAAAGAATAACCAAATTATTTGTGAAGTTTCAAATAATGGAGGACAAATACCACTTGATATCATTGATAAAATTTTCACCCCATATTTTAGTACAAAAGATGAAAGAAATGGTGTAGGACTTAGTCTTTATACTTGTAAAATCATTATAGAACTTCACCTCAAAGGGAAAATAGAAGTTGAAAATTTTGATGATGAATGGGTTATGTTTAGAATATCTCTACCAATAGGAGCATTAGAAGAATGATAATTATACCAGCAAGACTCAAAAGTAGTCGATTTGAAAATAAAATATTAGCAGATATATTAGGACTTCCAATGGTGATACGAACTGCTAAAAGAGTGGAAACACTTGATGATGTAGTGATAGCTACAGACTCTTTAGAAGTTGTAGAGTTAGCAAAAAAATATAATATAAAAGCAGTAATGACAAGCGAAGCTCATCAAAGTGGAACAGATAGAATCAATGAAGCTTCTAATATTTTAGGTTTAAAAGATAATGATATAGTCATTAATGTACAAGCAGATGAACCATTTATAGAACCTGAAGTTGTAAAAGCAGTTATAGATAGAGTAAAAAGTTCACAAGAAGATTTTACGATGGTTAGCCTTTATAAAGAGATAAATAGTGAATTAGCAGATGATCCAAACCATGTAAAAGTTATCGTAGATAGTGATGAGAATGCCATTTATTTTTCAAGAAGTAAAATTCCATACAATAGAGATCATTACACAAATGTAAACTATTTTGGACATCTTGGAATTTATGGATTTACAAAAAAAAGCCTTAATCAATTTTGCCAATTTCTTCCTTCAAACTTGGAGAATATTGAAAAACTAGAGCAACTTCGTGCAATTTCTTGTGGGAAAAAAATAGCTATGGTAAAAGTAACCTCTAAAAGTTTTGGGATTGATACCAAAGAAGATTTAGAAAATGCACTTTTACTTTTTGGAAACGAGGAGAATAAATGACAAAAGAAGAGATAGAACTTTTAAAAAGTATTCAAGTTCTCTATGTTGAAGATGAACTTGATATTCAAAAAATAACAGCGGATGTTTTAAGTAGCGTTTGTAAAAAAGTTGTATGTGCAAACAATGGAGTTGAAGCTCTTGAACTTTTTGATGCAGATGGAGATTTTGACATCATTGTTACTGATATTAATATGCCAAAAATGGATGGAATTACTTTAATTAAAAAAATTAGAGAAAGAGACAATACTTTTCCTATTACTATTACAACAGCCCATACTGAAGTTCACTTCTTACAAGAGTCTATTGATCTTGGAGTAAACGGCTATACCCTCAAACCAATTGATTTAAAAAAGTTGATGAAAACAGTTGCAAAAGTATCAGAAGGGAGAGTCCTTAGAAAAAAATTAGAAATCTTTAATAGTGAACTTATTCAAAAAGTAAAAGAACAAACATTTGAACTTCATTCTATTTTGGATTCACAAGAGAGTTTGATAGCTGTATCTAATATTGATGGAATACACACTATCAATAAAAGATTTTTAGACTTTTTAGGATTGAATTCTTTAGATGATTTGAAAAAAGAGATTGGTTCAATTTGTAATATTTTTATAAAAGAGGATGGTTATTATTTTTCAGAAAATTTAAATGATATGTGTTGTCTTGCGAATATTGACCATACTACAAATAGTGATATTTTTGTAAAAATGAAAAACTTTGCAGGGATTATTTCTATTTTCAAATTAAATGTAAATATTTATGAATACAATGGAACCCATTTCATCCTTTCACTAAGTGATATCACTTCGTTAAAATCAGAATCTGATCTACTTCAATATCAAGCAAATCACGATTCTCTAACTCAAATTTATAATAGACAATATTTTAATAGTTTTATAAAAACTGAAATAAGCCGTTCATTAAGATATAGCCATCTCTTTTCGATTGCTATGTTTGATATTGACCATTTTAAAAATGTTAATGATACCTATGGGCATGATATTGGTGATGAAGTGTTAAAAAACATCTCAACTATTGTTAAAACATATTTAAGAGATACAGACATACTAGCTAGATGGGGTGGTGAAGAATTTATGATACTTTTAGCAGAAACTCCAATCAGTGAAGCTTTTACAAAAATCGAACAGCTAAGAAAACATATTGAAGCTTCAACTCTTGCACCTAATCTAAAAGAACCAGTTACTGTTAGTTTTGGGGTAACAGAGTTTATGATAAGTGATACAAAAGCTGAACTTTTAAAAAGAGTTGATATTGCTTTGTATCAAGCAAAAAATAGCGGACGAAATCAAGTTGTAAAAATCTAATCCATCACTTATAAAGTGATAGATTGTGATTTGCTTCTTTTATAAAATACACATCGCCATACTTTCTAAAAAACTCTAAAGCCTCTTTTGAATTGATGATTTTATCATTCTCTCCAAGATAGGTTTCTATCACAATATTTTTCTTTTTAAGATTCTCCATTTTCTCATCATTCCAAAAATAATAAAGTAATTCTTGTAACTCTTCAAAAGTTCCCATTTTAAAATATTTTTCTTTATCATTTTGTGTAAAGCCACAATTTTTCAAAAAATTATCACAATAATTCTCACTATCTTTTTTGAAAAACATCAACTGTAATCGTTTAAACTTTTCATCTTTATCATTAAAAAAAGCAGGGGAAAAGAGTTGAATTTTATCTATTCTTTTTTTGAAATATTCACTCTCGTAAGTACCATTTAAAATATTTTCAACTAGCTTAATACAACCATAACTAAAAGCTCCAACTGTAACATCATTCTCTATACGATAATCAGAAAAAACCTCACCCTCACCAATTAAAGAAAATCCACTAAAAAACAATCACTTCATCCTTAATCATCATAGCTTTTAATCTCTCTATCTCGTCAATATTTGATGCTATTGTTATTCTTAATTCTCCTTTTGCCTCTTCTAAAATAGCACTACTCTCTTCACCCATCCCATATTTTTCAACCATATCATTTGCTATCTCTTTTGCCGCTAATAGCTCATTTGGGAAAACTGCATAAGATTCTTTTTTAATCATCTCAACCCCAACACTTCCAGCAAGATATCCTTTTATTTTAGCTATCAAATCACTTTTGCTTGGATACTCACACATCTCATCACTTATCCCATCATCAAAAAGAGTTACTTTTTTTTGTATGATAAAAGCTTTAGATGCTTGATAAGTTGCTAGTACATCTTTTTGTGTTTCACATAAGATATTGAGCTGTTTTTTCCCAAATTGTACTTTTTGTTTTGCACTATTTATATCTTCATCCATTAACGAGATATCACCTCTTTTTATCATATTTAAAAGAGCTTCATTGATAAGTGTAGCTAGTGCTGCACTATTAAATCCACTTGTCTCAAGAGCTAGTTTTTCAACATCAAAAACAATATTTTTATTTTTCGTATAGAGTTTAAGTATTTTTACCCTATCTGCTAATGATGGTAATGATAAGAAAACCCTTCTATCAAATCGCCCAGCTCGTAAAAGTGCCTCATCAAGCACCTCAATTTTATTGGTAGCGGCGATAACAATAACTCCATTTTGCCCATCAAATCCATCCATTTGAGTCAAAAGTTCATTTAATGTAGCTTCTCTCTCATCGTTACTTCCACCACTTCTACTTTTTCCAACAGCATCAATCTCATCTATAAAAATAATAGCTGGTGCCATAGATTTTGCCTTTTGAAAAAGCTCTTTCACTCTAACAGCTCCCATCCCTACATAGATATGGACAAAACTAGCTCCACTTTGGTAAAAAAATGGGACATCAGCTTCTCCTGCAACCGCTCGTGCAATAAGTGTCTTTCCAACCCCTGGAGGTCCAACTAAAAGTACACCTTTTGGTAAAGTTACACCAAAAGAGGTATATTTTTTAGGATTATTTAAAAAATCAACAATCTCTTCCAACTCTTCCTTAATAGACTCAATCCCAGCAATATCACTGAATTTTATATGTGAAACTATTGGCTCAATCTGCGAACTTTGAACAGTTTGTGTTACCATCTCTTTTTGTGGTTCATCTTTGGCTTTATCTAGTTCTACTTGAAACTTATTAGCAGGTATCATAGCTCTTACTTTCTCTTTGTATTTATTCAAATAAAAAGCCAAAACCATTAAAATTATTAAAAATATTATCCCAACAAAATAGCTCCCATTTTGCATGACATTGTCACTTTTGATGCTTGTGTAGATAAAAAGACCGATAAGTACCGAAGCACTTATCATCATAAAACGAAGATTTTTATCATTGTTGTTATTGCTATCAAGTTTTTGAAACATTGTGTCCCTTTTTTATTATATATCAACTTTTAGAGAAGTATTTTAGCCAAAATTCTTATAGTTCATGGTAAAAAATGAAATGCCACGATATGCTTATTGTATTACAAAATAATTATTTTCATAAAAATTATTCTAAATTATATTAAATAAACCACTAGTTTATTTAGAATAAAGTATTCATAAGTATAATTAGACCATCAGTTTATAAAAGAAAGATTGTGTAAAAAATTATGTGATAATAAAAAATTTGGGTGTAGAGGGACTTGCAGGATTTGCGGTAGTGGAATATCTTTTATTCATTGGATTAATGATAAGTTTTGGAATAAGTGATTCTTTACAACCAATTATTAGTAAAAATTTTGGTGCAAAAAAGAATAAAAGAATAGAAGAGTTTTTAAAATTAGCTTTTATAACTACTGGTTTGGTGGGTGTTGTAATGATATTATTAATTATATTTACACCCAATACCCTTGCAAATATTTTTTTAGAGGATAATAATTATAAAACAAAAGAGATAGTTCTAAAATTTGCTACATATATATGGATAATTTTTCTTTTTGATGGTTTTAATCTTGTGATTTCTTCTTATTTAACAGCAATTCATAAGCCTTTGGCTTCAATGATTATTGCAATATCAAGAAGTTTTATTTTGCCAGTATTTTTTATATTTACTCTGCCATTTTTCTTTGATTTAGATGGAATATTTATGGCAATACCAATGGCTGAATTTGTTACTTTTATAATAGCTGTGATTTTGTATAGAAGGTTTAGTCCAGAAAAACTAAGTTATAAAGAAAGATAAAATAAATCTTTCTTTGTTTATTTTTGTAATAAATCATCTAACATTTTAATATAATCAATTAAATTTTTCTGTAAATCATAATTTTCCAAAATCATAGATTGTAGATACATACCATCAGCAGTTGCTATCAAACTTGGAATAAATTTTTTAGCATTTTCATTCAAAAATTCTTTTGCAATCATTTCATCAAATATTTCATTTGTAGCACTGAACAAATAATCGTAACACTGGGCATTTTTTTGTTTTATAAATTCATTTTCTATATTTAAATACATATAAAAAGTATCTTTCATTAATTTATCAAAAGGTTTGTTTTCAGGAGCAGATAAAACTAAGTAAAAAGAAAAAAGAGCTAACAGTTTCTCAGAAAATGTTTGTGCCTCATTTATTTCTCTTTCCGTATCAACAAAAAATTTTTCACTTTTTCTATCAATCACTTCAAAAATGAGTTCCTCTTTTGTTTTGAAGTAATGATAAAATTGCCCTTTTGACATATTTAAAGATTCAATAAATTTGTTTAAAGAAAAGTTGTTTACTCCATTGTTTATAAATTCTTCATACGCTTTTTCACATATAAAATCAATCTTTTCATTAGAATTAACTATTTTTGGCATTTATTGTCCCGCATTATATTTTGAGATATTTTAACTAAAATATTGGCTATTATGGTTTAAAGTTTTTCAATTTTTTTTAGATACTCTTTATTCCATCCACCACCTAAAGCTTTATAAAGTGATACAGTAGAACTTAATAGCGATTGGTTTAATTTAATTAAATTCGTTTGACTCGAAAGATAATTGAGTTTTGCATTTTGTAAAGTAATGTAATCTACATACCCTTGTTTATACTGATTTTGAGTTATCCTAAATATTTCTGATGTGTTTGTGCAAAATAATTTTTGATTTTCTATATCTTCAAGAACTGTATTTCTTTTATTTAATATGTCATAAACTTCTTGGAATGCTTGTTGTACAGTCTTTTTATAATATATTTCAGCCATTTTACTGTTCGCTTTTGCGGTCTTTACATTTGCAGATATTTTTCCCGTATTTAAAATAGGTGCAACTAAACTACCACCTATACTGTTTTTAACTGCACCTGATTGAAATAAATTATTTAAATTCATACTTTCAAAACCTACAAGTCCCGTAAGGCTTATATTAGGAAAATACATCGCTTTTGCTACAGCAATATTATAATTAGAAGCTCTCAAATTTTCTTCTGCTTGTTTAATATCTGGACGGCTATTAAGTAATTCAGAAGGTAAATTTAGGGGAATAACAATATCTTTCGGTAATTTTTCTTGAAAAACTTCTTGATAAAATTCATCAATCTCTTTTGGTGTTTTTCCAACTAAAAGAGCTAAGGTACTTTTTTGTAAAGATATAGCTTGTTCAATTGAATTTTTTTCAATATTTATGTTTGATAAAGATCCTTTTTCTTGATAAATATCTATTTTTGATATTAAACCTATATTGTATTGAGTTTGATACCTTTTTAATCCTTCCTCTTTTGTTAAAATAATTTGATTAATAATATTCAGTTGTTCATTTAAACTAATAAGCAAAAAATAATTATCTATTACACTAGCAATAAGGGAAAGTTTAACCGTATCCCGTGCAGCGTAAGATGCAAGTAAAGATGCCTTTGCGGAGTTTTCTGCATTTTTATATTTTCCCCAAAAGTCTATTTCATAACTTAAAACAGCACTTAATGAGTAATTATTGTACTTATTTTGAGTTGTTGATTCAAAAACATTTGCACTTGTTTTTATTTTACTTGTTGAACCTTGCACTTCAAGAGTTGGATAACGATCTGATTGACTTGATGATAATGAAGCTCTATTTAGAGAAATATTTACCATTGCAGTTTGTAAATCGTAATTATTTTTTAAAGATTCTTCTATTAATGAAGATAGTTTCTCATCTTGATAATTTTCCCACCACTTTTCTTCAATAACACTATTTTTACTATCAATAGTAGTATTGTATTCTAAAGGAAGTTCAATTTTTGGAACAACGAAATTATTTGCCGAAGAACAGCCATTTAAAATTAAAGCTATCAAAAAAATCGAATAAATTTTAAACTTCATTTCTTTTCTCTCTTTGTAAATTTTGCATTAAGCTGTGCTAACAAACTATAAAATAGTGGCATAAAAAATAAAGCAATTGTTGTAGCTACAATCATTCCACCAATAATACCTGTACCTATTGCATGACGACTTCCAGCACCAGCACCTGAACTAATAGCTAAAGGTAAAACACCAATTGTAAAAGCCAATGAAGTCATAACAATAGGGCGAAATCTTAATCTTGCAGCTTCAGTAGTAGCTTCTAAAATGGATTTACCTTTTTCTTGTGCTTGCATTGCAAACTCTACTATTAAAATTGCATTTTTTGCTGAAAGTCCAATAAGTATTAATAGACCAATTTGAAAATAAATATCATTTCCTAAACCTCTGACATACACTGCTAAAATTGCACCAAATACAGCAAAAGGAACGATTGTAATCACTGCTAATGGCACTAACCATCGTTCATATTGTGCAGCTAAAATTAAAAAGATAAATACTAATCCTAGTAAAAAAATCTGTAAACCGCTCCCCTTAATCTCTTTTTCTTGATAAGAAGTACCTGCCCATGCAATTCCATATCCTTGTGGTGCAACTTCTTTAACTACTTCTTCAATAGCTTTTAATGCATCTCCTGATGAATATCCCAAAGAAGCTTCCCCATCAATTTTTGCAGAAGGTAATCCGTTAAATCTATCTAAAGTATTTGAACCTACAGTTCTTTGTATTGTTACTAAGCTACCTATTGGAATAAATTTTCCAGATTCTGATTTAACAAAAATTGCATTTAAGTCCTCAGGTTTTTCTCTTAAATTTGCTTCTGCTTGAAGATTGACTTTATAAGTTCTTCCAAATAAATTAAAATCATTCACATAGTATGAACTTAGCATCATTTGAAGCGTTTTGTAAATTTCATTAATTGTTACACCTAAAGCTTTAGCTTTTTCCTTATCTACAGTTATATGATATTGAGGAATAGATATATCTAAACTACTTCTAACCATTGATAATTCAGGACGACTAGATGCTTTTTCTACGATTTGATTGACTACATTATTTAAGGATTTTAAATCTCCACCCGACTTATCTTGTAGATACATTTCAAATCCACTTGAATTACTTAAACCATCAATTGGAGGTGCACTTAAAGTAAATATAGTAGCATCTGCTATATTATAAAATAGATCATTCAACGTCTCACTAATTGAATCAGCTGATTGTCCTTTTTCTAAACGCTCACTCCAAGGTTTTAAAGTAAAAAAGGCTGTTATACCATTACCTCCACCAAACATATCATATCCAGAGATTACAATTGAATTTTCAATTTCAGGAATATTTTTAGTAATATCACTCATCTCTTGACCTACATTTATAGCTCTTTGTAAGGTTGAAGCAGGAGGCAAAGAACCTGAAGCTATAAGATAACCTTTATCTTCCAAAGGAACTAAGCTAGATGGTACTTTTTGAAATAATTGATAGGTTATTCCAATTAAACTAAAAAATACAATAAAACTAATAACTCTATGTCTTAATACTAAATTTACTCCTTTCATAAACCAATTAGTTGTTGTATCAAAAAAATCATTGAATTTTTTAACAAACCAAAATGGTTTTGGTTCAACTTTTTTTAGAAATATTGCACATAAAGCAGGTGTTAAAGTTAAGGCTACAAATCCAGAAATAACAACAGAAATAACAATAGTTATAGCAAATTGTTGATACATAGCTCCAGTAAAACCTCCCATAAATGATACAGGAATAAAAATTGAGCACAGTACTAATACTATAGCAATTACGGGTGCAGTTACCTCTTTCATAGCTTTAATTGTTGCATCTTTTACAGTAATATCTTTATTTGAATGTAAAATTCTTTCAACATTTTCAATAACAATAATAGCATCATCAACAACTATTCCAACAGCAAGAACCAATCCAAATAAAGTTAAAAGATTGATTGAATATCCTAACAAATACATTCCCGCAAATGTACCAATAATTGATATGGGAATAGCAATAATTGGAATAATAGTAGCTCTTATATTTTGTAAAAAAAGATATACAATAATAATTACCAATAAAAGTGCTTCAATAAATGTTTTTATTACTTCATTTATTGAAATTTGTATAAATGAAGTTGTATCATAAGGGATATTATATGTTATATCATTTGGGAAAGAAAGACTTATCTCTTTCATCTCTTCTTTGATTAATTTAGCCGTTTCTAAAGCATTTGCACCTGATTGTAGATTTATTCCAATAGGAACTACCGCTTGAGAATTTTGTATTGTGTGTCCACTATATGTATTAGAACCTAACTCTACTCTAGCAACATTTTTTAATTTTAAAGATGAACCATCTGTATTAGATTTTAAAATTATATTTTCAAAATCACTAATTTTATCAAGTCGTCCTTGCGTTGTAATTGTATATGTATATGCTTGAGAATTATTTGATGGAGTTTCATTCAAACGACCTATTGAAAATTGTGAATTTTGTTCTGATATAGCATCAAGTACATCTGTTGGTGTAAGATTATATTTTACTAATTGATCTGGCTTTAACCATATTCTCATAGAGTATTCTTTATCACTAAATAGTGTTATATTTCCAACACCTGTAACTCTTTTTAATTTATCAACAATATTTACTGTAGCATAATTGGCCATAGATAATTCATCATAACTATTTTTAGGAGATAACAACGAAATCATAAGTAAAAGATTTGAAGATTGTTTTGTTACAGTCACACCTTGAGTTTGAACTTCTGCTGGTAAACTACTTAAAGCCATTTGAACACGATTATTTACATTAATTGCAGCTTTATCTACATCTGTACCTATTTTAAAATATATATCAAGAGTGAGTGTTCCATCTGATGATGAAGTAGAGGACATATACATCATATTTTCTACACCACTAATTTGTTGTTCAAGAGGGGCAGCTATAGTTTTAGATATGGTTTCAGCATTTGCACCACTATATGTTGCCATCACACTAACTTGTGGTGGAATAACTTCTGGATACTCCTCAATAGGTAAACCTTTGATTGATATAATTCCTGCAATAATAATGATTGCTGATAAAACTGTTGCAAAAATGGGTCTTTTAATAAAAAATTCTGAAAACATTTTATTTCTTTGCGATTAAGGTAATGTCGGAACTAGGTTTTAATTTAGTTAAATTATTTGTAATAACAAGATCACCCTCATGTAATCCACTATCTACAATATAAGTATCTTTTACGATATTTCCTATTTTAACTGGTGTTCTTACAGCTTGGTTATCTTTTGCTATATAAACAAATGTTCCTGTTGCATCTTGAAGAAGTGAAGTTTGTGGAATACTTATAGCATTTTTATATATCAGACCATCAATTCT
>JAQUAG010000018.1 GCA_028687375.1 Arcobacteraceae bacterium | reverse complement strand
AGGATTATATATGAAAAATAGATATGGCTTACTTTGGATATTTACAGTACTTTCTGTGATAGTTTCAAATACCACAAGAATCTCACTTATACTACAAACACCAGATAAAATAGACTTTAATCTTATTGAACTACTTAAAATTTTTACTGTTGGTTCATTTTATGACTTAGTAGCTATTAGTTATCTAGTGGCATTTTTTGCATTTTATCTACTCATAATCCCACAAAAATATTTTGCCTCACTTTTCAATAAAATAGTTGTTTATCTTGTATTTACAAGTGCTACAATTGGACTTATTTTCAATGGTTTTAGTGAGTGGTTTTTTTGGGAAGAATTTAAAGTAAAGTTTAATTTTATTGCTGTAGATTATCTTGTATATACCCATGAAGTTATTGGAAATATCAAAGAATCATATCCCCTTGGAAAACTATTTACAGCTATTTTCATCATCTCATTTATCGTTATGACAATAGTTATAAAATACAATCTAATTGGTAGATATTTTATCGATGATACAAAGTTTAGCCAAAGATTGAAAGTATTTTTATTCACTCTTGCTATCCCAATTATTACATTCTTTGTCATCCCATCAAACCCTACTATTTCACAAAATCAATACAACAATGAACTTGCTAAAAATGGTTACTATTCACTATTCTCAGCATTTAGAAATAATAAACTCAACTACAATAAATTTTATATTTCACTTCCAAAAGAGGAGATGTTAGGAAATTTAAGAGCTATTCTTAAAACAAATGATAGCCAATTTATCGATCAAAACCTTTCAAATATCACACGAAACATCACTTCAAAAGGGGAAGAACTCAAACCCAATGTTATTTTAATTATGGTTGAAAGTTTGAGTGCTGAATTTTTAGGAACTTATGGAAACACGCAAAATCTCACACCAAACTTAGATAAATTAGCTAAAGAATCTCTATTTTTTAATAATCTTTATGCTTCTGGAACTAGAACTGTAAGGGGAATGGAAGCAGTTACTTTAAGTGTTCCACCAACTCCAGGAAGCTCAATGGTGAAAAGACCAGATAGTGCTGATATGTTCTCTGCTGGATTTGTATTTGCAAATCAAGGATATGAAAATCACTTTATCTATGGTGGATATGGATATTTTGACAATATGAATGCTTTTTTTGGCTCAAATGGATTTACTGTCGTAGATAGAAATAGTTTTACAAAAGAGGAGTCAACGTACGGAAATGTTTGGGGACTTTGTGATGGTGATGTATTTGATAAAACACTCAAAATTGCAGATAATAGCTACAATAACAAAAAACCTTTTTTCAACTATATTATGACAACTTCAAACCATAGACCTTTTACCTATCCTGATGGAAAAATAGATATCCCATCAAAAACAGGAAGAGAGGGTGCTGTTAAATATACAGACTACGCTATTGGAGATTTCATCAACAAAGCAAAAACAAAACCTTGGTTTAAAAATACTGTATTTGTAATTGTTGCAGACCATTGTGCAAATAGTGCAGGAAAATCTGAACTACCAATAGAAAAATATAAAATCCCACTTATTATCTATGCTCCTGATATTATAAAACCTCAAATTATTTCAAAAATGGCAAGTCAAATAGATACTATTCCAACACTTCTTGCAAATCTTAATTGGAACTATCAAAGTAAATTTTATGGGCAAAATATCTTAGCTAGTGATTTTCAAGAAAGAGCTATCTTTGGAACATACCAAAAACTTGGATATTTTAAAGACAATCATCTTTCAATAATAGAGCCACAAAATAAATATAGTGAATTTGAAGTAAATCAAAAATCTCAATTTGATTTTGACTATAAAGAATCCCCAACGATAGAAAAGCACAAAATTGATATCATAACAGCCTATCAAAGTGCAAGCTATTTGTATGATAATAAACTCAATAGGAAATAAAAAATAAGTATGAAAAGATTTTCAAAAAAAATAAGCCAATTCTGGCTTATCGTTATCTCAAGTATTGTATTAACAACATTTTATAACTACTCTTTTTGGAGTAATGTATTTTTGGTTTATCCATTTGATACTCAAAATTGGTATTACTTAGTATCATTATATATCTTTTTTACAGCCATTACCGCACTTTTATTTACCCTTGTAAGCTCAAAATACACTACAAAGTTTTTCTTGATTTTAATTTTCATCTCCTCTTCATTTGCAGGATATTTTATGAATGCTTATGGGGTAATTATAGATGACCATATGATTCAAAACGCTCTTGAAACAAATAGTTCAGAAACAGCTGATTTACTTACTTGGAAAATGGGAGGATATTTCCTTTTTTTAGGGTTACTTCCATCTATTATAATTTATAAAATAGATATTGCGTATAAAAGTTTTAAAAGTGAACTTTTTACCAAATTAAAAGCTATTGTATTATTTATAGTTTTGATTGTTGTTATTTTATTTAGTTTTAGTAAATTTTACACCTCATTTTTTAGAGAGCATAAGTCTCTTCGATTTTACACAAACCCAACTTACCATATCTATTCTGTTGGAAAGTATTTTATTCTTAAAGCTACAAGCATCACAAAATTTGAACAACTAGGAACCGATGCCAAAAATATCTCAACCGATAAAAAACCAAAACTTGTAATATTTGTTGTTGGGGAAGCAGCAAGAGCTGCTAATTTTTCACTTAATGGTTACCAAAAACAAACAAATCCTACTTTAGCTTTAGAAGATATCATCAACTACCCAAATGCAACCTCTTGCGGAACTGAAACAGCTATATCTGTCCCTTGTATGTTTAGTATTTATGGGCGAAGTGATTATTCAGATAGTAAAGGAAAATCAACTGAAAATCTAATTGATGTCCTTAGTCATGCTAAAATAAATCTTTTATGGAGAGATAATAACTCTGATTCAAAAGGGGTTGCTACTAGAATAACTTACGAGGATCTCAACAATGCACAAGATGAAAAGCTTTGTGGCGACGGTGAGTGTTTTGATGAGATTTTACTTAAAGATTTACAAACTTATGTTGATAAACAAACAGGTGATACGCTCATAGTTCTACACCAAAAAGGCTCACATGGTCCAGCATACTACAAAAGGTATCCAAAGGAATTTAATAAATTTACCCCAATTTGTGAATCAAATCAATTAGAACAATGTACACAACAACAGATTCAAAATGCTTACGATAATACAATTTTATACACTGATTATTTTTTATCTAAAACAATTGACTTTTTAAAATCAAATCAAAATAAATACCAAACTGCTATGATTTATAGTGCAGATCATGGGGAATCTTTAGGGGAAAATGGGGTTTATCTACATGGTATGCCTTATATGCTAGCTCCTGATAATCAGACTCATATAGGATTTTTGCAGTGGTTTGGAGATGATTTTAAAAAGAAACTAAATAGCAATTGTCTAAAACAGAATGCTTCAAAAGATGTTTCTCATGATAACCTTTTTCATAGTATTTTAGGAATTATGGATATCAAAACTTCTGTATATGATGAGAAGCTTGATATGTTTCAAGAGTGCCGTAATTAAGATTTACTCTTCTTTACTTCCTCTTATTTTTCTGTCATTGAGTTCATTGAAATATCTTTAAGCGGTTTAATTATATATTGCATAATTGTTTTTTTACCAGTTAAGATATTGATATTAGCAACCATTCCAGGGAGGATTGGAAGGTCTGGTCCAAATTGTTCAGTTGCTTCTATTCTTGCCAAATAATAACTTGTTTTTGTTGCCTCATCTGTTTGGCTATCAGAAGAGATAAAAAGTACTTTTCCATTTAAAAGTCCATATTTAGAAGTATCATAAGCAGTAATTGCTATTTTTACAGGTTGCCCAGCCCAAACTAAAGCACGATCTGATGTTCTTATTTTTGCTTCAATTATAAGCGCATCATCTCCTGGTGTAATCTCTGCAACTTTATCCCCAGCTTTTATAATTCCCCCAACTGTATAAAAATAGAGTTTTTGCACTGTTCCATCTACAGGAGAAACAATAGCTTGTCTTTGATTTCTATCTTGATCTGCGTGACTCATTTGTTCTAGTGTATTAATTTTTATTTTTACATCAGAGTATTCATTTAATAATTTAGATTTTATCTCTGATTTAACAGCTTTGATTTTTCCCATAGCTTCATTTATCTCTTCAGTTACAATAGGGATATTTGTATCGATATCTGTAATTTTAGTAACAAGAGATTGTTTAAGTTGTAACTCTTTAAGATACTCTTGTTTTGAAACAACTTGTTTTTTATAAAGTTGATCAAGTATTTTCATATTTTCATTTGATAGTTTGAGTTCAAGTTCTAAACTCTCTTTTTTTGATTCTAAATCTTTTTTCTTTAATATTTTTTGTTGTAATTGATCTTGTGCAATACCAATTTTTTGTAAATTTGATCGTTTATTTTCATCAAAAATAAGTTTTTCATTCATAACTATATCAGGAATTGCATCTTCCAAGTAACTAGGATAGCTAAGAGTATCTTTAAAATCTATCTCCCTTTGAAGTCTCATCGATTTTACTTTTAAAGATTTCAATTCAATATCTTTTGTTTTCAAATCAGCATCAAAAAAAGCTTGTGAGAGTTCATATATAATATCTCCAGCCTTTACATGATCACCCTCTTTTACTAGAATATTAGAGATAATTCCACCTTCAAGATGTTGTAGTACTTTTGTTTGTCCAGAAGGAACTACTTTTCCATCACCCCTTACAACTTCATCAAGTTCACTAAACGATGCCCATAATATAAATGCTATAAACATCAACATTATAGGAACTACTGCATAACTATAGTTCCACTCTTCATCTTCAAATAATCTATTCATTTAACTATTTCTTCCCTTGCAATGCTGCTAATATTTTATCTTTTGGACCATCAGCTACTATTTTACCTTCAGCTAAAATAATAACTCTATCAACTAAATCAAGTGCTGTAAATCTGTGTGTGATAACAATAACTGTTTTCTCTTCAACAAGTTCTTTCATCTTACTTACGAGTGCCTTTTCAAGTCCAATATCAAGTCCAGTTGTTGGCTCATCTAGTATCAAAATGGATGGATCATTTACAATTGCTCTTCCCATAGCTACAAGGTGTCTTTGTCCAACAGATAAATTATTTCCATTTTCACCAACTTGAAGCCCATCCCCTTGTCCAGTTTTTTTAACCAAATCTTCAAGTCCTGTCATTTTGATAACTTCCATCATCCTTGCTTTACTTACAGGATGGGAGAGTTCTATATTTTCTTTCAATGTTCCTGAAAATAAAAATGGCTCTTGAGGCATCACCCCAATATTTTGTCTTAGCTCTATTGGATGAACAGTTGAGATATCATGCCCATCTATAAAAATACTCCCTTTACTTGGGACATCAAGTCCCGTTATCATTCGTAAAATGGTACTTTTCCCTGCACCTGTTTGCCCAATAATACCCACTTTTTCACCAGCTTGGATTTTAAAGTTTATCTTATCAACAGAAGCATATTTACTATCTTTATAGTAAAACTCAACATTTTTAAATTCTATCTCCCCTTTTAGTTTTCCAATACCTACTTCTATTTGTTTATCAGTTTCTAAAGGAAGATGCCAAAAATCATTGATATTATTGAGTGATTCTTTTATCTCTTTAAATTTAATAGTCATAAGTGAAAGATGAATGACAGGTACCATTGCTCTTGCTACTAAAATATTTACAGCAATTAATCCTCCAACCGTTAAACGATTTGCAGCTATTTCATAAACTCCTACGATAATCACAAGAACAGTGATTATTTGCATAAAAGTTTGGGAAAAGTTCAGTGAAAAAACATTTAATGATTGGATTTTATTTGTTATCGAATCTTGAAAAGCAACTATATTTCTCCAATTAAAAAGTTTTGTTGGAGATGCATTTGAAAGTTTTACCATCTCGCCACCACGGATAAGTTCCACTAAATAATTTTGTTTTGTTTGTTGATTTTTAAGCCTATCTTTTGAAAGTTTTTCAATTGGTATTTGCATGAAAATATTAAAAACAATGATGATAATAGCCACAATAAGAGGAATCACGGCAAGATATGGATTGATAAGATAAATCACCCCCATAGCCACAAAGAAAAATGGTAAATCGATAACATTTACAATAGATTGAGTAGAAAAAAATGATTTTACTTGATTTAATTCTCGAAATAAATCAGCTTTCATCCCTGTTAACATAGTGTCAAAGCTCGATCTTACATGCAACATCCGCTTCATCATCTCATCTTCAAAATAGATTCCAAGATTTTTATTCACTTGCTCAATAATATGATTTCGCACACTCTTAAAAAAGAGATCAAATAAAAGAATTAAAAGCACCCCACCAGCAAGTACAAAAAGTGTTTCAGTTGCATTATTTGGAATAACTCTATTATAAACATTCATTGTAAATAAAGCCATAGCGATACCAAAAAGATTGATAAAAAATGTAAGCATTCCTATTTCAATATATTTTCTCCAAAAAGACTTGACAGGTTTCCAAAACCAATCTTTACTTTTATCAATATCGATATATTCACTTTTCTTTTGATCTCTAAAAATAAGAACAACTCTTTGAAATTTTTTCAGTTCACTTATTGGATGTGTTATTGTTTCCTTTGTTTTTGGGTTAAAAATCTTAGCTTCCCTCATAGTTCGAGTGGTATAAACAAAAGCCTCGCCTTGTTTATCAATTATGATACAAGGGAGAAAATATTGAGCTATTTCACTAGCTTTCATCTCTTTATACACAGCATTCAATCCCATTGAAAAACAAATTTCAACTGCCATATTATGTGTAAAAGTCTCTTCACTTTGATGGGTAAAATTCAAAATAGTTTCAATTGAAATATCCCCATAATAAAAATCAAGCACTTTTTTTAAAGAGAGTAAAAGGGTGTCATCTTTGTATCTTTCCACTTTTTGTGGATCTTCAACACTTACATCTTCATCATCAAGAAGCTTGCTTGAGTACTTTTTGAGTTCCTCTTCGCTAAGGTCTTTTATATTTGCTAGTTCCAAGTTTCCCTCTGTTTATTTTTTAATTTTTACTTTATATTGTTTGTTTATTTTGTCATAAATCGCTTGGAATACTCCATCCCAAACTCTCGCTGTTTTTTGTCTAAATAATTTTGCAGATGGATACCAATATGATTTATCACCTGTAGTTTCCCATCTCCAATCTGGTATCTTTTGTAAAGGTACCCACACCTCTTTATTAATCGCTCCACACAAATGAGCCACACTTGTATCACTACTAATTACAAAATCAAGCTGTTTGATAAGATACGCTGTTTTATTAAAATCGGTTAATTTATCAGTCAAATCAATCACTTTATCTTTTAATCCAGCTTTTTCTAACTCTTTACTTTCAGGTCCAACTTGAAGTGTATAAACATTGAATTTTGGATTTTCGATAAGAGGTCTAAAATACTCAACATCAAAAACTTTCCCATCATAACTCTCTCCTGTTACACTTGCACTCCAGCAAATTCCAACATTAATTTTTCCTTTCTCTTTTTTTATATCTAAATTTTCCTCTTTTGAAGGGATAAGATATGGATTTTTTGATGGGATATCTTTGACATCTTTCATACCAAAAAGATATGGCAACGACAACATCGGATAATGCAAATCAAAAGCTGGCAAAGGCTCTTTATCTCTTCCATAAAAATGATCAATATTTTTAAAACTATTTTCAAATAATGATTTTAACTCATCTCTACACTGTAAAATCACATGGCATTTGTATTTATCTTTGACCAAATCGACAAATTTACCAAACATAATACTATCTCCAAACCCTTGTTCTGTATGGAGTAAAAGGGTTTTCCCTTCAATATTTTCAACTCCATCAAATCTTTTTTTAGAAAATATCTCTTTGTGTTTGAACATATGAGATTTCATCTCCTCTTTTTGAAATCTCCACTCATACTCAGCCCAACCATTTAAAAAATCTTTTTTAGAAAGATAGACAGTTGCTAAGTCAAAGTGAGCATTTTCAAAATTTGGATTTAACTCAATTGCTTTTTTATAACTCTCAATTGCTTTCTCTTTTTGCCCTAAATTTTTATAACTTGTCCCTACATTACTATAAGCATTGTAACCAGTTGGGTCTAGCTTAATAGAAATTTCATGTTGTTTTGCAGCCTCTTTATAATTATGAAGTTTGTTGTAAACATTTCCAAGATTTGTGTAAGCACCACCATGTTTTGGATTTTTTTTGATAGCTGTTTGTAAAGCTTCAATTGACTCATCATATTTTTTTGCTTTATTTAAAGCTGCCCCCATATTTGAGTAAACTTCATTATAATTAGGATCAACATCAAGTGCTATTTGAAACACTTTTGCTGATTCGTCATATCTCTTAAGATTGTAAAGTAAAACTCCAAGATTATTGATAGCTTTTGTATTTTTTGGATCTACACGAACTGCTGATTTATAAGCTTCTATTGCTTGATTTGTATTTTTTACTTTTTCAAAAAGTAATCCGATATTGTTATAAAACTCCCCATTATTTCTATCACAACGAATCGCATCATAAGAGGCTTTTATCGCTTCATTCAATTTTCCAATACTTTTAAAACCATTTGAGATATTGTTATAGATATACCCATTTAAAGGCTCTATTTTAATCGCTTTAATATACAAATCAATCGCACTTTTCGTATCTCCCAAAGCTCTATGTACAACACCTAAGCCATTTAAAGCATCACTAAAAAGTGGATATTTTTTATATGCATTGATATAAAGCTCTTTCGCTTTTTCGAACTCTTTTTTACTATAACTACTTGAAGCAACTTTGAGCATCTCAATATATTCAGCTGGAACAGTTTTTGGTTTATTATTTTTTAGTTTTGCTATAAATGTCTCAAGTCCCAGCTTCTCATCTACAACATCTTTTGGAAGTTGTGAAGTTCCTAAACTTGAAAAATGGAATTCTAAAAGGGCTGAAATATTCACCCCATTATTGACCCAACCTTTGTTCGTAGGAACTGCAGTTACTTTGTTATTTAAAACATACACCAATCCATTTTCTTTTAGAGTTGCTTTTAAAAGTGATACATCACTAAAAGGGTCACTTGAATGTTGCAATACCCAAATCGAAATAATCCCATCAACCCTTAAACCATCAAGTACCTTTTCCCTTAACTGTGCTGGGGTGATAACTTCAAAATTATCACTTTTAACATATTCTTTTGCTAGTTCTCTCATCGAAGCGCTAATATCTACCCCAATAACCTTACATCCAATTTTTTCAATTATCTCTTTACTAACTCTTCCAATACCACAACCAAAATCAACAACTACACTCTCTTTAGTTAAATCTTTAAAAAAAACTCCAATATCCTCTTTGAGAAATGATGTTTCTTTCTCCCATCTCTCTTTACTATTTGTTTCATCTGTTGGTAAAAAAGTTATTTTCTTTGCATCTTCAACTGTTTTTACATCAAATATTTTTGGATTGTATTGGACTTTTTCACTATTCATATTTTTCCCTCAAAAGTTTAATTTTTTGTTTATTGTAGGCTTTTATTTTAGGCAATTTCTCCTTAATACTCTCTATAGCCTTAGCCCTATTTTATTGTTCTTCCTTTAAATAAATTTATGTTTTTAAACTATACTTTTTATCTCTATTTCTTTTCTTTATTTTTTCAAAATAATTAACAATTCGCTTAGAAAAATAGAGATACAATTAAAATAAAAAAAGGGAAAATTATGAAATTAAATAAAATTGTACTAAGTGTTGCACTTCTCTCATCTTTTGCATTTTCTACAGAACAAAGTAAAGTAAATATGGACGAAGTAGCTTCTTATGCAGCTCAAAAATATAGAGTAAGTTTAGATGCTCAAAATGATCAAGGGAGAACTCAACTTGTAAATGAATATCTTCAAACTTCACAAGTTGCTGATGCACTTGCAAGTAGTATGAAAGATGATATTGATTTAAAAGTGGTTACAAAACTCTTTACTGTTGATATTTGGGCAAAGAAATTTATGCAAACAATAAATCCAACTGATGAAGATCTTAAAAAAGTTTATGATGCAGAGAAACCAAAAGCATCATCAAAATACAATCTAAGAACTATTTTAGTAAAAGAGGAAGCAATAGCAGATAAACTTATCAAACAAATCTCACAAATAAAAGATATTGCAAAACAAACTACAAAGTTTAAAGAACTAGCAAAATCAGAGTCAATCGACCCATCTGCTAAAACAACAGAAGGGGAGATTGGTTTTGTAGAGACAAATAAATTAGACCAAAATATGCAAACGCTTTTAAAAGGGAAAAAAGGTGGTGACCTTGTAAAACTAAATATCCCACAAGTTGGTTGGCAAATCCTTTTAATTGAGGAATATCAACCAGAAAAAATAGCAACATTTGAAGAATCAAAATCACTTTTAATTGGTGCTATTAGACAATCTGCACTTAAAAATGAGATTAATAAACTTGTAACACCACAAACTTCTCCAATAAAATAAGCCCACCTTTCTAAGGTGGCTTATTCAAAAAAAATTTAATTATTTTTTAATTCAAAATTTTTCTATCAAACAATAAAATATCAATAAGCCAACTTATATCGCATAAAATCAGCATGAGTCATAGCTCTATCTTTTTTCACATTTTCATAAAAAATTTTTCCACCTATAGCTTTTCCATTTTTAAAAGTTACCACAGAAGCCAAAGCACCTGAAATTTTGTAAGTTTTCATATCTACAATCATCCCAAATTTATAGGTTTTTTCACCCATAAGCTCCCCAGTTTCATAAAATTCATTTATAACCCCATCAAATTTCTTACCGTTTGATTTCAAATAAGCGATATTATTTTTGAGTGTAATATCATCATTGATAAAATAGTTTCCACCAAATAGAAGTGAACTACAAAATGCCAAAATAAAGAGGATTTTTTTCATGTTTCAACCTTTATTATATATTTTCATCATCGTTTTATTCTATGCCACAAAGCTAAAACAAAGGCTATTGTAAAATACCATAAAAGTATCGATTCCAATAAACTGTAATAAACAGCTTCTTTTGAAATATTTTGAAACCATCTTTTTTGTTCAGGTGTAAATGGGTAAATCATATTGCTAAATGAGTGGATTAAATTGATTCTAGGATATTCAGTATCTAATCGTAAAATATATTGTTCTTGTGGATTGTAGTCATATCTATTATCGTAACCATATAAAATCTTAGAATCAGTAGAATTATTATCTTCAATTATCATAGATTTATAAAAACTGCTACTGTTATCTGTTGAATTGGCATAATCTTTTTTATGTAATATTGATAAACTTTCTTGATTATTTTCAATACTATAAGCATTTTTTATTAAAAATAATGGGGTAGCAGAAGTTGAAATATAATCTTTATTTGGTGTAAATGGAAAAGCGAAAAAGATAAGAGTTAATACAAGCCATACTAATGGTTTCATATAACTTTCGCCAAAAGCATTTGTAAAGTGATGGATGTTATACATCATTAAATCATTAGAGCTTCTTTTACTATGTGCTAATATTTCTGTATATCGTTGAGCATAAAAAAAGTCACCAGAAACCTGAAAATCAGTATCTTTGAAATTGTCTTTTAATTGGCTATAAGATGAACTTAAGCTATCTAGCGATTGTTGTAAAGTTTTTTGTGTACTATTGGTTTTATCTTTTGCAGTTGCATAGGCTTCTAAAGTTTTATAAATGTCTTTTTCATCAGCAATACAATAGTGTACATTAAAAGATTTCTTATGATTTTCAATCACTGTATTCTCTTGCTTTTTGTTTGCTGATTTATCTATTTTATCTAATACTTGCCGTATATAATACGAAATTGCTTGTTCTAGTGAATTTAATGATGATAAAAAGATTGGAAGAAATGAAACAATTAATAAAGTATAAATTATGGCAAATATATTTTCGATAAGACTATTAATTTGAATAAACTGAGTCATTAAATCTAATAAATAAAAACTCATAAAAACCATAAATATAGATGCTACACTATTCTTTCGTCCTAAAATATCATCCTTAAACTTTTTATTATCATTTTGAGGAAAATAGCAATTTCTAAATTCAGTTATATTTATTTTAGAATTTAAAAAGTAACAATTTTTTAAATCACAATTTTGAAAAAAGACATTATCTAATATCATATTTTTAAAATTTGCTTCTTTTAAATCTGCATTTAGTCCTATAAAAAATATTTTACCATCTCCAATTTTATGATTTTCAAATCGTAGTCTTTCAATAATACCTTGCTTATCAAATTCTAACAATCCTTTTTCATTAACATATCCACCTATATCTATAACAAAATCACTATGTAAAGCATATGGTCTAAATTCTAAGTTTTTAATATCTAAATTTTTATCCTCTATCCTATTTTTGATACCGCCACCATCTAAAAATAGAGTATCTTTTAAAATCAGTTTTTTACATTTGAGATTATCAAATCGAACATTTTTTATAAAAGTTGTATTTGTAAAATCAATATCTAAGCCACTCATATTTTTATCTTTGAAATCACAATCTAAAAAAACAACATTTGAAAAATCAAGATTACTTTTACTTGAAAAAGCTTCCAATCTATAATTTTCAATCAACTCGTTATAACGCTTATTTTGACGGATTCCAAAGTTATTTTTAATTTCTAATGGTGTATGAAATATACAGTAATTATCAAGACTTTTTTGATCTTCAAAATACAACTTTTCTTTATCTTGTTGAGCATAAAGGAATTGTTCAAATTGACAATTTTGATGACTACATTTACAAATTATTTGTTTAGACAATTTAGTACCTCCACCAATAAATGTACTGTAGTTGATGGATTATCAATTTGTGGATTGTGAGTTGTTCCATAGGATGATAAAAGTTTTTTGCTATTGTGTATCGCTGTAGGTTGGAGTTCAAGAAGTTCTTCAAATAATAACTTCGTATAATTTGCTTGTTTTATAGTTTGTGTATCAAGATTGGTAAATTTATGAGTATCTTTTGCTTTTAGTTTTTTGATAACCTCTTTGAGTATCTCATCTCTAAAAATTCCAGTATCTCGATAATCAAAATGGAGCAAATACCAAAGTTCAAAAGAGTCGTTACAGTATGCCACATCAACTTGTAATCTTTTGGCATTTGATAAGGCATTATTAAAATCTTCCTTATTGTGTCCGCCACCATTTACTCGCTCAATATCTCTATCTATCACTATCCATTTATGCTCAAAGTTTTTATAAGTTTTTCCGTTATCGCATTTGTGATTTGTTAAATCTTTTAAAACTCCAGTTGGATTATTGTGGTTGTGATTTGCTATTACAAACGAATCTTGAGTGATAAGTTTACTGTTTATGAGTTTTTTAACTATCATTTGAAAATATGTAGGTGCAGAAACTTCATCTTCACAAGCTATGATAATATCTGGAATTTTACTTTTAATCTCTTTTTGTCGCTCGAAATCTTGTTTTTTTAATTCCTTTTTTTGTCGTTGAAAAATTTTATCTCCACCTCGTTTTGCCATAATTAAAACTCAAACTTTCCAAGATAAGGGATAGCTCCATATTTCCCCTGAATATATTGACTTTCAAAATCTTCCGTTTTTCGTACATTTTTAATTTCAGCCAAAGAGTAGATATTTGTTGAGCCATATTTATCTTTTTCTGTAAGCCAGATTTGGTCTCTTCTAAAAAGTTGTGGTTTTAAAAGATTTGTATCGTGTGTCGCAAAAATAAGCTGTGCATTTTTTGTATTGATACTTTTATCGTGAAAAAGTTTAATAAGATGTTTTGTAAGCATTGGATGTAAACTAGCATCAAGTTCATCAATTAATAAAATTTTTCCCTCTTTTAAGGTATTTAAAATTGGTGCTGAGATTTTAAAAAACTTTTGTGTTCCAAGTGATTCTTCATCGTTTAGTTCAAAAACTTCTTTCCCTACAAAAGCATCATTTTCATCAAAAACATTATGATAAGTGTTTATTTTTACCGATTTCAAGCCACCATCTTTCAAAATTTCTTGTTTTAAATCTTCAGGAATTGGTAATTTTTCAAATATCTCCGTTGGTACTTCATCTTCTTGTAGTACAATATCTTCAATCCCAATATCAGCAGTTTTAACTAAAGTAATTATCTCATTTTTAAATGTGCTATCTTCCATTTTTTTCATTGTGTAATGAACATATCCATCGTGGTTTATCCCATCAATCATATTAAAACGGCTAAACCATTGTAAAATACTTTTTGAAATCTCCCCATCATTTTGGTCACATTTCCAAATAAAAAGTTGATTTTTTGAAATTTTAATTTTTGATGTACTATTTTCAAAAAAGATAAATCCCTCTTTAAATTTTTGTGGATTAACATAGTGGTCGCTCTCACTGTCTCTGTAAAATAATTTTGACTCTTTCCCTTTCTCATCTGAAAAAAGCCACTCACTATAAACTGTTGTATTATCAATCTCAAAACCATATCTGTATTTAATTTCATCAATAAAAAAAACAATTTCAAAACTACTTGAAGCATCTTTTGTAGAAGTATTAAGTCTAAAAGGGTCATGCGGTAAAGTATCTGTTGATTGGATAACTTTTGTTTTATTTAAAACAAGATTACCCATAAATGCCATCGCTTTTAAAATATTACTTTTACCACTGGCATTTGCACCATAAATAACAGCACTATTGAGTAAATCATATTTTCTTACGCTGAAAAAATTATTATTATCTTTAGAAGCAGTAGCCATACTAAAAGTTACTGTATCTTTGATTGAACGATAATTATTTACGCTAAATTGTAAAAACATTGCTAAAATCCTTTTTTATTTATAAAATTCTAACATAATAGTATCAATTTTTGTATAAAATATACAAAAGTATTGTTTATTTCAATACCCCATCCCATTAAATTGATTTGCTATATATTTTGCATGATTATCGGTCATCCCAACGATATAATCTATCACCCTTTGGTACATAGTATAAAGATTTTCATCCAAAAGAGGTTTATCTTCTCCCATAAGTTCTAAGGCTCTTTTACTTTTAAAAGAGAGTTTTTTTTCATCTTTTTGGATATAAAATTCGTATGTTGCTAGGATAAAGTTATTCAATAGAGTTTCTATTATATTATAAGCTCCAAGCTCAAGTTCAATCTTTCTTTTTTCATTAAATATCTTCTCGTGACCAAGTTTCTTAGCTTTTTCTATCCCCTCTTTAAACTGCGAGTTTGAAAATTTATCTATCAAATCTTTAGGTTGAATCCCCCATAATTGAGTTAAAATTCTCTTCAAAAACCTCCATTACATGTCTTGCTAAGATGTTAATTGAAAAGGCAACCAATCTTGAAATTTTTTTGATATCTGCATCATTGTTGCTATAAATTTTATCAACCTCTTCTTTGCCACAAATCAAAATAAAAATATTTCTTATATCCTCTAATGTGATAATATGAAGTTCAAAAGCATCTTGTAAATCAAGCAATCCATAACAAATATCATCAGCAGCTTCCATCAAATAAGACAAAGGATGTCTTTTAAAAGTCCCATCAGATTTCACTAATCCAAGTTCTGTAAATAAAAGTCTAAAAAATTTCGTTTCACTTTGAAAATAGTTAAATTTTGATTTGCCTGTATTGATACAATTATTTGAAGAATAAGGATATTTAATCAAAGTTCCAAGTGTTGTAAAAGTGAGATTCAAACCACCAGAAAACAAATTATTTTCTAGTTGACTTACTATTCTAAAACTTTGAGCATTTCCATCAAGATTGGTAAAATCATTGAGTTGCTCTTTTGATAATGTTTCTAAAAAGTATCCATCTTTATGTTTTGCAAACCACTCTTTTATCACCTCTTCCCCAGCGTGTCCAAAAGGGGGATTTCCTATATCGTGGGCTAAACAAGCAGTTTGGATAATATACGCTACATCGTAAGGATTTATCTCCAATTCAGGATATTTTGTTTGTAGAAATACTCCTGCTCTTAAGCCTAAGCTTCTCCCAACACTTGCAACTTCTAAACTATGTGTGAGTCTATTATGCACATGGTCATTTGTCGAAAGAGGATGAACTTGCGTTTTTTTTGATAACCTTCTAAAAGAGTTGGAAAAAATAATTCTGTCATAATCTTTGTGAAAACTACTTCTAAAATAATCCTCATTTTTATCCGCTTCTATTGCATCTAATCCATAATATCTTTTTTTACACAGTAAATTATTCCACATTTTCTATCCTTGTATAGCTATATTTTAATACTCTATACAATTTCTTCCATTTTCTTTTGCTTTATAAAGAAGAGTATCTACATTATGAATAATATCAGAGATAGTATCCCCTGGGACAAATTGATATACACCAAAACTACAAGTGATATGAATATTTTTAAATGGTTTTTTTTCAATCAACATACGAAGTTTTTCTGCAACATTAATCGCATAATCCAAATTTGTATTTGATAAAAGTATCATAAACTCTTCACCACCATATCTTGCGATAAAATCACTTGATCGTATATTTTCAGCGACAAGTTGAGATAACTCTTTGAGTATCACATCACCAGTAAGGTGTCCATGTGTATCATTTATACTTTTAAAATAATCTATATCATACATAATGGCACAAAATGGTATCTCTTGATATCGAGTAGATTTTTTGACCATAAAATCAAGTATCTCATTTAACTTTGCTCTATTGTGGAGAGCTGTCAAAGTATCTGTTGAAGCTAAATGTACAAAAAATTCTTTCTCCTCTTGCAGTTTTGTAACATCATTAAAAGTGACGACATACATCCCATCTTGATTTGGATAAGGGTTAGATACAACGATAAAATTGTGTATCTTCCCATCCTCATCTTTCCCATCAACTCTCCAACCGCTTTGTTCAATCTCTTTTAGCCAGTTGTTACATTTATGACCTCTACGGTCTCTGTGAAAAAATGATGGAGTAAGGGTAAACCAGATACACATACATTCTTTATCAAGTAATTTTTCAAGAGATGTAATATTAAAAAAACTTAAAAAAGCTGTATTTGCATGTATTATCTGTTTTCCATCTGTAACAACAACAAGATTTTCTTGTGTATCAAGAATTGTTCGAATAACATTCTCAGATATTTTCAACTTCTCATTTGCTTTACATAACTCATCTTTTATTATATTCATCTCTCTCATATCAGTTATCATAGCAAACGAATATATAAGTTCATTATTCTCATTATAAACCGTTGTAGCTAGAAATACAGTAGAGATATTCATCCCATTCTTTGTTTGAAGGTCAATATTATATGTTCTATGATTAGTATTCGTTATTTTTGAAAATTGTTCTTCAAAAATTGCTTGATTTTCCTCATCAACGAAATCTAAAGGAGATTTTCCAATAAATTCATCAAAGGAATAATCTAACAAATGACAAAGCGCTTGATTGACATGGATTGTTTTTTTATCTTTATCAATAATCCACAAAGCTTCTTTTGTGACTTCTAAGATATTTTGAAACATAGAGGAGTTAGAATTCATATTTATAACCTAATAGTATCTTTAAAGAAATTATATAATAGTTCAAAAGTAAACCACCTTAAAGAATCGTTTTTTACTTAACAATGATTTGCCAAAAGAGCATTTTTAACAGCTAAATATTTCTCAACACCTGCAAGTTTTTTCACAATTTCTAAAGCAAAACACATAGCAGTGGCAGGTCCTCTTGAAGTTAAAATATTTCCATCTTCGACAACCATTGCACTCTCACCTTGGTATCCATCAAGTCTAATTTCATTTTCAACAGATGGATAACAAGTGTAATTTTGTTTGAGTACGCTAGCCGTATGCAAAGCATAAGGTGCTGCACAAATAGCACCTATGAGTTTATTTTGTTTATCCATAGTTTTGAGAATACTTTGTACAGTTTCATCACTTGCTAGTACTTTTGTACCACCCCAACCACCTGGAAGGACTATCATATCAAGTGTATCAATATCTATATTTTTAATATGACTATCCCCTTGTATTATGATATTATGAGCCCCTTTGATAAAATTAGATTCTTCTAAATATCCAATAATTACCTCAATCCCACCTCTTCTTAGAATATCTATAATACTCACAGCTTCTATCTCTTCAAAACCGTTTGCAAGTGGAACTAAAACTACTTTTTTCATAACAAATCCTTTTCCTTTATTTTACCCTTTTAGTGTTAAACTGATTTTATTTTTTTCCCTATCGATACTCAAAATCTTGATATCTTTTAAGTGTTGATTGACACTCAAAACATCCATTGGGTGGTTGATTCGTTTATGTGAGATTTGAGAGATATGAAGCAGTGCATCATTTTTGAGTCCAATATCTACAAAGGCTCCAAAATCGGTGATATTTCGGACAACTCCAGCTACACTATCCCCCTCGCTTAACTCCTCTATCGTTTTCACATCGAGGCAAAAAGAGATACTTTCCAGCTCATCTCTTATATCAAACCCAGGTTTTAAAAGCTCTTTTACGATATCTTTTAAGGTTTCTAGCCCTGTGTCAAACTTCTCATTTACTTTCACCAACTCTTCATTTGAAATCTTTTCCAGTTCAAAATGCTCTTTTAAATAGAGTGCAACTTTATAGTTTTCAGGGTGGATGCCACTATTATCCAAAAAGCTTTTTCCATCTTTGATTCTAAAAAATCCCACACTTTGCTCATACCCTTTTGCCCCAAGACCTTTTACTTTTTTGATTTGCTCTTTGGAACTAAATCCACCAAGTTCCTCTTTTAAAGCGATGATATTTTTCGCTATTTTTTCACTGATTCCTGATACATAAGAGAGGAGTTTGTAAGAGCTTGAATTGATATCAACCCCCACTTTATTGACGATAGAAACAGTGGTAAACTCAAGTTTTTTTTCTAACTTCTTTTGATTGAGGTCGTGTTGGTATTGCCCCACACCCAAACTTTTTGGGTCAATCTTGACAAGGGCTGAGAGTGGGTCACGAAGTCTTCCAGCTATCGAAATCGCCCCTCGAATCGTCACATCAAGATGTGGATACTCCTCTTGTGCAATTTTTGAAGCTGAATACACAGAAGCGCCTATTTCACTTACAACAGCATAATTGATAGTTAAATTGTTTGCTTTTAAAAGTTCGCTAATAAATGTTGCAGTCTCTTTTGATGCGGTTCCATTTCCTATCGCTATGGCGGTAACTTGATATTTTTTGAGCAATTCTAGCACTTTTTTTGAAGCATTCTCTTTGTCATTTGCACTCAAAAGATAGATAACTCCACTATCAAGATACCCTCCATCTTTATCCAAAACAGCCATTTTACACCCTGTTTTGTACCCAGGGTCTAGTCCTAAAATGATTTGATTGACAAGTGGGGGAGTGATAAGGAGCTCTGCTAAATTTTTCCCAAAAAGCTCAATCGCTTCATCACTTGCCCTCTCTTTAAGCTCACTTAAAAACTCCCTTTTTAAACTTGGAAGCAACAATCGTTTCAACCCATCGATATAGGCATCAACTACCAATACTTTAGAACTATTTGCCCACGAAGGGATTTTAAATTTTTTTATCCCCTCGATTAAATAATCCTCATCCACCTCTAGTTTTAAAGTGATTTGTTTCTCGTTTAGCGCTCGAAATATCGCCAAAAGTCGATGAGATTTGAGGTAACTCGCTTTTTGATTTATATTTGCCAAATCTTTATACACCCCATCTGCTTCAAAAGTTTTGGTAGGTTTGGTGAGCATTATGGAGTGGTTGTGGATATTGTTTCGGACACTCTCTTTGGTTCTGATATCTTGAGCATACCGCAAAGCGATAATATCTTTTGCCCCATCAATCGCATCCTTAGTCGTTTTTACTTCACCTTTAGTAAATGTTGATGCTTTTTGATGTATCTCTTCAAGGGTGTATTTCATAGAACCTATCATATTCGCCAAAGGTTCAAGCCCATTTAAAAGGGCAATATCCGCTCTTGTATTTTTGGACTCTTTGTAAGGCTCATAAATATCTTCCAAAGCTGTCAATGTAGTAGCTTTGTTTAAAAGCTCTTGCACTGTAGAGGTTAAAGACTCCCTCTCTTTTAAAATATGTTCAATCTCCTCTTTTCGTTTGAGGAGTTTGAGACTGTATTCATAAATCTCTTGAAATTTCAAAAGTGCCTCATCGGTAGCATTTCCAGTATTGTCTTTTCGATATCTTGCGATAAATGGGATAGTACATCCCTCTTCAAGAAGAGCGATGATGTTTGTGATATATTTTTCCTCTAAAGAAGTTTTTTCTTTGAGGATTTTTAGGAGGTTAGTGTTCATTTTTGCCTTGGTTGTTTAGATTATTTTAGTGATATGTATTACTTATCTTAGAAAAGATTCAGTAAATTTAGAAAATTAAAATGATATTTTATTGAGAAAGTTGATTTAAAAATTCTTTTAAATCATCTAAAATTTCATGGTCAAAGTTCCAAATCTTTTTCTCTTTTAATGCATATTCAAAAATACAATATGTATCTTTTTTCCCTTTATGTTTACTTGCAGTACAAGTATCATACATAATGTAATTATTTATCCAAAATTTATTAAAGATTTTCTTGGTTACGGCTTCACCTTTTTGTTCTATACATTCTTTCCATTCTGACAAACAATCTGCATAATTTGATTTTTCGGTTTTTATACTTTTTAAAATATCTTCAAGTTCACCTTTACCCTTTAAGTTCATTATATAAATTTGAAACTCAATATTTCTTGTCTCTCCAAAAACTAAATTGATTTTTTCTTCGATTTGTCTTGTTCTTACTTCAACACCAACTTCATCAGCATCAAAAATAATTCCTATTTTTTGAATGGATTGTTTTTGTGTTTGATTAGATACGAACTTTAATTTTTGCTCTAAATTATCTATACCACCGATACACTCAAAATCATTTACCAAGCATATAGGTTTATCAATCTCTATATGTAGATTCATATGATTTAATAATGCTTGAATAAAAAACTTATCGTTATTACTTTCAACAATTAGAAGATTATTCACCTCGAAGCCTTTCATTATTAGATAATCCATATTCTAATTGTTCACTATCAATTTGAGAAATGAAAATTTTATTTGTTTGTACATTTCTAGCCATCTCAAAATAATAAGTTTCTTTATCTTGCAATTTTAGTTGAATACGATTAAAAGATTCTATACACTCTTTAGAATGGGTTGTGGCAAAAACTTGAACTTTTTGTTCTTTAGAAACAGAAAGGATAATCTCCCATAATTCATCAAGTTGAGTGTAGTGGATGCCATTGTCAATCTCATCAATAAAAAGATAGCCATTTTCACAAGTATAGAGTGAACAAATAATTGATATATAATGTTTAAGACCATCCCCAAATTCATTAATTTCCTGATATTCCTCCCTATCGAGAACTTTTGCTGATGGTTCATCTCCCCCTATAATTTTAAAGTTGGTTACATTTGGGTCAAAATTATTAATATATTTATATAAAATTTCCTCTTTATCTTTTGTCTGCATACTGATAAAAACTTGTTTAAGTTGTAGTTTTGTAAATCCTAATTGAGTTATAAATTTAATATTTTCTTGTTTTTTTCTTTCATAAGAAAAATCATTTATATTTACGGTTAGTTCTTTATCGTGATATTTAAAATAATATTCTTTAATTCCATTGTTTTGAAAAATGTTAAATGTCACTTCATTAATATTGGATATTGAATGATAATTATTTGCTGATTCTAAAAAATCTTTTGCTTCTTCTTTCGATACTACTATTCGAGCACCAATTTCTAAAAAATTTCTAGCATGTTTTGGACTACTTAATACATTGGTTAGCTTACTAATATCATTAGCATATACATTAATACAACATGCTTCCATAAAAGCAGTTTTTCCAACATTATTTTTTCCACCAATAAGATTGACTCTTCCAAATCCATCAGCTTGAAAATCTTTAAAACATTTAAAATCTTTAATTGCTATAGTGTTTATAAAATGATTTTCCATCGTGACCCTTTTTCTTCAATATGGTATATTGTACTTAATTTTTGATTGTATCTTATTGATGTTGAAAATTTATTGTATCAACTTCCTCTCCCTCATACATTTGAGTATCTCATAACATTTACTTACATCATAAGTGGCACTGTGGTAGGCATTTGGGTCGAAATTTATCCCGTAAAAATTACAAGTTTCATCGAGTTTTGGATTTTTGATAAGACCTTTTTTATTGAGGGCTTTGACGATATGTTTATTCTCTTTCATCGTGCAAAAGTGATTTTCAAACTTCACGATTTTCTCACAATGGCGAAGTTCAAAGCTGATATTGTGAGCGACTAAAGTTTTTGCTCCCTTGCAAAACTGTGCAAATTCCTCATCCTCTTTAAAGTAGGCTGGATATTTTATTTCATTTTTATTTCGATATTCCAAGATAAGTTCTGGGGTAAGTTTATGGACATTAAAAGAGTGAAAATTGACAGGATAACGTGAAAGATAGTATCTATGAAACATCTCTTTGACTTTGAGTTCCCCATCAAGCTCTATTCTTACAGCTGCTACCTCTATCACATCATATTGGTTGTGGGTGTTTGTTTCAAAGTCGAGGACTATCACTTTTTAAAAGCTTTCCATAAAAAATATATCACAAAGAGTTCAAGAAAAAAAAGTCCAAAATGAAGATAATAGACTTGTGTTTGATTGTCGGTTGTTCCAAAATACTCTAAGATTTTATAAAAAAGATACGAGACTGCTAACCCTACAAGATACCCTTTTTGTTTTGTAACATCTAGGAAACTTAAGATTTGCATACGATTTAAAAAAATTGTTTCCGCCCTTACTAGATAACTTCCAAACATAAATGAGATTTGATATCCGATATAAACTAAGAGTGCTGTGGTGTAGTTATAGGGACTTAGTAAAAAATATCCCACCATCACAAACATCACAATTTCAACTCCCAAAGAGATACGATAAAATGAGCTTATATTGAGAATCTTTGTGTAATATTTAGCAACAATCAAAAGCCCAATCGCTAAAAATATCCCACCAATTGAGAAAATTGATGGCTCTAATGAGCCATAAATCGTAAATACAGAACCCATAGCGAGTCCTGTAAAAACTGAATTGAAAAATTTATATTGTAAAAAATCTCTTATGTGTATGTTTTTAGAATTTTGCATTTAATCCTACATAGTATGCTCTTGGAGATGTTGCATAGCCATCAACTTCTTGATAGTTTTTATCAGTGATATTATTGATTTTTAGATACAAATTAAGATTTCTTTTGTATTCATAATTTACCACTGTATTGAGCACTGTATATTTTCCTGTTTGTTTTGTTTTGGCTAAATCGTCATATCTTTTTCCAACATATTCCCCATTGAGATTAAAATTAAATGCTTTTATTCCAAAATAATCAGCTGAAAAATTCATTTTCTCTTTCTCTCTTCTTTGTAAATCGTTCCCATCTCCATCTTTTGCAGACTGATTCATATATTTTACACTAAATAGAGTTGTTTCAAATCCTTTTTGATAAGAGATTTCATAACCTTTGTATTTTGATTTTTTATCACTTTGGTCATAGCTCCATGTAGCATTATTATAAAAAATTTCATTGTCAATAGTTGATGAGAAATATTTCACTGCAAAATCTTTATACTGAATTGAAGCATCAAAACTTTTGATATCTTCAGGAACCAAATTTAAATTTCCAGCACCCCATCCTGCATACAAATTGTATAAAGAAGGTGTTTTATAAGCTGTTCCATAGTTTGCACTTGCACTTAAATCTTCTGTAAATATCTGTTTAATTCCAAGTTTTCCTGTTGTTTTATCTTTGAAACTATCGTAATTATCTTTTCGTAACGACTCAGTTATGATAGTGTTTGAAAAATTATTTGAATTGGTTACAAATACCCCTTTACTTTTGTATTTTCCTTCAAGAACAGAATAACTTTTATTCATAATTTGCTCTTTTGAATCAGCACCAACGATAAAAAAATCTTTTGTTCGATATGGTATTTTTGATTTTACACCTATTTCTTTAGTTTCTCCAACATATTCTCCCCCTGCATAGGTTCTATCAAAAGTTGATTTATTGGTATAAAAATCTAATATATTGAATGAATCTATATGATTAAAATTTATTTGAGTAAATTTATTTTTATTTGTAAAGTTTGAAGTTGTGTCATTTGCACCACCACTAAAACTACTATCATAATCCCCTTTTGCATCAACAATAGTATGGGCAAAATCTATCTTATTTGCATCATTGATATTGAGTCCATATTGTAATTTTACAGTTGTATTTTCATATTTATCATCTTCGTAATCCGCTACATCTTTACCTTTTGGCACCATCGCACTAAAGCCATCACTTGTGATTTGTGAAACACTCATCCCAAAATTATTTTTTTCATCTTTTGCTTGAATTTTCATATTTGTTTTTTTTGTATTGAAACTACCAGCTTCAAGATTGAGTATAAGTGTCTGTTTTTCATTTGGTTTTTTTGTGATGATATTGATAACACCAGCAGCTGCATCAGCTCCCCAAATACCACTTTGAGCTCCTTTTATTATCTCAATTCTTTCAATATCTGCAATCATCAGATGGTCAAGTAAAGCATATCCATTTGTTACAGTTGGATCATTGTATCGTACCCCATCAACTAAAACTAAAGTATGTTCCGCACTCATACCACCTAGAAAAAATGAACTTGTTTGTCCTATTCCCCCACTTTGATTTATTGAAATATTTGTTAGCTTTAAAGCATCTATAACTGTTGTGATATGTTTTTCTTCTAGTTCAGCACCTGTGATTACTTCTACATTTGAAGTAACATCTTTGATAGATTGTTCACTTTTAGTGGCACTTGTAACTGTTATCATCCCCAAATCTTCAGTTGTTTGGGCATAACTATTTGTAGCTAATAGTATAGCTGTAGCTATACTTAATGAGATATTTTTTTGCATATTTTATTTTTCCTTTTTATAAAAAAAGCGATTTTCATCGCACAATAATTTTGAATTTTTAACTATTAATTTTTAATTATAAAAAGGTGGAGAGGTCTTTCTCTCTTGATATTCAAAAGCTTTGAGGTGGTATTGAAAGTTACTATCAATACTTGTAAGTTTATGCAATGTAGAGTACATCGCAATGATAGCAAGTGAAAAGTATCTGTTAAAAAATCCCTTTAAGTGTTTCATCTAGATTGCAACATCCAAAATGATAAGGAAAAAGAACAATATCCCAAGGTAACCATTGACTGTAAAAAATGCTTTATCAATCTTTTTAAAGTCTTTATTGACTAAATAATGTTCATAACTAAGCATCACAATACTAGCAACTATTGCTCCAAATCCAAAAAATCCAAGATTTGCTTCATAAACAAATAAAGACCAAAAAATAATAGTCAAAATATGCATAATTTTAGAAATTAGCATCGTTTTTTCTACCCCAAATTTTGAAGGAATTGAGTGCAGTCCAAGTTCTTTATCTACTTCAATATCTTGTAAAGAGTAAAGTAAATCAAATCCAGCTACCCAAAACATCACCCCAAGAGAGAGATAAATACTCCACAAAGTGATAGTTTCACTCACAGCCACAACACCAGCAATTGGAGCAAGTCCGAGGGAAATCCCTAAAATAATATGAGCTAAACTTGAAAATCTTTTAAAATAAGAATAACTCCCAATCACCACTAAAATGGGGATAGAAAGATAAAAAGCTAAGTCATTTACAAAAAATGCAACAGCTATAAAAATAAGTGCATTTATGAGAGTAAAAAGATAGATTTGATTTGGACTAAGTCTCCCATCAACACTTGGACGATTTATTGTTCGAGGATTCTTTGCATCGATATCACGGTCAAGATAACGGTTAAATCCCATCGCAAAATTACGAGCAGAGAGGGCTGCTAAAATTCCCATTATTAAAAGTTCAAATCCAAACCAACCATCACTTGCTACAACCATCGCTATAAAAATAAATGGCAGTGAAAAGATAGAGTGTTTGAACATCACAAGTTCATTAAAATCGTTTAAAAGTTTTGATATTTTTTGCATGGTGTGGATTTTATCAAAAGAGTAATTAAAAAGTAAAAAATCTAATCTAATATTTGTTACAATCCCAAAAAATCAACACTATTGGGGCTAAAAAATGGAAAAAATAAAAAACATTGTAGAAAATCAACGATTTATCAATTTTATCATTGTACTTATTATTATAAATGGTATCACTATGGGACTAGAGACATCAAAAGTAGTGATGGGAGATTTTGGTACTTGGATAGATCTATTCGATAGTTTTGTTATCACTGTTTTTACTATAGAAATTTTGATGAAGATTTCAGTTTATAGAGGTGCTTTTTTCAAAGACCCTTGGAATTTATTTGACTTTACGATTGTTACTATCTCTTTAGTACCTACTACTTCAGGATTTGAAATATTTAGGGTACTTCGAGTTTTAAGGCTTTTTAGATTGGTTACAGTTATACCACAAATGAGAAAAATAGTTTTAGCACTTGCAAGTGTTATCCCTGGAATGGCTTCTATTGCAGGACTTCTTACTCTTTTATTTTATATCTTTGCGATTATGGCGACACAACTTTTTGGAGAAGCATTTCCCGAGTGGTTTGGAACTTTAGGGGAGTCATTTTATACACTTTTCCAAGTGATGACTTTAGAGTCTTGGTCGATGGGGATAGCAAGACCTGTAATGGAACAATTTCCTATGGCTTGGCTTTTTTTTGTACCTTTTATCTTTATTGTTACTTTTATTATGATAAATCTTATTATTGCTGTTGTCGTAGATGCTATGAATGAACTTAAAGATGATAATAATGAGGTTATTTTAGATGAGATTCATACAAATGAAGATAAAACACTTCAAGAAATCCAGCTTTTACGAAGTGAGATACAAGAACTTAAAGAATTACTAGTGAAAAAATAAGACAAGGTGGATATACTTATAATAAATCAAATTTGATTCAAAATTAAGGAGCAATTTCATGGCACTAAAAGTAGTATTATCACACAAAACTCACTATAACTATGATAGAAAAATAAGTTTAAGTCCTCATATTATAAGACTTCGTCCTGCACCTCACAGTAGAACTCCAATCGAGGCTTATTCCCTTAAAATCAAGCCTGAAAATCACTTTATAAATTGGCAACAAGACCCATTTGGAAACTATATGGCAAGGATAGTTTTTCCTGAAAAAACCGATAAACTCCATATTGATGTAGAAGTTCTAGCTAATATGGTTACAATAAATCCATTTGACTTTTTTGTGGAAGATAGTGCGAAAGATTACCCTTTTAGTTACAGCAAAACACTTCAAAAAGAGCTTATTCCATATCTTGAAATAGAGGATAATAGTGACCTTATCAAAGAGTTTGTTGCCTCTGTTGATATAAGTAAGATGCCAATTATTGACTTTCTTGTAGCCCTTAATCAAAAAATATATACACACTTAAACTACACAATACGACTTGAACCTGGGGTGCAAACTTGCGAATATACTTTGGGTAAAAAACTTGGAAGTTGTAGAGATTTCTCTTGGCTTTTTGTTCAAGTGCTTCGTCATTTGGGACTTGCTTCAAGATTTGTATCTGGATACCTTGTACAGCTTACAGCTGATATAAAATCGCTCGATGGTCCAAGTGGTCCTGAGGAGGATTTTACAGACCTTCATGCTTGGACTGAGGTTTATGTACCAGGTGCTGGTTGGATTGGATTGGATTCTACTAGTGGACTTTTTGCAGGTGAGGGGCATATTCCACTTGCTTGCACACCACACTACGATTCAGCTCATGCGATTGAAGGTTTGAGTGATCCTTGTGAAGTTACTTTTGAGTATGAAAATAAAGTGCAAAGAATTTTTGAATCGCCTCGTGTTACGAAACCTTACAAAGAGGAGCAATGGGAAGCTATCTATAACTTAGGATTTGAGGTTGATAAAGATTTGGTCGCAAATGATGTGAGACTCTCTATGGGTGGAGAGCCAACTTTTGTGAGTATTGATGATATGGAATCTCCTCAATGGAACACAGCAGCAGATGGGGACCATAAAAGGGAACTCGCAAACGATTTATCACGAAAACTTCTTAGCTCTTTTACAAATGGTGGACTTTTACATCACGCTCAAGGGAAATGGTATCCAGGGGAGCCAATCCCTAGATGGCAAACGAGTATCTATTGGAGAAAAGATGGTGTTCCTGTTTGGGAAAATCCAGAACTTTTGGCTGATAAAAATAAATCATATCCCTACACAACAGCAGATGCGAAAAAATTCCTTTCTTATCTTGCACTTGTACTAGGGGTCAGTCCAGAAAATATTGTAACGGCTTATGAAGACCCTGTCTATTACATCATGAAAGAGGCAGAGATGCCTCTTGATATCGACCCACTTGAATTTGACCTTGATGATTCGCTAGAGAGACAAACAATAGCTGAGAAATTATCAAAAGGGCTTAATAATGAGGTTGGATTTGTTTTACCAATCGGGTTTGGAAAAACAAAATGGATCACTTCAAAATGGGAATTTAGAAGAAAACATATGTTTTTAAGTGCTGGAAATTCCCCTATTGGATTAAGACTTCCTCTTGGTTCGCTTTTAGCAAAACCACATATAGAACTTGAACAAAATTTTGAAGTTGATTTATTTGCTTCATTTCCAGAGCTTGGAGACTACACTACAAATGTAAAAGAGAGAGCTAAAAATATAGATGAAACTACAACGATATTAAATAGCTATTCAGCTTTTGTAAAAACAGCAATGTGTGCAGAGATACGAGATGAAAAACTTTGTTTATTCCTCCCACCACTTACAGATACTGAGGAGTTTTTAGACCTTATCGCTTCTATTGAGGAAACAGCGAAAGCACTTGATATGAAAGTGATACTTGAAGGATATGAGCCACCACACGATTTACGAACAGATAGAATCAAAGTGACTCCAGACCCAGGGGTCATTGAGGTCAATATCCAACCAGCAACTTCGTGGAAAGAGTTAAGCGACAATCTAAGCACTCTTTATGAAGATGCTAGGATGTGTAGACTTGGGACTGAAAAGTTTATGACAGATGGGAAACACACAGGAACTGGTGGTGGTAACCATGTTACGATTGGGGCAATGACCCCAAGTGATTCTCCACTTCTGAGAAATCCACGATTACTCCAAAGTTTTATAACTTTTTGGCAACATCATCCAGGGCTTTCTTATCTTTTTAGTGGAGCATTTATCGGACCTACTTCTCAAGCACCTAGAGTTGATGAGGGGAGAATGGAAAATCTTTATGAGTTAGAGATTGCATTTTCTCAGATTCCTGAAGAGGGGGATGTCCCTTTTTGGCTTACCGATAGATTGTTTAGACATATGCTTACAGATATCACAGGAAATACCCATAGAAGTGAGTTTTGTATCGATAAACTTTATTCACCAGATAGCTCAACGGGGCGACTTGGGATTTTAGAACTTCGAGCTTTTGATATGCCACCACACTACCAAATGGCGATGTTACAAATGCTTCTTGTACGAGCATTGGTAAGTTCATTTTGGAGAAATCCATACAAACATAAACTAGTTCGTTGGGGAACAAGACTTCACGATGAGTTTTTACTTGAACATTATGTAAAAGAGGATTTAAAAAGTGTTGTTGAATATCTTCAAGATGAAGGATATCCTTTTGAGCTTGATTGGTTTGACCCATTTTTTGAGTTTAGATTTCCACTACATGGGATGACAGTTATCCAAAATATGGATATTGAGATACGAACAGCTATTGAGCCTTGGCATGTTTTGGGTGAAGAGAGTGGAAGTCAAGGGACAGCTAGATATGTTGATAGTTCACTTGAACGACTTCAAATAAAAGTGAAAGATTTTGTAAGTGAAAGATATGTTATCACTTGTAATGGAGTTGAGATACCACTTGTAAAAACAAATATCGATGGGGAATTTGTATGTGGGGTAAGATATAGAGCATGGCAACCATGGTCGGCTCTTCATCCAACTATTGGAGTTGATACACCACTTACTTTTGATGTTGTAGATACTTGGAATAAAAAATCAATCGGTGGATTTAACTACTTTGTTTCACATCCAGGTGGAAGAAGTTATGAAACTTTCCCTGTGAATTCGTATGAAGCAGAATCAAGAAGAATCAATAGATACTGGGACTTCAATCACTCGCAAGGGGAAACGGTAGAACAAACAGCACCAGTTGTTGTACCAAATAACTCTGCAACAAGTGAAACAAGAAAAATAGTTCCAAAAGAGGGTGGAAAAGTATTTGTTATCCAAAAAATAGGAACAAATCCAGAATATCCACATACGATGGATTTAAGAAAGAGATGGACAAAGAACTAAATGGATTTATTTGATAATTGTAGATTAAATTCCTCTTTTGACGAGATGTTTAATAGTAATGGAGCTATTAAAGAGCATTGGCTTGAAATTGCCAATGCTCTTGAAAAAGCTGGTATCAAACAATTAGAGCAAAAGCAGTTTGAGATTGATTGGCGACTTGAAGATAATGGGGTTACTTATAATATTTATAATGACCCAGATGGAATCAATCGAAAATGGAATCTTGACCCTATTCCGTTTGTCTTAAAAGAGGAGGAATGGGATAAAGTTACAAGAGGACTCAAACAAAGGGCAAAACTACTTGACCTTATTTTTAAAGATATTTATAGTGAACAAAAACTTTTAAAAGATGGGATTATCCCTCCTGAAATTATTTTTTCACATAAAGGATTTATCCCTGAAATTGTTGGATTTAAAAATAAAGATTATTATAGTTTAAAATTCTATGCTGCTGATATTAGCCGTGGACCTGATGGGAAGTTTTGGCTTATCAACGATAGAACTTCAGCACCATCTGGGCTTGGTTATGCGATAGAAAATCGTCTTACAATGAACTCTATTGCAAATGAACTTTATCCAAATATCAATACCAAAAAGCTTGCTAGTTTTATAGATGGATTTAAAAAGATGTTAAAATCATCCACAAAAAAACAGCAAGAGAATCCCCTTATCGTTCTACTTACTCCAGGACCTCATAATGAAACTTATTTTGAACATTCATATTTAAGTGCTTTTTTGGATTTGGCTTTGGTACAAGGGGAAGATCTCCTTGCTAGAGACAATCAAATTTGGCTTAAAAATCTCAATGGACTACGAAAAGTGGATGGAATTCTTCGTAGAGTTGATGATAGATACTGTGATCCTTTGGAACTTAAAAATGACTCACAACTTGGTGTTACAGGACTTTTAAATGTTGCTAGAAATGATAATATTTCGATTATAAATCCTATGGGAATTGGTATTTTAGAAAATCATGGGCTTAATCCATTTATGAAAAATATTTGTAAATACTTTTTAAATGAAGAGCTTATTTTGCCTCAAATTGCTACTTGGTGGTGTGGTCAAGAGAGTGAATTGGAATATGTTCTTAAAAATATCACGACACTTATTATCAAAAAGATAGATAAAACAGAAAAAGTAGAAACGTATATTGGAAAAAATTTAATGAACCAAGATATTGAAAAGCTCAAAGAAAAAATCAAACTTTTTCCTCAAGCATATATTGGTCAGGAACATATCAATTTTTCAACGGTTCCCTCTTTTACAGGCAATGAAATAGAGCCTAGAAATGCTATATTACGATCATTTAGTTATCTTGGAGAAAATGGATATGAAGTTATGAATGGTGGACTTGTGAGAGTTGCTGCTTCAAAAGATTCATTGATGTTTTCAGGGCAAAAGATGGGTTATAGTAAAGATTTATGGATACTTGGTACAGATGATGCCAAAGTGATTAATCCTTTGAGTCAAAGAGTTTATATCGATTCAAAATTAGAAAATATATCAACCAAAAGGGCTGAAAACTTATTTTGGCTTGGAAGATATATCAACAGAGCAATCATAACTTCAAGGATGGTACGATTTAGTCTTAAAAATATGATAAATATTCATAAACTTGAAGGATTAGATAATACAAATTTAATATCTAAAATATTAAATAATGCAATTACCCATCTAACTATGACATATCCTGGATTTTTGGAACTTAAAGATAATACTACTATCAATGAGATGGTAAGTATCATCAAAGATAAAACAAGAGTTGGAAGTTTGACTTTTACACTTAATATGCTTTCAAATTCAAATATCAATGTAAAAAATCTCCTTACGATTGATGCTTGGAGAATATTTGATAAGATGCATAAAAATTGGTACAGCTATACAATGCAAAAAAATCAACCTGTACGAGAGCATATCAATCAAATCAATAATCTCCTTATCTATTTGATGGCTTACAAAGAGTTGATTGATGAATCTATTTTTAAAGAGCAAGGGTTGATTTTATTTGATATTGGAGGGAAAATTGAAGTATCTTTACTCCTTGTTTCAAAACTTCGATCACTTCTTACTATGAAGCATGAAAAGATGCTTCAATATGAGGTTATTGATAGTTTACTGAACTCTTATGAAAGTTACAACTCATATAGAGCTTACTATCAATCGAGCCTTGATTTATCAAATGTGATAGAATTTTTGATATTTAATGCAAAATATCCAAAATCACTCATCTATATCATCACTGAACTTTTAGGAAATTTAAAAGAGCTTCCAAAACAAAAAAACAGTGACTATTTGAGTAGTTGTGAGGAACCAATTTTTAAGATATATTCTAAAATCAAACTTTCAAATCCAGCTACACTTTTAAAAATAGATGATAAACAATTTTTGTATGAAGAGCTTGATAGTTTTTTATCTGAAATCTCTGTATTGCTTATTAAGTCTTCAGATGAGCTTACAAATACCTATTTTTCACATAATAATGATTAGGAGAGCATTATGATTTATGAAATTTATCACGAAACCTCTTTTGAATATGCAAATTTTGTAACTTTTAGCCATAATATTGCAAGATTAAAACCAAAAAATACTCCAACACAAGAGCTATTAGAATATCGTTTAGAACTCTCCCCTACCCCTTATGAAGAGAGTGAATTTATAGATTTTTTCAACAATACAAATAAGTTTATATCTTTTAAAGAAGCTCATAAAAAATTGACTTTAAAAGCTTTTTCAAAAGTAAAAAGAGATGAAACTACTATTTATGAAGAGATACAATCGTATAAAAATTCAACTATGACATATTTACAATTTAAAGAGAGATTTAAAACTCTCCATACAACGGATAACTGTTCTAAACTCTATTTATTTCACACAGATTTAATACCAATAGCCAATAATGATATAGTTGAATATACAAAAAAATCATTTTGGGATGAAAGAAGATTATTTGATTCAGTGTATGAATTTATGGGACGAATTTTTGAAGATTTTGATTTTGAAAGTGGCTTTAGTGATGTTACTACACCTATTGATGTGATATTCAAAGAGAAAAAAGGGGTTTGTCAAGATTTCGCTCAATTTGCTATATCTGCACTTCGCACTATTGGGATAGCTACACGATATGTGAGTGGATATATTAGAACTTATCCAGCAAAAGGAAAAGAGAAACTTTTTGGAACAGATGCAAGTCATGCTTGGTTTAGTGTTTATATCCCTGATATTGGCTGGGTTGATTTTGATCCAACGAATAATAAACTTCCAAACGAAGAGTATATTATCCTAGGATATGGGAGAGATTACCACGATATTGCACCACTTAAAGGGGTTGTGCAAAGTAGTGGAAAAAGTTTATTGAGAGTAAAAGTAGATGTCAAAGTAATAGAATAAATCCTATTTTATTACTCATCTTCTATTGTCAAATAGGCATTTTGAATCGCTTGACTTGGGAAGACTAATCCAATCTTTTGAGCTGTTTTTTTATTAATTACAAGATAAGAATCAGCTGTTTTTACAGGAATATCTGTCGGTTGTACCCCTTGTAAAATTCTATCAACCATTTTGGCACCATCTTTTCCAAGTTCTGTGTGGATAAAGCCATAAGTAAACAATCCACCTTTATATACTTGTTGAGAGCTAGGAACACAAAGTGGTAACTTATGTCTATTGGCATATGCTACAAAATCATCTATCTTAGTTTCAATTCCAGAGTCTCTTGGTAAAAAAATAGCATCTATTTTATTTGGTAATTGGCTCATATATTGATTTATATCGCTACTATTTAATAACTCTTTTTCAATTATAGTCAAACCTAAAGCACTTGCTGTTACCTTTATCTCCTCTCTTGCAGCAATAGAACCTTTATCTTTATATGTATAAGGGAGTATGATATTTTTTACAGTTGGTGCTATAAGATGAAGCCATTCAAATCTTTTCACATCACCAGATGCTAATCTTACCCCTGTAATATTTTTTTCTGGTGCTTTTAAATTTGCAACTATATTTGATGCGATTGGGTCATTTACTGGACAAAAAACAACTGGAATATTATTTATTTCAGTAGCTTTTTTCACCTCTTTAGTTGCAGGAGTACTTGAAACTAAAATAAGAGTTGGATTTTGTTTGATTATAGAAGCTACTAAAGAGGGGAGATTTTCAGGTACTTGTGCTGGTTTTGAAACGATATATTTAATATTTTTTGTTTCATCCCAACCGTATTGTTTCATTTTTTCTTTAAACCCATTAAAGGTTTGATTATCTACATCAGTTAAAGAGATAAAAGCAACAGTTGGAATAATTGCTGTTGATGAATTAGGTTTATTTGAAAGATAAAAACCTAAAATTGAAAGGAGAAGAAAAATTACTACATAAGTTCGTTTCATATGGTATCCTTTGACTGGAAATTTTTTAATTTTATCATAAAGGCACCAAAGATTCATTAAATAAAAACCAAAAAACTGTATGATGTCACTATAATAAAATCGTTCAAAGGTAACAAATGAAATTGTCTGAAAAGCTTGTCGTAAGTAGCTCTATTGTTATGATTGTATCTATCTTTGTTATTTTTTTTAATATTCACAATCAACTTACAACTGAAACAAAAAAAGTAGAGATGACAAGATACCAACATGAACTTAGAGATATCATTAGTAAAATCGATTCCTCTTTAACTCACATCAAAAGAATTTTAAAGACGATTGGTGTAGAAAATAATACACTCAATGAAAATGATATTAAATTAAAAGAAAGATTAGAGTTTTATTTAAAAAACAATCAAGAGATTCGTGAAATTAAGTATATTTCACTTGATGGAGAAAATATAAGAACTGTTTCTACAGAAAAACTTTTTACAAAAAATGATACTCAAAATTATTCAAATGAACTTTTTTTTAAAACAGTTTTAGCGAAAGATTATTATATTAGTCAACTCTATTTTTCACCAATATCAAATGATATGATGGTAGATATTGCAACAAAGATAATTGATGTAAAAGAGAACAAAATGATAGGAATTCTGTATTCTAAAATCTCCTTAAACCATATCCAAGAAGATTTAGCTGACAGATTAATAACTTTTTATGCAATTACGATACAAAATTTAAAGACAAAAGAATTTTTATACAAAAGTAGTAATGCTAAAAAATTTGAAAATAATATCTATAACTTAAATACCAATTTAGCAACAATTGAGCAAAATGATGAAGCCTATTTTATGGCGTCAGATAGTTATATCAATAGTGACTTAAAATTGAATATTTTCATTTTTATGAAAGAAAAAAAGATTTTTGCACAGATAAATCATACAATCCAAAATAATGTATATTTACTTTTAATTATTATTTTATTATCCTCTTTGATTATATCAACAATGGTAAAAAGAATCTTAAAACCATTGACTCTTTTGGTAGATAGTATCATCATTAAATCAAACAAAATTGATAAATCGTTTTCTAGAAATATAGTGCTTGAAAATGATGAGATTAAAAATGTAGAACACTACTTCAATAAATATATCAAATTACTAGACCTTGAAAAGGATAAAATCAATACCTTAAATGCAACACTTCAAAAAAGGGTAGATGAGGAGATTCTAAAAAGTCAAAAGAAAGATTTTATATTGTTTGAACAAGCTAAAAATGCTCAAATGGGTGAGATGATAGGAAATATTGCACACCAATGGAGACAACCATTGAGTGTAATTAGCACCTCTGCTAGTGGGATACTTATAAAAAAAGAGATGGGAACGATAACAGATACTCAAGAGGTAGAGATGCTTGAATCAATCATAGATAAAGTAAACTATTTATCACAAACAATAGATACATTTAGAGACTATATCAAAGAGAAAAAGGAGTTTAAAGAGACGATCTTACAAGAATCACTAACAAAAGATATCAATATCATTCAAGCATCACTTTCAAACCATCATATCACTTTGATTAATAAGATTAATGATACTAAACCAATACAAATAAATACCCTTAATTCTGAACTCTCCCAAGTGATTATCAATCTTTTTAATAATGCGAAAGATGCCTTGGTTGAGAAAGAAGTTATGGAACCATTTATAAAAATATCTCTAGAAAAAGAAAATGATAGAACGATTATTAAAATTGAAGATAATGGAAAAGGGATACCACAAGAGATATTACCAAAAATATTTGACCCATATTTTACAACAAAACACCAAGCACAAGGGACGGGACTTGGATTGTATATGAGTAAAGAGATTATTGAAAAACATCTCAAAGGAAAACTTTACGCTACAAATACAAGTAATGGTGTAATTTTTACAATTGAATTACCATTGGTATCCCAATAATCATAAAATAAAAACTATTTTTTTGATAAAGTAACTTTAAAAACAGCTCCATTATTTTCATTGTAAGCTTCAATTTTTCCATTATTACTATCGATGATCTTTTTAGCAATATTAAGCCCTAAACCCATTCCTCCAGATTCTTTCGTACTTATGAATGGGTCAAAAAGATTTAAAAGAATCTTTTCATCAATCCCCCCTGCATTATCTTTAAAATAAACCATAACTTTATCTTCAATATCTTCTATCATAATTGATAATTTTCGATTCTCATAATCCTCTATTTTTATAAGTTCATCAATTGCATTATTAATAATAACAATCCAAACCTGTTCAATTCTTTGTTTATGGACAAAAACTTTACAATCACAACAAATAGAATTATCCATATTAATATCAAATAAAGTACCATTTATATAAATTTTAGCAATTTGTTTCGATTTATTATGAACCATTGTCAATGCTGTCATCAATGAACTATAAACATTTGTTTCCACTTTAACATCATCTTTTGTAGTAGAAGCCAACTCTCGCATTGCTTCTATGATATTTGAAATTCTACGAATTCCATCAAAAATTCTTGTATGATTTAATAAAAGACTTTCTTTTAAACTATCATTATTTTCCAAATCCATAATATCATATTTCATCATCTCAAAATTACCCTTCATATAGGTAAGTGGAGTATTTATTTCATGTGTAATACCAGCAGCTAAAGATCCAATTGAACTTAGCTTCATATTTTGAAGTTGCTCCTCTTGTCGCTTTTTATATTGCATCATATTTAACTTTACTGCTTTTCTTATCTTTTTATTTAAAGTTTTGTTTATTTTTTCTAAAGCTTTAGCATCAGTTACATCAACAGCAATATTTTTATATCCAATTTTATTTTCTTGATCATCAAATAAAGGTTCAATAAATGTTTTTATCCAATATTTTTCACCCATTTTATTTTGATTTTTTACTAATCCAATCCACGTTTTATTTTCATTTAAAGCAGTCCAAAGTTGTTCAAAATACTCTTTTTGTGTATCTGGATGTCTAATAATACGATGTGAATTTCCAATCAATTCCTCTTTCGTATATCCACTAATATCACAAAATGCTGAACTTACATCTGTTATTATCCCTCTAATATCTGTTTGAGAAAAAATAACATATTTATCAACTATTTTCCAACTATCTTGACGTTCCTTATTTTTTCTTTTTAATATCTCTTTCGTTTCTGATTGATAATATAAAAAATAAAATATTAAAACCAAAATCACATAAACAACTACAGTCATCATATGAAAATCTTTAGTCATCTCATCCAAATAAGTAGCATCATCCAAATAGATATAGTAACCACCTATTTTATCCCCTAATGCTATTTTTTGAGGAACAAATTGAAATAATTTATACTGAAAATTTTGATAAACAACCACATTAAAACTTTCATTTTGAGCGAGACTCTTATTAATTATTTCAACATCTTCTTTTGATAGATTATCTATAGCATCGCACATCATTTTATTTTCATTAAAAAGAGAAGTTGTCATAACAAACCCATTGAGTTTATCTATTTTTTTATATTTATTTTTATACTCTTTATCTATGTTAGCTATTTTTTCATTCTCTTTTAGAATAAAAGATATTTTATTTGTGGCTGCTTCTTTCATATGATTGATTTGGTATTGAGATGACAGTACATACTCTATACTACCAACATGTTGATTATTGTAAAATAATGGTCTAATATATCTAAATCCATCATTCATTCGTCCTATTTCAAAGCCACTTATATCAATTTTATGTTCATTAACATATCGTACCATTGGTCTTAGTTGCGTTAAATCATCCCCAAACATATCTTTTTTATGCATTCGTAAAAAACTTTTATTATCTTTTAAATGAATGTGAATTTGTTTAAATGAAATTTTCATAAATTCTTCATAAGTAGGTAAAAGTTTTGTGTAAATATCTTCTCTGATTTTTGCTTGAGTTTGAATATCAGAACGGTAAAAATTATAAAGATTTTTTTGTATAAACTTATCTTTTAAAATAAGTGCAAAGAGAAAACTCATAAGGTTAGAAGAAGTCTGATACTCTTGAATGATATTTAGCTCAAAATGTTTTAATTTTTCTCTTTGAAATTCCTCTACTCTATGTTCTTTCGTGTTATACATCAAAAGTACAATAAATGAGAATAAAACACAAAATATAAAGAAGAAAGAGAACTTCTTACTTATTTTCATTAAGAGTTAAGTACTTCAGATATTTTTCTCTCAAGAGCTTCAAGTGAATCAAATGGTTTCATAAGATAATGAATAGCTCCAAATTTATGTGATTTCAATACTTTATCAAGTGTAGCTGTCATCATAATTACTTTTTGATTTGGATTTTTAGCCATTATTTTCTCTAAAACATCAAGTCCATTCATTTGAGGCATCATAATATCAAGTAAAATAACATCAAAGTTATTATCAATTTGTGCTAATGCTGATACTGGATTTGAAAATGTTTGTGTTTTATATTTACCACCCCTTTGTAAAAATCTTTCAATCATACTAAGGACTTCAAGTTCATCATCTATAATCGCTACTTTGTATTGTTTATTTTCCATTGTTTACTTTTCCTTTACTTTCAAATAAATTTTTTTGTGCATGAAGCATAATATCATTATTTTTTTCTTCTAAAATTCTATCTAGATATTCAAAAACTCCATGACTACTATTTTCAATTTTTTCAATTTTATCTTCTATAATCTGTTTTGTACATACAACATTATTTCCTGAACATTCATGAGCTAAAGCATTCGCTTCATCATGAACGATTTTATGGAATGGTTCAAGCCCTTTAAATGATTTCACATGACTAAATTGCTCTTTCCCAAGTCCTGTATCATACCATTTCCCAAGTCTACAATTATGATGATCTACAGCATTAAATTTATTACTATCTCCAAAAATCAATTGATATAGGTTATTTTTATAAATAACATGATCTAACTTCGCAAGATTAATAAAAATTTTATTACTTATACTTTCAACTTCAAAAACAGATCTTGAAGAATTTTTTTGAAATTGGTTCATAAGAGTTATAAGCACATCAACTCTCTTTTTAGTTTCATTTACGACAGAAGAAACTACATCAGAACTACTTTTCATTCGTCTTGTCTCTTGTTGTATCGCTTCTACCACAACTTTTATAGTTTTTGCTGCATCTGCACTTCTTGTTGCTAGGTTTCGTACCTCTTGTGCAACAACAGCAAATCCTTTTCCTGCTTCTCCAGCAGTTGCTGCTTCAACTGCTGCATTTAAAGAGAGGATATTTGTTTGAAATGCAATCTGATCAATTACAGTAATAGCTTCTGAAATATCACTACTTTTTTTCACTAAAGAGTTTACTATCTCCTCTTCTGTTTCTATTTGTTGATAAAGATTTGTTGTATCACTTACTATATTTTGAGTAAGAGTTAACCCTTCATTTGAACCACTTGCTGTTGCTTTTGATTCTGTCATCATACTTTGTAAATCACCTAAAAGTGCTAAATAAACACTTTGAGTATCAGATAAAGCATGGTTAATGTTATGATTGTGTTTTGTAAGGAGTCCATCATCTTTGTTATCGTGGATTGATGTTTTTCGTAAAGATGCGATATAGATGTCATCTACTTTTTTAGTAACCATTGATGCTTCACAATCTTCTAAAATGATTTTATCGTTCCCACTTGTAATAGCTTTAAAAACATTTGCTGTGTTATTTGACTTGATATTTTCTTTTGCTTTATTATTCATAAAAAAAAGTGTTCCATCACTTTTAAAAGCAACTATACCCTCTTCTTGAGAAATTGAAGCGATTTCTTGAAATCTTTTATTTTGAAGCTTAAGCTCTTCTAACTCGTTTTTGTTTACATTTTGGAGTTCGCTTTGTAAACTTGAAATATCTCTTTCTTTTTGCTCTTTCTCTTTTACAAGATTTTCAATTTGCAACTTTAATTGAGCTATTTCCTCATCTTTTACTTTACTGTTTCCAAAAAACATTCTTTTTCCTTATATAAAAATTATAAAATGATAGCTAAGCTACCTTAAAAAGTATCCTTTTAATAGTAATTTTTTGGTAACTTTTTTATCTAATTTTAGCTATTCTAAAGGCAACCGCATTTTCTAGAATAAGTGAATTTTTAAAATAACAAGTTATCATCCCATCACAAGATGCTTTGATTTCATTTATAATTTCCCCTCTTAAAGAATGGATAATAACACCAATAATCTGCCCTTTCGTGACATAATTTCCAACTCTCTCTTTTGGAAGAAAAATACCACTTTTTTTTGCTTTTACTACCCTAATATTATTTCTGTTAATAACATTTGATTCATACGCATTGAACATATCGTATTCTATAATTCCACTTTTATTCATAAATCGTACCATCGCTTGATGGATTTGAGTTGAATCATTACTATCAAGTAAATTATCAACAGGACAAACTATCGAATAAGCTTTTGTTCCCCAAAGTTGCCAGTTGTATTGTAAAGTTACTGTATCAATAGATGTAAGTTCACTATGATGAATCACTTTAAATCCAAACTTTTTAGCCCCTTTTATATCCTCGTAACCACTTTTAAAAAGTTTAATATGTGGTAAACAATTTGATGGATCTCTTCTTCTTTCAAGATTTATCCCATAAGTGTACCCTTGAATTGCAGTAAAAATTTTTGCGGCAATCCTTTGAGTTGTTTCACCACCATCGTATCCTGGAAACATCATATTCAAATCTGTTTTATCTAATGGCCAAAATCTTTCACTAATGTTAAGTGCATAATGATTTATTGATGGAATTACAAGAATATTCCCTTTTATTTTATCTTTAGCAACCGTGTGTCTTAAAAATTCAACAATCCCAGCTGCACAATATAAAGGTAAAATAGCATCTCCATCCATAGCACCAACTATCGCTAAAGATGGTGCATTTTTGTCACTTCCCTCAAATAAAAATCCCTCAATAACTAAAGGGGCTCTACTTAATGATTCTATTCGTAGTATCTCTATTTTTTTCACTTACTTTCTCCAAAAATTCTAGCTATAAGTGAACCTTCATACACAACAGGATATTCTCTTAAAGTGAACAAGATTCCATCGTTTGGGGCTTTGAGTTCAGCTAATACTTCGCCAGTCAATGGATTGACAATATCACCAATTTTTTCATCTTTTTTCACAATAGCACAATGGTCTAGAAACTGAACAAAAAGTCCACTTTTAGGAGCATTCATATAGTAAACATCCCCTGTTTCAGATGTAAATGGCGTTCTTGCTTCAAAATTCTCATCTGTTTCAATAATCCCCTCTTTTTTCATAAGATTTAACATCCCATTTAAAAGTTGAGCACCATATCTATTCGTAAGTCTCATCCCTACACCCATCTCAACTACTAAAGTTTTTGTCCCTAAAGAATTTAAAGTATGTGAAAATGTTGCTTCCAAAACAGTTACCGCATCGTGAATCCAAATAAAGTCACAATTTAACTCTTTTGCAAGTGGTAAAGTTGATGGAGAAAATTCTTTATTTATCCTAATTTGTGGTATCTCACGAAGAAAAATATTACTCGAATGGATATCAATAGCAATATCACTTCCTTTTATATCTTGTGTGAGTGCATACACAATTTGCCCAGGTAAAAAGTCATTTTTTCCACCTGGAAAAGCTCGATTGAGGTCAACTTCATAGATAGGAAATCCCCTTGTAATTGTATCAACACCAAGAGCATTTACTGCTGGATAAATATCAACAATACCTCTTAATTTATCCCCATTTTCATTTAACCATTTTGCCAAAAGATAAATAGCAAGTTGCCCCTCAAGCTCATCACCATGTATTCCACTTACTATTGATATTCTTTTTTTATTTTCATTCTTTGTCTTCCCTTCATACCTTGTCCTCTTAATAGACAAAGTTTCTCCAACAGGAAGTTCTGAACTAAAAATCTCTTTTGTTTTTACTTTCAAAACCTACTACTCCACTATTATTTTATTTATTTTATTATTGATAGAAGATAGTATCACTTCATCATCTTCATCAATCGTATGTGGTTTAAATTGTGCGTTTGGTGCCAAAATAGAAACGATAGTATCAATCTCTTTCATCACAATAAGTGCAAATTCTTTATCTTTAGCAAGTCGTAAATGCATATCAACTTTTTCAACATTTTTTCCCATAGCTATAAAATAATCATGTATATTTCTCGTTTGTTTTCTTGTAAGTTCACCCCATATTTCACTTATTAATGACATAGCTGTATCTATAAATCTAAAATCAACAAAAGCTCCATTTTTTTGAGCAATCTCAAAATGTTTGTGAAGTTCGATAATTGAACCAAATGCTTCAGCTTCAATATAGCTTCTAGCTACTATCGCATTTTCTCTTGCGAAACTCAAAAGTTCATACAAATTTGATGGATGTTCTCCGAACATTGCAATATTTAAAAAATCAGATGAGTTTGTATACTCTATCTCAATTCCAAGCTTTTCATACAGTGCTACACCCTCATTTTTATCAACATCAATAATATTATCGTATGCTGTATTGATATCAATTAATGAAGCTTCTACCCTTTCAAGATATCTTCCAAGCCAATAAAGACTTAGTGCTGAATTTGCTGTTAGTAGTTGTGTCATATTATTCTCCCATAACCCATGTATCTTTAAATCCTCCACCTTGAGAAGAATTTACAAGATAATTTCCAGCTTCCATAGCATATCTAGTAAGCCCACATTTCCAAACTTTCGGCTCTTCAGCCATAACAACATAAGCTCTAAAATCTGCTTTTCTTGGAAGCAACTGATCATTTATATAACACTCTTCATCATAGAACTCAATAAGCTCTTGTGCTATAAATCTTCTTGGATTTGCTTTGATGATAGTTTTAAGGTCTTCGATTTGGATTTTTGACATACTATGTCCAAACATCACCCCATATCCACCAGCTTCTGCTACATCTTTGATTACAAGTTTATGCATATTTTCCATCATATATTTCATATCTTCAGGAAAATATGGAAGATATGTAGGTGCATTTTTAAGAAGAGCTTCTTCTCCTAAATAGTACTTAATCATCTTAGGTACAAAATAATATATCCCTTTATCATCCGCAACACCATTTCCAGGTGCATTTAAAAGTGCAACATTTCCAGCTAAATAAGCTTCCATAATACCAGGAACTCCAATAAGACTTTCAGGGTTAAAAAAACTTGGGTCTAAAAACTCATCATCAAGTCTTCTATAAACTGCCCCAACTCTTACCAGTTTTCCATCATAATTTTTAAAATAAACCACTTTATCTTTTACCACAAGTTCGTGATTTCGCACTAAAAGTGCATCACTCATTTGAGCTAAGTAACTGTGTTCATAGTATGCAGAGTTAAATCTTCCTGGTGTTAAAACAACATTTATCCCACCACAATTTACATAATCCATAGATTCTTTTATAAACTCAGGATAGTGTTTGATTGGTTCGATTTTTAATTGTTCAAAAAATTCTGGGTAGATTTTTCTGTAAGTATCTCGAATAGAAAGTGGATAACTAGCCCCACTTGGAACTCGTAAATTATCCTCTAAAATAATCCAATCATTTGTAACTGTATCTTTTACAAGGTCAATTCCATTGATATGTGTTCTTATTTTTTTTGAAGGGGAATGACCTACAAGTTCTTTCAAAAATCCTTTTGCTTGATAGATAAACTCTTCAGGGATTATCCCATCTTTTACAATTTTTTTATCTGTATATAAATCTTCTAAAAATAGATTTAAAGCTTTTACCCTTTGAGATAGTCCTCTCTCCATCTTATCAAATTCGCTAGCCCCTATAATTCTAGGAACAACATCAAAAGGTAAAGATCTCTCTATAAAATTTCCATCTTTGTAAAGATTGAAATTTACAGCAAATTTATCCATATACTTTGTAAATTCTTCGATTTTTTTTCTGTCTTGCTTTTGATAAATTTCCCAAAACTTATCAAGTTCTTTATTAGATTGTTCCAACAATGTAGGCCTCCATTTAATTTAATCGTGTTTAAAAATTATACTACAAACTAAATCAAATTCGATAATGCTTTTGGATAATTTCTAGACTATTTTAAAAAAGAGTTTAAAAAATTCCACTACTTAGAGGTTATTTTTCAAATATTCTTTGAAAATTTGCCAAAGATTTAATATGCATATCAATAAGTGTCATCCACCCTTTTTTAGCCCAAAGTGCTACTATATCATCAGGTAATCCAATTAATTTTTTTCTATTAACGATAAAGAATTGATTTATAATAGTCTTCTCCTCATCCCCCATATTTATTTTAAAATCTTTTGTTTCTAATAAATCATATTTTTTAAGTTCATTTATTATCTTTTTTGAGATATCTCGTTGAAAGTTGAGTTTTTTTACTATATCAACTTTCTTCGATGCTATGTCGTCTAGTTTTCCATCTGAAAGAAAGATAGATTTTTCTTTTTTATCTCCACAAAATTCCCCTTTATCTATACCAATTACACTTTTTAAGCCACTTTTTTTATCTTTTAAAATTACATTTAAAAAAGGATATGCCTGAAGAAACATCGGTATATAAAGAGTTTTATCATCAAATATAGTAACCCTCGATGAGATTCCTGTAAATGCTACAAATTCAAGATTTTCATCCCCCATAATAAGAACAGGAGAACAGCAAGCCATATCTATAACTTCATTAAACCCAAGGGGTACAACCCCTATAGTTTTACCAACTTCCAAAGGGGAAACCATATCGAATTTCAAATTTTTAAATTTTTTTTTGTCAAGTATCTCTATATTTTTATACATTTTTTCCCTTTTTATTTTTATACTATTTCGATATGAAGTGTTGTATTTCCAAGATCATAATCACCAGT
>JAQUAG010000042.1 GCA_028687375.1 Arcobacteraceae bacterium | reverse complement strand
TTGTTATATAGACACTATGCAAACTACTATTAAAATCTACATCTGTAAAGTTAAAATCATTTATACTAAATGTTTTATTTGCGTCTTCATTGATTGTGATATTGATATCTTGCGATGTTGGGGCATCATTTACATTTGCTACTGTAATTTGGAAGTTATGTGGTACTTCATTTACTCCATCCGTTACTGTTAGGTTAATATCATATACACCCACATCTGCGTTTGTTGGGGTTCCACTTAAAATAGTTTCATTGACTATCTTTCTGATTTTATTATTACTTTTATCTGCTACATAGATATTTCCACTACTATCTACTGTTACTCCAGCAGGATAGTTAAATGACGCAGCTGTTCCTTCACCATCTGCAAAACTAATTGCTCCGTTTCCTGCAAGAGTACTTACAACTCCCTCAGGTGTTATTTTTCTGATTTTATGATTATTCCTATCTGCTACAAAAACATTTCCACTTCCATCTACTGCTACTCCATTAGGCTTATTAAATGACGCTGCAGTTCCATTGCCATCAGCAAAAGTAGCTGTTCCACTTCCTGCTAAGGTAGTTACAACACCCTCAGGTGTTATTTTTCTTATTTTATGATTATCTTGATCTGCTACAAAAACATTTCCACTTCCATCTACTGCTACTCCATTAGGGCTATAAAATGATGCTGCAGTTCCTGTATCATCAGTAAAACCAGATGATCCACTTCCTGCTAAGGTAGTTACAACACCCTCAGGTGTTATTTTTCTTATTTTACTATTATGAGTATCTGCTACAAAAACATTTCCACTTCCATCTACCGTTACTCCATAAGGGTTATTAAATGACGCTGCAGTTCCATTGCCATCAGCAAAAGTAGCTGTTCCACTTCCTGCTAAGGTAGTTACAACACCCTCAGGTGTGATTTTTCTGATTTTATGATTAAAGGTATCTGCTACAAAAACATTTCCACTTCCATCTACTGCTACTCCATTAGGGTTATTAAATGACGCTGTAGTTCCATTGCCATCAACAAAAGTAGCTGTTCCACTTCCTGCTAAGGTAGTTACAACACCCTCAGGTGTGATTTTTCTGATTTTATGATTATTCCTATCTGCTACAAAAACATTTCCTCTTCCATCTACTGCTACTCCATTAGGGTTATAAAATGATGCTGCAGTTCCATTGCCATCAACAAAAGTAGCTGTTCCACTTCCTGCTAAGGTAGTTACAGTTACATTGACACCAATATTTAAACTCAACCACGATGGCAGAGTAATCCCACTTTTTACACTCCAGTTTAAACCATCTCCATCTGCATCCATTGCAGTTAAAGAATAATTATAAACTGCACCTTGAGTTCCTGTTGTAATTAAAGAGCTTGAAACAATTGGAGCATCATTTACATTTGTAATATTTACACTAAATGTTTTATTAAAAGTTGCATTTGCACTATCTGTTGTTTTTATACAAACACTATAATTTGACTTTGTTTCATAATCAAACACTCCATTTGCTTTTAAGTAACTCCCACTAATACTAAAGTTTGCATCATCTCCACCACCACAAAAAGAGTAAGTAAATGTATCACCTACATCTACATCTGTTGTACTAAGAGAACCTACTGTATCTGCAATATTATTGTTCTCTGCAAGGCTATTTACAGAAAGGATAATATCTGTTGGAGCATCATTTACGTTTGCAACTGTGATTTGAAAGTTATGAGGTACTGTAACAGTTCCATCGGTTACTGTAAGATTTATATTATATACACCTACATCTGCGTTCGTTGGGGTTCCACTCAAATTAGAATTATGAAATTTCATCACAGTGGCTTTATTGTTATTGCCAGCATCTTGATACACAACATAAGGAGTATTATTACTATCTAATGCTATAGAGGTATAAATAGCATCACCTATACTAAATCCAGCCGTTCCCGTTCCAACTGTTGTCCAGTTTGAATCTTCATACTTCATCACAGTGGCTTTATAACTGTAGTTATCGCCCTCTTCTGCATACACAACATAAGGGATATCATTACTATCTAATGCTATAGAGATATAACTAGCACCACTTGTACTAAATCCAGCCGTTCCAACTGTTGTCCAGTTTGAATCTTCATACTTCATCATAGTAGCTTTATAGCTATTAGCATTATCTGCATACACAACATAAGGGATATTATTGCTGTTGAATACTATGGAAATATTCAAAGCAGCATCTTCACTAAATCCAGCAGTTCCTACCTGTGTCCAGCTTGAACTATCATACTTCATCACATAGGCTTTATAGTTATTGATAGAATCACCATATGCAACATAAGGGATATCATTGTTATCAAATGCTATAGAAAGATCTAAAACTCTATCTCCTAAACTAAATCCAGCATTTCCAACTGTTGTCCAATTTGAATTTTCATACTTCTTCACAGTCAGTTTATGTGAATTATCTGAACTATTATAATCAGTATAGGCAACATAAGGGATATCATTGCTGTTTATTGCTATAAAAGTATTATTTACAATACCTACACTAAATCCAACATTTCCAACTGTCATCCAGTTTGAATTTTCATACTTCATTACAGTCGCTTTATTACCATTAGCAGCATCTTTATAGACAACATAAGGGATATTATTGCTATCTATTGCTATTGAAATATCCTTAGCCTCACCTGCACTAAATCCAGCAGTTCCAACAACTATCCAACTTGAGCCATCATACTTCATTACAGTCGCTTTATTACCATTAGCAGCATCTTTATAGACAACATAAGGGATATTATTGCTATCTATTACTATCGAAGTATTAGTAGCAATACCTTCACTAAATCCAGCCGTTCCAAGCTCTGTAAATTTACTTCTAGAGTTAAGATTTAACCATGAGGGAAGTGTTGTTCCACTTTTCCCACTCCAGTTTAAATCATATCCATATGAGTCTGTCGCAGTTAAATCATAACTATAAATTGCATTTTGTGTTGCATTTATTTTTGGGGTACTAGTGATTGTAATTACAGAGTACAAACTAATAGTAGAATTAGCTTGAATATTATAATCTACTAACGTTTGTCCCTCTTCTACAATATTTCCATTAAACATTAAGTACTGCTCAATAGGAAGATAACCTTGATTATCTTGTATTTTGGCTTTTACATTCTCAATGGTATCATTCGTCTCTACTTCCAATGCAATTGTTTCATTTGCAATATTATCTTGGACAAAGATTTGCATTCCATAAATATTTGAACTTAAAACAAGACAAATAAGTATCACTTGTATTAAAAATTTCATTTTTTAACTCCTTGGTAAATTTGAAATATTTTAACTTTTAGTTGTCAGTTCTGTGTCAGTAATCTTTTTTATTATTTATGTATAATCCTTTTTATGCTAAATAAAACTTATAATATTTTAATTGTAGAAGATGAGTGGATAAACGCTAACTTCATCGCTCAAATTTTAGAAAAATTACAACAAAAAGTTATTGCTATAGTCTCTAATGCGAAAGAGGCACTGAAATATCTGGAGAAATATGATGTTGATTTTATTTTTATGGATATCAATATAGATGGTCCAGAAGATGGGATAACTCTCTCTCATAAAATCAACCTAAAAAAAACTATTCCTATTATTTATATGACAGCATTTTGCGATTCGAACACCATAAAGGAAGCATCGTATACAAACATTTATGGTTTTATTATTAAACCTTTTATGGAAAAAGATGTTGAGGCAACTTTTAGTGTTGCAGTGCAAAGGGTGATGCGTGAAAATAAAAATAGATATATACAAACATCCAAAGAAACTTCTCTAATCACTTTAGGTGAGGGATATACATTTGACCTACAAGAGAGTGTTTTGTATCTCAATAATAATTATATTGTTCTTTCAGTAAATGAGTCTAAACTTTTAAAATTTTTACTTGCAAAACATAATATGGTGATTTCCATAGAGAGTATTCGTGAAACTGTATGGAAAGATAAAGATATAGGTGAATCAAATATACGTGATACTATTTTAAGACTTAGAAAAAAGATTTCCCCACTGAAAATTGAAAATGTTGCAGGTATAGGATATAAACTTAATAAAGAGTTTCAATAAAGATGATTTTTTTTCAATATAAAGACAAAGATACAGAAAAAGCTTACAATTTATGGAGAAGATCCGCACAATTAAAACAAATAAAGCTTATTAGTTTCATCACAGCTTCACTCTACTTAATTCTGTCTCTTTTAGACTATAGTATTGCACCCAAAGAGATTCTCTCTAGTATGCTGGTTCTTCATCTGATTATCCTACCTTTGTTTGGGTACAGTATCACTTTTTTAGCATTAAGTAATAAAAACTACTCTTTAATGATTTCTTTTCTCATTCTTGCTTCTATCTCTGCTACTATTGGACACACCTTTATTATGATAAATCTCAATTACTATTCATCTTATGTCCCTGAAATCTACTTAATTATATTTTGGGTTTTTGCAGTTTCTGGATTACCTCTGCATCATGCTACATATACTACTTTATCTATGATAGCCATATCTGGATTTGGTGCATTTCATACAATTGGGCTTCAAACTTATGATCTAGTAATGCATTTTTTTTGGATGATTGCTTCTTTTTCTTTTGGTTTTACTGGTGCTTATCTCTTAGAGTCTTCATACCGAACTATTTTTTCTCAACAAAAAGAGTTACATCAAGAGATTAACAACAAAAATATACTCCTTAAAGAGTTAGCACACCGCGTTAAAAATAATCTTCAGATTGTTTCTAGTATTCTCTACTCTCAATCCAAGAAAGTGAATTCAGAAGAGACAAAAAAAATCTTTGAAGAGAGCATTCAAACCGTTAAGGCTATGGGGATGATACATGAAAACCTCTTTGCATCAAAAGATTTAGATTCCATAGATTTCAAAGAGTACATACAAAACCTTATAAGTTTAGCAACTCAAAATATGTATAACAAACAAGTAATATTTTCCTTTGATTCTCAAAGTATTATCATTAGTATTCAGTGTGGTGTCCCTTTAGGACTTATTGTAAATGAGATACTTACAAACAGTCTTAAATATGCTCTGCCAAAAGAAAATAAAGAGGTTCTTATAAAAATTTCGATTATTATGGATGAAAACGAAGAGATTCATCTTCATATTTCAGACAATGGAGAGGGAATCAACTTTGAAAAACAACAAAAAGGGTTTGGAACGCAACTCATCCACTCTCTTGTTCTCTACCAACTAAAAGGTGAAATAGAGGCTTTTAATAATAATGGTTTGAATTATGAAATAAAATTTTACGATGTAAAAAGTTTTGAGACTTTACCTAAGAACAGATAGTTTTTTTCTAATTTTATCTAAATAGCTCATTTTCATAAACTCTTCCATTTGATTATTTGAGGCATATTCATACCCAAAAACCTCTTTCCATAAACTATGAGCTTCCATACACATATAAAAATATACCTTTTGATGCCAAGGTTTCAAGCTATTATAGATATGGCAAAACATCTCTTTTTTAAGCTCCAATGGATACGACTTTTTCCCATTGATATCCTCAAATGGCATTTGTAAAATCTTTGTTTTTAACTCTCGCTCTCTTAGTTTTTTAATCACAGGTTTTATAAAAGTAAGTGTCCCTAAGGATACAAGCACCACTTCATTAGGGGTAAATATATCAACTAATCTTTCACAAATAGCACCATATTCACTCAAATAATCTTTATAAACAACAATCGGATGGAAATGAAATCCAACTAAAACACCTTTATCTGCCAACTTTCTAGCACTTTTGATTCTATCATCTAAACTTGCTGTGAGATGCTCTTCATTATCGATAATCGTTTGGGTATTTAAACTCCAAGTTACAATAATATTTTTTGGCACTTCGTTTTCCAAAAAATACTTTATCTCTTTACTTTTTGTTTTAAATTCCAAAATTACATTTGGATATTTTCTAGCAAATGCAAAAAGGGTATCTAAAATCCCATTTCGATTCCCCCACATCAAACTATCACTACTTTGCCCTGTTCCGATATGGTAAATCTGATTGGGATTCAGTACAAGATTTTCAATTTTTGACTTAAAATCTTTATCAAATCCAATTTTATTTTCGTTATAAAAACTCTGAATCGAACAATAACTACAATCAAACCCACAAGATTCAACTGCATCTAAAGTAAGTAAATTACAACATCTTGTCCCTTCGCTCGCAACTGGACAACTTCCAAGCCCAAGCCCCTCTTTTTCTATAAGTTCAAAACTATATTTTCGAGGGGAATATTTGATATTTTTAAATTGTTCATAATCATTTGGTTTTTCTAAAAGTTCTTGATGATTCTTCACATAATACTCAAATATTTTCTTGGCTTGTTGCTTCCCCTCATACTTTTCTAAATATTCATTTGGGAAAATAGCATCGAAATCGCACTCATTCCACATCAAAAAATATTTTTTTATATCATTTAAAATCTTCTTTTGTGAAACTGTAAAATTGTATTGTTCTATATCCATTTTTCCCAACTCTTTAAACTATTTTGTATCAATTCTTTTACCTTATCTTTTGGTAGAATTGTATCATCAAGGTGGTCTGAAACAACTTTGAGTACAAAAATATCCTCATTTTTAAGATACTTTTGTGAAACTTCCAAAAAATAGCTCCCCTCCATATCGTAAAGAAATTTTTCCTTTTCCTTCAAAGTTTGTGGAGTTTTTACAGTTTTGAGCTCCATAAAGTTTATATCTTCTAAGACTTTATTTGTACAAAATAACTCGCCAATTTCTACCTCTGTATCACTACATCCAGCAATTCCTATATTAAAAGCTTTTTTCACTTTATAGTTTTCAAAGAGATACTCTAAACTATTTTTAGTATTTAATTCTCCAATCCCACCAATCATAACCAACAAAATATCATTTTTATAAATTTTAGGATTATTATTTACTTTTGAAAGTTTATACTTTTCAATAATGCTTTGAGCTTCACAAAGTAGTGCCGTATATATAACTACCATATTATCTTTTCAATTGTTGTTTTATGATTTTGTAAATAAACTAAATATCCATCTACCTCACAAGTTGTTATCTCTTTGATATATTTCATATAATTTTTTACTTGAATTTTATGACTATCGTGTTTCTCTTGGGTAGTTTTATAATCTATGATAATATAACCACCCCCATTTTCTATCAATAAATCAATTATTTTTAACTCATTCTCATAAATCAATGGTTGTTCTTTGACATAATTTCGGTTTTTTACAAGATTTATAAAATCCTTATTTTGAATTAAATCTTTGATTCTATTTTCTATATCTAAAAAATCTTCACTATTTAATATATTTGAATACTTATTTTTGGCAACTCCAAGAGCAAATCTAAGTGACTTTTCATCAAAAGTTTTCATCATCTCAAGGCAATAATGGGTTGAAATTCCAAAATATCTAGCTTTTATATCGTCACTATTTTCCGATTTATCTTTTTTATTTACATCTTGATATCCTAAAGATAATGGTTGATAAAAAGCTATCTCTTTGGCACTTTTTTCAAAACTATTATTATTTTTAACAAATAATTCTCCAACTTTATACCCATCAAGCTTATAATCTAAAATATCATAAACACTTTGTTTATCTTTTTTAAATAGAATCAAATTATTTTCAGCCCTTGTTAGTGCCACATACAAAACATTTAATTCATCATCTCTTGCTTGCTCTTTCTCTTTTTGTATAGCTTCTTTATACTCGATATCAAACTCTTCGCGTATCTTCTCTTTATAATATATTTTATTCAAAGCAATATCATCATACGAAAAAAGGAGAGGTGATTTATCTGTATTTTTATTTTTCATCCTATCAAGGAGTAAAACCGTGTCAAATTCTAAACCTTTAGATTTAAAAATAGTTAATATTTGAAGCCCACTATTTTCAGAGTTTACCATTGTTGTCTCATCTTTATCAATATCATAAATAAAATCGGTGATATCTTTATATGAAGAGAGCCCTTCGATAAATTTAAAAAGATTTTCTTCTAATAAATTATAATAACTCGCAATAGTTTTGACAACATATATCAAATCATACTGCTTAATATCTAACTCTAAAGTGATTTCATTTTGTATATCGTATCCCATTATTGCATTGAAATTTGCTTTGTAAATATCCAATTTAAAGTAAAAATATTTTATGAGATTGATAGTTGCTTTTACATTCTTTTGATTGATAAGTTTAGATGTCATATCTGTTACTATTTTTATATTTGGAAAACAACTTTTTAGATATTCATAAATCTCCAAAACATCGCTATTTGTATAGGTTAATATTGCTATATTATTTGGATTTATCCCAAAAGTGAAAAGTTCTTCAAGCTTATCTTTGATAAAAAGAAAACTCTCATCAACTTCACTATCAATATTCACAACTTCTACAAAACCTTCAGTTTTTGAATGAACATATTGTTTATGATATTCATAATTTCCTAGATTTATAAAAATATTATTTACAAAAGCAACAATATTTTTACTACTTCTATAATTTGTATCAAGCACTTGCAACTCTATAATATCTTCAAATTTGATAGCAACGTGGTCAAATAACTCTTTTTTCCCACCACGAAACCTATAAATAGACTGCTTCGTATCCCCAACATAAAAGAATGTTTTATAAATACTCCCACCAGATAATATCTCTTCAATAAGCGGTTCAAGGATTTTATACTGAATAATCGAAGTATCTTGAAATTCATCTATAAGAATATGTTCATACTTTGCATCAAGTCTAAAATACAAAAAATCTTTATCTATATATTTTTCCAAAAGGAGATAAACTAAATTTGTAATATCATTAAATTGGAGAGAATTTTTCTCTTTTTTGTATTTATATCGAAACTCTTTAAAGTGATTGTAAATTGTAAACAATCCATTTAATATCCCAATCTCTTTATATTTAAAATAAAGTTGAAGATTTGATTGGATAGCAAATAGATAAGTATCCAAATCAGAAGAAGGTTTAGCCTTTTTAAAGTAGCTATATTCACCTAAACTCTCTTTCCCTAACCAAGTCTTACCACACTCAAGTAAACTCTCTATATCATCAAAATTAACCGCATTATGTGCAGATTGTGAAAGATTACTATTAAGTACAAAATCTTTAATCAAAAAAGCACTTTGCATTATCTCATTTTGAATCCCAGCTAAAATTTCCAAAGAAAAATCTATCAAAGTAAAATTCTGATTTTTATCATCTAATGATTCAAATAATTCTACTATAGCATTTAATTTCTTGCTATTTGTATGGGAAAAATCTATTAAATTATGAAAAGCATCACTATTGAGTGAAAGTAAGAATTTATAAAGCATCAAATCATAGTCATCATTTTCAATTTTAAAATCATCACTAATATCAAGATAACCAGCAAATTCTCGTAAAATCTTATTGATAAACTTATCTAATGTAAGGATAAAAAGTTCATCAGCTAAAAATTTTGCTAATACTTTCTCTTTTTTACTTAAAATTATAGAGATATCTAAAGCAGTTTGATTACTAATTTCCTCTAAAATATTTTTATCATCTCCCAATGCAAGTAATGTTTTAAATATCCTCTCACTCATCTCAGAAGCTGCTTTATTTGTAAAAGTAAGTGTTAGGATAGTATTTGGATTTATATCAAGAAAAAGAAGTGAAATATACCTAAGGGTTAACGCATAAGTTTTACCACTACCTGCACTTGCTTTTAATGCTAAAAATTGTTTCATCTTTATATCTTTTTATATTTTGGCCACTGATTATAACCAATCTCAGGATTATTTGATTTATATTTCAAAATAAATTGTACTTCCATTTTATTTATTTCTTCTGTATTATTTGATTTAAAAATAATCTCTTTTCGTATTGTAAAATCACTTTGTTCTTCAGGAGTAAAATCTTTTGCAACATATTGACTATTAACACTTCCGAAATATGTTAGTGTATTAGTAAGATCTTTACCAATATATATTTTATTATTTGGATATGTGATTTTATATATAACTTTTTCCATAAGTGTCCTAATGTTTTAATTAATGATTATAAAATAATAAAAAGAATAGAAAGGTAAAAGTGAATCTAAGAATAGTACTAAAATTAAATTTTGACTAAAAAAAAAGAGATCTTAAAAGTTGGCGGCGACCTACGTTTCCACAACTGAAAGCTGCAGTATTATCGGCGATGAGAATCTTGACTGCCAGGTTCGATATGGGGCTGGGTATTTCCTTCTCTCTATA
>JAQUAG010000051.1 GCA_028687375.1 Arcobacteraceae bacterium | reverse complement strand
TGTTGAGACGCATGAACTTGGCCACGCAAACGCATAAACATTTGGCCAGTTGAGTAGTTAAAAAGTATTCGTTTTGTATTGTAGCACAAGTGGCTAAATGTTTTTATTTTTTTGCTAAATATTCTCTCATTGAACCACCTCTTAATTCCAATTTATGTGCTGTATGAATTAATCTATCCATCATTGCATCTGCTATTGTTTCATTTCCTAAATATGCATGCCAATCTTTTATTGGAAGTTGTGCAGTTATAATTATTGAACCACTAAAAGTTCTATCTTCTATTATTTCAAATAAATCATTTATCTCATCTGGTTTTAGTGGTGTTACTCCAAAGTCATCTATTAGTAAAAGTTTAAATTTTGAAATTTTTGCTAATGTTTTTGTATATGTTCCTGCAATTCTTGAAATTCTTATTTCTTCTAGTAAATTAGAAAGTCTGTAATATTTTGTTGGATATCCTAAATCTATAGCTCTTTTCCCTAAACATTGCATTGTAAAACTTTTTCCAACACCTGTTGCTCCTGTAATAAGTATATTTTGTTTTAGATTTATAAAATTCCCTGTTGCTAGTGACATAATTACAGATTTATCTAAATTTCGTTTTGAAAGATACTCCATTTGTTCTAACGATGCTGTTTTATCTTTTAATGTAGCTGTTTGAAGTAATCTTTTTATTTTTTTATTATCTCTTTGATTTATTTCAGATTCAAACAGATGATAAAGTCTCTCTTCAAAGCTAAGTGTTGAATAATTTGCATCTTGATTTTGTATCAATAAAGATTCTTTAAATCCTGAAAGATTTAATGTTGTTGCTTGTTGCAAAATTGTATCTATTGTAATCATAATTGTTTTCCTTATGTTTTTTGTTTTTCATTTTTTGATAAATTAAATATCATTTTTTGCATAATATGCACCACCTCTAATATTCTCATGACTATTCAAACAAGGGTTATTTACACTTGTTTGTTGAGTATAGTAATAGAGATAACTTTTTGTTTTTAACATTGATTCAATTGAACTTACTTTTAAAATATCTAATTGTAATGCTACTTTTGAAACCATTTCAATCTCTTCTTTTCCATAAGTTTTTGAGAAACTTAATATTGCTATACATGATTTATATGCACGCACTTCATGCCCTTTTGAATCCATTATTTTTTGCATTAATGCAGTTGTAAAAACTCCTAAACTATTTGCCCAATGTAAAATTCTTCTACTATTCCATTTTTCATATTGATATTGATGTTGTACAGGCATATGTTCTATTTGGGTTGAATCTGTATATGGTTGAAATAATCTTTTATGATGTGCAATTACATTTCCATCAAGTGAAATTACAACTGATGTTGAAGAGTATGTTACATCTACTTTTTTACCTAAATAAATATATGGAACAGAATAGCCATTTCCAAGAAGTTCAATATGATAATCAATTCCAACAGTTGCTTTTTTAAACTCTTTATAAATATATCTATTTGCTCTTAGAGGATGTAAATATGGTTTATCTAAAAGTTCAAATAGTTCAGTTCTACTTTTATTAAATCTTCTTACTTTTTTTTCATTATATAAATCAAGTAATTTATTGATTTCTTCGTTTAATTGATCTACACCAAAGAATGTATGATGTCTTAATCTCATTAATATCCATCTTTGAATTGCTTTAACTCCTAGCTCCACTTTACTTTTATCTTGTGGTTTATATGGTCGTGCTGGTTCTATTGCTATTCCATAATGTCTAGCCATATCAGCATAAGCATCATTTAGTTTTACTATTCCTTTTTTATTACTGATAACTGCTGCTTTTAGATTATCAGGAACTAATATATTTGGCACTCCACCATAGAAATAAAAAGCATTTACATGGGAATTTATAAAATCTTTTGTACTTTGGCTCATTGATGCATGAACATATGTATATCCTGAAGCTCCCAATACTGTTACAAATATTTGTGCTTTATTTATTTCACCTGTTCTTTGATTTACAATTGGCATTGTAAGACCACTATAATCAATAAACAGTTTATCTCCTGCATAATGTATTTGTCTCATTGATGGGTTTATTGTTTTTACAAATTTATTGTAATTACGATTAAATTGGCTATAGCTACAAATATTGGGATTACTTACTGAAATTTCTTCATAAAGTAATTTTCTAGTCATCCCTTTTTTACAAAGTTCTTGGTGTATATTATTCCAATCTATTTCAATTGAAGATGGTGATGTTTTTAAACATGAAGGTTTTTTAGGATGAAAAAATTGTTCTATCTCTTCATCATTTAATTCTAGAATTTTTTCTAAAGAGAGATTCATTTCATTAAATGAATTTACATAATTAGCAACACTATTTCGGGAAACTCCACTGATAGTTTGGATTTGTCTATTTGACAATAAATTAAGATATTTCAATCTTAAGACTTCTTTGATTTTACTCATAGATATTCTCCTCATTTACAACACCTTTTTAGGTGCATTATATTGAAGAATACTCTAAAACTTAACTCAACCTTATAGACGCATCATAAGAATTTCGTGGCACAGTTTAAAATGCGTCAGCTGACCAAATCATTATGCGTCAAGTGGCCAAGTGTGAATGCGCGCGCTGGCCAAATTCTTTGCGTCCCGACA
>JAQUAG010000050.1 GCA_028687375.1 Arcobacteraceae bacterium | reverse complement strand
AGCCTATTAGGTTCTACATCTTTTGCCAACATCGATTTTGAAATATCAAAAGCAACAACAAATGAGATATTCTTTTGTTGTATCGTAATTGGATTATTTTCTATAATAGGACGAGCAAGTGCTACAATCAAAAAGATAAATGACAAAATAAGAAAAATCTCTTTTGTTTTTCTCCCTTTTATCCCTATAAATATTTTCTCTACCATCTTTGGTGTGAAATAGTGAAGGTACTCTTTTTTATTTTTTCCTATAAATAGTAGCACTAAAAGAAAAACTAAAAAGTAGAAATGATTTAGTTCATAAAAACTCATAAAGCTCTCCTTTGAAAGATAAGTAAAAGAGACAATAACCCAAAAGCAATATAAAGAGGATATTGATAATAATATGTTTTTTGGACATACCTATCTGTTTTGATTTCACTTTTTTCTAAGCCATCTATCTCTTTGTAGATATGCTGCATCTTTTGTTTTGAACTTGCTTCATAAAATTTTCCACCAGTTTTTGAGGCTATTTTTTTCAAAGCTTCACCATTATAATCTCCCATACCACCAATCCCAATCGTATAGACTTTTATCCCAGCATCTGTTGCTCTTTTGATTGCGACATCAAGGGGAACTGTATTTGTATTGTCAATCCCATCTGTTAAAAGGATGGCTATTTTATTTTTTGAGTTACTTCCTTTAAAAAGATTTGTACTAAAAAAGAGTGCTTCATAGACTGCTGTTTCCCTTTGTCCAGCAATCCCAACTTCAAGTAAATCAAGAAGTTTGGAAAGAGATTGTTTATCATAAGTCATCGGGGAGAGGAGATACGGATAATCAGCAAATACACTTAAAGCAAGTCGATCACTTTTCCTTTTTTCGATAAAATCACTCAAAATCTCTTTTGTAATCGTAAATTTATTGTTTTCAAGCATACTAATACTAGCATCTAAAACAATCGAAATCTCATACCCTTTGTTTGTATGGGTCACTATCTCATCTTGTTTCATAGGGTTTGCGAGTGCAACAACCATAAAAAAAAGTATCAAAAACTTTAGAACTTTCAAAAAAATACTTTTATAAGCACTTGTAGTTGGTAGCATCGCAATATTTGAGAAATACAAACTATGTATCTTCTCTTTAAAAACAAAAAGAGCTACAAGATAAATAAGAACTATTCCAAAAGCCTCTGGATGGGTAAAAGTTATTTTTGATAGATATTCATAGTTTGATATCACACAATTGCCTTAATATACTCTTTCATCTCGTGAAGAAGCTCAGGATTGATAGTTGGAACCTCTTTTTTGTATTTAAAACTTTCTAGCTGTTCCACTATCTTATAAAACCTCTCTTTCTCCTCTTCTTGAACTATTTTCCTCCCATATTTTGTAAAACCATAAGCTATCTCTTTGTCACTTAGATTTTTTATAAAAAGCTCACGAAGATATTGTTTTGCGAAAGCTTTTTTATTTCTCTTCTTTTTTCTTTTCAAAAATAAAAATAGAGCAAAAATAAGAAGAATAAAAACGATACCAAAAAGTAAAAAATAAGGGAGAAGATTGATCTCTATTATCTCTAAATTTTTAATCCCTTGAAGCTCTATTTTTTCCATTTTATCTCACAAGCTCCCTTAATTTTATCCCGATATCATCATCTGTATAGATTTTTGTATGACGAATTTTATGTGATTTAAGATGGGTAAAAAGTTTTTCATCATGCGATTTTAGATTTTTATTGTATGTAGCGATATTTTCACTATTCAAGAAAAAATGTTTTTGCTCTCCACTTGAGGGATTGACCAAACCACACTCCCCTAAAAGTTTCAAATCTTCTTCAAATTTATCTCTTACAATCGCTATATAAAGCTCATGTTTAGCATTTAAAAGCTTTAAATTTGGTAATTCTAAAAAATCCCCAATAAGAAAAAGGAGTGATTTTGATTTGACTGCACCCAAAAGATAATTTGATAGCTTTTCAAAATCAACCTTTTTTCCTAAAGGATTAAGAGTTTGTGCATAGGTGATAGCCTCTTTTTTTAAAGCATTTTGTTTCATTGGTGGGAAAAATCTCTCCTCTTTATCACTAAAAAAAAGAGTTGTAAGGGTGTCTTTTTTCTCTGTAGCACTTAAACACAAACTACCAAAAATCTCCTCCATCACTTCAGATTTTTCCCTTACACTTCCAAAATAGATACTTCCAGAGACAAGGTACACCACAACAATATTTAACTTTTTATCCTCACTAAAGACATTGACACAAGGTGTCCCAGTTCTAGCTGTTACTTTCCAATTAAGGTGTCTAATATCATCACTCGTGTTATATTCTCTTAATTCCCTAAAATCTAATCCATTTCCACTAAAAATAGAATTATGCTCACCACTTAGGTGGGAAAAGATTCTCTGTTTGGTTGTTAGTGGTAAGTTATTTTGATACAACTTACTATTTGCAATTTTACCCATTATGGTTTTGGGAGTTTCTCTATTATCTTTTGGATGATATCATCAGTTGTAATATCATTTGCAATCGCTTGATAATTCAAAATAATCCTATGACGAAGAACAAGAAAAGCAACTTTAGAGATATCATAAGGGGTAACAAACTCTTTACCCTCTAAAAAAGCATAAGCTTTTGATGCTTTATAAAGGTCAATACTTGCCCTTGGACTTGCTCCAAA
>JAQUAG010000017.1 GCA_028687375.1 Arcobacteraceae bacterium | reverse complement strand
GATATACAAAAGCAGCTGCTAGTGTAAGTGGTGGAAATAGCACTGTAAGAGTTCTTGTAAGTGGTTCAACTGAAAATGGTGAGCAGTATGAAGATGGGGATGGGAATACTTTAGCACAGCAATTAGATGCGAAAATCGGGGCAACAAATGCTGCTGCATATAAAGATAAAAACATGGATGCTTTTTCTAAAAAAACTGCAACTGCAAAAATATTTGTAAATCCAACAGATAATAGTGAGTTAAGATTTGGTTATATGGCAAATAGAAGTGATGATATCCTTTATCCATCAAGCACAATGGATGCAAATTATGATGATAGCAATGTGTTGAGTTTTGGAACAACTGTTAAAAATTTAAGTGATTTTTCAAAAGAGTTAAAAATCGATACTTATAAATCTGATGTACAACATTTGATGAGTACAGAATATAGAAATTATTTATCAAATATGAAAGTAAACTCTTCAACACAAGTTAATGGATGGATGGATGCTTATGTAGAAACTGAAATGTCAGGGATAAAAATCAAAAATAGCTTTGAAGCTGGGCTTCATAAGATAGACTTTGGGATAGATACAAGTAGCAGAAATTGGAAAGGATACAAAAACTTTTCTGAAACAGGGTATACACCAATAGGTGATGCAGATGGATTAACACCATTAGTTCCAACAACGATGCTTGTTGGAATGACTGATGCTAATTTTATCCCTGATGTAGATACAAAAAATAAAGCATTTTTTGGAAAAATGGGTGTTGATTTGGGAAGTTTAAATATTGAAGTGGGTGCTAGATATGATTCTACAAATATCAAAGCAAATCAAACGGCTAAATCTATGAGTGCTATTGTTGATAAAGATAAAGATTATAATGCGTTTAGTGGAAATGTTTTAGCCACTTATAAAACAAATGATAATTTAAAAGTATTTGCAGGAGTTGGAAAAGCTTCAAGAGTTCCTGATGCAAAAGAACTGTATATGACAGGTGGTAATGCAATAGCAAATGGAGATTTAGAACAAACTACAAATACAGAAGTTGATTTTGGAGTTGATTTTAATACTGGAAGTTTTGGATTGAAAACAAAATTATTTCATAGTAGTCTTAAAGACTATATTTATTATAAAGCTATAAATGATAATGCTACTACGACAACAGTTGATGAATCAAAAGATTCTAAATATGTAAACACAGATGCAAAAATTTATGGAATTGAATTAAATGGTTATAAAGATTTTACTGATACACTAACACTTGATTTTGGAATAAACTACCAAAAAGGGACAAAAGATGCATTATCTGGGCAAACAGATACAGATATGGCTGATATAACTCCACTTAAAACAAATATTGCTTTAAATTATGATGATCATATTCATAAAGCAACTATTGAGATGGTAGCAAGAAAATCTTGGAAAAATTATGATAGTGACAATGGAGAACAAGCATTGAGTGGATGGGCAATATTGAATGGAAAATACAACCATACATTTACAAAAAATATAGATGTGACAGTAGGGATGGATAATATTTTAGATAAAACTTATGCAGTTACAAATACATACAAAGATTTAACACTTGCAGGGACAAGTGATGGGGTAATGCTTATCAATGAAGCTGGAAGATATACATACTTAAATCTTAGATATAAATTTTAATAAACGATGAAAAAAAACAATAGACACCTTTTAGCATTTGTAATAACTACAATGATTTATGGGGTGGCTATTGCCTCAATTTTAGGGATAAATCCAAAAGAGAAACTTTTAAATGAACAAAAACAACCTCAGTTTCAAAGTGTAAAAATAGCTTTTATTAATGAAACTCCACAAAATAATACAAAAAAGCCACTCCACAAGCAACAAAATATCGAAAAAGAACCTGAAAAGATCATAGAGAAAACTACAGAAAAAATAAAACCAGAAGTTGAAAAAGTAGTAGAAAAAAAACAAGAAAAACCAATAGAAAATAAAATTGCACAGACAGTTCAAATTCCACAAATTGTACAAAAACAAGAGATAAAACAAATTATAGAGCCTCAAATAGTTGCGAAAACTCAACCAATAGCTCAACCAAAAATAGAAGAAAAAACTCAAATAATAGCAAAACAAATAGTTGCACCAATACCAAAGATTCTAAAACATGAACCAAATAATGAAGAGATTAAAAATAAAAAAAGAGAATATTTTACTCTTGTAAAAAATACAATAGAAAAGCATAAATATTATCCACAAAATGCCTTACGAAGAGGGATAGAATGTGACATAAAAGTTAAATTTATCATCTCTTCACTTGGGCAACTTGTCTCTCTTGAACTTATAGAGGGAAATAAAATATTCCACACTTCAGTAAAAGAAGCGATTGAAAATAGTTTTCCTCTATTGCCACCTAAAAATATTTTAGCTGATAATGAGGTGGTAAACTTAGTAATTAGTTATACGATAAATTAACGAACTTTAGAGTAGAATTTCCCCTTATGGAACAAATTTATTTAATTATTACAATCAGTGCTATCATTATGTTTTCCCCTATGATTGCAAATCTTATCAAAACACCTGCTGTTGTTGTAGAGATATTTTTAGGGATGTTTGCAGGATATTTTGGTCTTGTCTTTCACTTTGAAATTTTGAAACTTTTAGCTGAATTAGGATTGCTTTATCTTATGTTTTTAGCAGGACTCGAAGTCAATCTCAAACTAGCAAATATCGTAAAAAAAGATTTAGCTATCAATGTTAGCCTTTATTTTGCATTTTTATATGGATTATCTGCAATTATCTGTTTTACATTTAATTTGAGTATTTTATATCTTTTAGCTTTTCCTATTTTCTCTTTGGGGATGTTGATGGTGCTTATAAAAGAGTATGGAAAAGAGGAAAAATGGCTTAATATCGCCCTTGCTGTTGGTGTTGTTGGAGAAGTTTTGAGTATTTTAGGACTTACTATATTTAGTGGATGGCTAGAATATGGATTTGGCTTTGATTTTTTTCTTTCTGTTTTAACCCTTTTCTCTGTTTTAATAGCAACTTTACTTATCTTAAAACTTTTTAGAACAATCTTTTGGTGGCATCCTGAACTCAAAACCTATATCATTCCAGATGTTAATAGACTTGACCAAGATATACGCTTTGCTTTTGCGCTTTTCTTTATCCTTATTGCACTTATGATATATCTCAAAATCGATGTTGTACTTGGAGCATTTATCGCAGGACTCTTTTTAAAAATCTTTTTTCATACAAAAGAGGAGCTTTTTGAAAAACTATCTTCTATTGGATTTGGATTTTTTATCCCAATATTTTTTATCTATACAGGTTCTACAGTTGATGTAAATATGATTACAAAAGATATATTTTTAAATGCTGTTTATATTGTAATTGGGATAGTTGTCGTAAGAGCAATTGCATCATTTGCAACTTTTTACAATTATCTTCATTGGAAAGAAAATGTTTTATTTGCACTTTCTGCTTCAATACCACTAACTTTTTTGGTGGCGATTTCTATGATAGCTTTTCAACATAAACTTATCACTCAAGATGAATATTATGCTTTTATTTTAGCAAGTATGATTGATGGACTTGTGCTTTTAATTGTGATACGAAAAATGTATGGTTGGCTTGGATTCGCTAAAAAAAACAATAGATAAAGATGGATAAAAAACTCAATCATATCAAAAATGTTCTCCATGGATTTTTCCTCTCGGTTGGGACAACAATAGCAGAACCACACACTATTTTACCTCTTATTATAAGCCATTTTGGAGGAGGAGCAATCCTTATTGGGCTTTATTCAGCTCTTTTAAAAGGGGGAGTTGTCCTTATTCAACTCTATGCTGCTTTTCATGCTCAAAGTTATCCATATATGCTTAAATATTTGCGAAGAGTTTTTTTAACAAGATTTATTGCTTGGTTTTTTATAGGGTTTTCAATTATCTATTTTGGAGATGAACACAAAGAGATAACACTTTTTTGTATAGGTCTTGGACTTTTTATCTTTTCATTTTCTGCTGGATTTGGAACTATCTATTTTAAAGAGATAACAGCAAAAATTTTTACTCATAAGTTTCGTGGTAAAACTATGGCTGTTCGACAGTTTTTTTCTGCTTTTGGGGCAATTTTAAGTGGAACTGGAGCTGGGTATATTATAGGAAATTTTGAAGCACCTTTGAGCTATGGATTGCTTTTTATTATTAGTACATTTTTGATGGGGCTTGGATATTTGGCTTTTGGATTGGTTGAGGAGCCTATAAAAGAAACAGTTACAAAAAAAGAGAACTCTTTTAAACTTTTTTTGAAAAATGCTTTTGCAATTCTTAAAAGTGATAAACTTTTTCAAGTGCAAATTTTTACATTTTTCTTTGCATATAGTTATCTTTTTGCTTTACCTTTTATCATTATCGATGCAAAAAATTCTATCATACTTGATGGGCAAGCAATAGGACTCATCATAACAGCTCAGATGGTTGGAGCGATGTTTAGTAACATAATTTGGGCTAAATTGAGTTCTCTTGGACTTTATAAAAGAATTTCAAATATCACTTTAGGGATGTTTATTGTAGCTATCTCTTTGGCATTTATTGGTGGAAGTTTATTTGTATATATGACGATATTTTTTATCGTTGGGGCAGCAATTGATGGAAATAGGCTAGCTAGTGAAAATCTTATAATCTATATAGCACCCCAAGAGAAAAGACCAATTTATATAGCTTTACAAAATAATATCGTCTCAATTGGAATCTTTTTTTCTATCCTTGGCGGGATAATCTTATCCTTTTCAAGTTATACGATTTTATATATTTTGACGATAAGTTTACTTTTTTTAGCTTTTATTGCTTCTTTTAAACTCAAAGACTAAGAGCTATTTTTTTATCTTTGAGAGGTAAATAAATACCCCCAAAGCGATAATTAAAAATGAGACACCACATATCAAATAAACTGCATTTGCCATTTGTGAATAATCATCAATTGCGATTTTAAAGACCACCATCAAAGATTCAATAAGTAAAGCGATGATGATAGTGATAGCAAATTTTGTAAAAACTTTGTATTCTATTTTACTATTTTTAAGGTAGCTTTTGAAAACAACCTCTTGTTCTAAAATAGTTTTTGCAAGGTCAAAGATAGCAAGTCCTAAAGTAAGGGCGATAACTGGTTTGAATATCGATTCGATTGAAAGACCTGATTTAAAAAATAAGCTATCTATAAATTCAAAAACAGAGTAACCAATAGTAAAAAGTGCCAAAACCATCATCACATTTGCAGCGATAAAATAAAAACTTTTACTCACAAAGTTAAACTCTTTGTGGATTTCAATAAGTCCAAGTCGTTCAAGTAATGAGATAAGTGTAAAATCAAGAAAATAAACTCTATCATCTTCCTCTTTTATAACTGTAATACAAGTTTGTCCACTAGCACTACTTATGTAAGGTTTACTTATTGAGATATTTGAGTTGTTAAATTGCATCTTTTTTAGTAAATAACTTCTATCTCTCCCCTTTGGAGCATCACTTATTTTATTTCTATAGATATTTGGGGATATTTGAATGAGTGTATCCTTATCGCAAACATAAGCAAGCTCTAGAGAAGGGAACACTGTGTAAAGTTTTTTAAAGTTATCTTTTTCCCTTAGAGATAATTCCCCAAGATTGTATATTGTTTCGACTAAAAATTTTTCGATATCTTCTACATTTGATTTATAAATTTCTGTAAATTCTTGCATCAGATTTCTCCCTTATATTAATTTTGGTATTTGTGATTGTACACTTTTTCAAAATTTACAAGAGAGATATTTTGGATATTTTATATCCATAACTTTTTTAGAAACTTATAAAATCAAAATACAATCATCTTTTAGGTAAAATGAGCAAAATTATTGAAGGTTTTTTATGAATAAAATATCTCTATTAGATTTAAAACTAAAAAAAAAGTATAAAAAAGTATGAAACAAAAAGCGGTATTTTTAGATAGAGATGGTGTGATTAATGTCGAGAAAGATTATCTCTATAAGAGAGAAGATTTTGAATTTATCGATGGTCTTTTTGAAGCTTTGAGATATTTACAATCTTTAGGGTTTAAATTATTTATCATTACTAATCAGTCAGGTATTGGAAGAGGATATTATAAAGAAGATGATTTTAAAAAACTTACAGTTTGGATGGTTGAGCAATTTAAACAAGAGGGGATAGAGATAAGCCAAGTTGAATATTGTCCCCATGCACCAGAGGTTGATTGTAGTTGTAGAAAACCAAAAACAGGGATGATTGAAAAAATAGCTTCAAATTTCAAGATAGATTTTCCAAATTCGTGGATTATTGGGGATAAGCAAAGTGATATTGAATGTGGTAAAAATAGTAATATCGGACATTCAATTCAAGTGAAAAGTGGGCACTCTTTTTTAAAAAGTGATGCCGAATTTGTTATTGAAAGATTGGATTATCAATCGATAGCATCAATTATTTTAAAGGAGAAAAGATGACCCATTTGTATTTTTTTCTAAGGCTATTAAAGGAATCTTTTAGAGATTTACTCCCTATAGTTTTAGTAATACTTGTTTTTCAATTAGCTGTTTTGCAAACAATTCCACAAGACTGGTTACCAACAACTGTTGGGATGATTATTGTTGGGGTTGGACTTGCTATTTTTCTATATGGACTAGAGATAGGGATATTTCCTATAGGGGAAGGGTTAGCGAAAGATTTTGCTAAAAGTGGTTCAACGATTTGGATACTTATTTTTGGTTTTATGATAGGTTTTGGGACAACCATAGCAGAACCTGCACTTGTAGTTATTGCTGAAAAAGCAGCTTCTATTAGTAGTGGAAGAATTGATGCAGATATTTTGCGATATGTAGTTGCTCTTTCTGTTGGATTTGCTATTTTACTTGGGGTTTATAGAATCATTAAAGGGCATCCTATCCACTATTATATTATTACAGGATATGTTTTAGTTGTGGGGGTTACATTTTTCTCTCCAAGTGAAATTATTGGACTTGCATATGATTTAGGTGGTGTCACTACCTCTACGGTTACTGTCCCTTTGGTTGCTGCACTTGGGATTGGACTAGCTTCCACTATAAAAGGGAGAAATCCTATTATTGATGGATTTGGACTGATTGCTTTTGCCTCGTTAACTCCTATGATATTTGTTCAAGTATATGGGATTTATGTTTATAACTTTGTTGAAGTGTCACAAGTTGCTCAAGTTGTCGTTGAAGCGAAAGTTTCTGTTTCTACTGTTATCACCCCTGAAAGTATCGCTTTTGGATTGTTGGCAGTTGTGAAAGATGTTGTCCCTATTTTAGGGATTATTTTCTTTTTTCAATATGTGATTCTTAAAAAACCAATTGAAAATCTTGCAAGTGTTTTGATGGGATTTGTTCTTGTTATCTTGGGACTATATGCTTTTATCTTAGGACTTGAGATGGGACTTTTTGTCCTTGGTGAGTCGATGGCATATCAGCTTACTCAAGCTGGAAATATGTGGGTTATTTATATTTTTGCTTTTGCTATTGGATTTTCAACAACGATGGCAGAACCAGCCCTTATGGCGATAGCAAAAAAATCAAAAGAGATAAGTGATGGGAAGATAAATGACCTTAGTTTACGACTATTTGTTGCTATTGGGGTTGCTATTGGGATTGCACTTGGGGCATTTAGAATTGTTGATGGTGGGCATATCCATTATTACATTATCTTTGGTTACTTTATAGTTATTTTACTCACTTTTATAGCTCCAAAACATATTATACCAATTGCTTATGATAGTGGTGGGGTTACTACTTCAACTGTTACAGTTCCTTTGGTAGCAGCTCTTGGAATTGGACTTGCTACAAATATTGATGGGAGAAACCCACTTATAGATGGTTTTGGACTTATTGCCTTTGCTTCCCTTTTCCCTATGATAACTGTTATGGTATATGGAATTTTAGTTGAAAAACTTCAAGTAAAAGGGGATGCAGAGATAGAAAAAGAAGCGAAAGAGGAAAAACTATCTAAAATCCATGGTTCACTAGAGGGTGTTGATGATATGAGTCTTTCCACTATCAATATTGATGGATTGGAGTTACGACACTCTATGAAACTTGATTTTTCAGCTGTTGTGGTTATTGTCCCAAGAGGAAAAGAGGATGATGCTTTACAAGCTGCAAAAGAGGGGGGTGCAAGTGGTGTTACTATCCTTAATGCAAGTGGTATGGGATTAGCAGAGATTGGCAATTTTTATAGACATTCCCATGAAGAGAGTGATAAAGTTTTATTATTTATAGTTCCTACTCTTATCGTTGATAATATCATTAAAAAAGTTGTAGCAAAACTTCATATCACAACAGTTGGAGATGGAATCGTCTTTTGTGTGCCAATCAGCCATATGAAAGGGATTAGTATGCGACAAGAGGATATCTTTGAGAAAGAGGTTCAAGAGGAGTTGCATAAAATAAAGAAATAGCCAATTTTCACAAAATTAAGGTTGTAGTAGATATAATAATTCCTATCTTAACATAAGGGATTATTATATGAAATGGATTTTTTCTTTTCTATTGTTAGTCAGTTCGTTGTTTGCCAATGAGGATGGTTTTTTAGAACCAGAACAGGCTTTTATTGTAAATGTTACTGAAGCTGGAGAAAATGTAGATATCAGTGTAAAGCTAGATAAAACTATCTATATTTATGATGATAAAGTAGAAGTACTTATCAATAAAACAAATGTGACAAAAAAAGTATTTACAAAAAAACCAGTTGACCATGATGGATTTATTGTCCATATGGGTGAGTTTGTTATCTCTGTCCCTAAAGCGATGATAAAAGAGGTTGGTGGAGAAAATCCTTATACTGTTACTTTTAACTACCAAGGGTGTTCAGAAGATGGGCTTTGTTATGCACCACTTTCAAATAGTTATTCTGGAAGTTTTGGGGCAGTTGCAAAAGAGGAACCAAAAGTTCCATCAAACGAATCAAAAGATGAAACAAGTTCAATTGCCGATATCTTATCTGGTGGAAATATCTTTTTGATACTTGCAACATTTTTTGGATTTGGGCTTTTACTCTCTCTAACTCCTTGTATCTTCCCAATGGTACCTATTCTTTCAAGTATCATAGTGCAACATTCAAATCAAGATGGTGGAAAAATGTCTGCTAAAAAAGGATTTTTCCTCTCTTTAGTTTATGTACTTTCTATGAGTGCGGCATATACGATAGCTGGAATATTAGCAGGAGTATTTGGTGCAAATATCCAAGCTATGCTTCAAAATCCTGTTGTTTTAGTGGTATTTGCTGGGGTGTTTGTAGCTCTTGCATTTTCACTTTTTGGATATTTTTCACTTGAACTTCCTCAAAGTTTCCAAAATAAAATCAACAGTATAACTGGTGGTAGTAAAAATCAAGGGGTAGCTGGTGTAGCTATCATGGGATTTTTATCAGCACTTATCGTTGGACCTTGTGTTGCTCCACCACTTGCTGGAGCTTTGATGTATATTGGTCAAACAGGTGATGCGGTTCTTGGAGGACTTGCATTGTTTGTGATGAGTTTAGGTCTTGGGATGCCATTATTGCTTGTGGGTGCAGGTGCTGGAAAATATATGCCAAAACCAGGTGGTTGGATGGAAACTGTATCAAAAGCATTTGGTGTAGTGATGTTAGCACTAGCTATTTTTATGCTTGATAGATTGTTACCTGAGATGGTTACTTTTGGATTGTATGCACTCCTTTGTTTTGGAAGTGCTTATTATCTTTTCAAAAATGGTAATAAAGTTGGAAAAATTATTGCTGGATTGTTGATAGTTATAGGTGGGTATGCAGGATATTTAAGTGCAACAGTAAAAAGTGGTGGTGAGATAACTTTTCAATACATCAAAACATCAGCCGAACTGAATGAGATACTTAAAACGACAGATAAACCTGTTATTGTTGATTTCTGGGCTTCTTGGTGTGTGAGTTGTAAAGAGTTAGAGAAAATAACTTATGCTGATCCAACTGTAAAAGAAACTTTAAATAATGGATATTTACTTCTTAAAGTTGATGTAACTGCAAACACAGCTGATGATAAAGAGCTTATGAAAAGATTTGGTGTATTTGGACCACCTGCTTTAATATTCTTTGATAAAGATGGACAATTACTTGAAAGTAAAAGAATAGTTGGATACAAAAATCCAAAAGACTTTTTAGAGATTTTAAATAAATAATCTCTAAAGTTTTAGTTTTTAATATGGGAAGATAAAGAAAAAGTTTATCTTCTCATATATTCTTTATGCCACAGGTATATTATTTCTTTTAAACTCTTTGATAAGAGCCAAGCTTCTAGCATGAATATATTCTTCTAATAATTTATTTTCTTTCTCTTCCAATTCAAAATGAAAAAGTCCTCTTAAATCACCATTTTCATGTAATATCCTATTAATAGTAGCTTTGGTTTGTATCGTATGTGAATAAAATTCATTACTATTTGCAAAATTATTTAATTTAAAAGAGATTACCATTTGAATTTCACTATTGATATTTAGATTATCAGACGATAAAGATAAATTGAGTAATGCATATTTTAGTGAAATATTTACAACGTCACATTTGTATTTTTTATTATTAATAATAATTGTAATATCAAAATAACTATCTGGAATAACTCTAATATATTGTCGATGATGAACATAGGATTTAATAAAACTTAATTTAGTAAAAGTTGCAATATCTTTCTCTTTATCTACATTTGCTAGATAAGCATATATATCGTATGACAAATATCTTGAACTAATAATAGAATGTTGAGAATATTCTAAAATATATTTTTGGATATCTTTAATTTTCACTCGAATATTTTCATTATCAATATCTATAATCGAAGCTTGACGAATTAAAGGGACGCCTTTGTAATGGTTGATAAGCTCAATATCAAAATTCTTATTATCAATTAAATATCTGATAGTATCATAAGGTGTTTCGTAAAGTGTTGCTAATTTTGTTTTGTAAATAATTGTTGGGTCATTCATTACTAAGTATTCTAAACAATGAATAATTTTATTTTTTATAATGGTTAAATTTAATGGTTTTAATAAAAAACTAGAAATATTATAGTCAATACAATGGATAAGCATATCAGGATCTTTCAGAGCTGACATAGCAATAATAACTTGTTTAGGATTTATCTCATGTATCTCTCCTATTAATTGAAAAGGTTCTATATTGTTAGATTGTAAATCAAGAAAAATATAATCAGGTCTATTATTTTTTAAGTAGTTTTTTATTTTTTCATAATTATCAATATAGTGAACTTCAATAAATAATTCATTAAAATAATCATTAAAATCATTTTCTATTTCATGAGTACTTTGAATAATTAGAGCGGTTAAATTTTTTGTTAGTTTATTTAATATATATTGTTCCGAAGTGTTTTCCATTTATTTCCCAAGATCCAAAAGTAGTTTATTTGATATTATGGTAATTATATAAGAATTTAATTAATTAAAAGCAAAAAATAAAAAAAGGTGGCTGTTACACCACCTTTTTTTATTTAGCAAGTTTTAGATTAAACTGCTTCGTTTCCAGTTTCACCAGTTCTAATTCTGATAACATCATCAATAGGAAGAACAAATATTTTTCCATCTCCGATTTTTCCAGTTTTAGCACTATCTGTGATAAGTTTTACACATTTTTCAACATCTTCATCATTTACCACAAGTTCAATTTTTGTTTTCGCTAAAAAATCTACGATATATTCAGCACCTCTATAAAGTTCACTGTGACCTTGTTGTCTTCCGTATCCTTTAACATCAGTTACAGTCATACCTGTAACTCCTGCTTCACTTAAAGCTTCTTTTACATCTTCAAGTTTAAAAGGTTTGATAATTGCTTCTATTTTTTTCATATTATATCCTTAAAAAATGTCCCATTTTTTGAGGGGACCTATGTTTAATGTCTTCTTTTCACGGTGGAAATAATTCCACCTAAAGAAGCAAATCCTAAAGCAAGCGAGCAAGTCGCTTGTTTATCGTGTTATATATTAAGTGATTTTTCACCATGTGTTGCTTCATCAAGCCCAATTGATTCAGATTCTTCATCAACTCTTCCACCACCAGTAAGTAGAGAAGCTATAAAGTAAACAACAATTGTTCCTATTAAAGTAACCAATCCTACGATTGCAACTGATTCAAGTTGTACCATAAATTGTCCCATTCTATCACCTGTAGCTTTTAATGGTCCATCCCATAAAAGGTTTTGATCATTTATAGCAAATAACGCTGTTGCTAATGCTCCCCATAATCCAGCTAAGAAGTGGATACCAAATGCATCTAATGAATCATCATATCCAAGTTTTTTCTTCATAACAACTACACCAAAGAAACCTATAACAGAACCAAATGCACCTATAATAAACGCACCACTTACATCAACAAATCCAGCTGCTGGAGTAATTGCTACAAGTCCTGCTACGATACCAGATACTGCACCAAGTAGAGTGATTTTTTTGTAAACCATATACTCAAGTAACATCCAAGTAATAGCTGCAACTGAAGGAGCTAAAGCTGTTGTTAAATAAGCTAAACCTGCAACACCATTTGCATGGAATGCTGATCCACCATTGAATCCAAACCAACCAAACCATAATAAAGCAGCACCCAGCGCTGTAAGCATGATACTCATAGGTTTCATTGCAGTTTTTTGATAGTCTTTTCTTTTACCAATTAAGATAGCTAAAACTAAACCTGCTAAACCACCATTCATATGAACAACAGTACCACCAGCAAAGTCTAAAGCACCTGCATCAAATAATAGTGCACCTGCACCACCCCAAACCATATGTGTAATAGGAGCATAAACTACTATTGTCCATAAAGCAACGAAGATTAACCATGTTGAAAATTTCATTCTTTCAATAACTGAACCACTTGCGATTGCAACAGTGATTGCAGCAAATGTACCTTGAAATACAACAAATACATAAGTTGGATAAGTTCCACTTAAATCAGACCATTGAATTCCATTTAGGAACATATTGTCTAATCCACCAATAAAACTTTGCATATCTCCACCATTTCCAAATGCCATAGAATACCCAGCAACAATCCAAGCAACAAATGCAACAACAAATGCACCTACTACCATAGCGTATGTATTCAGTAAGTTTTTACTTCTTGTCATACCACCATAAAATAGAGCAAGCCCTGCTGGTGTCATTAATAATACAAATGCTGCTGAAACCATCATCCAAGCAGTATCTCCAGTGTTTAAACCATCATCTGCAAGTAATAATGCAGGTGAGAGTAACAATAAACTTAAAAGTTTGTTTTTCATCTTTCATCCTTTTTTTGAGTTATTGATAAATCAATCAAAGGAAGTATGACAGATTATGTAGATTTAATAAATACTATATATGTATATAAAATATACAATGTTTAATTATTTGAGTTGATTAATCCAAACTTACCTTTTATGACTAAAGATATATTGATAAAATAAACAAAAACTATCTTTAGCTATAATCACAGCTATTTTACGAAAGAGAAGGTATTACTTTTTATGTTTCAAAAACTATTTTTTTCATATTGGATGACAATATTTTTATTATCATTACTCGCTATTGGAGCAGGTGTTGCTACATTTATAGAGAATGATTTTGGAAGTTCAACAGCTAGAATTTTTGTGTATAACAATTTTTGGTATGAACTTGTGCTTACTTTGACTATTTTTAATCTTATTGGGATTATGGCTAAAGTGAAGATGATGAAAAGTAAAGCAAAATTTATTTTTCATAGTTCTTTTGTTGTGATGTTGATTGGTGCAGCACTTACTAGATATTATGGTTATGAGGGGATAATGAATATTAGAGAGGGTGAAACAACAAATCAGATGATTTCACTTGAACCATATGTACATATTACTACTTATAAAGAGGGGAAAAGTGAAACTTCTTATTTTGAAAAAGATTTTGCAGCTTTTGGAAATAGTGGTTTTGCATACAAAGTACCTGTAAATGGAACAAATATAGAGGTGAATTATGTTGATTATCAACTTGCAAAAAAAGGTATGAGCAAAATGGGTCTTTTGACTGTTGAAGCTAAATATAAAGGGGAAACTCAACAAACAAGACTTGTAGGACAAAGAGGTATGAGAACTGGAGTTGTTAAAGATATTGTATTTAAAGATGGAACAAAAGTCTCTTTAGAATATGGTTCAAAACCACTTGAACTTCCTTTTGCTATAAAACTTAACGATTTTGAGCTTGAAAGATATCCTGGAAGTATGGCGCCATCATCGTATTCAAGTAAAGTTGAATTGATTGATAAAGCCGCTAATGTACAATTTCCTTTCCATATTTATATGAATCATATTTTATATTATGATGGATTTAAATTTTTCCAAAGTTCGTATGACCCTGATGAGATGGGAACAGTACTCTCTGTAAATAAAGATATTGGGCATTGGCCAACATATTTAGGGTATTTTATGCTTCTTGTAGGACTTGTTATGAACTTTTTTGATAAAGACTCAAGATTTGCAAAACTGACAAGATATATAGCAAAAGCAAATCAAACAGCAGTTTTCTTTGTTGTGGCACTTTTTCTTTTTGGTACAACTTCTTTAAAAGCAGAGATACAAGCACCTGTAAATCTAAATGATACAGTGTCATATCTTGAAAAATACAAAGAGGATAGTAAAGCTGTTGCAGAGCAATTTTCGCACCTAATAGTACAAGCTGATATGGGTAGAATGAAACCTATGGATACACTTTCACGAGAGATTTTAAATAAACTCTCAAGACAAAGTGAATTTTTAGGAATGAATCCAAATCAAGTAGTTTTAGGGATGTTAACAAATCCAAATGTTTGGAAAGATATCAAGATTATCAAAGTTGATACTCCAAAAATGAGAGAGTTTTTGGGTGTGCCAAATGATAGAAAATATGTAGCATTTAGTGAAATTCTTACTCAAGATGGTTATAAACTAGCTCAGCTTTTAGAAGATGTAAATAAAATAGACCCAAATCAAAGAGGAACTTTTGAAAAAGATGCTCTTAGGGTTGATGAGAGAGTAAATATTATGTATATGATATTTTTGAGTGATATGTTCAAAATTTATCCTAAAATTGGTGATATAAATAATCAATGGATAAGTCCAAATACAGCAATTAATACTCTAGAGGGGAAAGATAAAGAGGTTATCTATTTTATAACATCTAATTTTATAGCAGGAGTTAGTGATGGAAACTATACAAATGCTTCTAAAAGTTTAGAACTTATCTCGATGTATCAACAAAAATTTGGAAAAGATATCTATCCAAGTAGTGCTAAAATTGATGCAGAGTTGATGTTTAATAAACTTGATATTTTTCCAAGACTTACTTTGGCTTATCTTCTTGTAGGTATTGTAATGTTTATAATAGCATTTGCGACAGTCTTTAAACAATCACTTTCATCGAACAAAGTAAATAATATTCTTTTTGGATTGCTAGCTATTTTATTTATTATCCAAACTGTGGGAATGGGATTTAGATGGTATATTAGTGGGCATGCTCCGTGGAGTAATACTTATGAATCACTTGTTTATATTGCATGGAGTATTATGTTTGCCGGTGTTGTATTCTTTAGACAATCACTTATGGCTTTAAGTGCAACTGTTGTTATGGCTGCAGTTTTTATGTTTACAGCCCATTTAAGTGGAATTGATCCACAAATTACAAATCTAGTCCCTGTGCTAAAATCGTATTGGTTAACTATCCATGTATCTATTATTACAGGTTCATATGGATTTTTAGCACTTGGAGCGATGCTTGGATTTATGGCGTTGATTTTATTTAACTTTAGAAATGAGAATAAACCACATATTGATAAAACAATTAAACACATCACAGCTATCAATGAAGCTGCTCTTATCATAGGGCTTTCTGCACTTGTTGTTGGAAACTTTTTAGGTGGTGTTTGGGCAAATGAATCTTGGGGAAGATACTGGGGATGGGATCCAAAAGAGACTTGGGCTTATGTAGCAATTGTTGTGTATGTGATAGTTTTACACTTAAGACTTATCCCAAAACTGAATCGTCCTTATGTTTTAGCAGTTGCTTCAGCTTTAGCATTTAGTACAATTTTGATGACTTATTTTGGAGTTAACTTTTACTTAAGTGGAATGCACTCTTATGCAACTGGTGACCCAGTGCCGATTCCTATGTGGGTTTATTATGTAACGGCTACAGTATTTGCTGTAATTGCACTTGCTTATAGAAAAAGAGACCTTTCAGTTATAAAATTATAAGGATTTAAGTATGAGTGATTTTTTTGCAACTTATGGAAGTTTGATAGTATTTTTACATATTATCTCCGCAGTTATTTGGGTTGGTGGGATGATAGCTATTCGATTTGCTGTTCATTATTCAATTCAAGAGATAGAGGAGCCAAAAGTAAAATTGGGTCGAACACTAGAGTTTTTAAGAAGATTTTTTAATATGGTTATTCCATCTATTGTAGTTCTTCTTATTACTGCAATTATGATGTCTATAGGGCTAGGATTAAAAGAATCCCCACTTTATCCAATAGTGCACATTAAAGAAGCTATTTGGAGTGTTATGGCTGTTATTTTTACGGTAATTTATCTCAAACGAAATAAAGCACAAAGATTTTTCGATGAGGGTGATTTTAAAAGTGCAAAAGAGAAACTTACTCCTCTTTCACAGTGGATGATACCAACAAATATAGCTTTAGGGCTTATTGCACTTTATTTAGGTGTAACTTTACGAGGATTATAAAATATGTTCAGTGATTTTGAAAATAAAAATGCAAAAGAAAAATTGATAGTAGTTGGCAAAATAGAAGGGTGGTCATTTTTGATACTTCTTTTTATTGCGATGCCTTTAAAATATCTTTTAGGTTTTCCAATTGCTACAAAAATAGTTGGGATGATTCACGGAGGACTTTTTATATGGTTCTTAGTGATGCTTTATAGTTTTCATACAGAATGTCAAAAAGGGATAAAACTTTCAATTTTAGCTTTTATAGCTTCTGTTACCCCTTTTGGAACATTTTTCTTAAATAAAAAATTAGCTGCTATTGAATGCTAATTTCTTTATTTTTCTAAAGTTTACTTGCAATTCTCACTTGTGATTCAGGCTGAAATAGCTCTATTGTTTTATTAACAAATGGAGAATTTAAAATATCTTCAATATTAAGTTCTCTTTGAGCTAGAGTAGGGCTATTTTGAATTCCCATACTAGCAACACATCCACTTCCAAGTTCTATATCTTCTATCATAGAACTTGTTTCCTCTTCAATATTTTGGAGAGGTTTCGCTTCAACAGAACTTATGCTTTGGGGTAAATCCTTTTTGGCAGTTTGTTCTATTTTATTAAAATGTATTTCGGTATCAAGTCCAAACACGTCTTCTATAAATCCTCTGATATAAGCAAAATTTTTCTTTAAAAGCATTCTACATTCATCATCTGCACAACTATCAATTGTAAGGTTTTGACCATCGTAAGAGTGGAGTAAAAAGCTTTTTTTGAAACATTCTCCTAATTCATAACTTCTATCATAAATCATATCAGTCACTTTTTGATAGCTTTTATTTGTAAGTTCCTCCTCTTTCGAGATTTGAATTATAGGTGCTTGTTCCTCTTTTATCTCCTCTTTAACACTTTGTACTTCTACTTTTGCCTTTTCTGTTTGTATCGCCTGCGGTTGTTTCTCTTTTTGAGTTGATTGTGTTACTTCTGGTGATGCGACTATTTGAGTTGATTGTGTTGGCTGTGCATATTGTACAGATTGAGTTACTGGGGTATTTTGTATCTCCTCAATCATTGCATCAATTGTTTTAAGCTTTGTTGCTTCACTTAGTTTCATCAAGGTTAAAATAAGGACAAATCCCCCATCACTATTTTGACCAAGAAGTGCTTTTGCATCACCTAAAATTCTAAAAAATCTGTCAAAAAGATAAATATCAAATCGTACATCACGAGTTAGCATCTTATGTTTGAGATAGATAGAAATTTCATCTATCACTTGTCCCGCTTCATATGATTCTAATTCATTTAAAATATCACTTGTATCACTATTTTTTAAGATAGTATCAAACATCTTATCCATAAAAGCTGGATCAATAAGTCCCATCATATCAGTAACAGCTGTTGTTGAAACACCACTTTTTGAGTAGATGATAGCTTGGTCAAGAAGTGTAAGTGTATCCCTTAAACTTCCTTGCCCACTTCGTATAAGAATATTGAGTGCTTCTGTTTCATAAGAGGTGTTTTCAAGGTTTAAAATATGCACCAAATGGTGGAAAACATCTTTTTCAGGAATCTTTTTAAATCTAAAATGTTGTGTTCGGCTGAGAATTGTAGCTGGAAGTTTAAGTGGGTCTGTAGTTGCTAGGATAAATTTCACAAAAGCGGGTGGTTCTTCAAGTGTTTTTAGCAGAGCATTAAAGGCTTGAGTTGTAAGCATATGAACTTCATCGATGATAAACACTTTATATTTAGAACTTGTTGGTCTATATTTTGTATGTTCTATGAGATCTTTAATATCATCAATCCCTCTATTACTAGCTGCATCCATCTCAATAATATCAAGATGTCTTCCACTATTCGCACTCAAACATCCATCACAAACTTCACAAGGTTTTGATGTTGGGGCATTTTTGCATACAAGAGCTTTTGCCATAATTCTAGCGGTACTTGTTTTTCCACTTCCCCTTAATCCACTAAAAAGATAAGCGTGAGAGAGTCTATCTTTGTCTAAAGCGAGAGATAAGGTTTCCGATATACTATCTTGCCCTATTAAATCCTCAAATTTTGATGGTCTATATTTTAGTGCTAATACTTGATTTGACATTATTCCTCTTATTATTTCATTATTTGTTGTAGATTTCAATAATTATTTTTATTGGGATTCTTTATTTTGATTGTTTAAGCTTTCTAAATAAAATTTATAGTATTGTACTAAAAAGTAATAAAATTATAACTAATAGTAAAGAAAGTAAATATGAAATTTATAAATGGAAGTATAAAAAATAAAATAATTTTTTGGATGTTGATATCGCTTACTGTAAGTAGTTTAACGATTTTAATAACAACAAGTCAAAAAATTAGTAAAGCTTATGTTGACCTAACAAGACAACAGTTAGAACTTTTTAGTAATAATATTTTTATTCAATTAAGAATGGAGATGGCTAAGGGGAATACGAAAGAACTTTCTACAATTCTAGAAAAAGCAAAAACGATTGAAAATGTAATCGATGTCCGACTTATAAAAAGTGAAAGATTATTAAAATTTAGTAAATCAAATCAACAATTTACAAAAGAAAAAAACATATTGGAGGTCTTTCACAAAAAAATTGAAAGTATCAAGGAAGAGCAAGTTGGTGATAAAAATTATGTCAAACTATTGACACCTATTGTTGTAACAGATGAATGTTTAAAATGTCATACAAATCAAGTGAATGGCGATGTTATAGCGGTTATGGATGTTGTGTTTTCAGTAGATGATATCAATAATAATGCCCAAGAGATTATTTGGAATATCATCTACACCTCTTTATTTTTTGGTGTTTTAACAATTTTTGTTTTATTATTTATCATTCAAAGAGCAACAGAACCTATAGAAGGTTTGAAATATGGATTTAAGAGATTGTTGAATTCTAACAATTTTACAAATAATGTAAAATTAACAATTAGAACAAATGATGAAATTGGAGATGTTGCCTTACTTTTTAATGAATATATTGATAAATTGACTTTAGAATTTAAAACAAGTGCTGAAAAGTTTGCTCAAAATATAATGGATACTCAAGTAGATTTGGTTGTTACTACAGATGAAAATAGACAACTTTTGAATGTAAATCAAGCTTTTTTACATTTTTTCCATGTTGATAATCTCAAACAATTTATCAAAGAATATAGTGATGATATAGCTTTTACATTTAAAGAAATAGATATGGAAGGTTTTATATCTCCAGTAGTTGATGGATTTTTTTGGGATGTTTATGTCAAAAATTACCAAAATAAAATACATAAAGTGGTTCTTCAAAATAAACACAATGAAGCCACATTTACTGTATCTACAAATAGCATAGTATTTGATGGGAAAGTATTCACAACTTCTGTTTTTACAAATATTGATGAACTTGAAACAATTAGAAAAGAGATAGAAGAAAGTCACAAAAAATTGAAAATTCTATTTGACAATGCCAATGAAGGGTTTCTGTATTTTGATAGAAATATGCTTATAGGAGGAGAATACTCTTTAAAAGCTCAAGAGATATTTGGTGTTACGATTGAACAAAAATATATTACAGATTTATTGTTTGAAGATTTGGAAGAGAGAATTTTTGTTCAAGATACATTGGTGGGTATTTTAGATACAACAAAAGAGAAACAAGAGATACTAATTTCACTTTTAAAAGATGAATTTTCTATAAGAAATAATTTTATAAAAGTTCAATATAAAGTGATTGGAAAAGATACTTTTATGTTAATTTTGACCGATATCACTCAAAATAAACAGCTTAATGAGAAGATAAAAGATGAACAGCAAATTTACAAGATGGTTGTAACTGTTATCACTTTTTTTGAACAATTTAATGAAGTAAAAAATGATTTTATCAATTTTACAAATAATATAGAAAAATATAAAACATTAGAGATGTTACCAACTCTTAGAAGAGAAATACATACGTATAAGGGATTATTTGCTCAATTTGAATTACTTAATAGTGTTAAAAAACTTCATCTTTTTGAATCTAGTATTGATTATTCTCTAAAAATAGGGGAGATAAGTGAGGATATTATCTATCTTTCTAGTAAAAGTTTATATAGTTGGTTTGAAACAGATTTGAATCTTATTAATTCAATTTTTAGACAAAATATTTTTATCCATCCAACGAGTATTAGAATAGAAAAAAGTAGGATAGAAAATATTTATAAAAATATTTATAAATATCAAAATATTGAAGCGATAAAAAAAGAGATTGAAAAACTAACTTACCATAATATTAAGGATACATTTTATGCTTATGGACAGCTTATTCGTACACTTTCAAAAAGATTTGAAAAGCCTATGAAAGAACTTGTTTTAGAGTGTGATGATATCTATTTAAGTGATATCTATAAGCCTTTTTTAAATGCATTAGTTCATATTTTTAGAAACTCTTTAGACCATGGTATTGAGTGCGAGGAGGAGAGATACCTTTTTGAAAAAGAGGTAGAGGGAACTATTAGTTGTGAAGTTTATATTGTTAAAAATTTGTTAAAAATAAACTATAAAGATGATGGAAAAGGACTTGATATAAATGCTATAAAAGGGAAAATTTTGGAAAAAAATCTTCTCAATGAGGTAGAGCTTAATCAATTAAATGAAAAAGATATTCTTATGTATATTTTTGAAGATAACTTTAGTACGAAAGAGGTTATAACAGACATCTCTGGGCGTGGTGTAGGACTTGCTTCTTTGAAAAATGAAGTGGATATTTTAGGTGGTAAGATTGAGATTAAAAGTAAAACAAATATAGGTGTTGAGTTTATCTTTACTCTACCTTTTGTAGAATAAAGATATAAATTTTAACAGAGTATCTTTTAGTTTTGTAACTCTTGAAGTATAAGAGTTGTAATTGAATCTAAGCTTTTAAATGGTTTTTTAATATAGTTTTTAGCTCCGTAAGTGTGAGCTTGTAAAGCTTTATCAAGTGAATCAAAAGCAGTCATCATAATGACTTTTGTATCACAGTTGTTATCTCTTAGTTTTTTGAGTAGTTCTAATCCATTCAATTGAGGCATCATAATATCACAAAGAAGTAAGTCAAAATGACCTTGAACAACCTCTTGATATCCATTAAGTGGATTTGTAAAAGTTTTTACTTGAAAATCTTTTTGTAAAAATCTTTCTAAAATCTTTAAAATTTCTGTTTCATCATCGATTATTGCTATTTTGTACATGGCATACTCCTAGTATATTTTTTTAGTGGTGAAAATAGATTTAATAATTTCATCTGGTGTCTCTACAGCTTCTTTCCCTTCAAAATTAACATCTTTATTTGAGTTAACTAATGTATTTGCTACATTGTATGTTTGGATAGCGATATTATTTACATTTTGTGTTGAGGAAGCATTATTTTGTGTCGCTTGATCTATGTTTTGTATTGATTGATTGATTTGCATGATACTTCTCTTTTGTTCTTGGGAAGCATTGGCAATTTTATCAAGGGTGTTTAAAGTGTTTGTGATGTTTGTATTTAAAACTGAAAATTCATTTTCCATAGATGATGAAGATGCTTTTCCTTTTGTCGTTTCCTCTTTAAGTTCATCCATTAAAGTAGAGATTGTTTTTGCAGCATCTGCACTTCTATTTGCTAAGTTTCGCACCTCTTGAGCTACAACTGCAAATCCTTTTCCTGCTTCTCCAGCAGTTGCTGCTTCAACAGCTGCATTTAAAGAGAGGATATTTGTTTGAAATGCAATTTGAGAGATAACTGTTATTGCCTCATACACTGCTTGAGTTGATTTATCAATGCTCTCCATTGCATCTTTAGTTTGGTTTGTTAATTGCATACTTTTTGTAGCAGAATCTTTTAGTATTTGGCTAGATTCAAGCATAGCAATAGTTGCAGTTGTATTTGCATTAATATTTTGAGTAATCTCTTCAACAGCAGCAGCAGTTTCTTCAACGGCAGTCGCTTGATTTGAAGTAGAATTGGATAATTTTGTCACTTCTGCTTGTAAAATATTTGATTGATGTTCCATTGTCATTCCAATTTTATATGAATCTAATACTCTGTTCGTAATTCCTTTTTGAAGATTATTTATTCCTGCTAGAAGCTCTTTGAATTTACCACCTCTAAATAAATTTTCATCTATTTTATTTCTATAGTCATTATGTTCATATTGATGCAAAATATTTGTTACAGCATTTAAAGAGGTATTTATGTTTTTTACCGCTTCATTTATACTATATGAAACGTAGTTTAGTTTTTCATCACTTGTTTTTTGTGTGATTGTATCGTCTGTATATCCATCCGATAATTTTTCACAAACAAGCATAATTTCACCAAAAACTTTTAAATCAGCTTCTTTCCCTTTTGCAATAGTTTCACTTATTGATGCAATTTTTTGAGCGATGAGATTGAGATTTTTATCTTTTACATTTTCGGCTGTTAAAGCAAGAGTATTTAAATCACCTTTTATATAACTTTCAAATTGTTCAAGCATTAAAAGAATAGTATTTGTATCATTTGTATTTGAAAAAAACATTAGTATTCCTCTTTTTTGAGTTGTTTGTAAAGAGTTTCAGCATAACTAATTTCATTTTTTGTTGGCATTTTTCTAACAGAAATAAGCCTTCTTGAACCATCACTTTTTAAAACTTCATAAGCAGTAGCATTAACCCAATAGTAATCACCATTTTTTGTTTTATTTTTTACGATACCATTCCAAGTTTTTCCTTCGCCAATAGTATCCCATAACCCTTTAAATGCAATCTTTGGCATATCTTGATGTCTTACAATATTGTGAGGTTTTCCAATAAGTTCATCTTTAGTATAACCAGCTATTTTACAAAAATCATTATTTGCATAAATGATATTTCCTTTCATATCTGTTTCTGAAACAATCATGGTTGATTTGTCAAGTAGTACTTCTTTTGACAAAATACACTCCTTTATAAGTTTATTTGGTTGTATTGTAGCGATTATATTTTTAAAGTAGTAATAAATTTGTAACTTTTGACGATAAAAATAAAAATTTCAAGCTTAATGTAAAAGGTATTAAAGCAGTTTGTCCAATACTTCTTTTAATCTATCAAGTTTTAAAGGTTTCAAAAGATAATTTGAAGCGCCACTTTGGATAGCTCTAATAACTTTTTCTTGTTCTCCATGTGAAGTTATCATCACAATTTTAGCATTTTTATCATATGCCATAATTTGTTTTACAGCTTCAATCCCATCTGTAATATCATTGACTTGAGGCATCGTAATATCCATAGTTACAATATCTGGATGAAGATTTTTATACTCTTCTATAGCACTATAACCACTATCTGCTTCACCAATAACTTTATGTCCTAAATCATGAAGCATATTTTTTATACTCATTCTCATAATTTTTGCATCATCTACAACTAATATTTTTGCCATTTAGTAATCTCCTTTCTTTGTCAAATAAAATAGCTTAAAAGCATTATTTCATTTTCTATTGTAATTTGTAACATATATATTTCAGAAAAATCTTTTTGAAAAACAGTTTGTATCGGTTCCAAAAAGAATGGGGGTGAAATAGTAACTTCCCCATACTCTTTTGGTAAATCTTGTATAATGTTACCCAGAGTTATATTTAATGTTTCCGCTAAACTTGCTTGGGCAAATTCGTTAATTTCATCATTGAAAATATCTACATTAATAAAATTCCGAAGTATCAGTTCTGAAAGTCTAAAAGAAGTACTGATAGCTATTGTGGCATTATTAGGATGAAAAACTGATATACAAGCAGTTTGATCTGAAAATTGTATCTCTTTAACAATATCTACATGAGTTACATTTTGAATATTTAATTGTAAGTCATTTCCGATATATTCAACAATTCTTTTTGATAAGCTATCTAATATAAGTTCTCCAAAAGTCATTAAAAACTCCAATTATTTTTTATAAATCGCTTTAAGATGTTCCACTCTTGAACCCATATTCAATAGTAACATATCAGCTAAAACAATACTCATCATGGCTCGAGCTACAACACTTCCTCTTGTAGCAACACAAGGATCGTGTCTGCCACTTAGTTTGTATTTTACATCATTTCCATCTAAATCAATTGTATTTTGTTCTATAAAAATTGAAGGTGTTGGTTTAAAATAAACTTTTGTAAAAATATCATCTCCATTACTTATACCTCCAAGAATTCCACCACTATGATTTGACAAAAATCCATCTTTTGTGATTTGGTCGTTATTTTGGCTTCCTTTAATTCTTGCACTTTCAAATCCATCCCCAATCTCAACACCTTTAACTGCATTGATACTCATCATAGCATCAGCAATTAAGCTATCAAGTTTATAGTAAATTGGTTCACCAAGCCCAACAGGAACATTTGAAGCTTTTATAAGTGCTACACCACCTACACTATCGTGAGTATTTTTAGCTTCAATAATAGCATCGTATTGCTCTTTTTCTTTCTCAATATCAAGTGCAAAAATTTCACTTTTTAAGGCGTGAGAAAAATTAAAGTTTTTTCCAGAAATACCAGCGACTTCACATACCCCAAATTCAACTTTGATACCAACTTGGGCAAGTATCAAATCAGCAATAGCTCCAGCAGCAACTCGTGCACTTGTTTCTCTAGCACTGCTTCGTCCGCCACCTCTATAATCTCGTATTCCATATTTATGAAAATAGGTAAAATCAGCATGAGCTGGACGGAAAATATTTTTTACATTTTCATAATCACCACTTTTTTGGTTTCCATTGTAAAGTACCATTGCTATAGGAGTTCCAGTACTCACCCCTTCAAATGTTCCACTTAAAATTTCAATAATATCGGCTTCATTTCTAGCTGTTTGTGTTTTATTTTGCCCTGGTTTTCGTAAATCCATTTGAGCTTGGATATATTCTAAATCAATTTTTATACCTGCAGGTACTCCATCCACAATACATCCAAGAGCTACCCCATGACTTTCGCCAAAAGTTGTAAATCGAAATTTTCTCCCAAAACTATTCATTATTTTTCACCTTGTAGTTGTTTTAAAACAGTTTTTGCTGCTGCTTGTTGTGCTAGTTTTTTACTTTTTCCAGTTGCTGTTGTGTAGCACTTATCACCAATCCACAAAGAAAGTTCAAATACTTTTAAATGATCTGGACCAGTTGCACTTTCAAGTTTATAAACAGGAATCTCCCCAAATCTAGCTTGTGTAATCTCCTGAAGAGCTGTTTTATAATCGCTAAAAAGTTCATCTAGATTGATATTGTCATAATTCTTTGCAAGAAGGTCTAGGATAATTGGTTTTAAAGTTAAAAGTCCAGCCTCAAGATAAATTGCCCCCATAATTGCTTCAAAAGCATCTGAAAGGATAGAGGCTTTTGTTCGTCCATTGTTTCTATCTTCAGCTTCAGATAGATAGATGTAATCTCCTAAATCAATAGCATTTGCTAGTTTTGTAAAACCTTTTTCATTTACTAAACTAGCTCGTATTTTAGACAAATCCCCCTCATTTGAATCTGGGAATTTATTGTATAGAAACTCCCCAACGATAAGATTTAAAACAGCATCTCCTAAAAATTCAAGTCGTTCATTGTTGTAGGCTTTTTTAAAGCTTTTGTGAGTGAGAGCCTCGATTATCAGATTTTTATTTGTAAACTGATAACCCAAACACTTCTCTAATAGTGTGTATTTCTTCATTTTTTTCCTTTTTGTTTAGTTTAATTAAATTTTGATTTATCTTAGCTTTTCGGCTTCATTTTTTGCCAAAATATCACATCTTTCATTTTCAATATGTCCAGCATGTCCTTTTACCCAAGTTGCATTGATTTTATGTTTTTTGGAAACTTCAAGATACTCTTTCCAAAGTTCAAGATTTTTCACAGGTGATTTTGAAGCAGTTCGCCAATTATTTTTTTCCCAATTTGCAAGCCACTCATTTATCCCTTGGACAACATATTTACTATCACTTATCACTTCTACATCACACGGTTCTTTTAAAGACTTTAATCCCTCAACAACACCAGTAAGTTCCATAATATTATTTGTGGTATTTGGTCTTCCACCACTTAGTTCTTTGATATTTTCTTTATATTTTAGGATAGTTCCCCAACCACCAGGGCCTGGATTTCCTAAACTACTCCCATCACTGTAGAGATGAATTTTTTTCATAATAACCTTTGCTTAGTTGTGGTTTTACTTTAAGGGTCAAGATGCTGTGACAATGTGGACAACGACTCTCATACATAGGGACTGTTTTTTTACATTTTGAACAGATAAAATAAAAGTTTAGGTCAAGATTGACATCTAAAGTGGAGTTCTTTGTAGAAATAAGTACTGAAAGTTCAAAAAGTTCACTTGGAGAATTGTCTTTAATATACCCTTTTGCACTGTATAAACTTTTTAGAAATTTATTTTCCATTAAGATATCCAAATTAACCTCACTTCTATCAAGATACCACAATAAATCGATAGCTTTCCCAAGGGTAAAAAGCTCGATATTTTTCCAAAAAAACTGTTTATTGTATCTGAGTAAAAATTGTAAAAAAAGTCTTTCAATCAAATTATTTGCATTAAATATAGTAAGTAATTTTTCTGTTTTTTCCTCTATTGGCATTCGTATATTATCTATGATGGCAAGTGTTCTCATATAGGTTTTTTCAACTTTTACATCCTCATCAAGCTCATCAAGGGATTCCATAATATCTTCTGCTTTATGATAATCTCTTAACTTCTCATGGATAAAAAGAAGATGGAAAAGTGCTTGTTTATTTCGTGGAGAGAATTTCAAAATTTTGAGATACACCTCTTTACTTCTTTGTAAAAAACCACCTTTAAAATAAGTTTTTCCAAGAAGTTCAAGAAGCTCCTCTTTTTTGACAGGTTCTTTAACATGTAAGAGTAAAGCTTGATATACAGATACAGCTTTATTGTACTCCCCTTTGTGCAAAAATGAAGAAGCTAAAAGTATAATAGAGTCAAATGGGAGATTGTATGTAGTGTATAAAGAGATATAGTCATCTTCTTTTAAGTCACCTAGCTCAAATTTTTTTATAAAGTTTCTATACTCTTTTCTTGATTTTCTTTCAATATAGATATTGTAAGCATAGGTTAAAAAAGAGGCAATAAATACAATTAAAAATATTGTGAAGATTCCAAAGAGTGGATCACGATATTCTAAAACCAAACCATCCAAAATATCTCCTTAAAATTTAAAAATGGATTATAACTAACTTATACTTATTGTGATATAATCAGAACAATGATTACAAAAAATTCGATAGAAAATCTCAAAAATACTATAGATATTGTTGATATACTTGGAAGTTTTATCCAAGTAAAGAAAAGTGGAGCAAACTTTAAAGCTTGTTGCCCTTTTCACGGGGAAAAAACACCATCATTTGTGATAAGTCCTGCTAAGCAAATATACCATTGTTTTGGTTGTGGTGTTGGTGGTGATGCTATAAAATTTGTGATGGAGTTTGAAAAATTAAGTTACCCAGAAGCGATTGAAAAAGTGGCACTTTTATCAAATTTTTCACTAGAATATGATGATAATTACAAAAAACAAGATTATAGTGTTATTGAAAAATTAAATGAATATTATCAAAAATTACTCTCCTCCAATGATACTGTTAATAGTTATCTCAAAGAGAGGGGAATCTCTTCTTTTTCAATAGAAAAATTTGAGTTAGGATTTGCACCAAGTTCAAATGAAACGGTAAATTATCTTAAAAATAACTTTTTAAACCTAGCGGATGGGAAAGATTTTGGGCTTATTGATTATGGACAAAATGGAGTATATTCTAGATTTATAGATAGGATAACATTTCCTATTTATAGTGCTAACAATCAACTTGTTGGATTTGGTGGAAGAACTATTAGTGGGCATAGTGCGAAATATATAAATTCACCACAAACAAAATATTTCAATAAAAGTAAATTACTTTATGGATATAACATAGCAAAAGAGCATATTTTTAAAGAGCATAAGATTATTGTAACTGAAGGCTATTTGGATGTTATAATGCTTCATCAAGCTGGATTTAAAACAGCGGTTGCAACTTTAGGAACGGCACTTACTGCTGAACATTTACCGCTTTTAAAACGAAGTGAATCGAAAATTATCCTAGCTTATGATGGAGATAGTGCTGGACTTAATGCTGCATTTAAAGCAAGTACACTTTTAAGTCACAATAGTTTTGATGGTGGGGTTGTGATATTTGGGGATAATTTTGACCCAGCAGATATGGTAAAAAATAGAAAAATTGAACAATTAAATGAGATGTTTTTACATCCAAAGCCTTTTGTAGAGTATTGTATAGATTTTATATCACAAAATTATGATCTATTCAATCCAAATGAGAAACAAAAAGCACTTAATGAGATAAATGAATATTTTAAAAATCTCTCACCTATTATGCAACAATCGTATCAAACTTATGTTTCTAGTAAATTAAATATCAATTCAAGTCTAGTTAACCTTACTAAAGAAAAAAGTAGAAATCATCAAAGGGTACAGTTAACGCAAATTGATATTGCAGAACTAAGTATCATTAAAACACTCCTTGAAACGCAAAGTTTACTTAATATTGTCCTTAATGTTATTAATGAGGAGATGTTTACTACACATAGAAATGAGTTCAATATCTTTTTACATGATAAAGATGATCCAACTCTAAGGGGTATTTTACTTCAAGAAGAGGTGAAAATATACAATGTTGAGGAGCTTAAAAATCAACTTATGTTGCTTCTTGTTCCATTTTATAATAAAAAATTACAAAATATTTCAAGTGATAAAGAGATAGATTTTAAAGAGAAAACAAGAAAAATAAGAATATTGAAAGATAATATTGAAGCTGTAAAAAAAGGTGAGATGAATCGTATCCAAAAAGTCTAAACTTATAATTATGATTTAATTCTCTTTTGAGTAAAATACGAAAAAAATCAAAAGAGGCAAAAATGGAATTTTTAAACACAAATAAAGCACCTGCAGCAATTGGACCATATTCTCAAGCTGTAAAAGTTGGTGGATTGATTTATACATCTGGGCAAATCGCACTTACTCCATCAGGAGAAATGATAGAAAATGATATTAAAAAACAAACAAGACAAATATTTGCAAATATCAGAGCTATTTTGGAAGATAATAATAGTTCAATAGAAGAGGTTATTAAGATTAGTATATTTCTTACAGATATGAACGATTTTGGAATTGTAAATGTTATTATGGCTGAAATATTTGGTGATCATAAACCAGTTAGAAGTACTGTGGCTGTAAAATCTTTACCAAAAAATGCTATGTTGGAGATGGATGTAATTGCAGGAGTTAGAGATTATCATTAATCTTCACTTACTCTAAAAAATGAGTTTTAAAAAGGTGGTTTTGCCACCTTTTTTTATTTAGATAAATCTATATCAACTCTAGCTTCAGTTAATTCTTTTTGTCTTACTGCTAAGTATTGTAAATATGTATCAAAATATTTATACTCTTTTTCACTTACATATCTTAAAAGTTCTTTAAAGTGAAAACTATAAAGTAATGCATCTTGTGTTGCAATCAATTTCTTATCGTTATATAAAAGAACACCAGGACGATAGTCAAGATTGATAGATTTTACAAATGCTCTTGGAGTTATTTTTATCCCATCAATACCAATAAATTCTTCATTTGAATTCGCATCAAAACGAACAACTGTAAATTTGCTAAGTTCCTTTTTTACATCTTTATTTTTTAAAGTTACTTTATTAAAATCTTTACAAGCCTTTGATTTTTTCTCTTCAAAAATAATCGCCAATGGGGAACTAATATTTGATAAATCTTTCATCTCTTTTGCTTTTTTACTTGTAGATTTTGTAGATTTATTTTTTATAGTATCTAAGTATTCAGAGAGTGTTTGATTTTTATAATGTTTACCATCTATATACTCTAAAATAGTTTTAAAACTTTGAATAGTTCTATAACCATTGAGTTTAAGGACAACATTTTTATCTTTATCCAAAAATAATATTGTTGGACTATATTGAATACGTAAATCAATCGCAAACTCTTTTTCACTCATAGATTTACCTTTCCAAGTAAGTTCTCTACTTCCCTTCACATTGAGGTTAATAACATCAAAATGATTCTTTATAAATTTACTTGTAGCGTTTTTCGCTATAAAACTCTCTTTGAGCATCTTTGTACAATAAGGACAACCATCTAAATCTATAAATAACATAAGATGTTTATTTTTTGCTGTTGCATCATCAACATCTTCAGAGATATCTAAAAAACTTTGTTTAAACCATTTTGGAACCTCATGTTCACTTGCTCCCGTTACTTTTCCCGCAGCATAAGTAAATGTAGCTAGTAAAAATAACACCATAATCATCTTAAAAATTTTGTTCATAAAAATCCTTTATCTAAATTTGTAGGTATTGTAATAAAATAAGTTTAAGTTTAAATTTTATAGAATTTTAAACTTCAAAAAACTTCTAATAGCTATTAAAGAAACTTTAAACTTAAAAAAGATACAATTCGCTTCATAAATTTCAAAGGGTATATAAATGTATGCAATTATTAAAACGGGTGGAAAACAATATAAAGTATCACAAGGTGATATTCTAAATGTTGATAAATTAAGCCTAGATCCAAAAGAAACTGTAAATTTTACAGAGGTTATAGCTATTAACGATGGAAGTGTTCTTAAAGTAGGTGCAGATGTTGCAAATGCTATCGTTACGGCTGAGGTTGTTGTTGAAGGTAGAGACAGAAAAGTTGTTATCTACAAAAAAAGAAGAAGAAAAGATAGTAAACTAAAAAGAGGTTTCAGAAGAAGCTTCACTCAAGTTAGAATTACTAACATAGCTGCTTAAGGAGATATAAGATGGCTCACAAGAAAGGTCAGGGAAGTACTCAGAATAATAGAGACTCAGCAGGAAGACGATTAGGTGTTAAAAAATTTGGTGGTCAAGTTGTTAGAGCTGGTAATATCATAATTAGACAAAGAGGGACAAAAGTTCATGTTGGTACTAATGTTGGTATAGGAAAAGATCATACGATTTATGCACTTATTGACGGTGTTGTTAAATTTGAAATTAAAGACAAAAAGAGAAAAAAAGTTTCAGTTTATGCTGCATAAATGAAAGCTTTGAAATGCTAATAGAAGGGTGCTATAGCTTTGCTGTGGTACCCTTTTTTTGTGGCAAAAATAAAAGGTAAAAAATGTTTATAGATAAAGTAATAATATCAATTTCATCTGGAAAAGGTGGACGAGGGTGTTCATCTTTTCGATCAGAAAAAGGTGTTGTAAATGGTGGACCAGATGGTGGAGATGGTGGAAAAGGTGGAGATGTATTTTTTGTAGTGGACAATAATACAGACACACTTTCATGGTATAAAGGGCGACATGCAGTAAAAGCTATGAATGGACAACCAGGTATGGGAAGTAGAATGACAGGAAAAACTGGAGAACATCTTATTCTAAAAGTTCCACCTGGGACTCAAGTATTTGATGATGAAACAGGTGAATTACTACTTGATTTATTAGAGGAAGGTGAAAAAACTACACTTCTTGAGGGTGGAAAAGGTGGAATGGGAAATTTTCACTTTAGAAACTCAAGAAATCAAGCACCAACCTATTGTCAACCAGGACTTGCGGGTGTTCAAAAGTCTATTAGATTGGAACTAAAATTGATTGCAGATGTTGGATTGGTTGGGTATCCAAATGTTGGAAAATCTACACTAATATCTGTTTGTTCAAATGCAACTCCACAAATAGCAAATTATGAATTTACAACACTTACACCCAAATTAGGTGTTGTTGAAGTTGGTGAATACAACTCTTTTGTTATGGCTGATATCCCAGGAATTATTGATGGGGCAAGTGATGGAAGAGGGTTAGGGTTAGAATTTTTAAGACATATTGAAAGAACAGATACTTTACTTTATATGGTAGATATGGCAAATTATAGAGATATGGTAAGTCAATATAATGTTCTAAAAGAGGAGATAAATAAATTTTCACCTGAACTAGGTAGTAGAAAATTTGCGATTGCACTTACTAAAATAGATGCAATTGACCCTGATGAATTAAACGATAAAATAAAAGAATTTATGGATGGGATTTCATTTGAAGCAACAGATACAAATAATTATGGATTTGATAAAGAGAGCTCATTTTATATCCAAGATTTAACGTATGGAAATTTTAATAAAGATTTACCATATTTTATTTTACCAATCTCATCAGCTACTCATAAAAATATAGATAGTTTAAAATATGTGTTATATGATTTACTAAAGATGAATAAATAAAGAGAAGAAAGATTATATGAAGAAGACAATTGTACTAAAAGTTGGTAGCGCTGTTTTAACAAATAATGGTAATTTAGCTTTAGATAGACTAAAAAATTTAGTCGATTTTATAGCTTTGTTAAAAAAAGATTATAATGTAATTTTGGTTAGTTCAGGAGCAGTTGCTTCTGGATATACACTTTTAAAATTAGATAAAAAAATCATTGCTAAAAAACAAGCGTTAGCATCTATAGGACAGCCACTTTTGATGGAAACATATAGAAAACATTTTGAAGTTCATAATATTATATGTTCTCAAGTTTTACTAGAAGCTAGTTTATTTAAAGATATGACAAGATTAAATCATGCAAAAGATACAATGAATGAACTATTGTCAAATAATGTAGTTCCTATTATAAATGAAAATGATGTTACAGCTATCGAAGAGTTAGTTTTTGGGGATAATGACCAATTATCAGCTCATGTATCACTCCATTTTGGATCTGAACTGCTTGTAATTTTAACAGATATTGATGGATATTATGATGATAATCCTCATATTAATCCAAATGCCACACTACAAAAAAATGTTTTAAAAATCTCTAGTGATGAGCTTAATGCTACACACTCTGCAAATAGTGAATTTGCAACGGGTGGAATTGTTACAAAATTAAAAGCGGCAGACTTTTTGATTAGAAACAATAAACATATGTTTTTAACAAGTGGTTTTGATTTAAGTGATGCTAAAAGTTTTTTAATTGATAATTTTCATAATCGTGGGACACTTTTTGGGAGTTTAAATGTCTAAAAAAATAGTTTATATGGGAACACCAGAGTACGCAACTGTTATCTTAGAAAATTTAATTAGAAATAATTATGAGATACAAGCTCTTTTTACTCAACCAGATAAAAAAGTAGGACGAGAACAACTCTTAACGCCTCCTCATATTAAGCAATATTGCATAAATAATACTTTGTCTTTTCCAATTTATCAACCAGAAACTTTAAAAGATGAGAGTATGGTAAAAATTATAAAAGATTTAAAACCAGATTTTATTATAGTTGCAGCGTATGGACAAATATTGCCTAAAAATATTTTAGAAATAGTTCCTTGTATCAATCTTCATGCTTCGCTTTTACCAAAATATAGAGGTGCTAGTCCCATCCAAAAGTCAATTTTAAATAATGACAATTTCGCTGGTGTTACAGCAATGATGATGGAAGAGGGGCTTGATAGTGGTGATATTTTAGGGTTTAAATATTTAGAATTAGGAGTACATGCAGATGTGGAAGAACTTTTTGATACTCTTTCTGGTATAGCAGCTAATCTTATTATTGAAACTTTAGAGAGATTCTCATCTCTTCATCCAACTAAACAAAATAGTTCTCAGGTAAGTTTTTGTGGAAAAATATCTAAAGAGGATGGCTTAATATTTTTTACAAATAGTAAAATATTGTATTCAAAATACAAAGCTTATAAGGTTTGGCCTGGATTATTTTTGCAATCAGGGCTTAAAATCAAAAGAATGATTTTAGAAGAGGGTAACTCAAAAAATATTGAGGGTCAAATTTTAGAGATAAAAAAAGATTCTATTATTGTTGGTTGTGAAAAAGGTAGTGTAACTATTTTTGAAGTGCAAGCACCTTCTAAAAAAGCTTTAAATGTAGTAGATTATATAAGAGGAAGTAGACTTTTAGTTGGGGATATATTGTCTTAAAAAATGGAGATAATCTATTTAGAAGAGGTTGCATCAACTCATATATATCTTAAAGAGTTTATTCGAAAAAATCAATTTACAAAACCTCTAGCTGTAGTTACACAGTTTCAAACAAATGGAATTGGTAGTAGAGACAATAGTTGGAATGGAGCGAAAGGAAATTTATTTTTTTCTTTTGCAATTTCAAAAGATAGCTTACCAAATGATTTGAAAATAGAGTCAGCATCAATATATTTTAGTTATCTATTAAAAGAGATTTTAGCTTCTTGTGAGTCAAAAGTATGGATAAAATGGCCAAATGATTTTTATATCGATGATAAAAAAATTGGTGGTACAATTACAACCTTAACTAAAGATATTTTAATGTGTGGAATAGGGATAAATTTAGTTAAAGTATCAGAAGACTATGGTATTTTAGATGTTTGTGTAAATATAAATAAGCTTTTAAATGACTATTTTGATTTGATAGCATCAAAACCATCTTGGAAGCATATTTTTAGTAATTTTGAGATAGAATTCACAAGTAGTAAAGAATATCAAACAACAATCAATAAAGAAAAAGTTTCATTAATGGATGCTATTTTATTAGAAGATGGTTCTATTGTGATTGATAATAAAAAGGTGTATAGTTTAAGATGACAGAGATTATAGCAATAGCAAATCAAAAAGGTGGAGTTGGTAAGACAACAACCGCTGTAAACTTAAGTGCTGCTTTAGCATTGGGTGGAAAAAGGGTATTATTAATTGATGCAGATCCACAAGCTAATGCTACAACTTCTTTGGGATTTAGAAGAGATACTTATGAATACAATATTTATCATGTGATGCTTGGAACAAAAACACTTGATGAAATTATTTTAAAAACTGAAATTGAAACTTTAAAACTTGCTCCTTCAAATATTGGTCTTGTTGGGATTGAAAAAGAGTTTTACAAAAATAACAAAGATAGAGAATTAGTTTTAAAAAGAAGTATTGATTTAATTAAAGATGATTATGACTATATCTTAATCGATTCACCACCTGCGCTTGGACCAATTACAATTAATACATTAAGTGCAGCAAATTCTGTAATTATTCCAATTCAGTGTGAGTTTTTCGCACTTGAAGGATTAGCACAATTATTAAATACAATTAAACTTGTGAAACAAACTATTAATAGACAACTAGAGATTAAAGGTTTTCTTCCAACAATGTATAGTGCACAAAATAATTTAGCAAAACAAGTTTTTGCAGACTTAGCAAAACATTTTGAGAGTAAATTATTCAAGTTAGGGAAAGATTCTTATGTAGTTATACCAAGGAATATTAAGTTAGCGGAAAGTCCAAGTTTTGGTAAACCTATTATGCTGTATGATCCAACAGCAATAGGTACGCAAGCATACGAAAATTTAGCAAAATCAATTTTAGGATAAGTTATGGCATTAGGTAGAGGACTGAGCGAAATATTAGGTGAAGTTGAAGCAGCATATGAAAATAATATTGATAACAGAAATTTAGTTAAAGATATTGAAATAGATAAAATTGAACCAAATCCATATCAGCCAAGAAAAATATTTGATGAAGAAAAATTAGAAGAACTTTCTCGTTCTATTATTTCTCATGGATTGCTACAACCAGTTGTTGTTATTAAAAAACTAAATAAGTATATTTTAATAGCAGGTGAAAGACGATTTAGAGCCTCAAAATTAGCTAATTTTGAAACCATTAAAGCAATTATTTTAGATATTGATGAAAAAAAACTAAGAGAGTATGCTTTAATTGAAAATATTCAAAGAGATGACCTAAATATTTTAGAAGTTGCTTATTCATATGCTGGACTTATTAATGAGTATAATATGACTCATGAAGAGCTTTCAAATATGGTATTTAAGAGTAGAAGTTCAATTACTAATACATTAAGACTTCTTACTTTAAGTGTCTATACACAACAATTAATATCTGCAAATAAAATAACACAAGGACATGCAAAGCTCTTGGTTGGATTAAAAGAGGAAGAACAACGACAAATTGTAGATTCTATAATAGGGCAAAGACTTAGTGTTAGAGAAACAGAAGTTTTAGTTAAAAACCTTAAAGAAAAATTGAATGATGAAATATCAAAATCATTTATAAAAGAGGAAAAATTTAATTTTAAAAAATTTGACAATATTATTTCAAAGTTAAAAAATCAAAATATTGATATGAAAATACATAAAAATAATATTAAAATCACAATAAACTCGCAAGAAGATATCGATAAGATATTAAAATATTTTGAAAAAGATATCTAAAATTAATCAAAATTATAAGTAAAGTTTGATACAATGACGCAGGTTTGTTCAATTTGTATACCAAATTGGATTTCTAAACTGTAAAAAAAATGTTATGGAGAGATAAATGTTAGACATAAGTCCAATGTTATTAATTAGTTCCGCAATAATATTTTTAGTTGTTTTATTCCAACTAAACAGAAGCCTATATAAACCGTTATTTTCACATGTTGAAGAGAGAGAAGAATCTATTAAAAAAGATTTAGAATCTGCTAGAAATAATGTTGAAGATATTGACGGACTTATGAAGGAAGCTCAAAATATTATCGCAAAAGCTAAACAAGAAGCTTCTTCTATTCGTGAAATTGCTTATTCTGAAGCAAAAGCTCTGGGTGAATCTAAAATGACTGATTTTAGAAGTGAATTAGATTCAAAATATAATTCTTTTGTAAATGATTTAAATTCTCAAAAAGAATCTGTAAAAAGTTCTTTAATTGAGAATATACCTCAGTTTAAAGAAGTTTTATCAGCTAAAATTAGCTCAATATAGGTGGTGTGCATGAAAAAGAAATGGTTATTTATTGTTGCTCTTTTCTTACCAATGATATTGTGTGCGAGTGAAGATGTACAAACGGACATTGTTCCTAGAACAGTGAACTTTTTGATTTTTATCGCTATTATTTATTATCTATTAGCTGATAAATTAAAAACATATTTTGAGGATAGAAGTCAGTCTATTCAAGGGCAACTTGATGAAGTTCAGAAAAAATTAGAAGAATCAAAAAGAAAAATGGAGCTTGCAAGAGCTGAATTAGAAAATGCTAAACATATTGCTAATGAGTTAGTAAAAGATTCAATGGCGGATGTAAGTACAATCAAAAATAAAGTAGCTAAATCTTACGAAAATGAGATGGCAAATTTATTAAAAAACTATAACGATAAAGTTGAATTAGAAACTAGAAAAGTTAGAAAAGCTATTGTATCTGAAGTACTTGATGAGTTATTAAATAATGAAAATATCACTATAACAAAAGATAATCTTCAAAATATTATCTTAAAAAAGGTTGCATAAATGAGTAATTTAGTAGCAAAAAGATATGTAAAAGCATTGCTAAAAGGTAGAGACTCAGATCATATTGATATTATAAACAATCAATTAAAACTAATAGCTAGTGCTTACAAAGATGAGAAGTTTATAAATATTATTGGTTCTGTTGATGTTACAACTTATCAAAAAGTTGATTTATTGTTATCATTTATTGGTAATAATGATTATATAGTGAATAATTTGCTTATTCTTCTTGGTAAAAATAGAAGATTGACTTTAATTCCTGCAATTTCAGAAGAATTAGAAAAAGAGTTTTCTATCCTTATGAATAATTATGGTGGGATTGTGTATTCTAGTACAGAATTAACATCGGATTATATGCTGGAGATTCAAAATAAATTTTCAAATAAATTTGGTATAAATTTAACTTTAACAAATCAAGTTTGTGATTATGATGGGATTAAAGTTGAAATTGATGGTTTAGGTGTTGAGATTGGTTTTGAAAAAAATAAATTCAAATCTCAAATGATAGAACATATTTTAAAAGCAGTTTAGAAAAAAAGGAGAAATGTGAATGAGTACTAAAATTCAAGCAGATGAGATTAGTTCGATTATCAAGGAAAGAATTGATAATTTTGAATTAAATGTTGATATAAATGAGACTGGAAAAATAATATCTTTTGCAGATGGTATTGCAAAGGTTTATGGTATCAAAAATGTAATGGCTGGTGAGATAGTTGAATTTGAAAATGGTGCAAAAGGTATTGCATCAAATTTAGAAGAAACTTCTGTTGGTGTTGTTATTTTAGGTCCAAGTACTGGATTAAGAGAAGGAAGTTCTTGCAAAAGACTTGGTGTTCTTTTAGAAGTTCCAGTTGGTCCAAATGCATTAGGAAGAGTTGTTAATGCACTTGGTGAGCCTATTGATGGAAAAGGTGCTATTGAATCAAATGAAAAAAGATTTGTTGAAGAAAAAGCACCTGGAATTATGGCTAGAAAATCTGTACATGAACCATTAGTAACTGGTATTAAAGCAATTGATGCGCTTGTTCCAATTGGAAGAGGACAAAGAGAGCTTATAATTGGTGATAGACAAACTGGAAAAACTACGGTTGCTTTAGATGCTATTATTAACCAAAAAGGGCAAGATGTTAAATGTATCTATGTTGCAATTGGTCAAAAAGCATCAAGTGTTGCAAATGTTGTTGGTGCGTTAGAAGAAGCTGGTGCAATGGAATATACTACAATTGTTGTTGCAGGTGCTTCTGAAGCTTCAGCTTTACAATTCTTAGCTCCATATACTGGTGTAACTATGGGTGAATATTTTAGAGATAATGGGCAACATTGTTTAATAATATATGATGATTTATCAAAACATGCAGTTGCATATAGAGAGATGTCATTATTATTACGAAGACCTCCAGGAAGAGAAGCGTATCCAGGGGATGTATTTTATCTACACTCAAGACTATTAGAAAGAGCTGCTAAAATGAATGATGAAAATGGTGCTGGGTCTATGACTGCATTACCAATTATTGAAACACAAGCGGGAGACGTTGCTGCGTATATTCCAACAAATGTAATCTCTATTACAGATGGACAAATATTCCTAGAAACTGATTTATTTAACTCAGGTATTAGACCAGCTATTAATGTTGGATTATCTGTATCAAGAGTTGGTGGAGCTGCACAAATTAAAGCTACAAAACAAGTAGCTGGAACTTTAAAACTTGATCTTGCTCAATTTAGAGAACTTGCAGCATTTGCACAATTTGCTTCTGATCTTGATGCTTCTACTAGAGCTCAATTAGAAAGAGGACAAAGAATGGTTGAAATCCTTAAACAAGGTGTAAATAAACCACTTGTTATTGAAAAACAAGTTACAATTATTTTTGCTGGTGTTAATGGATTTTTAGATGATATCGACCCTAAAGATGTTGTTAAATTTGAAAATGAGTTCCATATGTTTATTGAACAAAAATATTCTAATATTTTAAGTGGCTTAGAAGCTAAAAAAACAATAGATAATGAAATTAAAGAGCAATTAACTACTGCAATAAAAGAATTTAAAACTATTTTTAATGCAAAATAAGGAATAGCAATGGCTAACTTAAAAGATATTTCTAGACAAATTAAAAGTGTTAAAAATACACAGAAGACGACAAAAGCTATGAAGCTTGTTTCTTCTGCTAAATTAAGAAGAACTCAACAGTTAGCACAACAAGCAAAAAGTTATGCTAGTAAAATTAATGAGATTTTGACTGAGATTGCATCTAATTTACATAATGTAAAAGATGATAATCTTGATTTAGGAAGAGCTTTTAAAAGAGATGGTGAGATAAAAGTAGTTGATGTTGTTTTTGTTACAGCGGATAAAGGTCTTTGTGGTGGTTTTAATATGACTACTATTAGAGAGGTTAGAAATCTTCTCAAAGATTATTCTGCTAAAGGTATTAAAGTAAATTTAAGAGCTGTAGGTAGAAAAGGGATAGATTATTTTAACTTTCAAAATGTAGAATTATTACAAAAAGAGATTGGATTGTCTTCCGCACCTAATTATGAAAAAGCTTCGCATTTTATAAGTGATGTATATGAAGAATTTAATGATGAACAAACTGATAGTGTTATTTTAGTGTACAATGGATTCAAAAATATGTTGACACAAGAGCTAAAAGTAAAAACATTATTACCAATTGATATGGAAGATGTTAAAGTTAAAGTTAGCAATTCTATGATGGAAGTTGAACCAGAAGATGATGAGCAAGATGTTTTAGATGAATTAGTGAAAAAGTATATTGAGTTTAATATATTTTATGCTCTTATTGATTCTCTATCAGCTGAACATAGTGCTAGAATGCAAGCTATGGACAATGCAACAAATAATGCAAAACAAAAAGTTAATGATTTAACTGTACAATTTAATAAAGCAAGACAAGCGGCTATTACAACAGAATTAATTGAAATAATTTCTGGTGTTGAAGCACTTAAATAAGAATTTAGAAAGGAAAGGTAAGAATGGAAGGTAAAATTATTCAAATAATGGGACCAGTTGTAGATGTTGAATTTGACGGATATCTACCAGCTATCAATGATGCTATTGAAGTAGTAGGAACTAAAGAGAGACTAGTCTTAGAAGTTGCTGCACATATCGGAGATAGTAGAGTTAGAACGATTGCTATGGATATGACAGAAGGTTTAGTTAGAGGTCAATCATGTGTTGCTACAGGAGAACCTATTAAGGTTCCAGTTGGTGAAGAAGTACTTGGAAGAATATTCAATGTTATTGGTGATCCAGTTGATGAGGGTGAAGCAATTCCTGCAAGCGTAGAAAGATGGTCTATCCATAGAGAAGCTCCTGCATTTGAAGAACAATCAACATCAACAGAGATGTTTGAAACAGGTATCAAAGTAGTTGACCTTTTAGCACCATATGCAAAAGGTGGTAAAATTGGACTATTCGGTGGTGCTGGTGTTGGTAAAACAGTTATTATTATGGAACTTATTCACAATGTTGCATTTAAACATGATGGTTATTCTGTATTTGCTGGTGTTGGTGAGAGAACAAGGGAGGGGAATGACCTTTATCATGAGATGAAAGAGTCTAACGTTTTAGACAAAGTTGCACTGTGCTATGGTCAAATGAGCGAGCCACCAGGTGCTAGAAATAGAATTGCATTAACAGGTCTTACAATGGCTGAGTATTTTAGAGATACAAAAGGTCTTGACGTTTTAATGTTTATTGATAATATTTTTAGATTTGCACAATCAGGTTCTGAAATGTCAGCTCTTTTAGGAAGAATTCCATCAGCTGTTGGATACCAACCTACACTTGCTAGAGAAATGGGTGCATTACAAGAGAGAATTACAACAACTAAAAAAGGTTCAATTACTTCAGTTCAAGCTGTTTACGTACCTGCGGATGACTTAACTGATCCAGCTCCTGCTTCAGTTTTTGCTCACCTTGATGCAACTACAGTTTTAAATAGAAAAATTGCTGAAAAAGGTATTTACCCAGCGGTTGATCCACTAGATTCAACTTCAAGAATTTTAAGTGCAGATGTACTTGGAATTGAACATTATGAAGTTGCAAGAGGTGTTCAATCACTATTACAAAAGTACAAAGATTTACAAGATATTATTGCAATTCTTGGTATGGATGAATTAAGTGAAGCAGATAAATTAGTTGTTGAAAGAGCAAGAAAAGTTGAAAAATTCTTATCTCAACCATTCTTTGTTGCTGAAGTATTTACAGGAAGTCCAGGAAAATATGTTGAATTAGCAGATACAATTGCTGGATTCAAAGGTATTTTAAATGGTTCATATGATCATATGCCAGAAAATGCATTCTATATGGTTGGTGGTATCGATGAAGCTATCGCGAAAGCACAAGGTAGCAAATAAGCTTAAAAGGTAAAAAATGGATAATACAATAAAATTATCAATTGTAACACCAACGGGTGAAATATTTTCTCATGAAGTTAAATCAGTTGTACTTCCTGGGAAAGATGGTGAGTTTGGCGTTTTACCAAATCACTCACTCTTAGTTTCTACATTAACAGTAGGTGTTATTGAAATAACAAATATTGATAATAGCATAGATGCTGTAGCAATAAATTGGGGTTATGCAAAGGTAAGTGAGCATAGTGTTGATGTTTTAGTTGATGGTGCTGTATCATTAAATGCAGATGATCATTCAGAGTTATCAAATAAAATCCAAGAAGCAAAAATTTTAGTTAATTCTGTTCAAGATGCTTCTGTATCTATGGCAGCTGTTGAAGCTAAAATAGCATCTTTTAAATAAGAAGATATGCTAAATATTATTGTAAATTATTTACAGAATAGTTCAATTATTACTGTATTTGTATTGGCTTTGTTGTCGATATATATGATATTAACTATTCTGATTTATATTTATAAATTATTAGAGCTTTCTTCATCGATTAAAAATGAGATTAATTCTTTAAATTCTCTTACAAAAAGAGAATTTAGAATAAATCCATTGACATCTATTGGTTCTTTTATAGGTAATAACAAAGAGATAAATAAAGAGACTCTCGAAGTATTTGAAATTTCAATGATTAGAGAAGCAAGTTCTGGATTATTTTGGCAATCTATAATAGCTTCAACTGCTCCATTCATAGGACTATTCGGAACAGTTGTAGGTATTTTAGAATCTTTCGCAAGTTTTAAGAATGTCTCAAAAGTTAGTTTTTCTGCTATTGCTCCTGTAATAAGTGAAGCACTTATTGCAACTGCTGCTGGGATTTTTGTAGCTATTTTAGCTTACACATTTCATCAAATACTTGTTAGAAAAATTTACATCTTAAATACATATATCAAATCACAAATCAATATAATACTATCTAGGAATTAAGATTGTATGATTATAATCAAAAACCTGATTTAAACATTACACCTTTAGTTGATGTAATGCTCGTATTACTTGTATTACTTATGGTAACAGCTCCTGTTATGGAGTATGAAGAACAAATTTCATTGCCTCAAGGAAGTGTATCAAAGCAATTAAGTGATGTTAAAAGTGTTACAATTTTAGTAGAAAAAGAAAAAATTATCACAATAGAACATAGTAAATATCTATTTGCAACATTTAAAGAAGACTTTGCCACTTATTCATCAAATATTCCTAAAGATACACCAATTCACATTAGAGCAGATCAAACTTTATCTTATAGCGATGTTATGTTTGTCTTAAAAGTAGTAAAACAATCTGGTTATTCAAAGGTATCATTAATTACAGATGGATAAAAAATTTCGTTTAACAGTTTCTACCGTTATTGCAATTTGCATTTATGTATTGGGTATTATTCTAATTGCACTGTATTTGAAAAAGGATGCAAATGAGGTCGAAAAGTTTGGAACACTTCCAACTGAGACGACAATAGAACTTGATCTTATATCGACTAATGAAATTCAAGTATCAAAGCAGCTTCCTATTGAAGAGAAAAAGATAGAAGAAATTGAAAAACTTTCTACTGCAAAAGAGAGTACTACTGCAAATTTAAAATCTTTATTCTCAAATGTTTCAGATATTGGTACTAAAACAATTAATAATAAAGAGATAACAGAAGATAATCAAAAAAAATCGCAATCACAGTATGCAAGTAGATTTAAATCACATTCTACAGAAACTCAAACGCCACAACAAATAGAGTTATCAAAATTAGTAGATATGAAAAATTTAACTAGTAGTTCAAGAAGTGAAACTACATCTTCCAATAAAGGTGAATTTGATGAATATTATTCTATGATAAATACTTATATCTTGAGAAAATGGTATAACTTTCCATTAATTACAGATATTAATTATTTGGTAGTAGCAAATATTACAATTGATTCTGTTGGTAATTTTAGTTTTGTTATGTTGAAGTATTCAGGAGACAATAGAGTTGATGGAGCATTGAAACTTTTTTTAAAAAATCAAACTTTAGAAAAATATCCAATTCCTCCAGATAAAATCACAAAAACGATTAAGGTTAATTTTAAACCTTATTCAAATTAGTTTTCAAAAGGAGTGTATGAAATGAAATCTTTTTTATTGTTATTTTTATTAATAATTGAAAGTCTGTTCGCTGTTGATGCAGAACTTGATGTTGTTAGAAAAAATAATATCATTCCAACAATAGGAATTTTAGTTACAAAAAATACTACAGATGCAAATCTCGGTCGTAAATTAAAAGAGGTTTTAGAAAAAGATTTTCTTGTAAGTGGACACTTTAATGTAGAGGATACAGATACACTAGAGGAAAATCTAAATAGTGAATTTAACTTCTCTAATCCATTATTAGCAAAGTTTGATTTAATAGTTTCTTTAGAAATTAAAAATACACTTAATGGTTCAATAGCTGTAGACATATCTTTATTTGATATAAATACAAAAGAGTTAAAATCTAAAAATAGATATCAAGTCTCAAAAAGTGCAAGATATCCTTTTTTGGCACATAAAATAGCAATTGCAGTAAATAATGAATTAAAAGCACCATCAATTGATTGGATGGATAGATTTATATTGTTTTCAAGATATACTAGTTCAAAAAAAAGTGAGATAGTTATTTCAGACTATACCTTAACTTATCAGCAAGTTATTGTAAATGGTGGTTTAAATGTTTTCCCTAAATGGGCGAATAAGGAACAAACAAGTTTTTATTATACAACTTATGATAATCTTTATCCTACCCTTATTAAACAAGATTTATATAGTAGAAAATCTGAAAAAGTTTTACAATCTGATGGAATGGTAGTGTGTTCAGATGTGAGTAATGATGGGAATAAATTACTATTAACATTGGCACCAAATGGTCAACCAGATATTTATCTTTATGATTTAAAATCTAAAGAAAAAACAAGAATTACAAAATATTCTGGAATTGATGTTGGTGGAAACTTTTTAGGAAATGAAGATAAAATCGTTTTTGTTTCAGATAGATTGGGTAAAGCAAATATTTTTGCACAAAGAATAGGTTCAGATAATGTTGATAGGCTTGTATATCAAGGTAAAAATAATAGTCAAGCGACTACTTTCAATAATTATGTTGTTTATTCAAGCAGGGAGGAAGGTAAAGGTGGATTTAATCTTTATTTAATTTCTACAGATAATGAAGGTATGAAAAAACTAACAACTCAAGGTGCTAATCAATTTCCTAAATTTTCAGTAGATGGGGAATCTATTTTATATGTTAATAATACAAATGGAGTTAGTTCACTAGGGATTATGAGATTAAGTTACAATAAACACTTTTTATTTAGTTTAAAAAGTGGAAAAATTCAATCTATAGATTGGTAAAAATGAAGAATATAAATTAAGTTTTATATAGTACAATTATACATAAAAGGAGTAAATATGCATTATAAAATTGCGAATACAGTGATGGCATTTTTGTTATTGTTGATTTTTGCTGGATGTTCTACAAAAAAAGAAGTGGTATCTTTTGATAATGATCTTAAAAAAGTAGTACAAACTAACAAAAAAGGTTCAAATGATAATTTGGATGATAAAAGTATTAGAATAGTTCCTTCAGATGATATTATTTCTTCTACAACAAATGGACAAGAACCTAATTTTAAGGTTGTAGATGAGTTGTATAATACGACTACAAGTACTGTAAATGGTGAAGAGATTACTCTTAAATCAATTCACTTTGATTTTGATATGTTCACATTGACTGAAGAAAATTTGGCATTTTCTACTGAAAATTCTGAAAAGATAAATAAAACTTCTTTAAAAGACAAATCATTTAAAATTAAACTAGAAGGTAATTGTGATGAGTGGGGAAGTGACGAATATAATTATGCTTTAGGATTAAAGAGATCAATGGCAGTTAAAAATGATTTAGTCAAAAGAGGAATTGATGAAAATAGAATTGTTGTAGTGAGTTATGGAGAAAGTAATCCAATTTGCAAAGAACAAACAGCTCAATGTTGGACAAAAAATAGAAGAGTTGACCATTATTTAATCCCATGATGTATAAACATATTTACAAAACAATAATTATTTCATCTCTAATGATGAGTGTTACAAGTGGAAAAGAGATATCTGTTTTTGGTGCAGGAAACTTGGAATCATCTTCTCCTTATGGACTGAGTCGAGCAGAAAAAGCAGTTTTACAAAATAATGAAAAAGTAAATGCTCTCTCTTCAAAAATAGATACTCTTGATTTAAAAATAGGTTCATTTGAATCAAAACAAGATGAATTGTCTCAAAAAATTGAAGGGATGAGATCTGTTTACGAATCAGATAGTCAAAACATGAATAGCACTCGAATTGGTATAAAGTCAACTGAAAATAAGATAGAAGAAAAAACTGGGATATTATCAGTCAAAATTGATGATAATTCAAAAAAAATAGAAGATTTGAATACTAAATTGGATAGTTTTATTTCTTTACAAAAAAAGAATAATAAATTGCTTGAAGAGTCTAATCAAAAGCTCTTAACAATTATAAATAAAATTAATTCAGATTATGTAAGAAAAAGTGAATTTGATGAATTGGTAGCTTTTATTAATAAAAATGCACCAGTACCAACTGCAGCAACTACTCTAGTTGTTAAAAAGCAAGATGTTGTTGGGCAAGAGCAATTAGTAGAAAAAGCAAAAGTAGATAAAATTGATGATAAAGAATCTTTTGAGAATGGTTTAAAATTATTTAATACAAATCAAATATCAAAAGCTATGCCTATCTTTGAACAATTAGTGGTTAGTAAATATAAACCAGCAGAGAGTAATTTTTATTTTGCTGAAACAAAATTTATTAAAAAAGAGTATAAAGAAGCTATTCAATCATACAAACAAAGTATGATAGCAAATGATAAAGCAGAGTATATTCCAAAGTTATTACTTCATAGTGCAGTTTCATTTGAAAATTTAAAGCAAAATGAGAATGCAATTAATTTTTACAAAACAATTGTTGAAGTGTATCCAGACTCTAAAGAAGCAAAAGAAGCTTCAAAAAAATTAAAAGCTCAAGAAGAACCAGCTGTTGCTGAAAAAGAAACAAAAAAAAGTTCAAAAAAGACTAAAAAAAGTTCAAAAGAAACAAAAACAAAAATAAAGGATAAAAAATGATTAAGTTGAATGATGTTGTAGCAATGGAGTATATGTTAGTTGATGCTGACACAAAAGAGGTTGTTGATAGTAATGAAGGGCATGATCCACTAGAATTTATAATTGGTATGGGGCATATTATCCCAGGATTAGAATCTCAAATGATGGGATTAGCTAAAAATGAAAAAGCTGATATTTATGTAAAAGCTGATGAAGCGTATGGTGCTTATAATGAAGAGGCAATCCAAACTTTACCAAAAGAGCAATTTGCTGGTATTGAATTAAAAGAGGGGATGACTCTCTATGGTAGTGGTGATGATGGACAAACAGTACAAGTTGCAGTAAAATCATTTAATGATGATGAAGTAACAATTGATTATAACCATCCAATGGCTGGAAAGAATTTAATGTTTACTATAACTGTTGTTGATGTGAGAGCTGCAACTGAAGAAGAACTTGCAACTGGTGTTGTTGGTGGATTGGCTCATGGTGGTGGATGTTGTGGAGGTGGATCTTGCGGTTCTCATGACCATGGACATGACCACGAAGAAAAAGAGTGCTGTGGTGGTGAAAAACACGGAGAAGAACATGAATGTTGTGGTGGACATGATGGTCATGGATGTAAAAATAGTTAATCATAACTAAATTCAAGAAGATAAGTCGCTCCTGTTTCTTTTGAAATGGGAGTTTTTAATTTAAAAAGAGAGGTTAAAATTATGAAAAAAGTTGCTTTTATTTTCCCTGGTCAAGGGAGTCAATCTATAGGAATGGGAAAAGATTTTTTCGAAAATACACAAATAGCAAAAGATATGATAAAAAATGCTAGTGAAAAAATAGGTGTAAATTTTGAAAAACTATTATTTGAAGAAAATGAAGATTTAAATCAAACACAATTTACACAACCAGCAATTTTGTTGATAAGTGCAATTGCGGTTGAAGTATTCAAATCTAAATGTGATATCAAACCAGAATTTGTTTTGGGACACAGTTTAGGTGAATTTTCTGCATTAGTAGCTGCTGGTGGGATGAATTATCTTGATGCTGTTGAATTAACTCATAAAAGAGGTCAATTTATGAGTGAAGCATGCGATGGTGTTGGTGCAGGGATGATGGCACTACTTGCTATGGAAGATGATGCAGTTGAAGCAATTTGTGCTCAAGAGAGAGCAAATGGTAAACAAGTATGGGCAGCAAATTACAATAGTGATGGACAAGTGGTTCTTGCTGGAAGTAAAGCAGATTTGGAAGCTTTAGTTGATGTGTTTAAAGAAGCTGGTGCAAAAAGAGCAATTGTCCTTCCTATGAGTGTTGCAAGTCATTGCCCTATCTTAGAATCAGCAATTGTAAAACTTGCACCATATTTAGAAAAAATGAATGATACTTTTGAAGTTCCAGTAATATCAAATGTAACAACAAAACCATATAATACAAAAGATGAAGCAGTTGAATTATTATCAAATCAGTTGATTATGCCTGTTTTATATAAACAATCTATTCAAGCTCATATGGACGCGGTTGATATGTTTATAGAGTTCGGAAATGGAAATATCCTTAAAGGGTTAAATAAAAAAGGTGTAAGTGTCCCAACTTATAATGTAAGTGATATGAAAACTCTAGAGGAAGTTTTAGAGGTTTTAAATGACTAGACTAGCAATTATGGGTGCAATGGAAGAAGAAATTGCCCCTTTATTAGAATATTTTACAGATATAAATGTTGTTGAATATGCAAATAATAAATATTATGAAGCAAAATTTGGTGAACTTAATGTGGTAATCGCATACAGTAAAATTGGAAAAGTATTTTCAACCTTAACAGCATCTACTATGATTCAAAAATTTAGTTGTGATATATTGTTATTTAGTGGAGTTGCAGGTGGTATAAATCCAAAATTAAAAATTGGTGATTTAATTGTAGCAAATCAACTTTCACAACACGATTTAGATATAACTGCATTTGGTCATCCACACGGCTATGTTCCAGGTGGAAATGTTTATGTTAATACTGATAAAAGATTAAAAGAGATTGCTTTAGAAGTTGCAAAAGAAAATAATATATCTATTATAGAAGGGATTATCGCTACAGGTGACCAATTTGTTTGTGATGAAACGAGAAAAGCTTTTATAGAAAAAACTTTTAATGCAGATGCATTAGAGATGGAAGGTGCAAGTGTAGCAGTTGTTTGTGATGCTTTGCAAGTGCCATGTTTAATTTTAAGAGCTATTAGTGATACAGCGGATATGGATGCTGGATTTAATTTTGATGCATTTTTAGAAACAAGTGCAAAGAATTCTGCAGAATT
>JAQUAG010000016.1 GCA_028687375.1 Arcobacteraceae bacterium | reverse complement strand
GAAAACCTATGTTGTCTGTGAATCATCCCATTAAATAACATATAAAAAATCATAGTATTTAAGATAAATAAAATGAGTGCATATCTTTGGTACTCATACTCAGAGAAGCTTAGACCGATTAAAGAGTATAAAACTTGTAGCATTATTAGAAAAATTACTGTTTTCTTTACATTACCATTGAAAAATTTTAGAAGTATATGGTGTATGTGGAGCTTATCGGGTGAAAATGGTGAATAACCAGCTCGTAGTCTTCGTATCATTACTATTAAAGTATCCATAATAGGGATAGCAGCTATAAATAGCACCGATGTTGGTTGGATATGTGGAAGTGCTTTGATAGCTATAAGTGCTATAAGAAACCCTATTGTTAAAGAGCCACTATCACCCATGAAAATCTTTGCTGGATCCCAGTTAAATAGTAGAAATGTACCAATTCCAACCATCAAAGCTAAAGAAAGATTGATAATAAAAGGGTCATTATAAGTAAAGCCAATTGCACATAGTGTTGTTAAAATAACAAGGCTAAGTCCACCTGCAAGCCCATCAAGTCCATCCACTAGATTAAGTGCATTTGTAAATCCAGCAACTGCAAAAAAAGTGAATGGTAAAGCCATCCAAGAAAGATGAAAGTCCATCCCAAAGAATTTTCCAAGTGTATTTATAGATATTCCATCAAAATACAAAATCAAAACAGAAATAAGGATAATAGCAAATTTCCATTTTGGTTTTGCATCGTGTCTATCATCAAGTATCCCAATCATAAAAACAAGTAAAACAGCGACATAAATAGAAAGATTCCCAAAAAGTGGATAATCTGAGAATATTACATCACTACCCAATAGTCCAAATACAATTCCAATTCCAGCACCTCTTGGTATCTCTTTTGTGTGTACACTTCTATGATTTGGAATATCTATAAGTTTGAGTTTTGGGGCAAATTTTATAAGAAGTTTGATAAAAATAAAAGTAAAAATAACGACGAATAGCAATTGTATAAGTAAATGTGTGCTCATTTATGACCTAAGGTTGAGATATATTTTAAGTAGATTATATAGAAAATCTACTCAAATGGAAATTAATGCGGAAGTTTTATTCAAATTCATCCTTTAAACTGTTTCTAATCGCTAGAAAATCATCAAGATTTTCAAAAAATATATCTACAAGTTTTGGGTCAAATTTTTTCCCTCTCTCCTCTTTGAAAAGGTTAAAAATCTTTTCATCATCCCAAGCTTCTTTATAGCATCTATCACTTCCAAGTGCATCAAAGACATCTACCATAGCAGTGATTCTTCCATAGATATGTATTTCTTCCCCTTTTAATTGTCTAGGGTATCCTGTACCATCATAATTTTCATGATGTTGATAAGCAACAATCGCTGCAGCATTCAATAAAGAACGACTAGAACCTATAAGCATTTCATATCCAAGTTGTGCATGTTGTTCCATTATTTTTCGTTCGTTTTCTTCAAATCGACCTGGTTTATTTAAAATGGAGTCGGGAATAGCAATCTTACCTATATCGTGCATTGGGCTAGCTTGTTTTAATATTTCAGCTTCTTCCTCATCAATTCCAGCATGCATAGCAAGAAGTTTAGTATATAAAGCGACTCTTTTTACATGGTTTCCTGTCTCTTTACTTCTACTTTCTCCAATTGCACCCATTTTGAAAACAACCTCTTTTTGAGTATCTTCTATCTCTTTTTTTAAAGCTTCAACCTCTTCAAGTTTTTTTTGTAGCTCATCATAATCTCTTTTTTGTTGCTTATCCGATCTTGCCATAATCTTATCATGCCGTTTTATTTCTTGTTTTAGATTTTTAATAGTTTCAATAAAAGTAGATTCTAAAGAATCAATTTGTCCAATAATCTCTAGTTCGTTGTTTTCTTTTTTATGCATGCTTTTTATCCAATGTTATTTAGAAATTAGATTTATTTTTAATGATGTAAAATCATCTGCAAAATCTTCCCCAGTCTCTTCGATAATATCATCATCTTCTTCATATATCCAATTAATTTCAACACCTTTAGCGTTATTATGCATCTCTTCTAAAGTATCAAAGATATCAAAATAAACTTTTAAACTACTAGAGTTTAAGTATGTTAGTTCAAAGTTTACGATTGTTTTTTCATTTGTTGTTGTTTTTGCATATTCATTGAGCCACTCTTTTACTGGCTTATAAAAATCAAATGTATTTTCAGGGTATGATTTACCTAAAAATTCTAAAAGACCTTTTGAGGCATCGAAGTTAATTTGTGGTGTATAGTTTGTCTTTTCTAAGTGTAAGTTTTCCATTTTTTATCCTTTTATTTTTTATATATATGCTTTGATGTGAAAATATGATTTCCCATCCAACTCTTCAAAGTCGTATTCAAGTTTTTCACTTGATCTTTTTGCTATCTCAATAAATCCAACCCCAGCACCTCTATCGTGAGTATCTTCTGCTGATTTTAGTTTTTCTCTTAAATATTTTCTTTGTTCCCCAGTATCAAGAGAGTTGATAAAATCTATTTTAGTTGATATTTTGATTTTATCCTCTTCAATGATTTCATTTGAACTACTCACATAGTATTTTTGTTTCTCATCATCAAATCCTACTAATAATACACCTGGGCTTGTATATCTATTTCCCGTTTGGATATGTTTTTGTTTTGAATAACTCATAACATTTTGAAGTTGTTCGATTGCTATTAAAAACATACTTTTTATCATAGTTTTATCGTATCCATCGTCTGCAAATTGTTTTGAAGCTGTTTCTACCATAAATTCTGTAAGTGATTGGGAAATCAGACCAGAAAAGGAAAATACTATTCCCTCATCATCCATTAATTGTCGTATTTTTGAAATATTCATTTTTGTACTTCCTTTCATAGTGTATTTTCTTTAGCAATTTTACTAAGTAAGATATGCAACAGTTTAGCGTCAAGTGGTTTATGTAATACATAAACTAAATTATTTGCCATAAGTGATTGTTTAATCTTTTCATTTACAATAGATGTAATAGCGATGATTGGTAAATTATTATTAAGTTGTTTGAGTTTTGTTATAAATTCTCTTCCATCCATATTTGGCATCTCTATATCTGTGATAATTAAATTTGGTCTAAGTTCAATATATTTAGCTATACCATCTTTTCCATCTTCAGCAGTACCAACAATTTCACAAGCAACTTCAGAGTCTTCAAGTGTTTTGACAACTCTATTTCTAGCAGATTTAGAATCATCGACAACCAATATTTTAAACATATATTATTCCCCTTTTATTTTAAATGCAATAACTGTAACATCATCTTGTCTATCTACATCCCCTTGGTAATCGTGTAGTGTATAGATAAACTCCTCTTGTTGCTCTGCCATAGATTCATCTTTGATAGTTTCAATTAAATTTTTAAATCTTTTTTTACCAAATGATCTCTCATTTTCTCCACCCATTTGATCCCAATAACCATCACTTGAGATATATAAAGAGATATCTTTTGAAGTGCTCAAAATATGCTCTGTAAATGGAAAATCTCCATCGCTATCGTTGTATCCAACAGAGTGTCTATCCCCTTTTATCTCTATAATTTCATCATCTTGAAGATAAAAAATAGAGTTTCTAGCACTTGCACATTTTATAACTTTATCTTTTTTATTATAGTAGATAATTTGCCCATCAAACCCTGCATTTGAGATGCTATTTTTATCCTCTTGTTTTAAAAGATGTTTCATACTTCTGTTAAAGATACTTAAGATTTCTGCTGGACTTACTATTTCATCTTCATTGTGATTTATTTTAGAGATGATTTGTCGCTCGATTGCTTTAACTAGCATAGTTACAAAGGCACCAGGGACTCCATGCCCTGTACAGTCAATTACCATAAGTAAACACTCATCATCATTTCTTAACTCTTCAAAAAGATAAATATCTCCCCCAACTATATCTTTTGGATGCCATATTACAAAATATTCATCAAAATATTTTCTAAATAGATTATTATCAGGGATAAGTGCAGTTTGAATAAGTGATGCATATTCGATACTATCTCTTGTTTGTTTGTGCATCAAACGAAATGCATTTTCCATCTCTTTTTGTTTTGTAATATCAATAGTCATCCCTATATAACACTCTTCCTCATGATAAGTGAAAGGGATAACAGAGAGTAAAGCAGTGAATCTTTTACCAGAATGAGTAGTGACTTCCTCTTCAATACTATCAACTTTTCCCTCATTTGTGAGTTTTTTTATCAATTCTGCTGGACCATTGGATAATGTATATAAATTATCGAGTGATAAGTCAATAATATCTTCATAAGATTTTTCATATAGTTCACATGCAAATTGATTAGCATAAACAATTACTCTTTTTTCCCGTGATGTAATTAATAATGGGAATAATATATTTGCTAAAATTTGTTCTGTCGATTTTTTTGAAAGTTCTAAGTCATTTTTTTGATGTTCAATAGATTCTTTCATCTCAAAAAATTCTTTTATCATATATCCAATTTCATCATTATAAAAAGTCTCTTTTTCAACTATCTTTTCATTGTTTTTGAATCTTTGAATAGCATTTGTTAGATACTCAATAGGTATGGTTACTTTACTTCTTAATAATAGATATGCTAACAAATTAGCGATAATAAATAAGATACTAATGAGTAAAATATATATAAATTGATTTTTAATTTTTAATTCTAAAATAGTTATCTCTTGATTAGTTCTTTTGTCAAGAGCTGTTAACACTTCATCAATTGGAAGCATAATTTTATTTTTTGCTTTATAGTAGTTATTGCTATGTAAGAGCTGTATAGCTAACTCTTTATTATTATTTTTAATTGCTTCAAAAGCTTCTACTTCAAGTTTTACAAGTTCATTTGAATTATCTTCTGATTCTTTTAATTTCGCTTTTTCAAACTCACTAAAAGGGAGTTTTTCTATCATACTTTTTAAAGCTTCTTTTTTTCCATCTGGATGTTGTACTTTTCTGATATTTTCATCTAAATCCCAATAAATATTATCATAATCTTTTGGTCTAGCTATTTTCCCATTTCTTATATCAAGTGTTGTAAAGTATCTTTTTTCAAACTCTTTATCACCAGTTACGGCATAAGTTCTTGAAAAATGTGTTAAATCATCAGAACTTTGTCTAAGATGGTCTATTATTTTAATAAGCTCATGATGATCTTTATATGCTTTTGCAAGGGTATTTTCAGTTCTATCTAAAATAGTAACTTCAGAAATAATAAAAATGATAACAACCAACTCTATACCAATAAGTGTAAGATTAAAAAGTTTAAATTTTATATTGAGAATTTTACTTTTTGTGAAAATCATATAAACTAAATATATCAATAACAGAAAAATAAGTGTAAAAAATAAAATTTCTTCAGTTGATAAAAGTCCTATAAATGAAACTTTTGGAATAGATTGTTCTTGTGGAATAATTACAACATTTTTAGTATCCCATTTTGTATTTCTAAGTTGCGCAAGAGTTTCTTTTGGAATAAGTTTAAAAGCTTTATTGATAATTGAATTTAGCTCAGGATACTGATGATTTATCCCAATTGCAACTTCTCCATATCTTTCATAGATAGTTTCTGTAACCTTTAAATTATGTTGATTTAGTTTCTCTTCATCGATAAAATAGGAGAGAAAACCATCTGCTTTATCTGATTTTTCAAGTGCTTCATACATATCATCAGCAGTTGCCATATCTATGATTTTAATATTTTTATCTGCTAACATTTTATGGGTAATGTTGTCTTTTTCAAGATAAACAGTTTTACCTTCTAAATCTTTTAATGATTTGATGGTTGTATTTGATTGTTTTGTGACTAAATAGCATGGTGAAAAGTTGTAAGCAGGTGAATAGAAGAAATGTTCTTTTTCCCTCTCTTCACTCCAACTTAATCCCATGATTCCATAAAGATTTTTCCCTTTTATAGCTTTGTCATAGCCATCTTTCCAAGCACTAAAAAATATAGGAGTTAGAGAAAGACCACTTTTTTCATTAATTAGTTTAAGAATCTCTGTGTGTAGAGAGTTGTTTTCTTTATCATGTGGCCAATAATCCATAAGTGCGATACGAATGATAGGATTTTTATCCATCCACTCTTTCTCTTTTTTAGTAAATATCTCTTTTTCATAAGTGGTATAGTATTTCTGAGATTCATCCGTAAGCCAATTGTTTTCTAGAGTTACTAAAGTTTTTTGCTCTAATTTTAAAAACCCTTTATTAAATAGTTCTATTTTTTTTATATCATTTGAAATAGCACACATACTTTTGACTTGAGTGAGAATATCCATTTTTCTTATTAAATGATTTTTACTTTGTTTTAGGATATATTGACTTAAAGCTATCTCATCATCATAAATAGCATCAACTTTGTGTTCTACAATGGCATTGACTAACTCTTGATAAGTTCCATAAGAGGTGATTGTAATATTTTTAAACTTAGCTACTAAGTCATTTTTAAAATCTTCTCCGATAATTCCAACTTTATTTATAGAACCATTAAATGATTTTAAAGAAAAAAGTGTTGTTTTTGTTTTGTAATAAGGGGAAGAAGCTTGCATCCATTTTTCATAAGGTTCAGTACCTAAAAAAAAATCAACTTTCCCAGTTTTTGCTAAAGCTATTGCATTGTCCCATGTTTTACCATTTACAAATTCAACTTCAATATTATTTGCTTTTCCCCACTCTTTATAGAGATCAATCAAAAGTCCATTTGGTTTATTGTCGATATTATAAGAATAGGGTGCATAATCAGGGTCGTATGATACTTTATAATGCACTTTAGGATTTGCTAGTGCAAATGAGACAAAAGTTAGAATAAGAAAAAATATTTTTAGCATTTACAGTAGTTGCTCAAAAGTAAATTTTGCACCATTTTCAATATTCTCAACAATGAGTGTTCCATGATGTTTGGTTGCAATTTGACTACTCATATAAAGTCCTATTCCAGTCCCTTTCCCTTCAGCTTTTGTTGTTACATTTGCTTTAAAAATATCATCAATAACATGACTTGGAATCCCACCTGCATTATCACATATCTCTATTTTTTTACTTTTTGAATTTGCAATAATATTGATGATTATCTCTCTTTTTTCAATTTTGTTATCGTTAAAAGCATCTTTTGCATTATTGATAATATTTAAGATGAGATGTTTAAATTCATTTTCTATCCCAAATAGAGAGAAATTTTCTATCTCATTTACTTTTATTTTTATCTGATTTTTCATAAATTCATCTTTTACAAGGAGTAAAACTTTATCAATCATCTTTTTCACATCAAACTCTTTTACCTCTTTACTTGGTCTGAAAAAGTTTCTAAACTCTTCAAGAGTACTTGTCATATGTTGAATTTGTGAAAATATTTTTTCTTGAAAATCTGTAATATATTCTTGATTGATAAGATTATCTTCAAAATCATAACCTAACATATCAACTTGCATATTTACGATGTTGATTGGTTGTTTCCATTGATGAGCGACGGCATCCATCATCTCACCCATAGCAGCAAGCTTAGATTGTTGGAATAGCATTTTCTCTTTCTCTTTTCTGTTTGCTATCTCCTCTTCTACTTTTATCTCAAGCTCATTTTTATAAGAGTCAAGTTCTTCATTAAGATGGATAAGTTGCAGTTGTTGTTTATCACTTCGTTTGATAATAGTATCGAGCCGCTTTGATTTTCGTTCATATTCTTTGAGTAGGAGTTCTAGATTTTCTTTTAAAGAAACATAGTCGTCACTTAAAAATGATTTTATATAATTTAAGGTTTTAACTTCATCTTCCATTTAGTATCCCTATTTAGTTTTAGCTGTGATTTTAACTTATTAAAACTTTAAGAAAAATTATTATTTTGTAGTTTTATTAATTATAAATAATAACAAAACTAGATTGATGGAATGACTATATAAATTAAAGTATGATTGTATTGCTATATATAGAATATAGAATTAAAAAGGATATAAAAATATTTTGATTTAAAGTAATTGTTTTGATTGGTTGCGGAATCTGGATTTGAACCAGAGACCTTCGGGTTATGAGCCCGACGAGCTACCGTGCTGCTCTATTCCGCGTTAAGAGTGGATGGGGTAGAAGGATTCGAACCTTCGAATGACGGTACCAAAAACCGTTGCCTTACCGCTTGGCTATACCCCAATCATTTAAGTGGTGGAATTATAGTAAAAAACTTTTCATTTGTCAAGTCATTTTAGATTAATTTTCATTATTTTTGATATACTTATAAAAATCAATAATAAAGCAGAGTTAAAATATGAATTCATTTGCAAGAGTAGAGCGAGCAATCGAAGAGATAAAAAAGGGTAATATGGTCATCATGCTTGATGATGAAGATAGAGAAAATGAGGGTGATTTAGTTTATAGTGCAGCATTTAGTACACCTGAGCATGTAAACTTTATGGCAACACATGCAAAAGGGTTGATTTGTGTTGCTGTCACTAAAGAGACAGCAAATAGATTGAGTCTTACACCAATGGTACAGTCAAATACATCTTCGTATGAAACAGCATTTACAGTTTCGGTGGATTGTGCGAAAGCAACTACTGGGATAAGTGCAAAAGAGAGAGACGATACGATAAAAATTTTAGCAAACAATATTAGTAAAGAGGAAGAGTTAGTAAAACCAGGTCATATTTTTCCATTAATTGCCAAAGAGGGTGGGGTGCTTGTTCGTACTGGGCATACTGAAGGGAGTATTGATCTTTGTAAGTTAGCTGGGCTTAGGGGTGAATCTGTAATATGTGAGATTATGAAAGCTGATGGAACTATGGCTAGAAGAGATGACCTTGATATATTTGCAAATGACCACAAAATGGTACAAGTTTATATATCTGATTTGGTTGAGTATAGAATGGCAAATGAATCACTTGTTGAGATAGTATCAATTTCAAAAGAGATGTTTTTTGATGCAGAAGTTGAAAAGATTATTTTTAAAGATCATAAAGGGAATAATCATACAGTTATTAAATTTGGAGAACTACAATCAGTTTCATTAGTAAAGTTTCATACAATTGATACAGATATTAATTTATTTTTTAATCATCAAAAGCTAAATTCAATGTTAAAATCAATTAACTTTTTAGAATCTAAAGGTGGTATTCTTGTATTTTTAGAAACAAACGATGAGAAAAAAGAGAATATGAAAGATTTTGGAATTGGTGCACAAATTATGAAAAAATTGAATATAAATGAGATAAAATTACTAACTTCAGGGACTAAAACTTCATTTGTAGGTTTAAATGGATTTGGATTAAAAATCAAAGAGACAATTATAATAGAATAAGTTTTTATTCTATTATAAAAATGGTTTATATATTGAGTGCTTTTTTTACAAGTGCTATATTTTTTTCAAGTTTTTCTATTTTTGATAATAGTAATTCTTGATTATCCTTATAATATTGAGAGCTTTTAATAGTTGATAGTTTATCTTCAAAGTTATCAATAGTTTGTTTTTGGATATCATCATCAGCTAAACTCATTAAAAGTTGGGGTGTTTGTTTTTCCAATTTTCGTAAAATATGTTGAAATCTGTATTCATTATCTAACTCTAATTTATAAAATGAGCATACTTCTGTATAGATAAGTTCAATTGAAGAGTTGTATTTTTTGTAAATAGTTCCAGCATAATCGTTAAGATATCTAAAAAATAGAGAATAATTTTTAAGAATCTCAAAAAATTCCTCTTTATCTATTAAAGTTTCCTCTTTGATTTCATATAATTTACCATAGAGATGAATCATACTAAGGTAAGTTATTTCATTACAGTTTTCTTTGATCTCTGTTAGGAGATCATTTAGCTTTAGTTTACTTGTCAAGTTCTATCCTTTTATTATCAGATACAAAAGAATAATCTCAACATTTAAACTAAATGTTAAAAATTATATTTTTGGACCAGCTGATGTGAAATCGAAACTTTGTATTGTACTAACCTCATTGTCTTTTGGTAGATACTTTTTGAAGTTTTCAATATACATAAATGCCAGTTTATTAGCAGTTGCATCATAAGCGTCTTTATTTTCCCAACTATTTCTAGGATTTAAGACATTTGTATCGACATTTTGTAGTGTTTTTGGTATTGCTAAATTAAACACAGGAAGAGTTTCAAATTCACTATTATTGATACTACCATCCAAAATGCTATTTATACAAGCTCTTGTATTTTTAATACTCATTCTTTTCCCGATACCATAACTTCCCCCAGTCCATCCAGTATTCACTAAATAAACATTCACATTGTGTTTGTCAATTTTCTCACCAAGTAAAGTAGCATACACTGTTGGATGAAGTGGTAAAAATGCTTCACCAAAACAAGCGCTAAAAGTAGCAGTTGGTTCAGTTACACCTCGCTCAGTTCCAGCAACTTTAGCTGTATATCCACTTAAAAAATAGTACATAGCTTGCTCTTTTGTAAGTTTACTAACTGGTGGCAAAACACCAAATGCGTCAGCACTTAAAAATATGATGTTTGTAGGATGTCCTGCTATTGAATTTGGTTGAATATTTTCTATATGATTAAGAGGATAAGAAACTCTTGTATTTTCAGTTTTTTCACTACTATCATAATTGATATTCCCATTTTCATCAGCTACAACATTTTCTAAAATAGCACCTTTTTTAATAGCTCCATAAATTTCAGGCTCGTTTTCTTTACTTAAGTTAATCACTTTAGCATAGCAACCACCTTCAAAATTAAAAACACCATTGTCATCCCAACCATGTTCATCATCACCAATTAAAGCTCTTTTTGGGTCTGTTGAAAGTGTTGTTTTTCCTGTTCCTGAAAGTCCAAAGAAAAGTGCTGTATCACCATTTTTTCCAACATTGGCAGAACAATGCATCGGCATTTTATTTTGTAATGGTAGCCAATAATTCATCATTGAAAAAACACCTTTTTTCATCTCACCAGCATACCAAGTTCCACCAATAATTGCTTCATTTGCTTCAATATTAAATACTACAAAAACTTCAGAATTTAATCCATCTTCTTTCCAATTTTTATTTGTAGTTTTACAAGCATTATAAATTGTAAATTCTGGTGCAAATGTTTCAAGTTCAATTGCAGATGGTATAATAAACATATTTTGAATAAAATGTGCTTGCCATGCAATTTCAGTTACAAATCGAATAGACTTTCTACTATCAAGACTTGAACCACAATAAACATCTGTAACATATAAATCTTTACCATTTAATTGTTCTTTTGAAATATTCAAAAGTTTGCTATATAACGATTCATCTACAGGTTTATTGATATCTCCCCATGCAATATACTGATTTGATGGAGCATTGTTTACAAAATATTTATCTTTAGGACTTCTCCCTGTAAAAATACCAGTATCAATCATTAAAGCACCTTCACTACTAATTTTTGCTCCTTCATTTAAAACAGCATCATTAATTAAAGTTTCTACATCGGTATTTCTAAAAATTTTACCAGTACTGGCTAATCCTAATGAATTTTTAATCTCTAACATAATTTAATTTTCCTAATTTATTTGAATATTGATAATAAAACACCAGCAGCTACCGCTGAACCAATTACACCAGAAACATTTGGACCCATTGCATGCATCAATAATATATTTGATCTATCATATTCCTGACCAACTTTGCTAACAACTCTTGCTGCCATAGGAACAGCACTTACACCAGCTGCCCCAATAAGAGGATTTATTTGATTTTCTGGTGAACTAAATTTATTCATAATTTTAGCAACGATAACTCCAGATGCTGTACCTAGTGAAAATGCGATAAGCCCAATAACCATAATTCCTAAAGTTTCAGGAACAAGAAATTTATCAGCTGCAAGTTTTGAACCAACACCAAGACCTAAAAAGATAGTAATGATATTAATAAGAGAATTTTGCATTGTATCACTTAATCTTTCAACAACACCAGATTCTTTTGCAAAATTTCCAAGTGCAAAAGCACCGATCAATGGAGCGGATTCAGGAAGAACTAAAATTGCCATCATAAGGATAAGTATAGGTAAAAAAAGTTTTTCTAATTTATGTACTTTTCTTAAAGTTGGCATTTTTATTCTTCGTTCTGCATCTGTTGTTAATGCTTTCATAATTGGTGGTTGGATTACAGGGACAAGTGCCATATAACTATAAGCTGCAACAGCAATAGCACCAAGTAGTTGCGGTGCTAAAGTATTTGCCACAAATATAGAGGTTGGTCCATCAGCACCACCAATAATAGCGATAGCACTTGCATCTTGTAAACCAAATCCTAAAGCAACTGCTCCTACTAATGATCCAAAAATAGCAAATTGAGCTGCACCACCTAAAATTGCTGTCTTTGGATTTGCAAGAAGAGGACCAAAATCGGTCATAGCTCCAACTCCCATAAAAATAAGAAGTGGGAAAAATCCATTTGCGATCCCCATATTATAAATAATTCCAAGCATACCATTTGGTCCTGCCATTTCTGCCAGTGGGATATTTGCTAATAATCCACCAAAAGCTATTGGTAGCAATAATAAAGGTTCAAAACCCTTTGCAATAGCAAGATAAAATAATAGGAAAACTATTAAAAACATAATAACTCTTCCCCAACTTTGCTCAAAATGAGTCATAGGTCTTGAATACTTTGGATTTGATTCTGCCGTCATCACTCCATCTTTTGGATTAATAAGGGCATTTATTCCAGTAGACTGATAGAGTGATGACAAAAGTTCTGGAAAACTTTTTGCGACATACTCTGTTTTATTGACATCTACTGCGACATGTGTATCAGCAGCATTTAAATTTAAAAAGGCAAACCATACCATTAAAAATAAAATTATTAATCTTTTATTCATTATCTTTATAACCTCGATTTGTATCTATTAATTGATTGTTAAAAGAGTTTGTCCCTCTTCAACTACATCATTAGGTGATACATTTAATGCGACCACGACACCAGCTGATGGTGATTCAATATCAATCTCCATTTTCATTGCCTCTAAAATAGCTACCACTTGACCTTTTTCAACTTTGTCCCCTACTTTTACAAGGATTTTCCAAACACTTCCATTTACACTTGCACCGATAGCTGTCCCACTAGTAGGTTGAGCAACTGGAGCAGCAACTGGTGCTGGCTGTTGAACTGCAACTACTGGTGTTTCTTGTGCCACAACAGTTGGTACAACTACTTTTATCTCCATATCACCTTCTGCAACTTGAACACTAAATTTTTTTCCATCTACTACAACTGTATAATTTCCGTTTGCCATTTTCATTTCTCCTTGTTTTTCTTCTTTTTCTTCATGACCAATTTTTCTTACATTTAAAGGTGATTGTCCTTTTAAAAATGCAATACCTTTTTCATCGCAAGCTGCTGCTATAAATATATTTTCTTCTGTTACTTCTAATTTTTCAATCTCTAATCTTTCTTTCCAAGCACTAATAGATTTTCGTGGATCTTTTTCAGCTAAATCAAGTGGATTTTCATTTGTTACTTGAAGTTTTAATTTCTCACTTGCAAGTGCTATTATTTCAGAATCAGCAACTACAGGAGTTTGTCCAAAATATCCGAGAACCATTTTTCCATAACCTGGAGCAATTTGCTTCCATGGTCCAAACATCACATTTGCATAAGCTTGTTGCCAATAAAATTGACTTACAGGTGTAACAGATGTTCCAAATCCACCTTTTACAACTACCTCTTGCATCGCTTTTATAACTTCAGGGAATTTATCTAAAGTATTGTCATCTCTCATCATTTGTGTATTAGCAGTTAATGCACCACCAGGCATAGGTGAAAAAGGGATAAGAGTTGAAACTTGAGTAGCTTCAGGTGGCATCATATAATCTTTTAAACAATCTTTTAAAGTCTCTTCATATTGTAAAACTTTATCTGTAGTAAGTCCACCAAGGTCATAATTCATCCCTTTTGTAGCATGCAACATAGTTAAAATATCAGGTTGAGATGTTCCACCACTTACAGGGCTTGCAGCCAAATCAATCCCATCAGCACCAGCTTCAAGTGCCGCTAAATAAGCAGATACACTCACCCCTGCTGTTTCGTGAGTATGGAGTCTGATATGCGTACTATCTCCTAAAAGTTTTCTAGCCATTTTAATAGTTTCATAAACTTTATGAGGATTTGCTGTTCCACTTGCATCTTTGAAACAAATTGAATCATATGGTAAACCACTATCAAGGATATTTCTAAGTGTTTTTTCATAAAATGCTACATCGTGAGCACCTTCACAATGTGGAGGTAGATCCATCATAGTCACAACAGCCTCATGTTTTAAACCATATTTTTTGATACATTGTGCCGAATATTCAAGATTTCTCACATCATTTAAAGCATCAAAGTTTCTAATAGTAGTAGTTCCATGTTTTGCAAAAAGTTTTGCGTGAAGTTCTATAAGTTCTCTACTTCCAGTATCAAGCATAACTGTATTGATACCTCGTGCAAGTGTTTGAAGATTTGCATCTGGTCCAACTATTGCTCTAAATTTATCCATCATATCAAATGCATTTTCTTGTAAATAAAAAAACAATGATTGGAATCTTGCTCCACCACCAAATTCAAAATGTTTTATTCCAGCATAAGAAGCAGCTTCAACAGCTGGTAAAAAGTCATTCATTAAAACTCTACCACCAAAAACAGATTGGAAACCATCCCTAAAAGTGGTATCCATGATATCAATATATTTTTTTCCCATAATCTTTAATTACCCTTTATTGTGATGTATTATTGCAGCGGTTATTGCAGCAGTGATTTGTTTATCGTCTGTAGTTACAGGCTTCCACTCATTTGTTGGAACTTTTTTCTCTTCCTCTTTTATAAATTTAGAGATTAAAAAAGCTTGTAGTTTGAGTGCATATATCATCACTATCAAAAAAAGAAAAACAACCCCCATCCCTATAAACATAAACTTAACAGCTTCAGCAAGCTGATTGACTTCACCCATACATAACCTCCTGTTTTTTATATAAACTTTCACTCTATTGTGAATCTATATTTTCCCGAATTTTATATAAATATTGCTTTAGTAATAATTATATTACATTTGTGCTACAAAATTGTGTCGGCTATTTTATAAAGATATATATCTATTTTATAAGACCAAGTGTCTATTTTGTGATTGAAGTTTTGTATTATTGTTATCATTGTATCTATCCTTGTAATTTTTTCTTGAATTATTACATAAAATGACATTTAATAAAAATAATATTGCAAATTGACATACTTTTGTGATATGATTCTTCAAAATTGATTTTAAAGGAATTTATATGGTTGATATATTAAAAGTGATTGAAAAATTAAAAACAGTTCTCTCTGAAGAGCAAAATAAAAAAATATATGATAAAGATATAGCAAATGAATTAGAGATTAGTCAAGCAAATTTCGCAACTATGAAAACAAGAAATAAAATACCTTATCAAAATATTCTTGATTTTTGTGCAATTAAAAAAATCTCTATAAATTGGCTTTTTTATGGGCAAGATCCAAGTAGTTTAGTAGATAGTACAGATAAATATTGGGTGAAATATTTTCCAACTTTGAGATTAAGTGCTGGTGGTGGTGGTGAACACAATGATGATGAATATGAAAAACTTGAAATTCCTGCTTATTTTACACAAATGTTAGGTGGTGAAGGAAATATAGAAAATATTGAAGCGATAAAAGTAACAGGTGATAGTATGGAACCCACTTTAAATAGTGGAAATGTTATCTTCTTGGATACAACAAAAGCGGATCCAAGTCGTGATGGAATCTATGCTTTTTCAAATCAAAATGGACTTTTTGTAAAAAGAATTCAAAAAAGGATAGATGGAAAGCTTGATGTTATTTCAGATAATAAAGAATATCCAATACAAATTGTAGATAAAAATGAGATAAAAATTATAGGAAAAATAGTTGGCTCTTTTGGTCAAATATATTGATTTGAAGTAGCTTCTTAAGTTCATTTCTTGTATCTTTGGAATAAGTTTATTTTATTTTTTAAATACTTTTTAAAATAAGTTATTATTAAGCTAAACTTAATTATAATAATCAAATTATATAAAGGATAAAATAAACATGATTAAAATACTTATTCTAATTACTTTAGGAATAAATCTATTTGCTTCTAGTGATTTTAAAATTGCTGCACTCTATTGGTCTATGAATATAGAAGGTCAAGTCGCTATGAAAAAGGGGGTAGAAGCTCAAGTTGAAGTTATTAACAAGAAAGCAAAACAAACTAATAAAAAAACAATCACTTTAATTGAATATGTTGCAGGTGATGGTGAAGCTGGAATGGAAAATCAACTAAAACAATTCAGAGATGCAATCGCGAAAAAAGTAGATGCTATAGTTGTTCAACCTACAGATAATGCTGTTCTTATACCTGCTTTAAAAGAAGCGAATAAAGCACATATTCCTGTAATTGCTTATGATCAATATATTAGTCAGGGAATTTTAGAGTCATTTGTTACAAGTGATAATTATCAAGCTGGTTTTTTAAATGGTGAATATGTAGCTCATCTTTTTAAAGGTAAAAAACAACTTTCAATTGCACTTGTAGAATATCCTTATGTATCATCTACAATAGATAGAGTTGATGGTTTTATAGATGCATTAGAAAAGTATAAAATAAAGTATAAAATAGTTAAAAGATATGAAGCTGTTGAACCAAAAAAAGGGAAAGAGGTTGGATTGGCTATTTTAAAAGATTTTCCAAAAAAAGGTTCTTTGGATTTAACTTTTTGTATAAATGATGGAGGATGTCTTTCTGTTGTAAATGAATTTCTAAATGAAAATAGGTTGGATATTGCAGTTGCAACAGTAGATGGTGATCCAAAATCTGTAAAATTATTGCAAGAAAATAAACTAATAAAAATTGATTCAGCTCAATTTTGTGGTCCAATAGGATCTGTTGCTTTACAAACTGCTTATGAAAAGCTACTTGGGAAAAAAATAAAAAAAATTATTTTAGTTCCTGTATTTCCAATCACAAAAGAGACACAAAAATTATATCCAGGATGGTTAGGTCCAATACCACAAAAATTTAAAAAGCCATGGTATAGCCAAACACCTATTTGGGACAATACGCTTAAAGGAAAATAAATAGTGCTTATTCAAGAGAAGGAAAGAGATCTATCTCGTATAGATAAAAAGTTATTTGTTTATTTTGGATTTTTAATATTTGCTTTGCTTGTTACTATTTTTTTAACGACATTATTCTATTTTAATTTTATTATTCAAAAAGAGCAAGATAGATTGGGCTCTATCATTGCAAATAGTGTAGGGAATTCTATTAATAGAGTAAGTTTTTCAGGAAAATATCAAGCAAGATTGTTGGTTCAAGATTTACAAAAGCAAAACCAAAATATAGATAGTATTATCATCCAAGATGAAAGTGGACTGATAATAGCACATAGTTCCCCTAGTTATGCTGGTCAAATACTCAATGATAAATTATTTGAAGAAGCAAAAAAAGTGATGCAAACAGATAAATATATAATTAGAAGTATTACTTTAATAAGAGACAAAAAACCAATAGATTTACTTGAAATTGACATACCTTACAAAACTGGATATGAAAATAAAATTAGTGGTGTTAGTAGAGTTTTTTTATCTGAAGAGAGTTTGAATCAATTAATCTTTAATGCTTTTATAACGCTAACTATTCTTACAACGATTTTAGCTTTAATTGCCTACTTTGCTGTTAAATTTCTTTCAAAGAAGATAAGTGCCCCTATTATCGAACAAAAAGAATTTTTTGAACACCTTCTCCATATTATTCCATCACCTGTTTTTTATAAAGGTATTGATGGTAAATATATTGGATTTAATCATGCTTACGAAAATTTTATAGGGAAAACAAGAGAGGAACTTTTAGGGAAAAGTGTATTTGATATCAATCCACCAGAACTTGCAAAAATTTATTATGCTAAAGATACAGAGTTATTTGAAAAAAATTCTGTACAAGTTTATGAATCTATTGTACAAGATACTTACGGAAATATTCATAATGTAATATTTAATAAAGCTTCAATAGTCGATGCAAATGGTAAGATAAACGGTATTATTGGAGTGATATTGGATATCACAGAACAAAAAGAGAAAGAGAAAGAGTTAAATGTACTAATAAACCAACAAGAAGCACTTCTAAAAATAGAAACCACAGGATTCGTCCATCTTAAAGATAGACATTTTTTATGGACAAATGAAGTTTTTGAAACTATGTTGGGTTATGAAAAAGGGGAATTGCAAGGAAAACTTTCAAAAATAATGTATGCTTTTGAAGAAGAATATTTTGCTTATGAAAAAGATGGATATGTCGCTTTACAAACAAAAGGAACCTTTACAAGAGAAGTAACTGCAATCAAAAAAGATGGTACACATATAACTCTTCTAGCTAGTATGACAGCACTTAATGAAACTGGTGAATCATTAGGAGTTGTTGTTGATATTACTCCTCAAAAAATTATGGAAGAGGAACTTAGAAAAGAAAAACATTTTATCTCAACCATTGTAGATAATGCAAATTCTATTATTGCAGTCATTGATAACAGTGGTGTTATGACAAAAATAAATAAATATGGTGAAGAGTTTACCCAATATTCTCAAGATGAGATAAGGAGTGAACCATATTTTTGGAAACGATTCTTACCCCTAGAAATGCAAGATAAAGTTGTAGATATTATTGAAAATGCAAATAAAGGAATTTTAACAAAAAGTTTTAGAAATGGTTGGATTTCAAAATCTGGGGAAGAGAAATTTTTTGAGTGGTCAAATACTCTTGTTCAAAATAGTAACGGAACGATGGATTATTTAGTTGCAATAGGACTTGATATTACAGAACAAGTGAAAAAAGATCTACTTATTCAACAAAAAAAAGATGAATTTGAAACTATCTTTAATAGTTCAAAAGATGGTATTGCTATATTGGATTTAAATTCAAAATTTTTAGATTTCAATAAAGAATATTTGCAAATGACAGGCTTTACAAGGGAAGAACTTTTACAAACTTCATGTATAACATTAAGTAGTAAAGAGGATATCCCTCGTTCAAAAGAGATTATCCAAAAAGTTATGCAGGATGGTTTTGTACGAAACTATGAAAAAACATGTATAGTAAAAGATGGTAAATCTATAATTGTCAATATGGCAATTGCACTTATGCCAGATAAAAAAAGATTACTTATAAATACAAAAGATGTAAGTAAACAACATAAACAAAAAGAGGAACTTAACAAAGCAAAAGAGAGTGCTGAAAAAGCTAATAAAGCAAAATCAGAATTTTTAGCAAATATGTCACATGAGATACGAACACCACTTAATGGTATCATAGGTCTTACAGAATTAGTTTTGGAGACAAATTTAAATATTGTTCAAAGAGACTATTTAGAAGTATCAAAAAAATCTTCAAAAGCACTTTTAAATATCATCAATGACATTTTAGACTATAGCAAAATAGAAGCTGGTAAACTTGATATTGTAAATAATGAATTTAATATTAACTCTTTGATGAGAAATATTGCTGACCTTTTTGGATATCAAACTTATGAAAAAAGTATTGAACTTTTATTTTTAATTGATCATACAATTCCAAATATGCTTATTGGTGATGCATTAAGATTGGCTCAAATATTGAATAATCTTGTAGGAAATGCTGTAAAATTTACAGACAAAGGATATATCAATATCAAAGTTAATTTACTTACAAGAGATACAAATAAAGTTCAATTACAATTTATCATTGAAGATAGTGGCATAGGTATCTCCCCTGAAAATCAAAAGAAACTTTTTCAATCTTTTGAACAAGCAGATAACTCAACGACTAGAAAATATGGAGGGACTGGTTTAGGACTAAAGATTTCTAAACAACTTGTTGAGCTTATGGGTGGAAATATCTCTATGGAAAGTGAAGAAGGTATTGGAACTACTTTTACATTTAATTTAACTTTAGGGTTTATCACAAGAGTAGAAACTGAAAAATTAAATTTTGATAAATTTGTGAAATCTCAATTTTTAATCGTTGATGATAATGAACTTGAAAGAGATTATCTTTCACGAATTCTTAACTCTTGGCAAATACAAAATAAGGTAGCGTGTGATGGAGAAGAAGCATTTGAAATATTATTAAAAGAACAATTTGATTATGTTCTTTTGGATTGGCAAATGCCTAAGCTTGATGGACTTGAATTATTGAAAAAACTGAAAGTTGCAAATATCGAAATACCAAATATTGTTATGGTTACAGCTTACGCTAAAGAAAAATTATTAGAAAACGCATATATACATAACTTAGATTTACACAAAGTACTTGAAAAACCATATACTCCATCATCTTTATATGAAGTGATTTTTGATGAATATTTACATCATGATATTTTTAATAATAATTTACCTAAAGAGCTACATCATTTTAGGCTAAAAGGAATAAAAAATGCTCTTTTAGTAGAAGATAATGAAACAAATCAACTTGTAGCTACAAAAATTTTAGAAAAAATTGGGTTTATAGTTACTATTGCTTGTAATGGAGAAGATGCGATTGAGAAATTTAATCAACAACTATTTGATATTATTTTTATGGATTTACAAATGCCTGTAATGGATGGATTTGAAGCAAGTAAAGAAATCAGAAAATTAAATCAATCTATTCCTATTGTTGCACTTAGTGCAGCTGTTATGCAAAGGGATAAAGAACTTACTCTTGAAGCTGGGATGAATGATCATATTTCAAAACCTATTGATAAAATAGAGCTTAATTTAATTGTTTCTAAGTATTTTGAGACGGAAGATATACAAGAAGTTACAAAGTTTCATAATGATTTGGTTGTTATTGAAGGGATTGATATTGAAAGTTTATTTAATGACTTGCAAACTGATGTTCAAACAATTTATACAACTTATGAAAAATTTAATCAGAAATATCAAGATACTTTGAGTATTTTCAATCTCCCTTACGATGGTGTTGAGTTTAAAGAGTATATCCATAAACTTAAAGGTGTTAGTGGTAATCTTCGTATCAAAAAAGTATATATTTTAGCAAATAAAATAAACGCTAGAGACTTTACCCATAATGATGTAGAACAATTAAAGAGAGAACTAGAAAAAGTTTGTAGAGATATTGAAACTATCATTAGTCCACTTGTTGAACACCAAACTATGGAACCCATTTCGTCATCGCAATTAGATAATATGATACAGAAGGTTATTCTAGATGTTGAGGAATACAATTATATTGCTCAAGGGGAAATTGAATTATTTTTAGATACTTTAAGAACAAATGGTATAAAAGATGAAACTATAGATTTACTCAAAGATTCGTTTAGTACACTTAAGAGAGAAAAATTAAAACAACTATTAAATACACTTTTACATAGAGGAAAAGAAGAGGAATGAATATAACACCCAATATACTTATTGTCGATGATGAAACATTAAATATTGACTTTATAGCACAAACTTTAAAGCACGACTACCAGATAAAAGTTTCCACAAGTGGAGAAGATGCTTTAAAGATAATCAGTAAATTTGATTTTGACCTTATTTTACTGGATATTCATATGCCTTTAATGGATGGTTATGAGGTAGCAAAACAACTACAAGCAAATCCTAAAACACAAAATATACCAATTATTTTTCTAACTGCTGACAACGATACTGAAAGTTTAATCAAAGGATTTGACTATGGTGCGAAAGATTATATTATAAAACCTTTTAATCAAAAAGAACTTGTTGTTCGTGTTAGAAATCATATCAATTCATATATTTTTGAAAAAAATCTAAAAAAAGAAAAAAACTTTATTTCAACTATTATAGATAATGCAAATTCAATTATAGCTGTTATCAATAAAGATGGTGTGATGACAAAAATAAATAAATATGGTGAAGACTTTGTAGAATATTCGCAAAGTGAAATAGCAAGTGAACCATATTTCTGGAAAAAATTTTTACCAATTGAAAATCAAGATACTGCTCTTTGGTTTAGTGAAGATATCGACCAAAATATTTTAACAAAAAGTTTTCAAAATAGTTTGGTATCAAAAAAAGGAGTTAAAAAAATATTTGAATGGTCAAATACTTTAGTAAAAAAAGAGGATGGCACAATAGATTATCTTCTCCTTATAGGGCTTGATATTACGGAGCAAGCCAAGCAAAGTTTGTTAATTGAGGAACAAAAAGAGGAGTTTGAGACTATTTTTAAAAAATCAAAAGATGGTATTGCTATTTTTGATTTGGAATCAAGATTTTTGGATTTTAATAATGCCTATTTGGAGATGACAGGATTTAGAAGGGAAGAGTTGCTTGGAAAATCTTGTATAGAGATTACTGTTACAGAAGATAGAGATAGAACAAAAAAAGCTTTGGATATTGCTATTAGAAATGGATATGTCGAAAACTTTGAAAAATCTTGTTTAGTGAATCATGGTAAAGTTATCACAATTAATATGAGTTTATCTTTACTACCAGATAGACAAAGAGTTCTTATATCTGCCAAAAATATCACTGCAAATAAACTTTTAGAATCCCAATCAAAACTAGCTTCAATGGGGGAGATGATAGGAAACATTGCTCATCAATGGAGACAACCTTTAAGTGTTATTAGTACAATAGCAAGTGGAATCTCTTTTAAAAAAGAATTTGGCAATTTGAAAGAGGAAGAGATTATTCCTAATATGGAAAATATAGTTAAACAAACAAATTATCTTTCAAAAACAATAGAAGATTTTAGAAATTTTATCAAAGGAAATCAAATAGAAGAGATCTTTACAGCAACACAGTTGTTTGAGAAAACACTTTCTATTATGCATTCTAGTTTAGAAAATCATTTTATTAAAGTTGTCTCCCATATTGATTGTGATATCACAATCAAAGGTTATGAAAATGAATTAATGCAAGCTTTTATTAATATTATAAATAATGCAAAAGATGCATTAATGGAAAATAAAGATTTAGAGGATAAATATATTTTTATAGAAGCAAAAACTATAAATCATCACTGTGAAATTATCATCAAAGACAATGGAGGTGGAATTAAACCATCTGTAGTAGAGAGAATTTTCGAGCCATATTTCACTACTAAACATCAAAGTGTTGGTACTGGACTTGGACTTTCTATGGCACATAAGATAATTACACAAATGCATAGAGGAGAGATAAAAGTTTCAAATTCAACATTTATGTATGATAGCAAAGAATATCAAGGGGCAGTGTTTCATATAAATCTTTTTTGTTAGAAAGATATATTTTCCGTTTTATATATTTTTAGCCAAAAATTAAATAGAATTATTTTTATCTAAAAAATGTATAATGACATTTTTATTACAAATACTAATAATCGATATATTTAAATCTACTATTTTAAGGCTTACTATGACTCAACAAAATTTCCATAAATACTTCACTCTCTACTTTATACTTTTTGGAATTGCTATATCTTCTTTTGGAGCTATTATTAGTTATATGTTTCAGATAAATGAAATTGATAAAAGAATGGATAAAGGAGCTAAAGAGGTTTTTGAAATCAAAGCCAATTCAATATTGAAGCCATCTATAAAAAATATGGATAATATAGTTGAAGCATTAGCTAAAAATAAAACTATTTTAGAATTTATTGCAACTCGAAATCCAAATAAACAAGAGGAACTTGAACAGATATTTTTAGCAGTTACTAGTTCTCAAAATACAATTATGCAAGCTAGAGTGATATGCAATGATGGAAAAGAGCTTATACGAATTGATAGAAAAAAAGAAAATGATGAGCCATTTATAGTAGCAAAAGAGAACTTTCAAGATAAATCTAATCGAGATTATTTTCAAATAGTATCAAAGATGAAAGAACCAACTCTTTGGCATTCAAAAATGGATTTGAATATTGAAAATGGTAAAGTGGAGATCCCTTATAGACCAACTTTACGAATAGCAATGCCACTTTTTGAAAATGGTCAATTTATAGGGATGGTGATAGTAAATCTCCTTACGAATAATTTATTTGCTTCTATTGGAACATCATCAGCATTTGAACATTTTATAATCGATAAAGATAAAAATTACATCATGCATCCAAATAGTCAGTATTCATTTAATAAGTATAAAGGTATTAAAAGGGAGTTAAAAGATGACTTTCCTGATGGCTTAAAAGGAAATGGTGTTTATTCCTATCCTATTAGAAATATTTTACAAAACGATGATGATGCTATGATGATTTTGAAAACAAAAAATAAATTTGAAGAAGAGTTAATTCATGAAAAATTGAAAACAGCTTTGATTGTTTTACTATTGACAATTATCTTGAGTTTCATTATTGCGATGATTATCTCAAAGGTCCCTATAAAACTTCAAAAAGCACTTCTTAAAGCTCACGATAAGCTCAATGACTTTGGCTCAATTATAGATAAATATATTATATCAGCAACAACAAAAAAAGATAGTACGATTATAAATGTAAGCTCTGCATTTGTAGATGTATCTGGATATACAAAAGAGGAACTTATTGGGGAAAAGATGAGTATGATAAGAGATCCTCAAGCAGACAAGCTTATTTTTCAAGATTTGTGGAAAACCATTTTAGATGGTAAAACTTGGGCTGGAGAGATGAAAAATAAAAGAAAAGATGGAAAAAAATATTGGCTTGAACAAAATATCATTCCAACTTTAGATCAAAATAATACAATTGAATCATTTGTCTCTTTGGGTGTTGATATCACTGCAAAAAAAGAGCTGGAGAGATTGGCTTCTATTGATAAATTAACTGGAATTTATAACAGACGGATGATAGATGAGTTTATAAAAATAGAGGTGGAAGTACATAAAAGACACTCTTATGGATTGTCTGTTATTATGGTAGATATTGATCATTTTAAATTAGTAAATGATACTTATGGACATCAAATAGGGGATTTAGTTTTATCTCAAACAGTTGAACTTATTGTTCAAAATAGTAGAAAATCTGATATTTGTGGAAGATATGGGGGAGAAGAATTTATCCTTATTTGTCCTCAGACAACTACAGAATCAGCAATGATATTAGCTGAAAAAATAAGATTAGCTGTTAAAAATTTTACATTTGAACAAGTTGGACATAAGACTATTAGTTTAGGTATTTGCACATTTGAAGATGGTGATGATGTTGAATCTTTGATAAAAAAAGCAGATATGGCACTTTATAAGGCAAAAGAAACGGGAAGAGATAAATTAGTGGTATTTGAAGCATAAAAAGGTATTAATTTTATGGATTTAATTTTCGTAGTATTAGTTGTAACAGTTTTAGCCGTTGCAATTTTTGATTTTACAAATGGTTTTCACGATGCTGCAGATATGGTTGCAACGGCAATCGCGTCAAGAGCTATGACGCCAACTACAGCAATTCTTATAGTTACTATTTTCACATTTATAGCTCCTTTTTTAGCTGGACTTACTGTTGCTGATACGATTGGTAATTTTGTTGATGTAGGAGGAATTCCTATCCTTGAAGCTCAAAGTATTGTTCTTGCTGGAATAGTTTCTGCTATCACATACAACCTTGTTACTTGGAAATATGGGCTTCCCTCATCCTCTTCAAATTCACTTATTGGCGGACTTGTGGGAGCTGGACTTTATGGGATTGGAAATCACTCTATAAATTGGGGAATCATTGCCCTTTCAAATGGAGAGCTTGATGGTGTTATGAAGATAGTTGCTGGACTTTTTATATCTCCAATCGCAGGATTGGTGATTGGATTTTTGTTGATGAAGTTTTTTATGAAATTGTTTAGTAGACTTACTATTAGAAATCGTAAATTTTTTATCTGGAGTCAATATCTTAGTATCTCGTGGCTTGGATTTTCTCATGGGGCAAATGATGCTCAAAAAGGGATGGGGATAATCGCTATGATTTTATTTGCAAGTGGTTATACAAGTTCTTTTTCAGTACCAACTTGGGTGATTGTTTTGTGTGCTAGTTCTATTACACTTGGGACTATGTTTGGTGGTTGGAGTATTATCAAAACTCTTGGATTTGGGATAATAAAAGTGAAACTTTTACACTCATTTACAGATCAAATTGGTTCAGCATTTATCAATTCAATAGCAACATCTATAGGTGCTCCAACTTCAACAACACAAGTGGTAACAGCTACTTTAATAGGGATTGGGGGAGCTGAAAAACCAAAACATGTTAAATGGAAAGTAGCATCTTCAATAGTTTCTAATTGGTTTACAAATATCCCCATATCAATGGCTCTTGGGGCATTTTATTGTATGCTTTTTGTTGCAATATTTAGTTAAGGAAAAAAGATGAATATAAAATCACTATTTCAAAAATATATCGTTCCTCATGAGATTAATTTTGTCGATATGTTGCAAGAACAAGCAGTTGCTATTGATAATATGATAAACGATTTATATAACTGTTTTATAAAAAGAACAATCAATTCCTGTGAAGCTATTACGCAAGATGTTCATAATACAAAACTATTAAAAGAAAAAAATATGAATCAACTTTTAAATGCTTTTATCACCCCTATTGATAGGGAATCAATTTATAGAGCAGTAACTGGACTTGATAGAATAGCAATTTCAGTAAAACATTTTGTTCTTGAAACAAAAGCTTATAAAATAGATAGCTTACAAGAGTACAAACATATTTTACATCATATCCAAAAAGGGAGTGGAAAATTAAAAGATGGATTTGAAGCTTTAGATAAAAATGATCATCCAAAAGTATCAAGATTAGCTGATGAGGTGAGACATATTAGCGATAAAATTTCACAAGACTATATTAAAGAGATGGTAAAAATTTCCCATTCAAAAGATATACAATATATGTTCAAACATAGGGAAATTTTGGTTCAATTAAAGCAAATAGGGCATCATCTTCACGATGCAGCAAACACACTTCAAGATATAATAGTAAAGATGGACTAAAAATGACACATATAAGTTTTTCAACAAAATTTACACTTCTTTTACTAGCTATGATGACAATGATGTCAAATGTAGCAGTTGTTACCACTTTACCACTTTTGAGTGAGGCATTTAAAGATGTTGATAATATAGCGTTTTTATCACGAATGATGATAACTTTGCCATCTTTAGCTATTGCCTTACTTGCGCCATTTTTAGGACATTTGGTCTATCGATTTGGGAAGAAAAATTCTGCCGTTGTCGCTTTACTATTTTTTGCATTTACAGGAAGTGCAGGACTTTATCTTGAAACAATTTATGAGATATTAGCTTCAAGATTTTTCTTTGGTATCTCAATAGCTGTACTTATGATAGTTTCCACTTCACTTATTGGGGATTATTTTAAAAATGAAGCCAGACATAAATTTATGGGAATGCAAAGTGCCTTTATGTCAATTGGTGGGATATTTTTTATTGTGGGTGGTGGATTGCTCTCTGATATTAATTGGAGATATCCTTTTGGAATCTATTTGGTTGGTTTGGTTATTGCCTTTTTTGTAGCTAAGTTTTTATTTGAAGTAAAAATTGATGAAACAAAAGAGGAAGATGAACTTCTTAATAGTAATCTTATCCCAATTTATTTTTTAGCTTTTTTGTTGATGGTGATTTTTTATATTTTACCTACTCAAATTCCATTTCTTATCATCAATGTTTTTCATGCAAGTGGAACGATGACAGGTTCAATTATAGCAACTGCATTTGTTTTTAATGCACTTGGAGCTATCAGTTTTACAAAACTCAAAAAAAGATTTGATTTTGCAACTATCTATCTTATTGGGATGGGGATTATTGGTGTTGGATTTATCTGTATTGGATTTGTGAGTGATGTTCATTATTTCTTTATCACTTCTCCAATTATGGGATTTGGTGGGGGTATTTTAATGACAAATATCACAGCTTGGATGCTCTCAAAGGCACACCATACAAAAAGAGTAAAGTCATCAAGTTACCTTACAAGTTCACTTTTTATGGGACAATTTTTCTCCCCAATAGTAACTTACCCAATTGTACAGATGATTGGGATTGAAAATTTCTTTGAATCAATTGGGAGTTTTATATTAATTGTGTTGATTATGATTGTTTTATTGAAAAAGAGATAGTATGGAAATAGAGGATTTTTTATTTTTTAATCAATATTTAATCGATTTTAAGGTAAATTCCGCGACTATAAAAAATATTAAGTAAGTAGAAAATTTACAAAAAAAGGGAAGCAAATGAGTTGTAATTTAGATAAATTAACTTCTTTTAAAGATAATTGTGGGTTTGGTTTAGTTGCACATTTAAAAAATAAAGCAACACACCAAAACCTCGAAGATGCTATCACATCTCTTGAAAGAATGATGCATAGGGGAGCAGTGGCTGCCGATGGTAAAAGTGGAGATGGAAGTGGATTGTTACTTTCAATGCCTGATGCTTTTATGCGAAAAGTTGCTTTGGCAAATGGAGTGGATCTTCCAAAACTATATGGAGTTGCTTTTGTGTTTGCAAAAGATGAGGCTCAATTTGCTATTTTTAGACAATATTGTGAAAAAAATGACTTAAAAGTTGTATTTAATAGAGAAGTTCCAATTGATACAAATGCACTTGGAAAACAAGCTCTTTCAATTTTACCTAAAATGCTTCAAATTTTTGTTGTACCAAGTAGTATTGTATCTTCAAAAAGATTTGATGCGATGATGTATTTAGCTAGAAAAGAGTCTGAACACCACTTAAGAGATGAGGAAGATTTCTATATTCCAACTTTTTCAAGTAAGGTAATAGCATACAAAGGGCTTGTTATGCCTACAACTATCAAACAATTTTACCTTGATTTGAATGATAAAGATTTTGCTATTTCATTTGCACTTTTTCACCAAAGATTTTCTACAAATACACTTCCAAAATGGAGACTTGCTCAACCTTTTCGAGGGATAGCTCATAATGGAGAGATAAACTCAATTGAAGCGAATAGATTTAATGTTGAGGTGAAAACTGAAACTATAAAATCAAAAGTATTTACAGATGAAGAGTTACAAAGAATTTTCCCAATTTTACAAAATGTTGGGAGTGACAGTACAAGTTTAGACAATATGTTTGAATTTTTAATCGTAAATGGGATGGACTTCTTTAAAGCAGCACGAGCGATTGTCCCTGCACCTTGGCAAAATGCACCTTATATGGATAGTGAGCTTAGAGCATTTTATGAGTATAGTTCTATTAGATTTGAAGCATGGGATGGACCTGCTGCTGTTTCTTTAACAGATGGTAGATATATTGGATGTTTAATTGACAGAAATGGGTTAAGACCATCAAAATATTTTATTACAAAAGATGAAAGATTATTTATCACAAGTGAGTATGGAACAGTTTTAATTGATGATAGTGAAATTATCGATAGAGGAAGACTACAAAGTGGTGAGATGATTGCTATGGATTTAAAACATGGGAAAATCCTTAAAAATACAGATATCAATAACTATTTAAAATCAACTCAAAATTATGAAAAATGGCTATCAAAAAATGTAAAATATCTCCAAGAATTTGTAGAACAAACATTTTTAGATGTAGAAAAATATAAAATGGAAAACATTTCAAATATTCAAAAATATGCAAATATTACTTATGAAGTGCTGGATCAAATGATTATCCCTATGGCAAATGAGGGGAAAGAACCAACTGGATCTATGGGTGATGATACTCCACTTTCTTGTTTTTCAACATCAAGTAGAAACTTTACAGATTATTTTAGACAAAAGTTTGCTCAAGTAACAAATCCACCTATTGATCCATATAGAGAAAAAATTGTTATGAGTTTAAATACGGGAATTGGAAATACTTATAATGTTTTAGAGGAAAGTGAAGAGAACTCTAAAAGATTAAAACTTGTAAGTCCTATCTTGATGGAAGAGAAATATGAAGCAATTCTTACTTTTGGAGATAGCACTCATGAGAGATACGAAAGTTGTTTTAAAAATAAAGTTTTTTCAACTACTTTTAAAAGTGGACTAAAAGATGCTTTAGTTGCCCTTTATGCACAAGTAAAAGATGCAGTGGTAAATGATGCAGTTAAAGTGGTAGTTTTAGATGATAGAGAACTTTCAAGCGAATATAAAATTATCCCAATTGCTATGGCTGTTGGATATATCAACAATCAATTGAAAAAAGATGGATTAAGAAGTAAAGTGTCTATTATCGCAGTTACAAGTGAGATTTATGATCCACATAGTTCTGCTGTATTATTTGCATTTGGAACATCTTTAATCTATCCATATATGGTTTTTGCTTCAATTGTTTCATACAATGAGAGAAAAAATTTATCATCGTATGATTTACAAAATAAATTAAAAAATAGTGCAAAAGCTCTTGGTGCTGGGATTTTAAAAATTATGTCAAAAATGGGAATCTCTACAATGGCTAGTTATAGAAACTCTTCATTATTTGATATTATTGGGCTTAGTGATGAGATTTGTGAAGATTGTTTCCCACATGCATCGAACGATTTAAGTGGTTTGACTTATGATGATATTGAAGCAAAAATTGAAACATCACACAAAAAAGCATTTTTTGATGATAAAACTATGTTCCCACTTGAGATGGGTGGTTTTTATAAATATACCGATGGTGGAGAATACCACGATTATGGTCCAGCTATCACAAAAGCGATGCATGATAAAAATGCGGTTGATAACAAAAATGCAAGTGATTTTGCAGAATTAAAAAAATTAATAGAGGGGAGAGATAAAAAATTTATCAGAGATTTCTTTGAATTCAAATCTGATAAAAAACCTATCTCTTTAGATGCTGTTGAACCAAAAGAGAGCATATTTAAAAGATTTGCAAGTGCAGCTATGAGTTGTGGAAGTATCTCTATTGAAGCTCACGAAGCAATTGCAACTGCTATGAATACAATTGGTGCGCAAAGTAACTGTGGAGAGGGTGGAGAAGATGCTGCTAGATTTAATACTATTAAAAACTCAAAAATTAAACAAGTTGCATCTGGAAGATTTGGGGTAACACCTGCATATCTAGTAAACTGTGAAGAGTTACAAATCAAACTAGCTCAAGGTGCAAAACCAGGTGAGGGTGGACAATTACCAGGATCTAAAGTAACTCCTATGATTGCAAAATTAAGACATACAACACCAGGTGTTACACTTATTTCGCCACCACCACACCATGATATTTATAGTATTGAAGATTTAGCTCAACTTATTTTTGACCTAAAACAAATCAATCCAACGGCAACAGTAGCTGTTAAACTTGTATCTTCTATTGGTGTAGGTACTATTGCTGCTGGTGTTGCTAAAGCGTATGCTGATAAAATTATCATCAGTGGTAGTGATGGAGGAACAGGTGCTGCACCACTTACTTCTATTAAACATACTGGAAATCCTTGGGAGATGGGACTTTCTGAAGCACACAATGCTTTAAAAGCGAATCATTTAAGAGGGATGGTTCATCTTCAAACAGATGGTGGATTAAAAACTGGTATTGATATCGTAAAAGCTACTATGCTTGGTGCTGAAAGTTATGCATTTGGAACATCAGCTTTAACACTTCTTGGGTGTAAAATATTAAGAATTTGTCACACAAATAAGTGTAGTGTGGGAGTTGCTACTCAAGATGAGGATTTAAGAGCGAAATTTAGTGGTTCTGTTGAGAGACTTATCGCTTATTTTAACTTCTTAGCTGAAGATACAAGAGAGATACTTGCTAGTTTAGGATACTCAACAATTGAAGAGATTGTTGGAAGAAGTGATTTATTAAGTGTTATTGATGATGAATTTGCTAAAAAATTTGACTTCCAAAATATTTTAAGAAGACTTGACGGAGTTGACACTTGTCAAGTTTCTACAAATGCACCTTACGATAAAAGTGAACAATCACATGAGCTATTAAAACAAGTGTTGCCAACTATTGAAAATCCTTCTAAAAAAATTGAATTATCTGCAAATATTTCAAACTTAAATAGAAGTTTTGGAACACTAACTTCAGGGGAAATTGCAAAAAGATATGGAGATGCTGGGCTTCCAGAGGGAACTATCACTTACAACCTTAAAGGTGTTTCAGGGCAATCTTTTGGAGCATTTTTAAGTAAAGGGATCTCTTTATATCTTGATGGTGTAGCAAATGACTATGTTGGTAAAGGGATGAATGGTGGAAAAATTATCGTTAAACCACATCTTCAAGGAAGTGAATACACAGGAGCAGGAAATACTTGTCTTTACGGAGCAACTGGCGGAAAACTTTATGTAAGAGCTAGCGTGGGTGAAAGATTTGCTGTTAGAAACTCTGGTTGTATAGCTGTAGTTGAAGGGACAGGAGATAGTGCTTGTGAGTATATGACTGGTGGAATTGTAGTTATTTTAGGAAAAACTGGTATCAATTTTGGTGCTGGAATGACTGGTGGACTTGCTTTCATCTATGATAAAAATAGAGAATTTATAGATCATATGAACCAAGAGCTTATTGAAGCACTTAGAATTGATACAGATGATACAGAATTAGAAAGAATTTATTTACAAAAAACTCTAAAAGACTATGTAAATGAAACAAATTCAGAACAAGCAAGTGCGATAGTTGATAATTTTAGATCAGAAATTAGAAATTTTTGGATGGTAAAACCTAAAGATATGAAAGTTTTACCATTAAATCCAGACCAAGGGGATTAGGATGTTAAACTTTACAAAAATAGATAGAAATAACCCTTCAAAAAGAGGGGTGATGGATAGAATAAAAGACTTTAAAGAGGTCTATAATGTATTTGATAAAAATAAAGCAAGTGAGCAAGCTGATAGATGTATTGGTTGTGGTGACCCTTATTGTCATAATAAATGTCCATTACACAACATTATCCCAGCTTGGCTAAAACAAACAGCACAAAATGATTTAGAACTTGCATTTAATATTTCAAATGAGACTTCCCCTTTCCCTGAAATTTTGGGAAGAATTTGTCCTCAAGATGTTCTTTGTGAAGGTGATTGTACACTCAATGACACTCACGGAGCTATTACAATTGGAGCTGTTGAAACTTATATTAGTGAAACTGGATTTGATAATGGATTGGTTCCTAAATTTTCTAAAAATAAAATTGGGAAAAAAGTTGCAGTTGTAGGAAGTGGACCAGCTGGAATCAGTGCAGCTACATTTCTTTTACGAGCTGGAATAGATGTTGATATGTATGAAAGAGCAAATCGAGCTGGTGGACTTTTAACTTATGGAATTCCAGGATTTAAACTTGATAAACATAGAGTTGAGAGAAGAATAAATTGGCTTTGTGATGCTGGAATGAAACTTTTTACAAACTGTGAAATTGGAAAAGATAAATCATTTGAAGAACTTGAACAAAATTATGATGCAATATTTTTAGGAATAGGTTCTACAAAAGGGAAATATCCAGGAATTTCTGGAGAAAAAAATAGCAATGTATATTTAGCAATGGAATTTTTAACTGGAATTCAACAAAGAAATTTTGAAGAAACAGTTACCACTTTAATAGATGTAAAAGATAAAAATGTAGTTGTTATTGGTGGTGGAGATACTGCTATGGACTGTGTTCGTACAAGTGTAAGAGAGGGTGCTAAAACTATAAAATGTCTTTACAGAAGAGATGAAGCAAATATGCCTGGAAGTAAAAAAGAAGTTCAAAACTCAAAAGAGGAGGGGGTGCAATTTGTATTTAATGTATCACCTCTTGGTATTGATGAAAAGGGTGTAACTCTTATCCAAACAGCGATGAGTGAACCTGATGAGAGCGGAAGAAGTAGTGTTGTATTAGTTGCTGGCAGTGAATATAGTGAATCAGCAGATATTGTTATTTTAGCTCTTGGATTTGATCAAGAACTACCAAGTTTTATCAAAAATGCAAATTTAGAGTTAGACAGATGGAATGGAATCAAGGTAAATGCAAACTACCAAACATCAAATCCTAAAATATATGCAGGTGGTGATGGTGTAAGAGGTGCTGACTTGGCAGTTCGTGCTGCAGCTGATGGAAAAGTAGCTGCTGAAAATATTATAAAAGTTTTACTTAACAAATAGAGATGGAAGAATACTATCGACTAGAACAAGAGGGTGCAGATTTTAATATTAAAAATGAATTTGGCATCACCCCTCTTATGTCGGCAGCTCATAGTGGAAATATAAAATTAGTACGATTTTTACTTAAATATGTAGTCAATGTCAATGAAGAGGATAAAGAGGGAAATACTGCTCTTTATTATGCTGTTGAAAATAGTCATCTTGAAGTGGTGAAAGTCTTACACGAACATGGAGCAAAGATAAGTGATTTTATCTATATGTACTCAATAACTACAAATAAAAAACAAATTATAAAATATTTTGATATGCAAGATAGAAACAAACAAGTTTTTATGCAGTGAATTTTTCATTATTGATTTTAGCTATCTTAACTAATTCGAAAAAATTTCGTTTTTAAATCAAAAACATAAAAAACAACTTAGTCGCATTTAAGAAATTCTTTGTATAATTCAATACCTAATATGCAACAAAGTAGCATATTAGAAAAAGTAATATGAAAAAGGATTTTTATGCTAAAAAAGATATTAATTATAGGGATTATGGGTATAAGTAATTTGATGTTTGGAAATGTCAATGCAGTTGTAAGTGTTGTGCCACAAGAAACTTTTGTAAAAGCAATTGGTGGGGATAAAGTAAATGTGAGTTTGATGGTCAAAGCTGGAAGTTCACCACATACTTATGAACCAAAACCATCACAAATGAAAGATATTAGTAAGGCAGATATATATTTTTCTATTGGTGTTGAATTTGAAGGAGCTTGGTTACCAAGATTTCAATCACAAAACAAAAAAATGAAAATAGTAGATGTTGGAGTAGGCGTTGTAAGAATTCCTATGGTTGGGCATCATCATGATGAGCCAAAAGCTAAATCCCATCCAAAAGTTGATGAGCACGAACATGAAAATGAGCTTGATCCTCATATTTGGACAAGTATAGCAAATGGAAAAATAATTGCTAAAAATATTTTTGAAAATTTAGTTAGTCTAGATAAAACAAATGAAAAATATTACAAAGCAAATTATGATAAGTTTGTTGCAAAATTAGATAATACAGATAAAACTATCAAAGAGATACTCAAAAATACAAAACCAAAAAGTAAATTTATGGTGTTTCATCCTGCATGGGGATATTTTGCTGCACAGTATAATTTAGAGCAGTTAGCAATTGAAGCAGGTGGGAAAAATCCAACACCAAAACAGATTGCTTTTTTGATAGCTGAAGCAAAAGAAGAGAAAGTAAAAGCGGTATTTACAGCACCAGAATTTAGTGAAAAAGTAGCTTCTCAAATAGCAAAAGAGGTTGGAGTTCCTGTGATTAAAGTGAGTCCATTAAATCCAAAAGTGTGTGAAAACCTTATCTCTTTAGCAAAAGCGATTGCTAATACAAAATAAATAGAAGTTCAAAGAAAACTAGATATGATACGAAAAAAATTAAAGAAGAATAATGTCTATAGTTGAGATCAAAAATGTATCATTTTCGTATGATAAACAAAAAGTTTTAGAAAATATAAATTTAACAGTATATGAAAAAGATTTTTTAGCCATCATTGGACCAAATGGTGGTGGAAAATCAACCCTTTTAAAACTGATTCTTGGGATAAATAATCTTCAAAATGGTGAGATTAAAATTTATAATAATATTCCATCAAAAAATCTCTCTCATATTGGATATGTACCACAAAATACAAATATCAATACAAACTTTCCAATACGAGTAATTGATGTTGTGATGATGGGACATATAAGTAATGAAAAGAAACAATGGTGGGAAAAACTTTTTAAAATAGGGTATTCTATACATGATATCAATTGTGCTATGAGTTCACTAGCCAAAGTAGGTATGGAAAAGTTTGCACAAATGAAGATCGGATCACTTTCTGGAGGTCAAAGACAAAGGGTGATGATAGCACGAGCTTTATGTGCAAATCCAAAGATTTTACTCCTTGATGAACCAACTTCAAGTATCGATGTAGATGGTCAAAAGCAGATATATGATTTGCTCAAAATTCTTAATAATTCTATTACGATTATTGTAGTAAGTCATGATATCTCAGTCATACTCAAATATGCTTCAAAAGTAGCACATATAAATAAAGTTTTAACATTTCACAATGTTGATTTTAATACAACTATAAAAGCGGATGGTGGACATTTCTGTGAAGTTGAGATGTTACAAATGCTTGGAAATAAAGTTGAACATAAAAAAGGTTGTGGATGTTAGAAACATTATTTGATGCATTAAGTTATGAATTTATTCAAAATGCTCTTATTGCTGGACTACTTGTAAGCTTTGCAAGTGGAATTATTGGTTCACTTATCGTTGTCAATCGGATGGTTTTTTTAGCAGGTGGAATTGCACATACTTCTTATGGTGGAATTGGACTTGCTATTTATTTTGGACTTCCTATTTTTTTTGGTGCTTCACTTTTTGCTTGTGCAGCTGCTCTTTTGATGGCATTTGTGACATTACATCAAAGGGATAAAATTGACATTTTTATAGGGCTTATTTGGTCTATTGGGATGGCTATTGGGATTATTTTAATCGACCTTAGTCCTGGATACAATGTTGACCTTATGAGCTATCTATTTGGTTCTATTTTAGCTGTAAGTGATGAAGATATAAACTATATGGCTACACTTTTAGTTGTTATTAGTTTGATTATAACACTTTTTTACAAGCAAATTTTAGCTGTAAGTTATGATAGTGAATATGCGAATTTAAGAGGGATAAATGTGCCATTTTTTTATACACTTATCCTTGTATTATCAGCGCTTACAATTGTTGTGGCTATTAAAGTAGTCGGGCTTATTTTAGTTATTGCACTGCTTACTATTCCTATTTATATAGCAGAAAAGTTTTCAAAATCATTGGGAACAATGATGATATTCTCTGGATTGATATCTTCTTTTTTTACCCTTTTTGGACTTTTTATCTCCTATGTTTATGATATTACAAGTGGTGCTAGTATTATTGTTGTAAGTGCTATTGGACTCATATTCTTCTTGATTTTAGAAAGATTAAAATGGCTAAAAGCTTAAAACTTTTTTTTCTTTTTTTTATCTTTCAATCAACTCTTTTTGGGTGTGCATTATGCAAATTTGATATTCCAAATGTCCATATAAAAACAATAATAACTCCACAAAAAGAGAATACAAAACTAGAGATAAATTGGAAGTTTGATGATAAATTTCTTTCAACTCTGAAACAATACGACACAAACAAAAATGGCTCATTTGAAAAAAATGAACAGAATGAAATAGAGAAAAGTTTACTCGAATATCTCACTCGATTTGATTATCTTACCCAAATAGCTTATTTGCCTAAAGAGTATAAAATCACACAAAAAGATATTGCAAAAATAGAAAATGTGGAATCAAATACTACTTTTCAAAATAAGGAGATGGATTTTACCTACAGTTTTATCCTTCCAATTGTCCCAAAAGAGGGATATAAAATAGTGATATATTTTTATGATAAGGGAAATAATTTTAATTTTATCGTTCGCGATGTTATACTTAAAAATTATGATGGGAAAAAATCCCTTAAAATAAATAGTAGCAAAGCGGAGATAGTTTTTGATGACTTTGTCCCAACTAAAAAAGAGATATCTCTTCAAATTCAAACTGATTCAAAACCAACTTTTTTAGAAAAACTAGGAGATATTCTTGAAGAGTATAAAAATAAGATGAAAGCTTTGATAGAAGATATTAAAGATACAAATTCACTTCTTTCTTATAGTTGGCTTTTGTTTTTTTCATTTGTTTATGGGGTGCTTCACGCTATTGGTCCTGGTCATGGGAAAAGTTTAGTGGGGGCTTATTTTTTAAGTCAAAATCACTCCACAAAAAAAGCTTTGAGTATCTCTTTACTTATTGGAGTTGTTCATACTTTTAGTGCTTTTATTTTGACTATTACTATCTATTTTTTACTTAATATGCTTTTCGCAAATATTTTTAGTGATATAGAAAAAGTTGCTACAAAAATAAGTGGAGCTGTTATTATCATTATTGCTTTGTATCTTCTTTACAAAAAATACACTTTTAAAACAAAGATGAGTTTTTCAGAAATGAAGCCTAGTCATCAAAATCACTCAAGTTGTGGATGTAGAAGTTGCACGACAAATAGTACAGATTTGGGAGTTATTGTAAGTGCAGGGATAGTTCCTTGTGCTGGGACTGTAAGTGTATTTTTATTTACAATAGGACTTGGAGTTTATTTTGTTGGATTTCTGAGTGCCATTTTTATGAGCCTTGGGATGAGCTTTGTGATATTTGTAACGGCATATTTAAGTAAAAATATTAGAAATCAGGGTTCATCACATAAACAACTGCTTAAAATCTTTGAATATGGAAGTTTAGCCTTTATACTTATACTTGGAATTGTTTTATTGTATTAAGAATATTTTGATAAGATTGTGGTATGAAAATTCAAAATAAGGAATGAAAATGAAAAATTTAGTTTTAAAAAGTGCATTAAGTTTAGCAGTTATAGCTACACTATTTAGTGGTTGTGGAAAAGAAGAGCCAAAACCACAAACACAAGTACAAGCTGGTGAATCTGAGGATTTTAGATGTAGACAAGATGGTGTTTTAGCTCCAAAATGGACTTGTGATCCTTATGTTGAGGGTGCAATCGCAGCTGTTGGGATAGCTAAAAAAAATGCAGGAAATGATAAATCGATGCAAAGAAGTGAAGCTATGGCTGATGGAAGAGATGCACTTGCTGCTCAAATTAGTATCAAAGTATCAAATCTTTTCAAATCATACAAAGGGACAACAGGAAGTGGAGATGCAGCGACATTTGATGCATCAAGTTCAAAAGTTTCAAAACAATTAGCAAGTGAAACTTTAGCTGGAAGTAAATCAATTGATTCTTGGACTAGCCCAAAAACAGGTGAACTTTATCTTTTAGTAACTATCTCAAATGAGCCAGTGAAAAAAGGGATGGATGAAGCTGTGAAAACATCGTTTGGAAACGACCAAGCGATGTATCAAAAGTTTTTAGCGGAAAAAGCAAACGGTGAACTTGACGCTGAGCTTTCAAAAGCTGGGAAATAGTAAATAGGGGAAACCCTATTTATTTTTTTATTAAGTAATCAAATGAAAAAATATCTTTTAATTATCTCTTTTTTCGTATTGTTTTTCAATGGGTGTAGTGAAACAAAAAATACCAATTTAAAAGTGATACAAACTTCGCAAACAAAATTAAAAGAGCCTCTTTGGCTTGATGATCCTCAAAAAGAAGCAAATGGAAAATTAACAGCAGTTGGATGTGCTTCACGACATATCAATGGTGAAGTGGCTCAAAAGAAACTAGCACTTCAAAGAGCAATTGATGAAATCGCAATGCAAAAAAAGACAAAAGTACAAACTGTAAGTTACAATACAAAAATAATAACTGAGTCTTCTAAAACTTCACAAACCCAAACTTCATCACTTCAAGAGGTTCAAAATGTTGATGTTTCAACAAAAGTGATGGAATACTACACAAAACCTGATGGGGATATTTGCGTTTGGGTTGTTGAAAACTAAACTTTAAAAGGAGTGGATATGCCCACCTCAAATCTCATAAAAAAGCTATTTTTTGTTTTAATCCTTTCAATTACCCTTTTTGGAACTGAATTTAAAGACTATCTCAAAGCTCATAATGATGAATTTACAAAATACCAAAAAGATATAGATAATGATTTTGCTACCTATAAAAAAGCTTACGATGAGGCATTTAAAGAGTATAAAAGTGAAATAACAAAAAAATGGCCAACGCCAGATATATCAACAAATTTTAAATGGGTTGAGTATGATAGAAACTATAATTCAAAGAAAGCAGTCGATTTTCAAAAGCAAAAGATTGACCTTGAAGTGATTGCAAATGACAGAAAAGAAGCGGAAATGAAGCTTACTAAAATGTTTGAAGATTTGACCACTTATGATGTAAATAAGGGGTATTTAAATGATATTTTGGAACAAAAAATATCAAGAAAACTAGGGATGGGCAGAGAGCCACTTCAGTCAAAAGAGCAACTTATTAGTGATATGATAAGTAAAGAAAATGAACAAACTATTAAGGATGGGATAACAGCTGATAAGCTTAAAGAGGTGAAATACAAAGATAAACTTATTTATAAAATTGAGATACCATTTCCACCAAATGCACTGTTGGTAAAAGCAAAATTGTACAAAGGTAAAGTCCAAGAGGAAGCAAAAAAACAAAATCTAGATGAGGCACTTATCTATGCGATTATCGAAAATGAAAGTAGTTTTAATCCTTTGGCAAAGAGTTATGTACCTGCTTTTGGATTGATGCAGATTGTTCCTCAAACGGCTGGAGTTGATAGTTATTATGCTCTTTATGGTCAAAAAAAGCTCCTTGATAGTGAATATCTTTTTGAGCCAAACAATAATATTTTAATAGGGGCAACTTATCTTAACCTTTTGTATTATAAATATCTAAAAAATATTAAAGACCCACAAAATAGACTCTATTGCACGATAGCTTCTTATAATGGTGGTTCAGGAACTGTAGCAAATAGTTTTAGTGGAGCAAAAACTATCTCTCAAGCAAGCAATGAAATTAATAGTCTAAGTAGTGATGACTTATATAAAAAGATGATGAAAGATATATCCTCAAGTGAAACGAGAAAGTATCTATTTAAAGTGAGAAAAAGTTTTAATGAATATAGTGCAAGACTCAAAAAAGGTGCTTTTTAATGGTTAAAATTGTTTTAGCTTTTACTTTTTTTGTGACAATTTCTTTTGGTGGAGAGTATGAAGAGTGGCTTAAAAAACAAAATCAAGGCTATACACAGTACAAAAAATCACTCGATGAAGAGTTTAGAGATATGCTTAAAAAAGATTGGGAAGCTTACAAAACAAGTTTAACTCCAACAGCTTACAAAGAACCAAAACCAAAAGAGGTTCCAGTTGTAAAAAAAGAGGTTGTAGTTCCAAAAGAGATTATCAAAAGATCTCCAATAGTTGAGATACAAAAGATAGAAGAAAAACCAATTATCAAAGAACCTATACAACTTGAGATGCCAAAAATTGATGAGAAATATAAAAGCGTAGCAGTTGACTTTTACAATCAAAAGATGCTCTTTGCTATCGATAAAAAATATGATTTTGTACTTCAAAGTATTTCAAATGAAACGATTAGTAATAGTTGGGAAGTTTTAAGTAAATTGGATTTTATACCTTTTATTACACAAATACAAAAAGAAAAAGAGATTTTGAATCTTAATGATTGGGGATTGTATCTCCTTATAAATAAAGTTGGAAATGAACTTTATAAAGATGAAAATAGAGGAAATATTTTTACTTGGTTTACCCTTGTAAAAATGGGATTTGATACAAAAGTTGGATATAGCAAAGAAAATATTTATCTCATGTCATCAGTAAAACAATCATTGTATCAAATAGCTTTTTTCAATATGAATAAAAAGAAATACTATATTTTGACTCCAACTGGAAGGTTGAGTAATGTAAGTGCTATATATACTTATGAAGCGAATTATCCAAGTGCTACAAATTCTATGTCTTTTGATATGAATGCGAAAGCTCTTAAAATTTATACAAATGAAAAAATAAAAGATTTCAGATTTAAAATGGATGGGAAAGAATATGCTATTAAAGGTTCTTTTAGTGAAGATTTAGTTGATTTTTATAAAACATTTCCACAAAGTGAATATCAGCTTTATTTTCATTCACAAAAATCCCCTTTTATTAGAAGTAGTTTATTATCCTCATTAAAACCTTTAGTTGTTGGGAAAAGTGAGATAGAAGCTGTAAATATTTTACTACATTTTGTTCAAACGGCATTTGCTTATAAAACAGATGATGAACAATTTTCGTATGAAAAAGTTTTTTTCCCAGAAGAAACACTTTATTATCCTTATAATGACTGTGAAGATAGGAGTATTATTTTTAGCTATTTGGTTGAAAATCTTTTAGGACTTGATGTTGTTGGCTTGAAATTTGAAGACCACCTTGCAACGGCAGTGAATTTTTCAAGTAAAATTGATGGGGATAGTTTTATATTTGATGGGAAACGATATACAGTAAGTGATCCAACGTATATCAATGCAAATGCTGGAATGACTATGCCACAATACAAAAATAAAACCTTTGAAGTGATAAAATAGTCAACTAAAATAAGCAAAATTAGATAAATTATGGAGTATAATCCAACCTTATTTGGGAAAAAATTAATTAATAAAAAAGGATAATTATATGGATAAATCAGATTTTATATGGATGGATGGTGAATTTACACCTTGGGATGATGCAAAAGTACACGTTTTAACACATACATTACATTATGGAAATGGTGCTATTGAAGGGACTAAAGCATATAAAACTGAAGATGGAAGATGTGCTATATTTAAACTAAAAGAGCATACACAAAGACTTCTTAACTCTTCAAAAATGACACTTATGACTGTGCCATATAGTTTAGAAGAACTTTGTGATGCACAAGTGGAACTTTTGGCTAAAAATAATTTAACTGAGGGTGCTTATATTAGACCACTTGTGTACCTTGGATATGGTGTTATGGGACTTTACCACAAAGATTGTCCAGTAAATGTAAGTATCAGTGCTTGGAAATGGGGAGCATACCTTGGAGAAGAGGGGCTTAGAAAAGGTGTTAGAGTTAAAATTAGCTCATTTACAAGAACTCCAAATACTTCAGGTATGGGAAAAGCAAAAGCGGTTGCAAATTATTTAAACAGCCAAATGGCAAAATATGAAGCGGTTGAAGCTGGATATGATGAAGCACTCTTAAGAGATGATCAAGGATATATAGCAGAAGCGAGTGGAGCTTGTTTCTTTATTGTTAGAGATGGTGTTTTAATCTCGCCACCAAATGATGCTTCACTTGAATCTATTACTCAAGCTACAGTTATCGATTTAGCTCAAGATATGGGGATTGAAGTTGTAAGAAGAAGAGTGACAAGAGATGAAGTGTATATTGCAGATGAAGCATTTTTCACAGGAACAGCTGCTGAAGTTACACCAATTAGAGAAGTTGATGCAAGAATTATTGGATGTGGTAGTAGAGGTCCAATAACTGAAAAACTTCAAGCAGCTTATTTTGATACAGTTGCTGGAAAAAATCCAAAATATATCAAACATTTAACTTATATAAACTAATACAAACTAAAAAAAAGGCTTCAAGTAAAATGAAGTCTTTTTTCATAAAATCTACAACTTTATAAAATCAAGAAAAAAAAGGGAACGAAATGCCAATAGACAATGACTATTTTAAAAATAGACAACAGCAGAATAAAAATAGTGGAGGAAGTAATAATGACAATAATGGTGGGGGATATGAACCACCATTTAGTATGCCAGAATTTAAAGGTTTTGGAAAAAATACAGGTTTAATTTATGGAGCGATTATTTTTATCGTACTTATGTTTGTTGCAAAACCATTTGTAATTATCAATTCTGGAGAGATAGGAATATTATCAACAGCTGGAAAATATGAAAAAGATCCACTTTATCCTGGATTTCACCTTTTTATACCAGGAATTCAAAGAATATTTATTGTTGATACAAAAGTAAGAATTATGAACTATAAATCAGTTGAAGATATGGGTGCTGCAAGAGATGCTGGAATTTTAGTTAATCCTGCTATTACAGTACTTGATGCAAGAGGATTACCTGTTTCAATAGAGCTTACAGTTCAGTATAGACTTATGCCTGATGGAGCACCTGCAACTATCTCTAATTGGGGACTTAGTTGGGAAGAAAAAATCGTAAATCCAGTTGTAAGAGATATCGTACGAAATGTTGTTGGAAATTATAGTGCTGAAGATTTACCAACAAAAAGGAATGAGATAGCTGTTCTAATCGAACAACAAATGAGAAAAAATATTGATGGTCTTCCAAACAAACCAGTAACACTTTTATCTGTGCAACTTAGAGAGATAGTTCTTCCAGATAAAATCAAAGAGCAAATTGAAAAAGTACAAATTGCAAAACAAGAGACTCAAAGGGTAACAAATGAAGTTGAAAGAGCAAAACAAGAAGCTGAAAAAGCAAAAGCAATAGCACAGGGGGAAGCTGATGCAAAAATGATTGAAGCAACAGCAACAGCACAGGCAAATATTTTAGTTTCAAAAAGTTTATCACCTCAACTTATTCAATTGAAACAAGTAGAAGTGCAAGGGAAATTTAATGAAGCATTAAAAGTGAATACAAATGCTCAAATTTTCTTAACACCTGGTGGAAGTACACCAAATATTTGGGTAGATGCTAAGGGAAAAGCGACTCAAACAAGTATCAACAATAAGTAACTTGAAACCTATCCCTATTTTTATAAGATATAGCCTTCTAGGAGCTTTGCTTCTAGGGTTATACCTTTTATGGGATGAAAATCAATCTTTAAAAACTACACTTATTCAAGTAACCAACCAGCTAAATACAATAGAAGTTAAAAATCAAAAATTACAAGAACTTCTTCTTCACAAAGAACAAATAGTTTCACAACAATCAAAAAAAATCATTGAAAAAGAGAAAACTCTTGAGACTAACAATACGCAAGAAAAATCAAAATTAAAAAAAGAACCAATAAAAGAAAAAAAAATAGTAATAGTACTGCCAGAAAATGAAAAAAATTATTCAAAAATAATTCCTAAAATAGACTATAACAACATTCCACTAGAAAAAGATATGAAAGATATAAAAAAAGGGGATGACCTTAAGATAAGCCCTGAAGTTTTTATTGATAAAGATGAGAAAAAAATCAACGGTGGAAAAATACAAATAGAAACAAAATTTTAGTAAAAATTACGAAATTGAAGTATGGTCTTTCTCTTTTTTCCTTTTGTAGATATTTCGTCCCAATAGTGTTACGAAAAAGATAGCAATAATTCCATTAATAATGGCATTGGTAATATCACCATCAATGAAAAAACTATAAGAGAGATAACTAAATAAAAAGCTAATAATCAAACACATGGTTTAATTTTTAGGAATAGAGATGGTAAAAGAAGCACCTTTATATTCCAAATTATCAATGGTTACTTGAACATTTTTAACACTCAATTCCCCTTGCATATTTTTTTCTACTATATCTTTACTCATATAAAGACCTATTCCAGTCCCTTGTGATTTATGTTTTGTTGTAAAGTATGGGTCAAATATTTTATTTAAAATATGTTCAGGAATCCCCCCTGCATTATCTATTATTTTTATAGTATTATAGAGAGGTTCATCAATAAAATCGACATAAACTCTTCGTTCTTTCTCTTTATGTTCAATAAGAGCATCTTTTGCATTATTTAAAATATTTAGAAAAACTTGAGCTAATTCACTTGAAAATCCAAAACTAGGAGATCTAAATTTAGCTTCTTTTATATTTAAATCTATGTCATTATTTTTGTAAACAGCTTCTATAATACTTTTACTTTTCATAAAAGTATCTATCACATCAAATGAAATTTTCTCTTTATCTTCTTTCAAATAACCTCTAAAATCATCAATCGTTTGTGTTAAAAAGTTTGTAAATTCAATAATCTTTGAATAAGAGTTAAGAATATCCTCTTTGGAAGCTAAGTCAAGCTCTATTTGTAAAGTCATTCCACTTGCTGTTGAACTGATTGCTGAAAGAGGCTGTCGCCACTGGTGTGCAATATTACCTATCATTTCACCCATCCCTGCGTATCTTGATTGGGTGAGTAGTTTTTGATCTTTATCTCTATTTTTTTCAACTTCAGAGGTGATTCTCTCTTCTAGTGTGTCATTAAAATTTCTAAGTTCACTTGTAGATATCTCCAAAGCTCTTTCAAGTCTATAGATATTGGAGTCCATACTTTCATAAGCATCTTCAACCAAAGCTAAAAATTTTAAAAATTTATCTTGATCTATATGCTCACAGTCATCTAGCTTTGTTTTTTTTAATTGTCTTGTTAAAACTTTATTTTTGATCTCCATAAGCTAATACGATTATTTTTCCCAAAAAAGTGTTAAAGTCATAGTTTGGTTGTGTAAATCACATCTACCATCTTTTAAAGGGGATATCTCTCCATACGAGTAATATCCTATTTGTTCTACATTGTCTCCAAAAATACTATAAACAGCTTCAAGTTCATCTTCTGTTTTTTGTCCAAGAACAAGTTTTCTTCCAACACAGCTAATAGCAATACAAGCAGCTTCTTGATTTTCATAATCGAACTCAAGTAAACTATTTCCAGCCTCTGATGCACCTTCTATTAGTTCATCAAAAGTAGCTTTCATAAACATAACTTCACTTCCATTAGGAATATCTCCAGCAAAAGTGATAGATTGGTCATCCTCATTTACAGCTAAAATAGTTCTTACTTTTGATTCAGTTGAACCTTCCTCTTTAATCATAAGTGGGTATAAAAGACCAGAAGCAGGAAGTTCAATTGATTTCTCACCTAAATATTTTTTATAGACTTCAAGTGCTGGTTTGTCATCAAGCTTATATAAAATATTATTTTTGGCATCTGTTACCATTCTATCAATTCCAAATTTTTTCCAACCACCTTGCGAACCATAAGCAACTTTAAAATTATCTCCATAAAATCCAATTGCGGTAATATAATTTGAGACAGGTTTATTATCTACAAGTACCCAAGTTTTAGAAAAATTTGCATCATCTCCCGCAAGTCCACCAGTAACTACGACATCTGCCAAAAGTGAGCTACCAAATCCTTTTGTAAGTTGTGACCCATTGATATTTAGCCCATCACTCAAAACAAAAATTGATTTTAAATCTATTTTAGTAAGTTCATCGGCTATTTTTTCCCAATAACAAAAGAGTTATCTACATTATCAATATGTACCGTAGATAACATTAATGTTGTAGCTTCAAATTTCATAACCATCACTGAAAGTGATGATGTGTAAAGTAAATCATTGTGAATTTCACCAGAAGTTGAACATCCAATGATTATAGAGTTTTTAAAGTTATTTGTAATCTCTTCAAATCCATCTTTGATATCATCAAAATTTGTACTACCAAAACAAATCACAAGAGTGTTTTGTGAATCGAGTGAACCATCTATTACAGCGTCCCATTTTCCATCTTCATATATATAACTTTTTTTAATCATTAGGTACTCCTTGTATATGAATATTTTATCACTCAAAACCTAAAACTTACCAAAGTAATCTACTGTATTTATTCAATTCATAAGGGGTAATGGAACCATTTTCTATCCCTGTATGACACTCTTTACAACTTGTTTTTTTAATCTTATTCTCTTTAAACCAATTCTCACCAAGTTCTTCATGGTCATGTTTCCATCTTTCTGTATTTGTGATACTTTGATTGTTTGTTAAAAAAGTCTCTTTATCAAATCTAAATCTACTTTCTATTGGTGCTAAATTCATTGTTTCTTGTGTTATAGTTACAAGTGTAGCATCGTCAAGTGAAGCATCTGTACCGTAGTGATTTGGAAGATTTTTTAAGATTTCAAGTTGGGTTTTTTGATTTGTTAAATTTGGTGGATAAAACATATGACATTCTGTGCATTCTTGTGTCATTGTTGGGGCAACTAGCTTATAATTAATATAATTTGCTGAACTATCAAAAAGTGGCATTTTAGGATTTATAAAAATATACATACCAAATCCTATTATCAAAATACCCATTGTACCACTTAAAATTATAGAGTTATGAATTTGATTTGGTTGTTCTAATTTCACATCACTATGTAGTTTTCCATCAAACATTGTTTTTGCAATATTTGTTTTTTTGATAAAGTTTTCTACTATTACACCAACTACATGGATACCAGCAACAATCATTAGAAAATTTGATGCTAATTCATGAATCTCTTTTATTGTGTGAATATCAAAATCTGAACTATAAAGTCCTCCAAATAAGCCACTTCCATATTTTGCACCTATAAAAATAAATCCTGATACAACACTTACAATTGCAAGTATCCACATAGTTATTGCTGCAAAAGAGGCTGCTGGATTTCGAGGTTTTGTATCTTTGAAGTTAAAATAGTGAAGTATATAATTCTTTAAAGATGAAAAGTTTAAATCAAATGAGTTTAACTTAGCCCCTTTTTCTCCAGCTATGAACCAAATAAGTCTAAGAAATACTACCAATAATACAATAGCACCAAAAATTGAGTGAGGTAAGAGAAATAAATCACTCCCTGAACTAATATATGCTAAGACTATAAAAAGTGCAAACAAAAAATGGTAGACTCTAATAGTTTTTGAAAAAAATAATTCCCTTTGCAACTCTTGTTTTATATCCATAATTTCCCCTTTGGTGTGTTTATTTTATTTTGGTATTCTAACATTATCTTCATCATAATCATTTTTATCTGCATGAATATGACAAGCCATACAGTTTGAAAGAGTTTTTATTTTTGGATTTTTATTTGCTTTCTCTTTAAATCTATTGTGCTCATGTGTAAACCAAGGCATTTTTGTAATAGCAATTTCATTGCTTGGATTTTTTAGTCTATTTTTTGAATTATCAATTAGATATTTTTTAATAGCTTGTTCATCTACTTTTTCTAAAGAAGCATCTACTCCAAAGTGATTTGGAAGATTTGACATCATTTTTGTCCACGAATTTTGATTTAAGAGTGACGGTTGAAAAGCCATATGACAACTTGCACACTCTTTTTGATACAATGGATTTGTTGCTTTTGGCATAGAAAATCCATCTGCGTAAATGCAAGCAACAAGTGATAGGCTAATAAATATTTTTTTCATCATTTTTTCCTTTAATTTTTTGAGATAAATAGGAGAACATCACCTTTTTCTTGGGCAGTTCCTTCTCTTTTGTAAACATCATTAAAATTTCTTCTAAGCCATTTTTTCATATCTTTTATCTCAGAAAGTCTTGATTTATTTGCACTTGGTGATAGTGGATCGATTACTTTATTTGTTTTTATATTTTGACCTGATTTTGATAGGTTATCAGAATGACAAGATACACAAGATATTTTTTTCCCATCTACAATATTTGTAGTGAAAAATATATCTTTCCCTTTTGTGGCATCAAACTCTTTAAAGTTTGGATTCACTTTTTTCGCTACAATTTTAAGTTCACTCAAATAATCATTTAATGCTTTTGAAGGCTCATAACTAAATGCGGGTAAAACTGCTAAACAGGATACAAGTACGATTTTGTTCATAATTCACTCCTTATTTGTTGAAATTATAAAATAGAATTATTAATGGAATATGAATAGTAAAATAAAAGCTTGAGATAATATGAAATAAGATAGTAAAAGTTATAAGAAGGGATAAATCCTCTTCTTATAGTTTTTTATACGTGATAGTTTGGGGCTTCATTTGTAATAGTTACATCGTGAACATGAGATTCTCTTAATCCCGCACTTGTAATCTCTACAAATTCTGCAGTTGCTTGGAATGTTGGGATATCTTTACTTCCAAGGTATCCCATAGAACTTCGTAGACCCCCAATAAATTGATGGATAATATTTCCCATCAATCCTTTGTATGGAACCATCCCCTCAATCCCCTCAGGAACTAGTTTATCAGCAGCAGTTCCCTCTTGGAAATATCTATCAGTACTCCCTTTTGTCATAGCTCCGATACTTCCCATCCCTCTATACGATTTGAATTGTCTTCCGTGGCTTAAGATAATATCACCTGGAGATTCTTCAGTACCAGCTAATGCACTTCCCATCATAACACAACTTGCTCCAACTGCAAGTGCTTTTGCTACATCTCCACTAAATTTAATCCCACCATCAGCGATAATTGGCACGCCATATTTCGCACCCATATCACTACAATCATCAATCGCACTAATTTGAGGAACACCAACACCAGCAACGATTCTAGTTGTACAAATAGACCCAGGTCCAATTCCAACTTTAACAGCGTCCGCACCAGCTTTGATTAAGTCTTCAGTAGCTTCAGGAGTTGCTACATTTCCAGCAATAACTTCAATAGTAAATCTCTCTTTGATAGCTCTAACTGTGTCTAAAATTCCTTTACTATGTCCATGAGCTGAGTCTAAAACAAGAACATCAACACCAGCTTCAATTAAAGCTTCAGCACGATCTAGTTGTCCAACACCAATAGCAGCACCAACGATAAGTCTTCCGAATTTATCTTTTGCAGCATTTGGGTATTCTAGTTTTTTGTTGATATCTTTGATTGTTACAAGTCCAACTAATTTATTTGAATCATCAATAATAGGGAGTTTTTCAATTTTGTGTTGGTGCATTATCTCAGCAGCTTCTTCTAAAGTGATCCC
>JAQUAG010000015.1 GCA_028687375.1 Arcobacteraceae bacterium | reverse complement strand
AATTGATGGATAATATTTATGCGATAAATATAGAAAGAGCGGTTTTAAGCTCGATTTTTTTTAGCCCAGAGGTTATAGAAGATATACTAGGAATTTTAAAACCAAAAGATTTTTATCTACCAGCTCACAAAAAAATATTTGAAGCTATGGAGAGACTTAATAGCGAAGATATGCCGATTGATGAAGAGTTTATAAGAAGAAGAGTTGATAGTAAAGAGGTGGATGATAGTGTTTTAATCGAGATACTTTCAGCAAATGCTATCACAAATACGATGGCGTATGCAAAAGAGATAAAAGATAGTTCAGTAAAAAGGGAGTTGATAGCCCTTGCAACAGCTATCAAAAAAGTAACCATCGAAGATGAGATGGTTGCTAGTGAAGCGGTCGATTATGTTCAAAATGCACTCTATAAAATCACAACAGATAGTGCAAGTAGTGAACTCAAAAATATGTATCAAATCACAACCGATACTTTGCTTCATATGGAAAAGATGAAACTAAGGGGAAATAGTTATCTTATCGGTGAAACGACAGGATTTGATGCACTTGACAGAAGAACTACAGGGTTTAATAATGGTGACCTTGTGATTATCGCAGCACGTCCAGCTATGGGGAAAACCTCTTTTGTTTTAAATACAGCTTTGCAAAATGTTGAAAGAGGAGCAGGGGTGATATTTTTCTCCCTAGAGATGCCAGCTGAACAACTTATGATGAGGTTAATTAGTACAAAAACAAGAATCCCTCTCCAAAATGTGAGAAAAGGGGACTTGGATGATAAGCAGTGGAGTACTATCACAAAAGCTTTTGATGACTTAAATAAAAAGAAACTTTTTGTTGATGATAGTGGAAGTGTCAATATCAACCAACTTCGAGCACGGGTGCGAAAAATAGCTGGAAATAAAGAGAACAATATCAAAATGGTAATCATCGATTATCTTCAACTTATGCAAGGAACGGGTGGAAAAGATAGACACTTGGAAGTTTCTGAGATAAGTAGGGGACTTAAGATGTTAGCAAGAGAGATGGGAGTTCCTATTTTGGCACTTTCTCAGCTGAATCGTGGACTAGAAAGCCGTCCAGATAAAAGACCGATGTTAAGTGACATTAGAGAGTCTGGTTCAATCGAGCAAGATGCGGATATCATCATGTTTGTTTATAGAGATGATGTTTATAAAGAGAGAGATGAGCAACGAAAAGAGAAAGAGGCTAAAGATAAAGGGGATAGCTATAAAAGTGCTTTTATCAATAAACCAATTGAGGAAGCTGAAATCATCATCGGAAAACAAAGAAATGGACCAGTTGGGACAGTCAAACTTGACTTTCACAAAGAACTTACGATGTTTGTTGATAAAGATGAACCAAGTAGAAATGCCCCAACTATCACAACTTACGAGAGTGTTGCTGATGCTGAAGTGCCTACTATAGTGGATATCCCTGACATATGAAAAAGAAAATTGTAGAAAGATATGATTTAAGTAATGATGGAGAAGTTATCATCAAAATCTCGGCTGAGAGGGTTGAAGATTTATATAGTCAGTTTGATAAAAAATCCTCTTTTTCAAAAAAAGATTTGGACTCAGAACTCGTCACTTATCTTATCGATAGTGTCGATGAGATAGGAAAAGAACGATTTTTTATCAAGTTTTACTTGGAAGATGAGATAGATGAAAAACTCCAAAATAAAGTCAAAAATAGTATCAGACAGTATTTCTTTTACCTTCAAGATTTAAAGAAAAAGATGATGCACGAGGAGATAAAAAATAGTTTTATCTTTATCGTTATAGGATTATTTTTCACCACAATGTCCCTTTTGACAGGGGAAGATGAACGCTTTTTCGTAGAAGTCTTATCAGAAGGGATGCTCGTAGCTGGCTGGGTTTCTCTATGGGAAGCGATGGCAACTTTCCTTATCAAATGGCTCCCACTTACCAAAAAACTCAAACTCTATAAAAGAATCTCAGATAGTGAGATAGTGTTTGCATAACAAAATGCAATGTTTTTGAGTGAAATCTTATTTTTATGTTACGATAACCAAAAAAAAAGAGGATAGAAATTGAAAAACTTTAGTGATTATATAGTATATGTTGATGAAAGTGGTGATCATTCTTTAACTTCAATAGATGAGGATTATCCAATTTTTGTATTGGCGTTTAGTATTTTTGATAAAGATACATATATAAAAAATATTGTTCCAAAATTTCAAGCTTTGAAGTTTAAATATTTTGGTCATGATATTGTTATATTTCATGAAAATGATATTAGAAGAAGAAAAGGTATGTTTCAAAAACTTTATACAAAAGAAATTTATACAAATTTTATGAATGATTTAAGTCAAATAATAAAAGATGTAGATTTTAAAATCATCACTTGTGTTATAGATAAAACAAAATTAAAACAAACACAATTGAATGAAAATCCTTATCATATAGCTTTAACAAGCTGTTTAACACAATTTAATCATTTTACAAATGAACATAATCAGAGTGAAAACAATACTCATATAGTAGTTGAAAAAAGAGGTTATAAAGAAGATTCGGAGTTAGAACTTGAATTTAGAAGATTGTGTGACAATCGCAACTATAATCTTAATATTGTTTTGGCAGATAAAAAAACAAATTCCATAGGTTTACAATTATCAGATATGATAGCTAGACCAATAGGGAGAAATTTTATAAATCCAAATGAAAACAATAGAGCGTATGAGATTATAGAAAAAAAGCTATATAAAGCAAAAAAGCCCCAACCAAAAGTTGAAGCTTAGAAGCCGACCGCAAATGTGCAATCCATTGGAGGGATTATAATAAGTTTTTTATAAACTTTTGGTTAACTAGTTTAGTTAATTTTTCTCGTATTTCACAAAAATAGAAGAGTGTATTTTAATTTTCGTGACAATAGATGTGAGATTGGTATGGTAGAATAATATAGATAAAATTTTTAAGGTGGACTATGGAACTAGTTTATTTATGGGTTGAGGATTATAAGAATATTCAATTATACATATCACATTTTTTCAATTAATTCTGTTTGTTATATTAATCGAATTTAAACATATATAATAGTAGTATGCAAATTAAATTTTTAATACTAATGAGCTTTAAATGATAAAAAATATACAAAGAAAAACTAATTATTGGGAACCTGTTTATAACCCATCTCAAAATGACTTAATTGAAAAGATATTATGCAAAAACGATTTTGATGAAACAACAGGTTGGAAAGAGTTAATTATAGATTTAAAATCATTTTTGGATTTATACAGCAAATATGATAATTATACTTTTAATACAGTAGATTTTTCAGGTACATTAGAACCTGAAAAAACAAAGAGTATATCGTTTAGTAATTGTACATTTCAAAATGTAAGTTTTAGTGGAACAATTTTTAAAAATATTAAATTTCAAAAGTGTAAATTTGATAAAACAACATTTTCACTTTCAACTTTTGAAAGCTGTGAATTTCGAGATTGTCAGTACATTGATATTGGCATATCTGGAAATACAACAATTTTTAATGATTGCTATATTGATTCTAAAAAATTATTGGATAATGCTTATTTGAATGAGGATAAAAATCTTTTAAAAGAAAAAAATACAACACCACTTTATCAAAAATATAGACATATAAAAACAAAATCAGTTATTGCAAGAAAAATTATGTCTATGCCTCCTGTAATGAATGATTTATCTATGTTAATACAATCTATATCTGTTGCTAGAAATTATGAGACAAAAGCTTCTATATACGGAAACTTAAATCATATAAAGACAGAGTCTTTTTGGTCCAAAATGCCTTATATTTTATCTTTTTTCTTCCCAATTTTAGAGTGGATAATTATTAATATATTTGGATGGCTTACAGGATGGGGTTACAAGATTGGTAAAACTACATTTATTGGAATATTTGGTATTGTCATATTTTCTTTGATTTATAATTTGTATGTTTTTGAAGATAAATCATATATTGAAAATTTATTGAAGTCTTTTGAGTATTGGTTTTTAATAGGATATACGAAGTATCCATTCCAAGATTTAAGTATTTATACACAATTAATTATATTTTGTAATGCCTTTTTTGGTTCAATATGGTTTGCTAGTTTGATACCTGTTGTTTTTAATAAAATGAGTAAAGATGACAAGTAATTTATTAATATATGGATCACAAGCTAGAGGTGATTCTCATAAAAATTCTGATGTTGATCTCTTATCTTTAACTGAAAAAGAATCACATAAAATTATTCAAGGAAAAGTTAACTTATCTCTATATAATGTTGACAAAATGAAACAAATGTCAATAGATGGAACATTATTTGTGTATCATTTAGTATCAGAAGGGGTTATCTTAACTGATGATAATAATATTTTAAGAGAAAATATATTTGATATATTTTCTTTAAGAGATAGCTATAGTAAAGAGATAGCTTTTTCTTGTCTACTTTTAAAAGAAATAGATAATAAATATAAAAACTTAAAAACATATACATATGCTAACTCTAAAATAGTTTGGTGCTTAAGAACGGTAATTGCGGCATGGGGAGCAGAAAATCATATCCCATTATTTTCAGCTGATAGTATTGAAAATAAATTTGGAAAAGATATATCACAACTTCTTTCTTTTAAACATTCACCTAAAGATAATAGAAAAAAAATTATTGAGATTCTTAATTTTATAGAGCAACATTCTATCAATTTTAATAAAAGTAGTTTCGATAAGTATAATTTTGATGAAGGACTTTTAAAATTTCGTGAACAAGTTCTTCATAATTTAGATTTTAATTGTAAGACAATTAATTCTTTTTACTGATTTATAGTAGTTTGAGGTTTACTAAAACAATTTGAGATAAAATGAAAAAATTTTGTTAAAATTTTAAAAAAAGAGAGGTGTACAATGGAGATATCTGTAAATAATAGTAGTAGTGTTCAGTCAAATAGTCAAAAAACAACTCAATCTCAAAATGAGAAAACACAAGGGAGTTCTTTCTCTACGGCACTCGAAAAGGCACAAGAGGAGTCGTCGAAAAAAACGGTAGTTGCAGATACACAAGTGACGACTAAGAGTTTGGTAGATGATATCATCTCTGTTCTTCGTACTGGATTTACCGTTGAGGAACTAAAAGCCATCGAGAAACTTCTCCAAGCTATTAGAGAGAAAATAGACGAGGAGAAAAAAACACGCAATGTCTCACAAGCTGAAATCGAATCTATGTTCAAAGAGGTGGAGAGGATGATTCTTGAGCTCAAAAAAAGTAGAACAGGAATCGCTGTAGTTGAAGCAAAAGAGGATACCTCAATCAAAACAGACAAAGTTGAAGATTCTATTTTGGCTCAATTTGAAGCGAGATTGAAAGAGATTCAAACGGTTTTTGAAGAGATGCTAAATGGTACACAAAAGAAAAAATCTCAAACACAAAGTTATGAAGAGTTGAAGCTGATTCAAGAGTTAAAGTAGAAAAAATTCTAAATAATATGTCAAAGTGTAATACTTTTAAATAAAATCATTTTTTCTTGATATGATAATAAAAAGTATCAAGGTGGCATAAGATGAACAGTATTATAAAATCAAGTGAATATAACTTTTGGTTGAAAGAGTTGAAATCTAAACTCAAACAAGCTCAAATAAAAGCTTCTATAAAAGTAAATACAGTATTACTTGAGTTTTATTGGGAACTTGGCAATGAGATAGTTGAGAAACAAAAAAATAGTACTTGGGGAAGTGGATTTTTACAACAACTTAGTGATGATTTGATGAGAGAATTTCCTGATATGAAGGGATTTTCATATAGAAATATTAAATATATAAAACAATGGTATCTATTTTATTCAAATTGGCAACAAGTTGTTGCCAATTTAGACAATGAAAAAGGGCAACAGCTTGTTGCCCTTTTAGACAATGAAATTGTGGAACAAGTTGTACCACAATTGACACAAATCCCTTGGGGACACAATGTACAAATAATCTCAAAATGTAAAGATACCCAAGAAGCACTTTTTTATGTAAATAAAACCATAGAAAATGGTTGGAGCAGAAGTGTTTTGGTTCATCAAATAGAGAGTGACCTTTATACAAGAAGTGGCAAAGCTATATCAAATTTTGAAATCACTCTCCCAAAAGAACAATCAGACCTAGCAAATGAACTTATAAAAGACCCATACAACTTCGACTTTTTAACTTTAAGTGAAAACTTTAAAGAGAAAGAACTAGAATCAGGTTTATTGGAACATATTACAAGTTTTTTATTAGAACTTGGAAGTGGGTTTGCATTTGTTGGGAAACAAAAAAATCTTAAAGTTGGGCAAAAAGATTTTTATATTGACTTACTTTTCTACCATATAAGGATGCACTGCTATGTTGTAGTTGAGTTAAAAACTGTTGATTTTGAACCAGAGTTTGCTGGGAAACTAAACTTTTATATTAAAGCAGTTGATGAACAAATCAAAACAGTAGAGGATAAACCCACTATTGGGATATTGTTGTGTAAAAGTAAAGATAAGGTAGTGGTAGAATATAGTTTGAGTGATATACATAAACCTATGGGGATATCAGAGTATCATTTAACGCATATTGTGCCAGAAGAGTTAAGGGGAAGTTTACCAGCTATTGAAGATATTGAAGCTGAGTTGAATCGGAAAGGATAGTTGGATTGTGATGGTGAACTGAATAGGTGAAAATAAGAGTGTTAAAAATCTCGGAATAGATTATGTATAGCTTAGTTATATAAATTTATAAGAGAAACCTACACAATGAAAATAAAAGATAGATATATAACATTTGAAAATATAGACTGTTATGAAAATGCAGCATTGGTTTTGGATGCGATGATTGCACTTTTTGAAGAGAAACCTGAGTCTAAAAATAATTTATGGCTCAATTTTATGGATAAGATTCCCGAAAATTATCGAGAAGTTTGGAGTAAAGGGGAAGAGAAAGATACTTTGTATTTGGTGTGTGCAAATGTCTTTTATATTAGTGACTTATTTGAAGAGTACGACTTTGATCAAGGGATTGAAGTGCTTGACCAAGTTGAGTTAGAGTGTTGTTAAAAAATACAAAATCAACTTAAAGGATTTTTGTGAAAAAAGAAAAAAATGCAGTTTTTGTGCCAGATGATAGTCCCCTTCCTACAGTAAAATATTTGAGTGAAAAATTTGATTTTTTAAACGGGATAGATTTTACAAAAACAAGTTTGGCTGATGAGATTATCAAACTCAATTTTGAAGTTGTTTCAAGAGAATATGAAGATTTGAAATATGCTAATATCGAGGATTATTTTCATATTGAAGTGGATATGATAGTTTAAAATCAACCCTAAATGGATAATAAGCTACAATGTGGAAATTACCTATTAGGAAACAAAATGTCATTTGACAAATTTAACTTATCGCCAAAGATAAACGAAGCATTAGCCACCAACGATTATATCAATCCAACACCAGTCCAAGAGGCTGTTATCCCTCTTGTTTTAGATGGGCTTGATATTATGGCGAAAGCACAAACAGGTAGCGGTAAGACTGCTAGTTTTGTATTGCCGATACTCCATCAATATTCTCAAAAAGAGCAACCTAAAAGAGCAAAGATAAAAGTGCTTGTAATAACTCCAACAAGAGAGTTAACACTACAAGTTGCACAAACTTTTGCACTTTTTGGGAAAGATTTAGAGCCTCAACCAAAAATAGCAACAATTATTGGCGGACAAAATATAGGAGACCAACTTTTGGATATCCAAAAAGGGTGCCATATTGTTGTGGCTACTTCTGGAAGACTTCTTGAGATTATTGATAAAAAACAGATAGATTTATCCTCTTTGGAGTACTTTATCCTTGATGAAGCGGATAAGATGCTTGACCTTGGGTTTGCAGATGAGCTTGATGCAATTTTAAAAATATTACCAGCTAAAAGAAAAAATCTCCTCTTTTCAGCTACATACCCAGCAAAAATGGTATCAATCGCATCAAAAATAACAACTGATGCAGTAAAAGTATCGATAGAAAATGAAACCGAAACAGTAGAAAATATCACTCAACGAGCTATCTTTGTATCTAAAGAGAAAAGAAGTCCACTTCTACAAAAGCTTATCAGAGAAAATAAATTTGGCAAAGTTTTAGTTTTTATGGCAAATAAAAGAGCAAGTGACAATATCGCTGCGAAGTTTAGAAAATATGGCTTTTTGGCTGATTCTTTTCATGGGGATTTGGTTCAAGAAGATAGGATTTATACCCTTGAAGCTTTTAAAAATCAAAAGATAAAAATACTTTTTTCAACTGATATAGCAAGTCGTGGACTTCATATTGAGGATATTGATTGTGTTATAAATTTTGATTTGCCACGAAGTGCGGATGATTATATCCATCGAATAGGGCGAACGGCAAGAGCAGGGAAGAGTGGGGTAGCTATCTCCTTTGTCGATAATGAAACATATCCTCATTTTAAACTTATTGAAAAAAGATGTAATGTGAAAATCGAAAAAGAGTCTATCGAGGGGTTTGAACTTGAAGTGGTAGAGCCTTTGAAACAAAAAGGAGATGCTCCAATAAAAGGGAAAAGAAAAAGTAAAAAAGACAAATTAAGGGAAAGTGAACAAAAATAGTTTAAAGCTTATTTATTAAGTTTTCTATTGCTTTTTTTTGTAAAAGATGAAGCCCAGAATCTCCAAGCCACTCTTTGGCTTGTAGTTTATAAAAATCGAGTATTTTTGGATGTAGTTGCTCTTTTTGTGTATATTTTTTTGTTAAAAAATCTTTCAATTGATTTACTTCAAACTCCTCAAAGTTTGTCAATTTTGCAAAAAATGCCTCATCAAAAAACTCATCTGTTATCTCTCCCACTTTATTTAAAAAAATCGAAGCTTCTAAATCATCAGCAACTATATCGTTCCATTTTCGTCCATTTTTGAGCTGGTCAATCGCCACATCTAAAAATACAGGGACGATTTCCAAAACAAGATTTAACTCTTTAAAATCATTATCAACCAAATCACGAAATAACATCCTTGTTCGATTTCGTATTTTTGTTCTTAGTTCATCTTTTTCTATCACCTCTTTATGAACTAAAGAAAATCTTTTCAAAGCACCAAGTCGTGAGTGATTAAAAGCCATAATAGATACAAGTGGATGTGGGTCTAAGATTTGCTCATTACTTGAACCTGAAGGTCTGCAAAAAGCCCAATAGAGTCTAGCTTCCATATCTTCGTGATAGGTATATTTGGCATCACCAAGAGCTTCAAAGTTCTCTTCATCTTTAAGTTTTTCAACTTCCTCTTGATATTTTAAATTAAATAGTTCTTCCATAAGGGATTGTGTGCATATTGTATGCCATTATTTTAAATCGAAAAAACTCCAAGCGACAAATCTTGTGACTTTTTGCCCTTGTTTCATCTCGACAGTTTTTACTTTTAGGGCATTTACTTTTTTCAATGCTCTATAAATATCTTTAAGATTCTCTTTTTTTGATACAAGTGTTGTAAACCACAAGCAGTTGTTTTTAAATTGTTCACTTTGGGTTATCATTTTTTTTATAAATGCCAACTCCCCACCATCACACCAAAGTTCATTTGATTGACCAGCAAAATTAAGCGTAGCATTTGAGGTTTTGACTTTTGTAAGATTTGATACTTTTCTATTGCTACCACTTATCGCTTCTTTTGCATTTTTATGAAAAGGGGGATTGCACATCGTAAAATCAAATCTATCATCTGCTTCAATGATACCAGCGAAGATATTGTTTTTATTTTTTTGGAGTTTTATGGTGATATTGTTTTTAAGTTTTTCATTTGAACTTACAATATTTTCTACACTTTGAATAGAGATAGGGTCGATATCTGATACTGTAAATTTCCAATTATAAACGGAAACACCAATAATAGGATAGATACAATTCGCCCCAACACCAATATCAAGCCCTTTTATGTTCTCTCTATTGCCTAATAAATCAGTAATATAGTGGATATAATCAGCTCTTCCAGGGATTGGTGGGCATAAATAATTTTCTGGTATCTCCCAGTTTTGTATCCCATAATAATGTTGGAGAAGGGTTTTATTTAAAGTTAGCACCGCTTTTGGATTGGCAAAATCTATAGAGTAGTCACCATATTGATTCAACGAAACATACTGTTGTAAAGTTGGATTTGTTTTACAAAGTGCTGTAAAATCATATCTACTATTGTGTATATTTCTTGGATGAAGTGTTTTTATTTGTTGCTTATCTATCATATATTTAGGAAACTATTTTTCCTCTTCACTTAGATATACAGTTGTTGTTTGAGATTCTTTATCGTAATTTGGACTCTCTTTTGTTGTATAGCTAGCTAAGATTTTCCTTGCGTTGATATGAGAAGTTGCTGTTGCTATGATTTGAACTTTATCTTCAACTGTAAGGATGGTTTTTTCATAACTCACTCTAAATCTTTTTGCTCTATGATTATCTTTAAATGTGTATTTTAAAATATTGATAACTCTTTTTACATCAATAGTAGCTTTTTTAGTTGGGTCTTCAAATCTCAATATTCGATTTCCGTGAGAAGTTATCTTCATTGTGATAGCTTTTTCGATATCTTGCGTATCTTCTACGATTATATAAGTTCTACCATTGACTAAAACTTCATTGTCATTTAATCTTTTGATCTCTTGTATAGTTGTTTTTTTCCCTTTTGCCATTGTTATTCCTCCTCTTTTAGTTGAAGAATTTCAAACTCTTTTGGTGTTGTTTTTATAGCAACTGCGACTAGCTCTATCATAAAACTTTCACAATTTTCTTGTGAAGCTATATTGATATTTTTTATAATATCTTCAAATTTAATATCTTGAAGTTCATCATCATTTTTTGCAAATTTACAATCAATTCTCCAAAAATCAGTATTCTCTGGGAAAGGTTTTTTTTTCTCTCTTTGGATATATTTTCGTATATCATTTTTTATCCCTTCGAGTACTCTTTCGGGCGTTTTTTTTGTATGCGTTAATGCAAATCTTTTTTTCATTGTAATCCTTTGGAGAGATTATAGCAAAATAGGTAACGATATTAGATAGAAAATGTCATTCATCTACATTTAGAGGAAGTGTTATTGTAAATTGTGCACCTATATAATTTTTATTGTTGTAAAGATATGAAGCATTTGTAACATCCAAAGAACCATACATCCCTTTTGTTATCATATTGTATGTCATACTTAGTCCAAGTCCTGTCCCTTGACTTTTGTGTTTTGTTGTAAAATAAGGTTCAAATATTTTTGATATTATATCTTCAGCTATCCCATTTGCATTGTCTTTAAAAATTATCTCCACTTTGTTATTATTCATTTTTGCAGAGATAAAGAGCAATCTTTCCCCTTTGATATCTTTTAAAGCATCTTTTGCATTATTTACAATATTTACCATACATTGGATAAGTTCATTTGGATAGCCATTTATTTGGATTGTTTCATCAACATCAAAAAAGAGTTCAATATTATTATTTTTGATGGAACCTTCTATAATCTTATAAAGATTATCAAAATTATTTTTAATGTAAAAATATCTTTTAAGTCGTTCATCTTTGATATAATTTTTAAAATCATCTATGGTTTGAGAGAGGTATTGTGCATTGTCATTGATAATATCACAAATTTTGAAAAAGTCATTATCTTCTAATACACTGTTCTCTTTTTTAAATTTCATACCAGTAGCACCTGTAGATATAATTGAAAGAGGTTGCCTCCATTGGTGAGCAATATTTTCTATCATCTCACCCATTGCAGCCATTTTCGTTTGTTGAAACATAATAGTATCTTTCTCTTGATTTTTTTTGACCTCCTCTTTTACTTTATCCTCAAGCGAAAGATTTAATTGTTCTAAATCATGATTCTTTTTATTAATTTCATTATTGTAATTTTCAAATATTTTTCTAACCATATTAGAAAGTAAAATAGCTAAAATTGTAAATATGATGATTATTGTAAATGAGATCCATAATATTTGTATGATTTGTTTTTCATTTTTCATATGGAGTTCACTAGTTTCTTTATCTATAATGGCATTTATATCTTCATCATAAACACCTGAAGCTATTATTAGATTATATTGTGGTAAAAACTTACTATAGCTATATTTAGTTGCTAGCTTACTTGTTGATGGATATTCCCATTTATACTTTACAAATTCTATACTATTAGAAGTTGCATTGGTTATTATTTTTTTTGTAAAATAGTTATTATTTTCATCTTTTAAATTATAAACATTTTTACCTATTAAATTATGGTCATTCCCATTGGCTAAAATATTTCCCTCCATATCAAGTGCAAAAAAATAACCATTATTACCATATCTTGTTGTGTTTATATATTCAAATAACTTCTCTTTCTCATTATTAAATATATAACTAATCCTTGCAAGCTGTTCAACTTCATTTTTTGTGATGTTTTTTTGGTTTATCATATTTGTTGTGATAACATTTTCAATATTTTCTTTCTGAAGTTGCTCATTATTGGTCACTATACCATATACCAAAATGGAGATAATCGTTGGTATAAATATTATTGGTCCAAATACTAATAGTTTTACAGCAGACTTTTCATTTGTAAGCTTTTTTTTATAATAATATAAGGAAATGACTGAGGCTAAAAATATAGAAATTATTATTAAAATAAGAGTTATAGCTAAACTATATTCTTCATATATTGATTGGTCATCACTTATAATTTTACTATCTTTTGGAAGTTGTTTTATATCAATATGAAATTTATCTAATGCTTTTTTGCTAAAGATAAATTTATTTGCACCTTGGGTGATTACAGTTATATCTTTAGGTTTAACACCATTAAGGATATCCAAGGCTAGTTTTGCCATCGTAGCCCCTTGGTAATATCCACTTATCACTTTACCACCAATAACACCATCTGAGATATGATAAGCCAAAGAACAATAAACAGGAACACTAGATATATCCAATAGTATTTTATTCATCTCTTCATAAGTAAAATACTTTTTATTTTTATCTGCATAATATGCACCCATAAGTATAACAGTATCTTTTGATAAGTTTTTAATACTATGCTGAAGTTCTTTTATCGTTTGATTTGGAGCATAGGTTATTTTGATTTTATTTTCATATTGTTTAAGATTACGTTTCATGGTTTCTTCTACGGCTCTAGCTGATAATAAGTAATCATTTACGATATAAATCTCTTTAGCTTTTGGGTGAAGTTTGAGTATCAATTCAATATTTTCAGCCTCTGAAAAAAGCTCCGCAACACCAGTATAATTATTAAGACCAGTTAACAAAGTAGGGTTATAGTTATTGACACCACAAAATGAAACTGGTATATCTTTTCCAAATATATCATTTTTGTATTTTTTTAAAAAGTTTAACGCATCATTATCAGAAGATAAAATAATATCAAATTTTATATTGGCATATTTATTTTTATACATATTTGCAAGTGAAGTAAAATACTCATCACTATTATGTCTTTTGGTATCCATATTTTCTATATGTACTATAAAATTATTTTTATCAACTTCTAAAATATCATCTACACCTTTTGTAATATCATCTACCCAAGGCATCCCTTGATAGTATGAATTTAAAAGTAAAATATGTTTCTTTTCATTGGCTTGGGAGTTTATATATGAGATAAGTAGTAAGAATATTATTAATAGTAATTTTTGCATATCGATCCTTCATTAATCGGAAATTATAACAAAAAATAGTCAAGGAGTAGTAATATTTAAGGAATTTATTTTAAAAATTATTCAAATTTATTAGAGAATGAACTCTATAACTCTTCCATAGTGTTGAAATTTTTGTAAATTTTTTTTATCACTAATTATAAAAACTGTTTCACAAACTAAAGATTCATTCAGCTCAAATTCCCCATCACTCAAAACCAAAAGGAGATTTTCACTTCTGCTATCAGTTGATTTTTTAAGGTATCTTATCACCTCGTCAAAATCTGTCCCTCCATCGCTTTTTGGTATCAAAAAATCATCTTTATTGATACTATTAAAACTATCAAACTCTTTAATAAAATCAACTTTTACCTTTAAATCAAATGGTAAAATCACCATTTTGTACTCATAAAAACTCTCACAAATTTCTTTTATGATTCCTAAAAACTTTTTGTATTCATCCACACTTACACTTGATGAGCTATCGATGGCAACATATATTTCGATATTTTCATTATTTTTTTCACTCCCTGGTAAATAAAGCCCACTATGAATAAATCTTTTATCTGCCCTTTTATATGATGTTTTTTTTTCAAAACTAGAACTTATAAGATACTCTTTTAAACTCTCTTGTAAGTCTATTTTTGGCTTTATAAGAGTATTTATCTCTATTTGTAAACCACTATATAAAGTGGTATTTTTGTTTGCTATTGAGAGTGCTTGGATAATAATTCCATCTAGCTTCTCTTGGTCACCTTTTGATGTTTTTTCATCTGTAACCTCTTCAAGATCAAGTTTTGAACTGTCATAAATATAGGCTTTTTGTTTACCATTTTGATTTGGCGTAGTTTTTATCTCTTCATTATCTTCATTTTCATTTTGACTATTTTCGTTTTTTTTCTCTTCCTCTTTTTTATAAAGTATCTCATATACCTCTTCTACACATTTCTCCTTAAGCTCAAAGTCAACTATCTCATCATCTGGTATGACACCAACATTTGTAAATGATGCAAGGATATTATTGATAACCAAATCACAAGCCATATTCCAAATATAAGCATCTCTTGTTTTTTGTCTAAAAGGGTGCTTAAGTACAATATGAAGTAAAGTATGAGCATACAAATAAGTGATATTTGCTTCGTTATATTTTTCTAATTTTTCTAAATCAATTGAAAGTGTTGCCCCATCTGTAGAAAATGGACTTTTTTTATTTTTGGTGAAAATAGTAGGGATAGACAATGCTAAAACAGACAAAAAAGGATGATTGAATAAAAAGTTTATTCGTAACTTTGCAAAGATATTTTCGTAAGTACTGTTTGGCATGGAATCACTTTTAGAGGTTTATTTTAGTGTATGCAATAAATGTGCCTATACTTTTTTGTCTTTTATTAAATCTTTATTTTAGGGATTTATTTGAAGTGGCTCTGGATGCTGGGGCTACTTTTAAGAAAAATTAAACACCATAAAAGCCCATAAATAGGCACTTTCTAATAAAACACTACTCTTGAAAAATGGTCAAATTTGGTCGTTTTTAGCACAATTTTAGCACAGTAAAAATACTCTCAGAAACCTATCAAATCACTCTCTTATCATCATAAAAGGAATAATATTTTTTTCATTTTAAACAAATATCGCAGAAAATCTTCAAAATTACACTTGACAATAAAAAAATATAAACATATAATATAGGTTATAAAATATACTTTATATGTTAAAGGAAAGAAAATGTTAGAACCATTATTTGGTAGCTTATGTAGAGAACAAGTTTTACAATTTATTTTAGCTTTTGAAACTGGCTATGCAACAGAAATTAAAACTTTTTATAGTATCGGTCTTGACCCTGTTCAAAAACAACTTGAAAAGTTAGAGTTTGGAGGAGTGCTTGTAAGTCAGAATGTTGGTAAAGCTATTGTTTATAGTTTTAATCCAAGATATGCTTTTTTAAATGAACTAAAATCACTATTGTTAAGAACTAGAGAATTTTATAAACCTGAACTTATTGAACAACTTACAAACATTAGAAAAAGACCACGAAGACAAGGAAAACCATTATGAGTGATATTTCAAAAATGACTATGCCTGAACTTGCAAGTTATGTTTGTGAACAATTAAACAACCACAATATTCATGTGGTATTATCTGGTGGTTCATGTGTAGAGATTTACTCTCAAGGCGACTACACCTCTTATGATATTGATTTGGTGAATCGATACAATGAAGTTTTCTTCAAAATAAAAAAAGTGATGGAATCATTAGGTTTTATCGAAGAGGGAAAATATTTTATCTATCCTGAAACAAAATTCTTTATAGAGTTTCCAAGTGGTCCTCTTGGTGTTGGCGATGCACCAGTTAAGGAAATCAATGAATTAAGAACATCTTTTGGCACACTGAAACTATTAACCCCTACAGACTGCATCAAAGATAGACTTGCAGCTTATTATCATTGGGATGACCATCAAAGTTTAACTCAAGCTATTTGGGTAGCTCAAAAAAATGAAGTAAATTTTAAAGAGTTAAAAAAATGGTCTAAAAATGAATCTTCTATTGATAAATATAATAATTTTATCAAAGGCTTAAAATAAAGAACAAAATTTTATAATCTATCTGATGCCTTTTTATAAACTTCCATATCATCTCTTTTACCAATAGCTATAGTGTAGATAGATAATATATCATCTTGTATTTCATACACAATTCTTACTTTCTTTTTAGCCACATAAACTTTTCTAAAACCACTTAAATCCATATTATTTTTATTACCCAATGGAAGTCCTAGTTGTGGTGATTCTTGTATTTGTTTTAATTTTTTAAAGACTTGAACTCTTAGTGAATGGTCAAGCTCTTTTAAATCATCCTCTACTTTTGGATGAACTTTTAACTCATACATACTACAAAGCACTCATATTGATATTAAACTTCTCTGCCATAGTATCGATTGAGATATATTCAGATTTATTAGTTTCTTTTCTATTTTGAATAATCTCAAAAATCTCTTTATGTTCTAACATTTCCATCTTATTTTCAATCTCTTTAAGTCTTTCATATTCATCAGTTGAGATAACAACAGCTTCAAGTTTATTGTTTTTTAGCACACCAACTTTTTCTAAAGTTTGCTCTTTTATCTCCCCAAGCACTTTACTTAAAGATTTTGCAAAATCTGTGATTGATAATAATTCATTTTGAGTATAACTTACCATTTTAAAACTCCTATTTTATATATGTTAATATTATAGCGAATTTAATAGTTAATTTACAAGTATATTTTTATATGATTTATATTAGAAAGAAGGGTTCAAAATTCTATCAATATATACGGTAGAAATCATTTAACCTTATTTCAAATTAAATTTTCAACAAATCTTTTAAAGAGGATACTACCAATGATACTTGTTCCTACTCCTATTACTATTGTAACAATGAAATAAATCCAATTATTCTTTCTGATTACTGCTGATTCTTTTTGCCGTTTTTCTGCTAATGCTGATAATAATACAAAACTCTTAGGTCTATTATTAACTTTATCAGATATTAAAGATCCAAAAAATACTGATAAAAATATTGAAATCAAAATGGCTATCATAAAAATTTGAGACAATTGACTATCTGTACCACTTATTACAAAATTTAATAAATTTGTAAGCTTAAAGGTAATAAATTCCATTGGTTCAGTAATTTGATTTGCCATAGTATTAATATTTTCTAAATATTTATCTCGATATATAGAATATGCATTCCAACTAGCAAAAAGTAAACTTGCTAAAAATAATAATCCAGACATAAATCCAATAATTGTACTATTTGTATATAAAAATTGTTCAAATTTAGTCGGCATTTTTGTTAATGAATGTACATGCCCAGTCAATAAAGATTCAATATCAACTCCCCATGTTCTTTCTGTATGATTTATTCTACAAAAAATACTTGTTCCCCTACCATAAAATCTGTATCTTAATTCTTCAGCATCTAGTATTAATTCAGCATCTGAATCAAATGACAAATTTATTTCTTGTTTTTCTGGAACGGATTTATTTTTAAATTTTATCAAGTATGTCCATGATAATGCTACCTTAATTGATTCTAATGGTCTAACTTCAGCATAATGTTCAAAAGCTTTAATGGAATTTAATAATATAGACGATTCATCACTATAAAAAATCTTTACGCTAAATTGTATTAATTGAGCTTCATTTTGTTGTTGAATTCTTTGTTCAATTAAATAATATGTATTAAAAATATCTTCTTTTTTGATTTCAAATGTCCCTCTAAAAGCTTTTTCAATTGTTTGAGGTTTTCCAAGTAAACCAGAGATAAACTCTCCAAAATCACTTGGTTTGCAAGGTAACATTATTCCAAAGTGTTCAGGACCTTCTTCTTCAAATGAATTAATATCAGACATTATTATTCCTTTTATTATATATTTTAAGACGCAATTATAGAGAAAAGAACTTAAAATGAAAAAAATAAATTTAAATGAAATTAATGTTTTTATTCTCAAACGAATTCGTATGATAGAAAAAGGATAATTTTATAAAAAATTTAAAATTATCCTTGTCAAGATAACTATATTCTCAACTAAATATTTTCTCTAGTTAACTTTAATTTTATCTATATTCTTTAGTTTTGAATTTTAGTATTCATTCCTCTATATTTTGGACTTGCAAATACTCAGTAAAAATTGATGTTACTCCTAATATATCAGTAATGAAAATAATTTCAAATAAAATTAGTAATATAGGAATAAAATAAACACTTAACCCCCATAATTTTAATTTTAAATATAAGATTGCTCTTGATATTCCAGTAATTTTAAAATCTCTTTGCATAGTCAATGTGGCTAATTGAAAATCAATAGCTTCATGATTTTCAGTATCAGTAGTAATATCAGTATATCTTTTTTGAAAAGTTGTTAATTTATCATTATCTATATCTGAATATTGTTTTTCTTTTGATACTTCACGACTTAATTCTTTTAACTTATCACCACATTCCCTAAGTGTCTCAGCTCTTAAATCATACCTAGCCGTTGATATCACAATTGAATATACAAGAACAGCTACAGCTATAAAAACTTGTATCATATTAATTACATTACTTGATAATGAAAGTTTTATTCCTGCATTTTGTATTAATGGAATGAAAACTAGACCTAGTGATAACATAATAATTGTAACAAAAGAAAATTTACCTTGCCTTTGTAATCTTACAGATGCATTGTATCTTGAGTTTACAGTAATTCTAGCACTCAATAAAAATTTATCCACTTCATTATTTAAAATATCTTGTTTGTTATTATTAAACAACCAAGCAAGTATTTCTTTTACTAATACCATTATTACTCCATTCAAATCTAAATATACAACATTCTATATCAAACATTCTTAAAATAGAAAATAACATATATAAAACATAATCTAAAATCTTCTTTGAATTTTTAGATACAATATAATTATGTTTGAATATCAATCAGTAAGCTCAAAAGATTTATTAAAGTTATACGAATATTTATCTTTTGCAATAGAAAATAAAAAACAGATTTTGATTATTAAAGCCGTTGAATATGCTATAAGAAAAGAATTGCCCAATGCTAAAAAATATCTAATTACTCCAATCATTAGAAAATTATCAAAAACACTTACAATTATTGATTCGTATAGATTAAAAGCTTTTAGTTCAGAAGATGAAGCCAAAAGATTATTTGAAAAATTGTATGGAGAACTTCTTTATACTACACCTGAAAATGAAGATGATAAAAAGTTTCTTGATATGGTTATGATGGCTTATGATTTATGTAAATACGATACAAAAATGATTTTTGATAATGGCGAAGAATGTTTTTATAATTTTACTATATTGGGATACTTATTTAAAAAACATTATAGAAGATATAAACAATGGGAAAGATTACACAATAGAAGAGAAAAAATAGAAGATAATATCAATATATCTCATAACTCAAATACGACAATTAAAAATCAACTCAAATTTATAAAAGATTCTTACAAACTTTATAATAACAATCCATATTCACATAATATACAAAAAAATATCGAACAAAATATTATAATACCTGAATTTGAAAAAGACAAAACTTCAATGGCAAGGGCTATAAGTGCAATAAATAATTTAGAATATGATGAAAAAACATTTAAAGATAATATCACACGAAATATTATCGGAGCATATCACGAAGTAAAACATACTTTAAATAGTGATTATCAAGTAACAAAAAAAGATATCGTTAATAGTTGGCTTACTTATATTGCCTATAGATTTAATCATTCTAAAATGCCCAAAACAAAATTAGCACATTTTATTAGAGCAATCGCAAAAAACACAACCATAGCATACAAAGATACGACTGATGAGTATATATTTACTCCTGAAAAATTACGAACTAAAGAGATACGAGAAAAAATAAGTTATTATGATTTACGATTATTGGAGTTTAAAGATGAAAGACTTCAAATAAAACAATCACAAGATAGTATCGATACAGCTCAAAATTATATCAATAATTTAAACCATTATTTTTCAAAACATCTAAATTTAAGCAAAAGTTAAATTACATAAAACACTCAATCTACCACTTTTTTCAATAGCTATTTTTTTAAAATATTCCTAAACTTCCCCTATCAATATTGAAATACAAAAGATAATCGATTATCCAAAAAGGATAAAAATGTTAAAAATAGTAGGAATACTTATAAAAATTAGTGTTCAAAAAGATGTAGGTGTCTTGCATATAGAAAGTAAAGATAATTCTTTGGTAGGGTTAATAAACCAACTAGAAAATAATTTTGAGATACCAGTAACACTTGAAACTATTAAAAAATTCAAAAATAAAATAGGTCAAACGATAAGTATCTCTGTAGTACCAATGATACATTATCACTATGTTGGATGATATTTGGTAAGAAAAATCAAGACAGCACGAGGGGACGAGTGCTGTTGATTTTTCCAAAAGATTTAGGGGTTTCTAGTAACACCCCTTTCTTAAACACAAAAAGGAAAAATAAATGAACGAAATTAAAATGATATGTGGCATTGATACCCTTTATTACTTTTGTGAATCAAATGAAAACTATGATGATTTATTTTTAGAGATACTTGACCAAATAGAATCTCAAAAAGGTAGATTTGAAAAAAGAGATATTGAGTTTGAAAATAATGATATCAATGTCATTTTACAAAATGAGTATATTTTTAAATATCTTGGTAAGGCTCAAGGGTTTTATTGGTTAAGAGATTATAGAGAATATTTTAAAATTGGATTTAAAGATACTAAATCAAATCAAGGGTTAAATGATATTTATGTGCAACTTGAAGCAAATGGGATATATACACTTGGTATTAAATCACTTTTAGAATATATCAATGATAATCTTCTCAAAGACTACACAACTTCTGATTATCCAGTTACAAGGGTTGATATAAATTGTTTTGTAAATTATGACTTTTCATTTCTAACTAAAGAGATGTTTGTAACAAGAAAAAGAAACTATGCAACAGTAAGTGAAATTGGAACATCAAACGCCACTCAAACTATCTATGTAGGTAAAAAGCCTTTTTTACTAAGAATCTATAATAAACTTGAAGAACTCAAAAAATCAAAAAAACTCTTTATGATGAATGAATACTTTTTAAATAATAGGCTTAGTTTGGATGAACCAATATTTAATATAGAGTTTGAACTTCATAGAACACATTTAAAACAATTAGAGATATTAACTCTTGATAGTTTACTTGAAAATGTAAATGCACTTTTTAGGATATCTGCTGATGAGATACGAATGATTGAACTTGAAAGTATTTCTAAAAATGATAAACAACATAATAAGTATAAAGCACAAACTCATCCAATATGGGAACAAATAAAAGAAAATTATACTTTTAGTGAATTTCATCAAACCGCTCTCCCACTTGAAAGAATCAAACGAGCTATATCAATCTATGATGAAAATAAATTTGAGTTAGAGTTTATTTATCTTATTAGAAAAGCACTTATCAATAATCTCAATTTAGATAATGAATATATCCACTCTTTGTATCAAAAAGCAAAAGATTCATTTACACAATCACACACAAAACAAGATACCAAAAAAGGTTATGTTGATATAAAAATTGATTATCCCAATAAACCTAGTAAAACTTTACGATATTTAAAAGAGAGTAAAGAGATAATCCAACCAGTAAATACAATTTCACTTCATTCGCTTGGCGATTATGACTTACAACTCCACTATGAAAAAGCTCTTAAAGTTAAAGATGATTCACAACATCACAAAGATATCTATTTTGTGGCGAAAAAAGAGATGATACAAAGAGGATTATTGGCTGATGGAGATGAACTATGAATATAAACTTTGAAAATTTAGAAAAAATAAACGATATTTTACTCAAACTCAATGAGCTAGAATCAAAAATATTAGGTCAAAAACGGTGGTTTAATATCAATGAAATTTCAGATTATACTGGATATTCAGTTGAACATATTAGAAATCTAAAAGATAGTGATTTTATTGAAAATAAACACTACTACAAAACAAAAGGGAAATTGTTATTTGATAAAAATATGATTGATGAGTGGATTACTTCAAATCCTAAAAAAGTAGATGCAAAAGAGATTGTGTCAAATATTTTGAAAGATTTACTATGATAAAATTTTATCGTTTATTAGAAAGTGCATTTGGCTTTTATGTGATACAAAAAAGGATTACATAAATGAACACAATGACGCAACCAAAACTTTTTAATAGAGGTAGTAAACTTTGGATAAGGTTTTCGATGAATGGAGAGAATATTCGGAAGCCTTTAAACTTAGAAGATACGAAACCTAATAGAAAGTTAGCAACAACACAAATAATTCCACAAATGCTTTTAAAAGTACATACTGGAGAGTTCTTTAACAATGAAGAGAAAAATAAAATACCTTTGATAGATGAGTATATTCATAAATCATTTTTAATGCATAAATCAACTAGAACTGCATCAACTCATAATGATTGTATCGGGATATATAAAAACCATATAAAAGAACATTTTGGTCATATTATGTTGGATAAATTGAAACCATCAGAAATTAAAATTTGGCAAAATACGCTTTTAGAAAAAGGTTTAAGTCCCGCTAGAATTCATACTATTAGAAATGTTATGACTTTAATGTATAAAGATGCTTTGGAAGATGAGATAATTTCTAAAAATCCTTTTACATTAGTAAGAACTCCTAGAATTTCTCAAACTAAAGTTTATCCATTCTCATTCGAAGAGATTCAAAAGATTCTTTTAGTTACAACTGGATGGGTTAAAAATTTTATAGCTCTTGCATTTTTTACTGGTGCAAGAAGTGGAGAGATGATAGGTCTAAAATGGGAAGATATTGATTTTGAAAGAAAACAAATCTATATAGAACGAACTATAAAAATGGGTCTAATTTCATCTCCTAAAACAGATAGTAGTATTAGAAGTATTGATATTTTGGATGCACTTTTGCCTTATTTGAAAAATCAATACAAAATAACAGGTGCAAAAAAAAGTTATGTTTTTTTAAATGATAACAATGAACATCTATATGATATTAAACGAGTTAGAAATACTCATTGGAAAAAAGCTTTGGAAAAAGCAGAAATAGAATATAGAACAATTTATCAGACAAGACATACATTTGCAACTGTAATGATAGAAAATAATGAAGATATACTTTGGGTATCAAATATGTTAGGTCATATCAACTCTACGATGACATTATCAAAGTATGCACGATATATAAAAAGAGCCAATAAAGATAGAGCTATATTTCTTCAAAAAATTGCTTGACACAATTTAGCACAATTTTAGCACAGTTGGAGAAAATTTCGTTTGAAAAAGGCTTGTTTTAGGGATTTGTTTTGAGTGGCTCCGGATGCTGGGGATTCCTGAAAAGTAATCAATATACTACTAGATACCGTAAATACGACACTTTCAAAATTCTAAATAACTCAAAAAATGGATTTATTTAGTATAAATTGGCACCAAATTGGCACCAAAATATGTTCTCTGGATTGTACAACTTTAGATATGTAAATCAATCCCATTTATATATTTAAAATCTTTCATATTGTAAGTAAATAATTTTATACGACTTTCTAGCGATGTCGCTGCGATTAATCCATCTGGGATATTTAGATTATTACTTTTTGCATATTGATAAATAAGATTGCTTGCTGTTGCTGATATATTTTCATTGATAGGGATTACTGTAAATAAAGAGATAAATTTATGTAACTTTTCTAATTCTGCTTTGTTTAATGCACCATAAAAAAGTTCCATTTTTGTAATCTCACTAATATAGTGTACTTGATATTTTTCTACTTCTTCTATGGTAGCTTTATTGTTTTTCAATATCTCTATTAAGATATTTGTATCAAGGATTATCTTATCCAAGCTTTTTCTCTTAAAGTTTCTTGATTGATATTTCTATCTTGCCACATTCCGCTAAATTCTTTAAATTTATCTTTTGAAGATTGATGCTCTATTTTTTCATCATCGGTAGATTGTTTGATATCTACATAATCCAATGTCTTAATAAAATTTAAAAAACTATCTTTCATTGATTCATTTTTTATATCTAATGTAATTAACATAATCTATCCTTTTTTTGTATTTTAGCATACGATGTATTTTTTATACTTAAATGAATATTTTTAACTTAATATTGATTTAATGAACTTTAGTCTGAAAATGAATATTTTTCAAACTTTTTGAAAATAAAAAATACTATTACTAAAAAGTAACTTTATAAATTAAGTTCCCATTGATTTAATTTTTTCTTTTCTACTTTTATCAATTCTTTCTGTTTTTTCCTTAAGATTTTTTATATCTTCTTGTAATTCTTTTTCTAAATTTTCTTGCTCTTGTCTATTCTTCCATAATAAAAAGAGTTCAATAATATTTTTATAATATTTTGTTTTAGCACTATTCTCAGGTAGCACAACAAGACTTATGTATCTTTCAACTGTATCTGTGAAAGTTTTTCCTACTGCTTTATAAGCTGTATCATCATCTGCAACTTTACTTGTAAAATTATTTGAAAATGATTCAATAGAATTTAATAATGATAATATTTCTTTTGCTACTTCCTTATCATTTATAATGACAGCTAGTTTTTTAAGTTTTTCATTCAGATTTTCAAATTTTATCTTATCTTTTTCAATTGTATATGGTATATGATTCTTTTCAAATACATAATTCATTTTTTTCTTTTCCAGTAAAGAATCTAAGTTGTCTGCTTTTTGTATAATTGTTGTTAAATAAATATTACATTGTTCATTTGCTAATTTTATTGATTCTCTTATTGAATTTATTTTAAATATTTCTCTATCACTCTTTATTTGTTCTTTCATTAAATTTAATTGATATAATCCAACTGCAGCAATTGTAGCTAATACTGGTCCACCTGTAATAAAATAAGCCATTTCAAACCAATCTTTTGTTGTTAAAATTAGTTGTACTGTTTCTTGTTCCATAAAAAATTCCTTATTTTTCATAATTAAATTACAAAATACTAGCTAAAAAATAATAAAAAATAAACTCGACGCGCACGGGAGGAGCATCGTATTTATTTTTTATTATTTTCCAGTCATAGAACTTTTCAAATCACTACATTAAAAATCAAATAAATCATAAAAATTCAATACATAGCTTTTGGTCGCTCTGTCCTACATATACAATTAAAACTTAATATTTTACAGAGCGAAACACTTGCAAATTATATTGGCTCTATTTTAAGCTTTAAATTAGGCTTGACATAATAATATTTTTATGACATAATTTCTTACACTATAAAAAGGAGAAAAAATGAGTTTAAAATCTGCATTACAATTTGCAAAAAATGCAAGTGAAGAAAAGGTGCCATTTAGGTTTCAATTTCCAGTAAGTATTAAAAAAGAATTTGAGGAGTTATGTGAAAAAAATAATGTTTCAATGACTGATACGATACTAGGATTAATTATATCTGCAATAGATGAAGATAGAGGAGTTACTGATGTATCTACATTAAATATTATCAATAAAATTGAAAGTCTTGAAAAAAACTATCAAGAGTTAGAAAAAGTTTATAAAAATACTGGAGATGAAGCATTAGATTGTACAGATGGAACTACAATATATTTAATTGATGATATGGAATTAACAAAATTAAGTATTAATGCTTTAAAAAGAGAATTAGAAATAAGGAGCAAAAAATGAAATAACCAAAAACTAAAAAATAAACTACAGTAATGTCGCCAATAGGCTAACAAAAATATAAATTGAAAGGATTTCAAATGAGTGTAAAAATAAATGGAAAATTACTAAATGTGTTTAAAAAACCAACTGTAATTGATAAAGAAACAAATAAACCAAAAGAGCCTGAGTATGCTGTTCAGTTATTAAGTGAAATTAGACTTAAAAATAGTGATGAGATAAAAAATGAATTGATTGATATTAAAATCAAATCTGATTCTGTTGCAAAATACAAAATTATGATTGGTAAAGATGTAGATATCACAGTTAGCACTTTTTCAAAAAGTCCGATATATTTATCAGAAATTTAAAAGCCAAGCCTTTAGTAAGTTCGTCGCCAAACTTAGCTTACTAAAAGGCTCTCAACATCCATTGGAGGATATTTAGATGAATTGTACAATAAATAATATTGAAATACCCAATTCTAGTAATATAGATAAAAATTCATCTTCATTGAGCTTTGAGTACCGCTTGCACGCACGGGAGGAGTACAACGGAACGGAAAAGCGAAATGAAATGGAGCTCTTGACTATTTATAAAACAGTTGTGGACATTTCAAAAAATGAAATTTTTAAACCTAAATATTATGGGTTAAATATGTTTGAATACAATGAAGTTCAAATCAAATTAGAAAAACAAAAACACTTTTTAGACAATAGTTATATCTATGATAAATTATCAAATAATAAAATACCACTTTCCACTGTAACAATAAGTTCAAATATAAATCCAAAGAGATATTATTCAGAAATTCAAAACAGAATCAACACTTTAATAGATGAAGCCAAATCAAAAAATTTAATACCAATATTTTTAACCCTTACACTACCAAGTAGTTATCATCAAATGAAAACTGATAAAAAAACAAATCAATTAACACCAAATAACAAATATAATAACCTACCGCCAAATGTGGCAATAAAAGAACTTACTAAAATGTTTGCACGACTTAGACACGATAGAAGTTTAAAAGAACTTTCAAAAGAAAATCGTATTTATTATAGAGTAAATGAGCCACACAAAGATGGAACACCACACACTCATATTTTATTATATGTTCCAAAAGAATCAGTTACAAGAGTTGTGACAGCATTTAAAAGATTGTTTGATACAAAAGCAAATGATATTCAAACAGATATAAACAATGCAAGTGCATATATTATGAAATATATCAATAAAACACTTCCAAACTCAAAACAAGAAAAATTAACCTTACAAGATAAATATCTCAATGCTTGGTACTCTAAAAATAAAATCAGTAGATTTAATTCTTCTCGTACATTAGCACCTTTGAAACTCTATAGACTTTTATATAGAAGATTTACACTTCAAGAACTTACCTATGCTGTAAATAATAAACAACTGCAAATATTTGTTTTAGAAGATGATAGAAATAAGATTATGGAAGTGTTAGATGGAGATGAGATTTTATATATGAAGTGTGATAATTTTGAAGTTAGTAGGTGTGTGGCATGATAAATCCATTTGAACAATTAGAAAAAAATTTATCTAATATAATAAATAAAATTGATTCTTTAGAATCAAAAATACAACATGAAAAAAGATGGCTTAGTACCGCTGAACTATCAAAATATATTCCATATAGTAAAGAAACCATAAATAAAAAAGTACAAGATGAAACTTTTATCTGTGGTGTGCATTTTTATCAAAATGACAAAATTAGGATGTTTGATAAGTTCAAAATCGATGAGTGGATTATGAATAATAAGCTCTCAAAGAAAAATGAATTACTAAAACGGCAAATACTAGAAAAATTGACTTCAAATATTTAATGAAAAATACAATACAATATTTATTGTTGTATTTATGGTTATTCTAGTATTTCAAATCTAAAGGATTTAAAATATGAAATTTAACATAAGTAAAAAAGTAAGAAAAGATAAAACTGGAAAAGTTATTAAAATTGAGCTATGGTATTCTTATACTCAAAATGGAAAAAGAGTTAGAAAACCATTGGGATTGGATGACACAAAAGCCAATCGAAAATTTGTAGAAAATGAAATTTTTCCAGAGTTGTTAGTCAAAATGAAAAATGACGAGTTATTTAAAAACACAAAAGAGATACCAACAGTAGATGAGTTTATAGTAAAATCTCTTGAACTTCATAAGCATAAAAGAAAAATTCAAACACAAAATGATTGTATAGGAATTTTTCAAAACCATATAAAAGATTTTTTCCAAAATAAAAAACTAAATGAGATAAAACCATCACATATAGAACTTTGGCAAAATTATCTTTTAGATAAAGGGATTAGTCCTGCAAGAATACATACTATTCGCTCTGTATTATTCACGATGTTCAATGATGCGATAAAAGATGAAATAATTGATAAAAATCCTTTGATGGTTGTAAAATCGCCAAAGATTTCACAAACTGACATTAATCCTTTTACTCTTCATGAGATTCAAGCAATTTTAACTCATGCAGAGGGTCAATTTAAAAACTTTTATGCAACTGCATTTTTTACAGGATTGAGAAGTGGGGAGTTAATTGGTTTAAAATGGTCGGATGTAGATTTTATTAATAATGAGATACATATTAATAGAAGAATTAAAATGGGTGATATTGATGTACCAAAAACAGTAAATAGTGTTAGGACACTTGATATCCTTGATACTTTAATCCCATATTTGAAAGAACAATATAAACTAACGGATCACTTAGATTCTTATATTTTTCTAAATTCTGATAATGAACATTACTACGATATTAAAAGAATTAGAGATACTCATTGGAAAAAAGTTTTAAAAGCTGTTGGTTTAGAGTATAGACCAATTTATCACACTCGACATAGTTTTGCTACATTGATGCTATCTAATAATGAAGATATGCTTTGGGTATCAAATATGTTGGGACATAAAGATGCTACTATGACATTATCCAAATATGCTAGATATATTAAAAGGGATAGAAAAAAAAGAGCTAGTTTCTTGAATGATTCAATGTTCCAAAGTGTCACCAAATTGGCACCGAAGTTTAAAAAAGTTGCTTAAGAATGCTATTTTTAGGGATTTATTTGAAGTGGCTCCGGATGCTGGGTTCGAACCAGCGACCAAATGATTAACAGTCACTTACAATAAGATTTTAAGACTTTTAAAAAGATTATAAAAGTATTACAGAAATACTATAAAATAGGAACTTTTAGGCATTCTATACATTGAAATAAAATTAAATAAATTATAATACATTTTCAAATTTTGTGGTAAAAATGTGGTAAAAAAATGTTACACTTCAAAAAAGAAAATTTAGAGGTTCAAAATGGGTTTAAAAAGTGTTGGTGGAAAATATGATGGTGTCTGGGTAAATGAACTAAAAAATGGAAACACAGCTTACTACATTAATTATAGAGATGATACAGGAAATGTTGTTAAAAAGAAAGTTGGTATCAAAACAAAGCAATCAAATTTTACGGTAAAAGATGCCTATGATTATTTAATCCAAGCAAAACATCTCATCAGAACAAACGAAGAACTTCCAAAAATTTTAATGACCAAAAAGAAAATAACCCTAGAAGATATTTATCTTGATTACGAAAAATGGGCTCAAAATAATAAAAAGAGCTGGGAAAAAGATAGAGGTATCTTTCTAAATCATTTGCAAAGATTTCACAAACAAGATGTAAAGCAACTCAAAGCAAAAGACTTTGAAGATCTAAAAAACGAGAAGCTCAAAGACAGTTCACCACGAACCGTTGAAAATATCCTAGCTATCACAAGAGCAATCTTTAATCATGCCATCAGAAACGAACTTATAAAGGGATTTGCAAATCCGATTTCTAACGGTAAAGTAAGAATGCCAACGGTAGACAACAAACAACTAGGTTTTTTGTCTAAAGACCAAGCAAAAACTATTTTGGATTATTTTCAAGAGCAAGATAATCAAAGACTTTATCAATTAACCGCCCTTATGCTTTTTACAGGAGCGAGATTTATAGAAATTTGTAGCCTAACATGGGGCGATATCCACTGGAACATAAATCAAATTTATTTTAAAAAAACCAAAGATGGAAACGACAGATACATAACAATAACAGACCGAGTGAAATCAATCCTGCAAGAACTTGAACTTGAAAAACACAATACGGACCTTGTTATTCCAAATTCTCTTGGAACTCAATATGTTCAGATGCCAAAACAATGGCAGGCAGCAGTTGATAAGTTGATCAGAAACAACAGCAAAGCTGGGAGAAACAAGATAACTACACATAGCCTAAGACATACTCATGCGAGTTGGTTAGCTCAAGCTGGTGTAGATATACTCCATATCAAGCAGCAGCTAGGACACAAGAAAATAGAAACAACAATGAGATACGCTCATTTAATCGATGATACACGACACTTGGCAACAAATAAAATAAGTTTTTAGAAATTTTGGGAAATTGACACAAAATAATTTTTATTATAAAAATTAAAAAATTTTAAACTATATAAAAATGGAGTATAAAGATGGATGAACAAATAAAAGAAATTGATGATTTGGGCATTGAATATTCAATAATTAATAAAAATGATTTTTATGAAAAATATTATCCACTAAAAAGCTATAATTTTTGGGAAAGTGTTGAAACTGATATAAATTATATTCAACACAGAACATCTTTAAAGAGCACATTAAACATAATAAAAACAAAGCAAATGTTTGGAAATGATACAAATAAAGCTGCACATTTTGAAATACCAACAGGAAGTTATAATATGCCATGTGAAAATGGGATTACATTATATTTTAAGTGGGCTGGCAAACAAATGTTAGCTTGTGATGATAAAAAATACATGGAAAAAGATATTCTTTATCATCTTAGTGGTAATTGTCCAGCTTTATCAAAAAAACATCAAGGTTACTGGGAAAGCAGAATCTATCCAGGAACCAAATCTGGACTTTATCTTTTTGCTTTTAAAATAGAAGAAATTAATAATATTATTTTGTTTCATAACCATATTGAGTTAGAAATTGTAACAAAACAAGAATTGCAGCAAAGCGTCACTTGAAAGCGAACTAGTTAGACTATCCAACCGACCGAAAGGGAGCTGGTGTCAAGTTCGCAGGATTTTAAAGGGTGCAACCCTTTAACAAGTCCAAAGTAAACAAAAAATTTTTTTTGGTTTCCTTTGGGGCAACTTGCTACATTTTCAAACAAGTTGGAAAATACTAGAAATTTTCATAAAAAAATTTTGCTACGAAACAATCAAATAAATCCCTAAAATAAGGGATTGACATTTTGCTTATTTTTAAAAAATAGCCTCTTAAAATCCCTTTAATAAGGTATTTGTAACGGATTTATAGTAATATTAGAGTAGTACTCATAATTTACTCTAAAACTACTCATTATTACCCCTTATTTAGCGTAATATTAGAGTAGTATCCGCATTTTGTGTAAAAAAGTTGTTTTTTCCGTTAAAAAAGGGAATTTTATATCAACTTTTTAACTTTTTTCCCATTAAAAAAAGAAAATCCCCCTTTTTTATACTTTTATGGAATAAATTAGAGTAATTCAGCTATTTATTATTAAATATCAAGATACTTTCTAGCACTATTGTAAGAAATATCAGCAACCTTAGAAACAGAATAAGCCGTTATCTCTTTATTTTCGAGCCTCAATAAATTCATTGCATTTTCAATTTTTTCTTTTAATTTATTGGTTCTCTCTTTTCGAGCTTCAAGGATAGACTTTTGTTTATTTGTAATATCCCTACTCTTATTATTCTCAAATTCACTTTCTAAAATTGACACATATTCATTTTTATTGTGTTTTTTTAAAAATGAAATTATCCCTTGTAAATCTTCTTCATTTATTGTTATTCTCATAATTCTTCCCTGCTTGGGAATTTAAGATTATTGGAATCTAGTCCATTAGAATAACAATATACTCTTTCTTGTCGCAACCAAATATTTTTAATGTGTTCATTTACATCTAGGTATTTAAATATATGATTAGCCGTTTTTTGTAGGCTTAAACAAGCTTTTTTATTTGTTGTCGTATCTTGGAAATTATCATTATTGAATTGTATATAATCAAAATATGCCACTGTATTTGGAGAATCGAGAGGTATTTTGAAGATTGATTTTAGTGCGAATGCTAAAATTTCTTTTTGCATTAATTTTATGAAATCATCTATGGTTTCAATACTTTTATTCATCATTTTAAATTTTGTGTTGTTTTGAGAATTTATTCTTTTAGTTGTTTTAACAGACCAAAAAGCGGGCTGATAATATTCTAATGGGATATTTAAATAATCATTTACAAACTCATTTGCTAATGCCCAAACATTTAAGCCATCTATCCCATCTTTCGTGGATAGCAAATATTGTATTTTAATACACATTGCATAAGCATAATTTAGTCTTTCAATTTCGTTTAATTCAACATTGTCATTTTCTCTCAATAATGGCTTCGTTGGAATTTGGAAATACATACTTTTTTCAATAAAGGTAAAATTATCATTATGATTTTTATATACTTTAGAAAGAGCTTTAAGTATATACTCTGGAAAGAATAATAGGATTCTAGTCTTATCTATATTACTAAATATATCCCATTTCTTTTGCATTTTGTCTTTAAATTCATAGTATTCAGTTGGCTCATAAGTATTTTTTATTTCTCTAGCTAATCTCTCTTGTAGCGGCATATTTTTAGGATATTCTCTATCTTTATCTCTTAAATTTTCAACTTGAAAAGCATATAAAAATAAGAAAAATAATTCACAATCATTAAGTTCTTCTTTAAACTTTGCATAAAACAATTCCAATTCAATCGAGTCTTCTTCTATCTCTAGATTTGCACTTTCAAATTTATCAATAAGAGAATCTATTGCTTTTTTATATTTTACATCGTATTTTATCATTGCTAGTCCTTTATTTCATTTTGTTATACCTAATTATAATACTTTAATCTTAAAATATATTTAATTGTTATAACTATTTGAAACAATATAATAAACGGAAAAATTTATAAAAAAATTCCTTTGTGTTATTTCTCTCTTTTTTCTAAAGTTTCATAATGTTTTTAAATAAAGAAAACAAATTTTAAAAAAAGAGGCGAAATGGAAACTATTTTAGCAGAACTACTAAAGAAATACAAAAAATATCTACTCTCAAGAAAAGAGATATTAGAAATACTAAATATTTCAAGTTCAACATTCAACAATATTATCACTACAAACCACTTGTACAAATTACCACCGTTTAGAACTGTAAGCTATTCTAAAAAAAGTTTTTATCAACACAAGGGGGTAACAAAAGACAAAAATTATGAACTCTATCAGTTTAATATTTACGATGTAGCTGAATTTTTATCAGAAAAGGAGGCAAACAGTGGAAAATAATCCTGCTGAAAGACAAAAGGAAAATCCTCGTTATTACTGGATGAAACTTTTTAATAACTTTTTTCAAGACCCAAAAATCAAGAAGTTAAAACGAATGGCTGGGGGCGATACATACATCGTTATTATTTTAAAAATTATGCTTGAAACCATAACAAATAATGGTGTGTATAAGTTTCAAAATATTGAAAAAAATCTAGCTGATGAACTGGAATTGAAGATTGATGAAGATAGCAAAAACATACAAGTTGTATTGGATTATTTGTACGCACAAAAGATGATAGTAAAACTTGCTAGTGATAGTTTTCTTCTTACAGATGTAAAAAATTGTATTGGCTCAGAAACAGCGAGCACAAAGCGTTCTCAAAAGTCAAGAAAAGGGAAAAAAGAACAAAAAATGTTGCAATGCAACACCACGGCAACAAATGGCAACATAGAGAGAGAACTCTCTCTAAAGAGAGAGTGTTCTCTATCTTCTATCTATAGTAATTATGTGGGTAAAGATTTTGAATTTATCACTATCAAAAATATTGAAGAAATTGAAGAGGGAAAAATCCTTTTATTCTCTTTTGATAAAAAGATTTTGAAAAGCAAAATATCAAAATTTTTTAGTTGTGAGCAACTTGAACAAAAATTAAAAATATTTGAAAATGGAGGGTATTTCGATGGGAATCAAATTAGAAGTTGTTAAAACTGCTGGAGAACTAGCAGCAGAAGAATTATTAAAAAAAACAGACTTAGATGAAAAACTACAAAAGGACCTAGAAGATGCTTTGGGTTTTAGTCTTGACGATGTTAATGAACAATTTGCACAAGTGCAGCTACCAATCAGTGCAATAGGGCTAATGATTGATTTTTACAAAGTGATGAAAAAACATTTAGTAAAAGAAAACAACCAAACACTACAACAAGGAAGATAGTAAAAATGGCAACTATACCAACAACAAAAATAAGCTTTGAAGAGTTTTTTGAACTTTTTAAAAAAGCCAAAAACATACCAGATGATTTTGAAAAAATAAATCTTGATGAAATGAAAGCTTTTAGGGATGAAAACAATTACGAATTTTCAAAAGAGGAGTTCATAACTTATTTTTTTAATTATGTTCAAAAAAAAGAAGGAAATACAAATGGAAAATAATCTTTCACTTATGCAATGGATAAAAGCACCATTCTATGTGGCTATGAGCAATCCAGAGCCATTTTTATTAATCGGAGGGTTAACCTTGTCTTATTTCGCAATTAAAGCCCTAGTGCCTAATAGCTATCAAGAAAATGGGATGTGGTACACAAAATTTGCAAACACATCAGCAGCTAATCCAATAAACCTAGTGAATGGATACAGATGGAGCAGTATAGACAAGCTAAAAAAGTTTATGAGAGATGGAAACAGACGAGACTGTTATTTAGGCGATTTCAGAGTTGATGAAAATTTTGCTAAAAAAGTAAAAATGCCAAAATGGTATAAAAAGTACCTTGAAAAACTTCAAATTAAAATAAATAAACAAGACCTTGTCGAATCAATGCTTGTTATTGGAAAAATGAAATCAGGGAAAACAGAGTTTTTTAACCACTTACTCAAGCAAGATTTCTATGATAGAGCAATCATTCATTCGATTAAAATATCTTTTGAAAAATATTTTTACGACAGAAATTCAATTATATTAAACCCATATCTTGAAAAATCGCACATATGGGACATTATGTCAGAAGAAGAAGGGACTATTAAAACTTTTTTTATGAATTTTCTTAAAGGCACAATTGGCGATAAGGTGGATTTTTTTAGTGCAACAGCAGAACGATTTTTTAACGAAATGATGATCACTGTAAAAACTCATTATTCACACGCTACTCCAGCCCAAAAATGGCTTTTATTTATAAAAGTTTACAAAGATTTCTTTTATGAAGTGGAGGGACTATCTGATAGAGACCCTAAAGCGTCGGTGGCACAAACTATGCAGTCCATGATTGAACCTCTTGAAATGATAGCTTGGCAACTTGAAGACCATAGAAAAAAAACTTTCACTATCAAAGAGTTTTTTAAAATGGAAAACCAAGCAAAGCTATTTCTTTCTAACCAAACCAAATATCAAGATAAGCTCACCCCTCTTTTTGCAGCATTCACAGCTGCATTTGCAAAATATCACACATCGTTACCAGAAACAAAAACGAATATAACACTTTACAAGTTGGATGAGTATATGAGTTTTGTTGAAATTATTGATAAAGCAGCCAGAAGGATTTTACACACGCTTATTAGAGGGCACGGAGGGATTCTTTGTGCTGGTATGCAATATTTACCAGCAGATAAAGATTTGCTATTGGATTTAACATCATCAGCTTTTGCTTGGATATTTTTCTCCACAATCGAAGATGATACAAAAATGAAGTTAATCGAAAAAACGGAATATGAGAGCTGGTATAAAGAAACCAATGAGAAAAAAATACTTTTTAAAAAAAGAAGTGATGATAACTCTAAAAAGCAAAAAAAAGGTACTGCAATCACAAAAGAAATGTTAGACGGACTTGGTAAAAATTTTGAGTACATTTGCTATATCCCAACATATAACATATTATTTAGAGCATACACCCCTCAGCCAGAACTTATCCAAAAACACGATGATTTAAAAAATACTGATTTTACAGAATTTTACAAAATAAAATATCCTGATAAGTATGAACTATCTCAAGAGGACCTCGACAATATGTCTTTTGCAGACCTCTACAAAGACAACACGAAGCTTTCTAAAGAAGAGAGATATAAGTTATGGGATAGATACGAAAAACTAACTACAGACAATGCGAAGCTTAAATTTAAAAGAAAATACAACTTGAAAGAATCTGAAATGAAACTCCTCTTTGAAGATTTAACACAAAATAAAGAAGTAGTAGCAAACAAAATGTCAATTTTCAATTTGGAACAAAGGCTAGCGATTTTCTCTGAGTTTACAATGATTGATGCTGATGATTACACTGCAAAATTTGAGTTTATAAACAAACATGAACTATGGGGTGCACTTCCAGGATTCTTTGAATTTACACCAGATCAATTGTCAAGCTCATGGGCTTAAATGTTTGGCTTTTTTTAATGTAAGACCAAAAAAGAATAAAAGGTGAGATGAAAATCTCTAACAAATATAAAATATAAAGAGGTTAAAGATGAAAAAAATAACAATAAGCATAAATGATTTAAAACAAAAAGCAGCTGATTTCCATGGTGTTAAAGAAGAATGTATTTCATTTGGAAGTGATTTTATAGAAATTGATAGCAACGGAATAATTGAAGTCATACATGAAGACAGCGAGTCTTTGTATAAAATTCTAGCTTTAGATAAAAATGAATTTTTCAATAAAATAAAAATTATTGACAATAGTGTTGAAGTTGAAATTACAGGTCGTTTAAAAAATAGGTATGCAAAACTTCCAAGACGATGGTTTAAAATTTCTGTAGAAAATCTAAAACAAAAAATAGCCTATTTTTATGGTGTCAATATAGAAAAGGTCATTTTTATTTTTGAAGACCGTAACGAAAAAGATGTTTGGAAAGAAGTTGTGGTAAACAATAAAGTAATATCTTCAAAGAAAATAGCGAAAATTTTAAACAAATTTAATAATCTTGGAATTAAAAAATTTCGTTGTTTTGATAGTGATAAAAATGACCTTTTATTTATCAATGAGCATTAAAAGAAGAATAAAGGTGAGGCGAAAGCCTCTAATATAAATAAATAACGAAAAGGATTTAAGATGATTTGTTGCTGGGCTGATAATTTAGAAGTTGAAGTAAAAATAATTAATTTGAAAGAGATTAAACAAAAGATAGCGGAGTTCTATCAACATGTCGAAAATGTTGAAATAAAGACAAACAAAAAAGACTTATTTGTCCGAGTTGCAGGCAAAAAAAGGAAAAAATTTGTAAATTTGAAAATCCTATTAAACGTAATAAATAGGACTTATCAACATCTTCATTTTGATGATGGGCTAATTCGTGTTGGAAAAAAAAGATATATTCGTTTCGTCCGTAAGCATATATCACAAGAAACACTAAACAAACCTTACATACCAAAAAAAATAAGGAGTAAAAAATGAAAAAAGATAATGAAACAGAATCTACAATCATAAGAGATTTGAAAACAGAACTAGCAGAATGTGAAGATAGAAATAAATTGACAAAAAGTTTTCTTTATCTTCTCGTAGTGGTGTTGGTGGGGTTAATATTCTCCATTGAACAAAAGTTATTTTAAAAAGGATAAAAATTATGAAAAAAGAACAATTAGAAACAATGTTAAAAACAACAGTAAAAGGGCTTGACGATAACAAAGTGGCTTGGACTGAAAAATGGAAAATAATCGATTTAAAGCAGATTGGAACAAATTATTTAGATTTGTTAGAAGAAGATATAACAGAAAAAGAATTATCAAAGATAAGCGACGAAATCGAAGAGTATATTGTTTCAGCTCGTGTGATCATTGATAACCTTGATGAATTAAAATAAGGGGTTCAAAATGGATTTAATAGCAAAAAAATATACAATGATAATAGGAAACGAGCCAATCACTTTTTATGTCAAAAATAATGAAATCCTTTTAGGAAAATCTGAATTTATGGGTAAAAGAATTGATTTCAGCTTACCAAGAAATGTGATTGAAAATTTACATAATTTCAAATCAAAAACAATCAATGCTCAAAGTTTCGCAGACAATCAAGAAGTCAAAAGAGGTTTATCAATTCACATCAATCGACAACTTGAAATCGCTCTTGCTAAAAAAGATACAGCAAGACTTGAAAGATTTTCACAGTCTGGGCTTGTACCAGAGAACTCAAAAAAACAATTTGTTGAGATTATGACAGCTCCTAAAGGGATAAGAAAAATTCTAAGTGCAACCGTTAAAGCTTCCAATAAAGCCTTTGCAAAAGTAACGAACAGTATCGCAAATATTATTGATAAAAATATTGAAATTGAAAGACTTCAATCAAAAGTTAATAATCTACAGGCACAGATGGATTTGAAAAATAATCAAGATAGCACGATGAATAAAAACATTGATACACTGCTCAATAGTGAAGAAATTGAGCAGGAAACTAAAGCAGAGAAAATTGAACAAAGAGAGGAAGAAAGAGAAAAAGAGATTGAAGCTCAAAAACCTACTATGAATGAAAGAGTAGAAGAAGCCAAAGCTATAGCTCAAGAATATAAAAAGTTAGAGGATTATTCAAAAGAAGAACTCATTGAAAGATTAAGAGAGGTTATTGGTACTCAAAACTTTGAAAAAATGAAAGATACTCAAGATGAACTAGATGTTCAAAAATTAGAAAATTTTACTAAAGCTACAGAGGAAAATATGAAAAAATCAAAAAGTATAATAAATACACAAAATAGTCAAGTAAATTTAAAATACACTCAATCTGAGTTGGACACATTCAAAAGAGAAACCACAGCTGAAATGAAAGCAACCGACCCTAAGCCTGTATTGGATAGATTAGGGATACCATACAAAGAAGCTGGAAACGATTCCTATTTGATGAATTTAAGAGGGGAATCAACACCATCCGCATACATCACTTTAAAAAATGGAAGCTGGAATTATAAAGATTTCGGAGCTAATAAAGGGGGTACAATCGTTAATGTTGTTATGGATTACACAGGAAACGATTTCAAAGATTCTATGAGGTTAACCCTTGATACTTTGGGGGTAGAAGATAAGCTATCTATAGCTTTAAATTCTAAAGAAAAGCCTAATTTCAATACAGAAGTCTTGAAACAAAAACAAGAAGAAAACAAACTTAAAGAGCAAAGTGTCCCAATTTCTAAGGTAACAAATACTTATGAAGTTTCAACAAACGAAAAAGCAATTGATTATCTAAAATCACGAGGGATAGAAAAAATTCCACCTGCAATGAAAATCATCACGGGCGAGTTCACTAAACAAGATGGAACGATTGGGAAAGCTTTTGGAGTAGGAGTGCAAACAGTCAATGAAACTGGAGCTGATATTCACTTTTTAAATAAAGAACATACAAACTCTATGAAAACTATGAGTTTTGGTAAAAAAGACCTATCTTTTTATCCAAATGAATACTCCAGCAAAGCAAATATTTTTGAATCAAAAATGGATTATGCAGCTGCATTTCAAAAAGATGATAAGCTACATGATGATAATGTAATTATTGCAAATGGAGTGTCTCAAGCAAAAAGTATTGGTAAACTACTTGTTGATAATGCAATCAACGAAATAACATTTTTTAATCAGAACGATAAAGCTGGGTATCAGTTCGTGAAAGATGTATCTCAAACAGCTGGTATTCAAACATTTACTTTTTTGAAGTATGATGGATTAAACGAGTACAAGCAAGATGTAAATGACCTGCTATTAAAAGGAAGCCTTGATTTATCAAGTAGGCTAATCCAAACTACATATGATGATATTTCTAAAACTTTTGAAGTGTTTGAAAAATTTGAAGAAGTTCAAAATGCTATAAAAAATACAGCAAATCAAACACAAGAAACAACTCAAGAACTAACTAAAACACAATCTCACTCAATCTCAAGATAACTATAAGCCCCTAAAAATAGGGGCTTAATATAATCAGGAAAAATTTATAAAAAAATTCCTTTGTGTTATTTCTCTCTTTTTTCTAAAGTTTCATAATGTTTTTAAATAAAGAAAACAAATTTTAAAAAAAAGAGGAAAATATGCAACAACCTATCAATAAAGAAAAATTCGATTTTTATATTAATGAGCTAAAAACTCGTTTTAAAAAAGAAGTGCTAAATGCAAAAGATGTCTATAAATTAATAGGTATCTCAGCTCCAACTTTCGCAAAGTATGTTGAAAATCAGGAATTTAACTCAATTCCAAAATTCAAGAAAACAATCTACAAAAGAGCCGATGGGCAAGATTACATTAAATACAAATTTAATCTCTACGATGTCGCAGAGTTCTTAGCAAAATAGGCAAAGGAGGTTTAAGATGCCAAATCAAATTAAAATCGATATTGATTCAGCCGAAAGTTTAATAGCAGCTATGTCGCTTGCTTCTAAAAATGTAAATGAAGCAGTTGAAAAACTATCAAGAACAGACAATATTGCAGAGCTTTTACAACGAATTGACAAAATTAAATATCTTAACTTTGAAGACTATACGGTTAAGTTTCAAACAGAAGTCGAAAAAACTTTACGAAATATTGATTTTAAACACACTACAGAGGGGTTATTTGATTCTACAAAAGCAGAACTAATGAAAGTAAACGGGCAAACTCACAAGATAGCCGAGAGCCTATCAAAAACACACGATTTACTTGGTGCAAAAGTTTTGGATCTACAAGATGTAATAGACAACTATCACGAGATAGATATTTTGCTCCAGAAGACAGCGGAATTGAGCAGTAATGTTTCCAAGTATAAAAAATCTTACGGAATTTTTAATGTTGGGGCTGGGATAGTCTTAGGTGCTTGCTTGATGTTTGGCTATATGTCTTACTTTGTTAAGGATGAAAATATTGAAAATGTTAAAAAGGCTTTTATTGATATTAGTATGGAGAAAAAAGATGGTGAAAGCGATGTTTTGTCAATGCAACTTTCAAGGGATTTTAAAGCTGTTGCAAATCAAAAAAGCAAAAACGACCCAATCACTATAAAAATAACAAGAAAATAAAAGAGGAGTAAAAGATGTTTACAAAGTTTGAAATTTGGTGGGAAATTTCTCGTTGCTCTTTGACGATGGTCGTAGGAATTTTATTTCTTTTAAATATAGAAATAACAACTATTAAACCAAATGTAGAGCATTTAGAGATTAATCCTTTTGAATTTTTTAAATTATTCACTGATACGGTATTTTTTTTAGTTCCTGCTGAATGGGTTTATCCATTTGTATTTGCATGGGGATTGTTGATCTGGAGCTGGATTATTATTAATATTATTTTATTTTTAGTAAAAAAATTAAAGAGAGTAAAGGAGTAAAAGATGTGTAAAGAAGATTTAAAAGTTAAGGGCTAAAAGATGGAAGAATTGGATTGGATTAAAAAAGCAAAAAAGAGAAAAGCAAAAAAACTTTTTTCTTTAGAAAATAAGATTAAAGAACTGTATTCTAAAGGTTTACATGCGGATGCAATTTTGGAATATTGTGAAAAATTTCATGATATTCAAACAACAGTTAGAACAGTGTACAGAATTCTAAACCTTAAAGAAAGCTTAACAGTCAAAAATTCTTTTTTAAAAAAACCTGCTGAGGAGCAAAGCGACTCAGCAAAAAAAATTCAAACTGCGGTGTCGTCAGCCGATGACAAGAAAAAGAAGTCAGTTGATTTCTTTTTAAACAAAAAGCCAATCGATGTGATAGAGGCTTCAAAACAAATAGGAGAAAAAAATGAATAGTAATAATTTGTATTGTGTAATGAACACAAAAGGTGGAGTTGGAAAAACGGAAATCACTAAAGCTTTAGCATATGCTTTAGCAGAAAACGGCGAGAAATATAAAATCTATGAATTTGATTTGTGTAATTCTTCTTATAACTACGAAAACAGTGAATATTTTAACGAAGATGTAGCTATCAATATATCAAATACAGAAGATATGATGAACCTTGCTAAATTAACACTTGATTATCTTGATAAAGAGTACAACATCATAATAGATGTTGGTGGGGGAGCAGATGCTATTAATGTGTCAAATATGCTAGCAAAAACAAACTTTCAAGTGAAGTATATTATCCCCGTCTCTAAATCGCTCAAATCACTTAAAAATGTTGTTGAAACAATAGAACTGATAGGGAAAGATAAAGAGATATATTTTGTACTAAATCAAGTGGTTGACCCTAAAAAAATAGAAGATGAATTTATGTTTTTCTATGGCAATAAAAAACGACAAATTACAAGCTTTAAAAAACAATTTAACTATCCGTTCACTTCCTTACCTTACTCAGTTTTTTATGAGCTGTCTGATGCTTACGGTATGTATATTGGAGATTTAGCAAAATTATCTCAAGAGCTAGATTTTGAAACAGCTGCAAATCAATTTAGAGAAGAACACATCATTAAAAATAATGATGTCGAGGGATACGAGCAATCATTTGCTTCATATCTCAATTCCATCGATGCAAATTTGGTAACTAAACAAATTTTATCAAATTTTTCAGTTTTAGTATAAAAATTGGTGACAATGACAAACATTGACACCAAATTGCCAAACTTTGTCAAGAATTGACAGAGTTTGACAGAGAATGACAAACATTGACACGAGTTGACAATGTTTGCCAAATTTTGCCAAATTTTGACACAAAATTGACAAATAAAAACACTACACCTGACGCCCACTTGATAAATCAAAGGGCAACAGGCGTAAAAAAGAACTTAAAAAAAAGGATAAGAATTATGGAAACACTAAAACTTTTTGCAGAGGATTGCCAAGGGGTAGAAATTTTTGAGATAACAAAAGATGAACTCTATGTTGACCAAGACGGGGACTTGCTTTGTATGTCAAGCAGAGGAGAACTTCATGAGATTGATTATTACACAAATATTAAATTAACAGGAGACACAACACTTGAAAAGTTAAAGAAAAATATAAGAGATGCTGATACTGATAAAAAAGTGAAGTTTGAAGATATGAAATATCTAAAATTTTAAAGGCTCAGTATGTTATCTATATCAAATGTTTCGATTGAACAAGCTGCTACATATTACCAACAAGACAATTACTATACAAAAGAGCGAGGTGAGTTCTTTGGGAAGGCGATAAAAAATCTAGGCTTTACCGAAGAGCTAACACACGATAACTTTATAAATATGCTAAATGGTAGAGATAGTAACGGTAATAACTTAAGAAGAGAAAAAGAAACAGGGAAAACAAGAGCTGGATATGATCATACTTTCACAGCTCCAAAATCTTTATCAATTCTTTTAGAGATGGCAGAAGCAAAAGGAGATAAAGCATTATCTCAAACTATACGGAATATTCACGATAAAGCAGTTAACAGCACTTTAACACATATTCAAGATAACTATATTCAAACACGGGTAAGGACTGGTGGAGATAGAATACAAGTACAAACAAACAATATGATAGCTGCTAAGTTTGAACACGATACTAGCCGTGAACTAGACCCAACACTTCATACCCATTGTGTTATTGCAAATTTGACTCAAAGAGAAGACGGAGAATGGGTATCTATCTCAAACGAACTCTTGTATGACAACAAAATGTCAAACGGACTGTATTATAGAAGCGAGCTAGCGATTTTGTTAAAACAAGAACTTGGGATTGATATTGAAATTACAAACACTAAACAAGGACTTTTCGAGATTAAAGATATTGATAAGACTTTGATTGATGAATTTTCAAAACGAGCTGAACAAATCAAAGATGAAGTTGAAAAACTTAAACAGCAGTATCCAAAAATGAGTTTAGTCGAACTTAAGCAAATGGCAACTTTAAATTCAAGGCAATCAAAAAAAGAAGTTGATAGAGAAAAAATCTATCAAGAAAACCTCAAGCGAGCCGAAGCCATTATTGATGTAGATAATTTGCTTTTAAATGTATCTAACAAAAATCAAATCATAGTAGAAAAACAGGACCTCGACAATTTAATCAAACAAGCTTCTGAAATCCTAACAGAGCAAGAATCTGTATTTTCTGTTGAAGATGTTGTAATGACTGCAACAAAAATCAATCTGGGAAATATCAAATCAGAAGAACTATTTGAACATATTAAAAACGAAAAATCATCTTTAATCGAACTTGATGATAATAGTTATTCTACACAAGAAATGATAGCTATCGAACAAAAAATAATCCGTGAAATGTGGCAAGGGCAAAGAAGTGTTAAACCTATCTCAAAACTTGATAAAGTAGAAAGCTACATTGAGGAGAAATACTCCACAATGACCAAAGGACAAAAAGAGAGCTTATCTCAAATCTTAACAACAAAAGATTCTATTATAGGGATTCAAGGGGATGCGGGAACAGGAAAAACTTTTATGATGAAAGCACTTAACGAATATTTACCAAAAGAGCATTTTGAAATCGTTGGACTTGCTTTTACAGGTAAAGCAGCTGGAGAACTAGAAGAACAGAGTGGTATAAAATCTACAACACTACATTCCTATTTAACAAAACCAATCAAACAAACGGAAAAAACAAAAATCTTTCTAGTTGATGAAGCCTCTCTTGTAGGAAGTAAACAGATAGACAAACTAATAGAAAAAGCAAAGGCAGAAAACGGGAGAGTTGTTTTAGTAGGAGATACAAAACAATTTGCTTCAATCTCAGCTGGAGGGATATTTCACCAACTTCAAAATCATGGTATGAGTACCTCAAATATGAGTGAAGCTTTGAGACAAAAAACACAAATTTTGAAAGATGTCGTACATCAAATAAAACAAAGCAACACAAACCTAGCCTTTGAACTTTTAGAAAAAGAGGGAAATACCCTTATTAGCGAAACGACGGATTTAGTATCTGATATTTTTGAAGCTTACAAAGAACAACCAGATGCTTTAATCATAGCATCTACTAATAAGGTAAGAAATGAACTCAATGAAAAAATAAGAGATTTTCATAATCACGAAAATCAAACAGTCTTCAAGATAAGAGAAACACCATCATTAAATGGTGTTGATAAACTTTTTGCACAAAATTATCAAGAAAAACAAATATTAAGTCCTAACAAAAATATCCCAGGGCTTAAAGTAGGAAGTGAGTACAAAATCACAAATATTGATATAGAAAATCAAAAATTAACAGTTAAAGGAGCAAAAGAAGATGAAAGGGAAATTGACATCAAAAAATTTGGAAATTTTCTATCTGTTTATGATATTACAGATAAGAAATTTGGTATTAATGAAAAGATTATGTTTACTAAAAATGATAAAAATTACAATGTCAAAAATGGTGAAACCGCCATAATTACCAATATTGACAAGGACAATATCACCGTCAATAAAGATGGAAAATCTATCATAATCGACACAAACAAATACAACTATTTCGATTATGGTTATTGTACAACAGACTACAAATCACAAGGTGCAACGGCGGAACATGTACTTATTGCAGCAAATGCACAAATGGCAACAAATAACTCTTTTTATGTTCAAATAACAAGAGCAAAGCAATCAGTGAAAATTTTCACTGATGATTTGGAACTTTTGAAAGATAAAGTAACAGAAAAATCAAAAAAAAGTTCTACTTTGGAGTATCTAAAAGAGTTTACAAATGAACTCTCAAACAAATTGTCAGATCTAGAAAACATACAAGGGCAAACCGAAGAAGTTGATTTATTGGAAATCGTTGAAAATATTAAATTACACAAAGATGAGGAAGTAACAAATGAGTTTAGACAAAGCATTACAAAACGAGCTATTGCAGGAATTAGTGAAGCAACAAATCGAATTAATGAAGCAGCAAGAGTTGATATTGAAAGCATTAACAGAAATATCAGAGAAATTGACAACTCCACCATCCAAAGGACCATCCTTGAAAGAGATTATAGAAGAGAACCTAACAGTAACACAAGAGATAAGGGAGATATGCTTGAAATTATAGAAAGAATGACAGCAAATCAATCTTTGATTAAGACTCAAATCAAAGCACACGAGGATTTCCTCGAAACTTATATAAATAAAACACAAACACAATCTCACTCAATATCAAGATAACATAAGCCCCTATTCTTAGGGGCTTAATATAATCAGGAAAAATTTATAAAAAAATTCCTTTGTGTTATTTCTCTCTTTTTTCTAAAGTTTCATAATGTTTTTAAATAAAGAAAACAAATTTTAAAAAAAAGAGGAAATTATGCAACCAGAACAAGAACTAAACTACAAAGAAAACACGAAAATTACTTGGAATAAAATTCCAGCATTTTTGTGGCGAGGTTTTAAGACCGATGATGTCGAAATAAATGAAGAAAAAACACATTTAAAGTATGTGAATGTTGATAGCTCAATCAAAAAAGCAAGCATCTTGGAAATAATATCTTTAAAGTATGCTCCACTGCTTTTATTGGCTTGGTTCGTTGTCTATGATGTAAATTTGTATTTCCCATCAATGACAGCGGTTTTTCTATCTATTATTTGCTATGTTGGATTTTTAACATACAAAGATAATATGAGTAGAACATCAGTCGTAAGTGTGATATTGCTTTTTCCAGCAGCATATCTTGTATATATTTTTGAAAATAAATTTCAAGACCCTCTCGAACTTGGAGCGATTCTCAATTATTTATTTCAGTATATTTTAGCTATTTATTTCATTCACATGGTTTATAAAGACTTTGTAAACAAAGGATTTGAAGGGTATTACAGTGTAAAGCAAAAAGCTTTTAAATTTTTCAAAATCGTTGAAGAATCAGAAAATATCTCTTTCTCAGATAAAACAAAAAGACAGATTGAGTTCGTATCAAAATTAACAGTTTCTTCAATTATGACTATTTCATTTCTATTCGCAACAATTGGAATTATCCACGAAGTTACATATAACAACACCGTAGAAAGAGTAAATGCACATATGGATATTACAGACACTAAATCAGAAAAATATCTTAGTCACTTAGATTGGAAAGCGGAAACTTTAAAATCTCCGAAATGGCATAGAGTTGACAATCCTATATTTGATGGAATTGAACAATATGAAACTATAGCAATCCCGCAAGGTAGCGAATATTATCTTGCTTTCACAACAGAAGCAACAAAAGAACACGAAAGATATAGAGAGATTTGGAGAAAAAAACACGATTATTATTTTGTAAATGGGTATGAGGGCTTAAAAAAAGGGTTACACCAGAGAGAATTTTTAACTAACCCTATAATTCTTAAAGCTACAGTGGAAGAGCTAAGAAAAAACAACATAAATGTTGATGATGATTTTGATTATTCTCTTACACAGTTTTATGATGCTTATATAACTTATGAAATAAAACAATTTGATGCTGATAAAAAAGTTGCCGTTTTCATTAAAGAGGATGAATATTACTATGTAGATGGAAATCTTACAGATTTTAGAGTCTATAAAATCACAAACTTAAAGGTATAGAAAATGAAAAAAATACTACTTTTAATATTCTTACTATATGGATGTCTATTTGGTGCCATTCCAGGCAGTAGCAGTGGCGGTGGAAATAGTGCTGGGGATAAAACCTCGGCACCTTACATTGAACCAACATTAACGACAAATGGAAATGTTGCTGGAGCTAAGGCTAGTTCAAAAGCAAAATCAAATGCTACAAAGGACGAAATAAGCGGTGGAGCGATTGATAATCAAGAACAATTTTTTGAACAAAGTGCGGCTTCTAATTGTAGTGCGGAGGCATTAAAATGTCCACCATTGAAAGCAAAATATTCTGGAGCTGGGTATGTCACAATGATTTCCTATGTCTCTCCAGCTGAGGGGAAAATCGGCTGTACTGTCTATGACCCAGCCAATGACCTATTCGAAACAAGAAATGGGGATAATTTAGGTATCCCTGTTGTTTCTCAAATTGTTACTAGACAAGCTTGTGTGAAAGAATTTTTACCCTCAAATAATATTGTACAAGATAAAGCAACAGAACAGCTTCGTGCTCAAGCAAAAGCTAGAAACAAGCAACTTGAAAATATCGTTGTTTCTTATGGTGAAATTCAAGCAGCTGGCGGAAAAAAGTATATGGATTTAGGTGATTGGCTAGATGCACTTGCGACAATCGACGGTGAAAAGATAGATATACAAGGAAGTTTAGCTAAAAGTGAAGTTACTACAACAGCAAAATACACGATAAAACCCTCAGCTGGAATCTTTACAAATTTTGAAGGAGATATACGGACACTTATTACAAGTAAAAATAAAGCCCTATCAAGCAACGAAATAGATAAGATTATTAATAATGCTCGTATTTTAAGAGACAGGAACAAGAATATAGCAAATAGTCAATATATTATGTTTCTAGGATATTTTGTTCAAGCAGATAAAGCTATTACTACTGTACTTTCAGGAATTGTTGCAATATTCTTAATGTACAATATATTTGTAAATTGGATAGGTCAATCTGCTTCACAAAGGCTCACTTCTATTTTGAATAAAAACAAAACAAGTGGTGCACCTCACAATCATGCTCACAGACTCATTATGGGCGTTGGAATTATTATCACTTTTTTCAGTGGATCTGTAGAACGGTACGAAATAAGAGATGTTACAAATGGTTCGTCTTTGGAGGCAGAAGTTAAAGAGCAAAGAATTAGGGATATTATAAGATGGGTATTTAGTGTTTCTAATGATGTAAGTGATGAATTAGCTCGAATAGGAATCGGTTCATATTTAAAATATATCGCGACCACAAGCGGAGCTAGTGGAGTTGATAGAATTGATGGGTACACATCAGAAAAACAGATATTAACAAATGAAAATATATTATTAAAAAATATAGAAGCTTCAATGTGTGGTATATATGATACCGAACGATACAAAGAAGTGCTGATGGAAAAAAACGCAAAGCTTAAAAAAGAGCAAACTGCAACAAGTGAAGAAGCTACAGCACTACAGGCAATCCTTACAACACTTAAACAACAAAAGCCTGAAACTAAAGATTTTACAGCTGCCTTGGATTTGGAGCTTAACCCGTTTCCAAAAACAGAAGAAATCGCATTCCAAACTTTTGATAATGACGATAGTCCTTTAAATCCATATTCTAGTGAAGCTGGAATTTTAACAGGTGGTGTCAAACCTATGTTCATGTCACTAAGTGGTTGTTATTCAACTAGGCAGAAAATACTCGAAAACAATGGTAGATTGAAAGAGGTCGAAGAGATTATAAAAAAAATAAAAGCAGATTTCCAAGATACAAACAACATTGAAAATGTAAAAAAAGCTTATAACATTATGTGGAAAAATTATCATGAGTTAGGATATATATCTGTTGCTTTTTTACCAGCAAATGCGTTTTTAATAGACTCAAGGGGTGTTTTGGGCGATAAATACAAGAGAGACGAGGAGAACCTGGCAAATGAATCACTCGACATGAGTATCGGGAAATCAGTCGTTTTATTATCAGTATTTAATGGATCTAAAATAAAAGAAATCCTCGACCAAACCCTTGCTATGCCCTTTGCCGCGGTGAGAGAGTCTTACGAAAAATCGATAATTGGCTCAGCGATAGACAAGGTAGGTGGTGCAGCCGCTAAAGTGACAATTCAAGCAGGTGTAAATTTAGCAGAATATACTCTTATCTACAAAGGAATTGTAGGATTTCTCAATACATTAGTTCTAGTTGTAATGATAACATCTTCAATACTTGCATTTACACTTTTGTTTTTGCAAAAATTTTGGGCTTTTATGTCAGTGATATTTATTCCTATCTATGCTTTCCATCCAAAACAAGAAGAAAAAGTAATTGCAGCAGCTGGAAAAATTATTGCAGTAGCATTTAAAACAGTTCTTTTAACAATTACAATGTTTTTAGTTATTTTTAGTTTGAGTTTGTTTGAAACACTAGAACTAAGACTTGTTAATGATTTCTTTGTCACGATTCAATCAACTCCTCTTGCAGATACTTGGAATCCGATAACTTACTTTATGTCATTTGCGGACCGTATTTTAACACAATACATTTTTTTAGGTGTTAGCTTTATAGTTTTTATTTTTGTAAAAATCGTGTTAATCGTCACAATAATATTCAAACTTCCTGGATATTTTTATGAATTGATTGATGCTAAAGTTGAAGATATGGGCGACAAAATGATAGACACAATTCAACAAGCTCAAGGAAAAACAGCTGGTGTTGGAAAATATATGTAAATCGGCAATGCTGATTTACATTCTTAAAAAAGGAGAATTAAAATGATAGTTACAGACCCTATGTCAATGGAACTCAGCGATGCTGGAATTTTGCTAACTTTTGGTAGTTTAGCAATATTCTTTACATTTATGCCAATGCTGATAATTCTAATGAGACAGTTTGAAAAATTTGGAAGCAATGAGGCAAAAGAACATGTAAGCGGTAGGAGTAATATAGATTATATTATAAGCTCCACAATAATATTATCTATCTCTTATCTTACATTTTTTTTTATTGTTGGAATATTTAATATTGTATTCCCAGATTGGGGACAGATTACGGGTGGCGGTGGAATTATTCAAAAATTTTGGATGATGAAAGCGAGCGGATTAGATGGAGATTTTGAATACGAAAGAAGAGCTATTATTAGCATGATGCAAGCAATCCAAATTATAGGTATGTTTGCAAAAACAATGTGTTTTGTTTTAGTTGCAGTTATAATGATTTTATCAGTCCAAATTTCAAACTCTATAATTTCAAATTATTCTGATGATACTCAAACAAATTCAATAATGGGTGTAGCTTTAAAAACGATTGTAACTCTAACTATAAGCTGGTTTAGTGTAATTTTTTATAACGAAGCTACTAAGAATATTTTCAATCACCCAGCTGGTGGTGTTTATGATGTTTTTAAAGTGTATGTGGTTGAAAGTCTAATTGAAGCTGGTAAAAGTGCAGTTAAAATGTATCAAGCTGGAGGATTATCATGATTTAAGAGTAAGAAAACCATCTGATAAATGGTTTTCTTATGGGTTTAAGCTGCTATGATAGCATCTATTACTTCTTGAGTTTCTTCTATCCAGTTTGGTATATTTTTATTCAAATATTCAACTTTGTCAGCACTTAATTTTCCCTCTTTATGTGCTGATAAATTTTCAATTAAGAACCACATCATCTCGTCATACTTTTTATATTGTTCTGCTGACATACTCTCGTTTCCTTGTTGTAATAGTGTTTTTCTCATGTTCTTACCTTTTTTATGTATTTCTCCCAAATCTTGAAACTTGAAAGATGATGAATTTATATCAAATAATTAAATTTTTGAAAAAGGAATTTTTTTATAAATTTTTCCTGATTATAGTAAGCCCCTAAGAATAGGGGCTTATGTTATCTTGATTGTGAACTTTTCAAAATATCTATAATATCACCTTGAACGACTCTTTATTTTCAAACTTAAGATTATAGATACCACCAGCAAAACTATCAGTTCTTTCTATTTCAATAAGAGCTGAGGAATTTGTTAAAAGTAATCCAGCTAATAATATTTTTGTTGCTATTTTTTTCATTTTCTATACCTTTAAGTGTTTTTATTTGAAATATTATATCACTTAGTCTGTTGTTTGTATAGCATTAAAACATCATATTTTTATATCAATAAAAATAATTTTGTGGTAAAAATGTGGTAAAAATAAATTTTGATTTCTTTTTGAGTTTCTTTTTAAAAGTGCTTTGAGAGTCGTATTTGTGGGGGTTTTGAGTGGCTCCGGATGCTGGGTTCGAACCAGCGACCAAATGATTAACAGTCATCTACTCTACCGCTGAGCTAATCCGGAATGTTTAAAAGCTTGTCTGCTTTTGTGGATAGAATTATATATAAAAAAAC
>JAQUAG010000041.1 GCA_028687375.1 Arcobacteraceae bacterium | reverse complement strand
AAAAAATATGACAAATACTATAAAAATATTCAATGCAAACGAAAATAATCTTAAAAATGTCTCTTTAGAGATACCAAAAAATAAACTTATCGTTTTTACTGGGCTTAGTGGAAGTGGAAAATCAACTTTGGCTTTTGACACACTCTATGCAGAGGGGCAAAGACGATATATTGAATCTCTTTCAGCCTATGCAAGACAATTTCTTGGAAAAATTGGAAAACCAGATGTTGAACGAATTGAGGGGCTTACACCTGCAATTGCGATTGACCAAAAAACTACCTCTAAAAATCCACGAAGTACCGTTGGGACAATTACAGAGATATATGATTATTTAAGACTTTTATATGCAAGAGTTGGGGTGCAACATTGTCACAAATGTGGGAAAAAAATCTCAAAGATGTCTAGTAGTGATGTAATCGAACAAGTTTTAAATCTTCCAGATGAGAGTAAAATAGTGATTTTAGCACCATTAGTAAACCGTAAAAAAGGGACTTTTGCTGATTTATTTGATTCTATGCGATCAAAAGGGTATGTGAGAGCGATGGTTGATGGGGTGATGATTCGACTTGATGAAGAGATAGAGCTTGGAAAATCACAAATGCACACGATAAAAGTGGTTATTGATAGAGTTGTAGTCAAAGATGAAAATCGACAAAGAATTGCTGAGGGTGTAGAAAAAGGGCTTAAAGAGAGTTTTGGAGAGCTTGAGATTGATGTGTTAAATCATGAAGAGGTTGGGGTGGAAGCTCATATTCACTACAGTGAACATATGGCTTGTTTTGATTGTAAAATCTCTTTTGAACCACTTGAACCCTTAAGTTTCTCTTTCAACTCTCCAAAAGGTGCTTGTCCTGCTTGTGATGGTTTGGGGATACGATATGCACTTGATATGAAAAAAGTGATAAATGAGGATCTCTCTATCGAAGATGGAGCTGTTAAAGTTATCTATGGATTTAACAAAGGGTATTATTTTAAAATGCTTCAGGCTTACTGTGAAGAGGCAAAAATAAATATGAAGATACCATTTAGGGAACTAGAATCTCATCAAAAAGGGGCTGTTTTACACGGTGGGGTTGAGGAATTTTCATTTTTTTGGAAGAGACATAAACTTACTCGTAAATGGGAAGGTATCACAAAAATAGCGTACGATATGATAAAGTCAGAGGGTGATAGTGATGAGTTTATGACTGAGAAAAAATGTGATAGTTGTGGAGGACATAGACTAAAACCAGCTAGCCAAAGTGTTATGGTTGCTGATAAAAAGATAAGTGATATTTTGGATATGCCTATTGAAGATAGCCACATCTTTTTCCATGATGAGGCTAATTTTTCCTATTTTAACAACCAAAATGCGATGATTTCTGCTCCTATCTTAAAAGAGATAAAAGAGAGAATATTTTTCCTTTTTGATGTAGGACTTGGATATATCACTTTGGGACGAGATGCAAGAACAATCAGTGGTGGGGAAGCTCAAAGGATAAGGGTTGCTAGTCAAATAGGAAGTGGACTTACTGGGGTTTTGTATGTTTTAGATGAACCTAGTATTGGACTTCATGAGAGAGATACAGCAAAACTTATCAAAACTCTTTTGGCTCTTAGGGATAAAGGAAATACGGTAATCGTTGTCGAACACGATAAAGAGACGATGGAAGCAGCTGATTTTATAGTGGATATTGGACCAAATGCTGGAAAATTTGGTGGGGAGGTTGTTTTTAGTGGTACGATGAAAGAGCTTCTTAAATCAAATACTTTAACAGCTGATTATTTAAGTGGTAGAAAAGAGATTAAATACTACAAAAGAAGACCACAAGAAGAATGGATAGAGATACACAATGTAAACCTCAATAACATCAAAGGGTTAAGTGCAAAAATTCCACTCAAAAACCTAGTAGCAGTTACAGGTGTGAGTGGAAGTGGAAAATCTTCACTTATCTTACAAACACTTCTCCCTGTAGCAAAAGAGCTTTTAAACCATGCGAGAAAAGTAAATAAAATAGATGGTGTGAGTATCGATGGATTGGAAAAAATGGATAAAGTCATCTATCTTGACCAATCGCCAATTGGACGAACACCACGAAGTAATCCTGCAACTTATACAGGACTTATGGATGATTTACGAAAACTTTTTACTGAAACGAAAGAGGCGAAACTAAGAGGGTATCAAGTGGGAAGATTTTCCTTTAATGTCAAAGGGGGAAGATGTGAAAAATGTCAAGGGGAGGGGGAACTCAAAATTGAGATGCACTTCTTGCCTGATATTATGGTTACATGTGAGGATTGTAAAGGCAAACGTTACAATGCTCAAACTTTAGAGATAACCTATAGAGGTAAATCTATCGCTGATGTTTTGGAGATGAGTGTCACTGAAGCGTATGATTTTTTTGTGAAAGTGCCAAAATTGCACCAAAAACTAAAAACTTTGATGGATGTAGGACTTGGATATATCACTTTGGGTCAAAATGCAGTTACTTTAAGTGGTGGAGAAGCTCAAAGGATAAAACTTTCTAAGGAACTCAGTAAAAAAGATACAGGAAATACTTTGTATATCCTCGATGAACCTACAACTGGACTCCATTTTGCCGATGTGGATAGACTGACTCAAGTGTTGCACCATCTTGTAGATATGGGAAATAGTGTGATTGTAATCGAACACAATTTGGATGTTGTGCGAAATGCTGATTATGTTATCGATATGGGATATGAAGGTGGAGCTAAAGGTGGGCAAATAATAGCAATTGGAACACCTGAAGAGGTTGCAGACACACATGAAACAACAGGTAGTTATACTGGATATTATTTAGCTAAAGAGTTGTAAGATGGCAAAACGAATAGAGTTTGGAGAGATCTCAAAAGAGAAAAAGAATGCTGTATTTTTAGCTATTTATACAAATGAAATAGCTCCTTGGAAATACTTTATGGATGAGATGAAACATACTATTTGTCCTGCTGTGATTATGATTGATAGATGGGATGGACGAATGGGATTTCCTGGTGGAACATTAGAGGAGGGGGAACCACTTCTTGATGCACTTGTGCGAGAGATCAAAGAGGAGATAGGGATAAAAGTAAAGCCTGATAAAGTGCAAGAGGTTGTCTCTTTTGAAAGTGAAAAGATTGTGACACATCTTTATGCTTTATATGTTCATGAGATAGAGTTTTTACATATTTATTATCATATTTTAAATAACTTTGCAAGGTCAATTTTAAAACATGCTTATGAAGATGAAGATGATTCTCATTTTATGTCTGAAATTACAGGGATTAAAATAGTTCCAATCATCAAGCATCAAAATAAAGGGATAAATAAATTTTTGCAAGGGAGTTTCGCAGGAAGTTCAAAAGAAGACGTCGTTGTTTTTATGAAAGAGATTTTAGGATTGGATGTTGATAGTTTACTAAAATAAAGTGTAGGTTTAAGTCTCTATACTTTGTTGAGTTTGAAATCCAAATGTTTTAGCAAGGAGCATAAACGTTAACTCTTTTTTCCCTTTTGTATCATCATAGGGTATTACTTCATCATATAATTTTGAAATTAAATATCCCATAAATCCAGACTTCTTAAATCCAGCTGTCCTCCCTGATAAAAGATAAGCAAGAATGGCAGATTTTAAACTACACTCAGTATCAACTGCAATATGGTATTTGTAAAGTCTACTATATGATCTGATTTGTGAATATTTCATACTTAAATCACTAAAATGCAAATTTTTTATATCTATTTTAAAGAGATTTCTTATATAAGAATGATCAATTTTTTCATTGAAATCTTCACCTGCAAAAATATCAATTTGAGGGTCAATTATCTCATTATGAATCAATTCTAAACAATCAACTGTATAGTTTAATTCTTCTAACTCTTGTAAATTTAAAATTGCTATATTCAATATTTTTCACCATTTAGATAAAGTTCTAATTCACAACTTATAGGTTTTTCCAGTTTTTGAAGAGCTCTTTGGATGATGTAGTGCTCTTTATTTGAGAGGATTGAAAATGTTTTATTGATAAGTTCATATTGGTATGGATATCTTAAATATTCGCTATTTAATATATTATTTAAGCTATGAATATAGCTAAGCCATTGAATCGTTTTGATATCTGGTAGTAGATTTTTAAATATCTTGATATCGCTCTCTTTTGGAAGATCTTTTGTTGAATATTTTATGATAGTTGAGATAAGAACTCTCTCCTCATGAGAAAAACCATAACTTAAACCATGAAGGATAAAATTAGCACTATGTTCTGTGTTTTTGTAGTAATTTAAACTAATACCAATTTGTTGTAATTTAGCAGCTATCACAAGATATGATTTGTATTTTGTATCAAGTTTATGGATAGGTTCTAAAATATCAAAAAGTTTAGTGATGTTATTTCCAAGGTAAGCTGTTTGTTTTGTGTCATCTACAAATCTATCAAGTAAACTTCGTACACTTACTTGAAAATTCGATGGAAACTTATGGTTTGATGTTCTTAAGATGTCAGTAAGATATACACCTTCTCTAACCCCTACACCTGAAGTTACTACCGTTTTTGTATTTAAAAACTCCAAAATGGTTTTAAATATAAAAGTACCAGTTTTAATCGTGTCGTATCTATCGTTTCTTACACCCAATGATGAAAGTTTTGCATTTGATTTTGCATCTAAAATATTTTCAAATAATAACAAAGCATTCTCTGCTTTATAAGTAAACCCATGCAACGCATCAAGAGTATGTTTTGATTTTTGTATTATAGCACGACTTAAAGCCCTAGCAGTTCCACCAAGTCCTACAACTTTACCAATCTCTTTGTATTCTTGAGGTAATAGTAAAAGTTGATTGATTATATATTGTTTTGCACCATCAAAATCATCATTATCAAAAAATAACTCTTTCAATCTTACTGTTCCAATATTTAAAGAGATAGTTTTTATAATATTTTTACCCTTTACAAGTGCAAGTTCTGTACTTCCACCACCAATATCAACAGTTGTAAAATTGTTATCTTTAAGGAGATTACTAGCTCCAACAGCACCATAATATGCCTCTTTTTCCCCATCAATTACTTTGATATCGATACCAAGTTCATTTTTTACTTTTGATAAAAAAATATTTTTATTTGGTGCATCTCTTAATGCTGAAGTAGCAACACAAAGGATTTTTCTTGATTTGAGATTTTTTGAGATATTTACAAAAGATTCCATAGCATTAAACGCTCTTATCATTGGTATCTCTTGCAGGTAACCATTATTTTGATATGAGTTTTCAGATATTTTTACTTTGGATTTTGTTTCATTTATAAGATGAAAAGCGAAACGACTTGTTTTTTTAAACACCACCATTCGCATTGAGTTTGAACCAATGTCAATGATGGTTGTTATTTTTGCCATCTCTTAGTTATCTTCCTCTTGAAGTTGTTGAAATTTAAATTTAAGTTCTTGCATAGTTTCTTGATTGTCAGGATCTACAACAATACAATCAACTGGGCAAACTTCAACACAAGCAGGCTCTTCATAATGTCCTACACATTCCGTACATCTATCACTATCTATAAGATAAATAGGATCTCCCTCTTCAATAGCATCATTTGGACACTCTTCTCTACAAGCATCGCAAGCTATACATTCATCAGTTATCATCAATGACATAATTATTTCCTATGTTAAAATTAAAGTGTGGAGTTATAACCTAATAACCTTTAATAATCTCTTTAACATTTTCAAAAATTACAATATTTTTTGATACTAATAAAAATTTTTCATTTTGGAAGATATGTAAATCTTGAGAAATTAATAATCCAGCATCAATATCAAAAGCTCTCATCTTCCCTGCAAGAAGGAAAAATGTTAAGTTATTACTATTTGCTAAAGATAGAGCAGTCGCACCTGGACTTCTAAATTTGAGTTTATAATCATGAAGTTTTTGGACAATATCTGGTCTTGTATAAGCTCTTTCAAAAATTCCAAAATTTTGTTCTTCTCTATCTTTTATGCAAAAATTAGTTTCGTTTGGTGTTTTAAAAATATAGGTATCATTTACTAAATTATAAACTATACCTATTATTGGGACATTATCTATTCGAAGTGAAACGGAAGTTCCATAATAAGGGAGATTTGACAAAAAATTATCACTTCCATCAAGTGGGTCAATGATGATAAGAGCATTTGAAATTTGATTTATTTTTGATTTAATTAGCCCACTTTCTTCACTTAAAATATCACAAAAAGAGCTTAAATAGGAGACGAAAATATCCTCAGCAATAATGTCTATTTGTTTTGTTTTATCCCCACCAGCACCTATTTGATCAGTGCTTTGGTAGTCTAAGTTTGATAAGTTATGTGTAATATACTTTTTGAGTTTTTTATTGGCTTTGAGTGTTTCTTTCATAAAGAGTTGATATATTTTTTCCATGACTTTATTTTATCTAAACTAAAGTACTAATGTAATAAAATCGGCGTCTTTAAAATAAAGGATTTATATGGCTTTTAACAATGAACTTGTAATACTTCAACAATATAAAGATTTAATTGATGAGAATATAATAGTATCAAAAGCTAATATAAAGGGAATCATTACATTTGTAAACGATAAGTTTTGTCAAATTTCTGGATATACAAAAGAGGAATTATTAGGTAAACCACACTCTATACTAAGACATGAAGATGTCGATGCTTCTGTGTTTAAAGATATGTGGGATACGATTAAGACCAAGAAAAGAACTTGGACAGGGCAAGTAAAAAATAAAAGAAAAGATGGAAGAGCTTACTATGTTGATGCTATAGTGAGCCCGATTTTAGATCAAAATGGTGAAATTATAGAGTACATCGCACTTAGATATGATGTAAGTGATATGATAAATGCAAAACGTCTTTTGGCAGATGAGCTTAAAAAGATAAAAAATCCACTTCTTGTAATGGTTCAAATAGAAGGATATGAAAGTTTAGAAAATTTTTATGGAAAAGAGATCACTTCAATAATTGAAAATAAATTTGCGATGCATCTATTAGATTATTGTCCAGTTGGATGTGTTTTTCCAAAAGTATATCAACTTGATAATGGTATCTTTGCTATGGTTAAAGATTTAGAAGATAGTGTAGTCCTTAGTGAAGCAAATATTATGCAACTGAAAAAATTTCAACAAAATATTAAAGATGGAGTTTTGAAATTTGGGACTTATGAATATGATTTGAATGTTATTCTAAGTTATGGAAATAGGTCTGAATTTATCTATGAAGATGTTTTAATTGGATTAAAAAAAGCAATACAGTTCAAAAAAGAGTTTATGTATGCAGATAGTTTTACACTTCAAGAAAAAGAGAAAGCAAAACAAAATCTTCACACGATAAATATGATTAAAAAAGCGATTGACTCTAAAAATATAAAATCATATTTTCAACCTATAGTTAATACAAAAACAGGGAAAATAGATAAATATGAATCTCTTGTAAGACTACAAAATGATGATGGTCAAATATTGTCTCCTTTCTTTTTTCTTGAAACAGCAAAAGATGGAAAATATTATCACCAAATAACAGAGGCTATTGTTGAAAATTCTTTAAATATGTTAAGAAAAACTGATAAAGAGATATCTATTAATTTGTCAACATTAGATATTGAAGATGTTGATTTAAGAAATAAGATAATTACATTGATTACTATGAACTCTGATATTGCCCCTAGACTTGTTTTAGAGTTATTAGAAGATGAAGAGGTGAATGATTTTAATGTTGTGATTGATTTTATTTCTTTGGTGAAAATTTTCGGGGTAAAAATTGCAATTGATGATTTTGGAGCGGGACATTCTAACTTTGAAAGATTACTCAGTTTCCAACCAGATATTTTAAAGCTTGATGGAAGTCTTATTAAAAATATTCATCAAAATAAATACAGTAGAGATATAGTAGAGACAATCAAAATGTTTGCAGACAAACAAAATCTTAAAACAGTAGCAGAGTTTGTCTCTTGTAAAGAGGTTTATGATATCGTAAAAGAGATAGGTATTGATTATTTACAAGGGTATTATTTGGGGGAACCAAATAAATTGTTGGCATCAGAAGCTTTAAATATTTAAAGAGGTGGGTTTTTTAATAGGAAATAAAAAAGGCTAGTAGATTTTCTACTAGCCTTTTTTGCTTTTAAAATAAATAGAGTTTTATACTCTATTTATTTTTTGCTTCATCTGAATATTTATATCCTAAGTCATAAGCTTTAAGATTCACTGCATGAACTTTAGCAGGAACTTTAGAAAGCATAACCTCTTTTAGTAACTCTTTATCAATAGCATTTGTATAATTGTTAGCAATTGCAAGCGCTACTACTGATTGAGTAATAACATTCCCAACTTCCTCTTTAGCTATTGTAATAATTGGAATTTCAACGATATTCCATTTTTTTCTATCTTCATCTGTTGGATGAACTAAATTAGGTTCAACAACTATTGTTCCACCTTCAGTTACCCCATTTTTAAATGAATTATAACTAACTTGTGCAACAGAAAGCATGAAATCTATCTCACCATCATTTGCATAAGGATAGAAAATCTCATCATCATCAAGTGTAATATCAACAACTGTTGGGCCACCTCTTACTTGAGATGTATATGTAGCAGTTTTTAGTCCATATCCACCAGCATTTATTTTAGCTTCCGCGAAAATTTCACCTGCAAGAAGCACACCTTGTCCACCAACACCCGTAAATCTCATTAATGTTCTAGCCATTGTGTAACTCCTTTATATTTTTTTCTCGAAGTCATCTTGAGTGATAACTTTTCGTTTACCTTGATGTACAGCTTTTACTTCTTCATACATATCACAATATTCTTTAGCTTTCTCATCGTGTTTTAAAATACCTGTTGGAAAAATATTTAATTGTTCTTCCACAGATAGTTTTTCCCATTTTGTTAAAGGCATAGTGATACTATCAATCCAGTTAAGATTTTCCATAGCACTTGCCATTTTATTTTTTCTTCCAAGATTGATATGGCAGTTTGACATAATATCAAAGAATGCAAATCCTCTATGTTGGAAACCTTTTACAAGAACTTTTTCAAGTTTTTTAGGATCAAGCATAGTCTCTCTTGCAACAAATGAAGCACCTGCTGCAATTGCAACTTTACAAGCATCGAAAGTTGGGTCAATATTTCCAGCTTTTTGAGATACTGTCCACATACCTTGTGGAGTTGTTGGAGAAGTTTGAGAATTTGTGAGACCATAGATAAAGTTATTAATCATAATAAAATTAATATCGATATTTCTTCTACAACCATGAATTGTATGATTTCCACCAATAGCCATAGCATCACCATCACCAGCAACACAAATAACATGTTTGTCTGGATTAGCTAGTTTTACACCAGTTGCCCAAGCAATAGTTCTCCCGTGAGTAGTGTGAATTGTATTGAAGTCAACATATGATGAAAATCTTCCTGAACATCCAATCCCAGACACTACACATACATCATCTTGTTTCCAACCACATGTATCAATAGCTCTAATAACAGCTTTTAGGATAACACCATCACCACATCCCCAACACCATAGTGTTGGCATTTTTTCTAATCTTAAATATTTATCATAATTAAAAGCCATCTTAGAATACCTCCTTCACTTTTTCTACAATTTCATAAGGTGAAATAGCTCTACCGTTTACTTTATAAAGACCTTCAATATCAAGTCTACAAGCAACTCTTTCTACCTCTTCTGTATATTGTCTAATATTTAACTCAACACATAAAACATTTTTTACCATATCTGTAAAATGTTTAATTCTAGTAGCTGGTGAAGGCCAAAGTGTAATTGGTCTAAATAAACCAGCTTTGATTCCATCTTTTCTTAAATGTCTAATTGCTTCTTTCGCTGCAAGTGAAACTGAACCATAAGCTATGATTAAAACTTCTCCATCACTCCCATCAAAATCATCAAGCATAAACTCTTCATTTAATTCTAGTTCATCTGTATGCATCATAACTTTATCTTCAAGTCTTTGAATGAGTTTTCTACAAGTTTCAATCTCTTCAGTTGGGAAACCTTTTGCATCATGATGTAATCCTGTAAAATGGTATCTATACCCTTTAAACATTGGATTTAATACAGCAGCTTCATCACCCTCAACACCATATGGTCTATAATCTTCAGCAGCACCATCAAAAGATTTTCTTGGAATGATTCCAGCTTTAACCTCTTCAAGTGTAGGTATCATAGCTTTTCCATGCATATGACCAATCGTCTCATCTGTAAGAACGATAACTGGTTGCATAAATCTATCAGCTAAATTAAATGCTCTCACAACTTCAGTATAACACTCAGCTAAGTTTCCAGCACAAAGTGTAATAGATCTATAGTCACCATGAGATGGATTTCTAGCTTGTCTAACATCACCTTGAGATACCCTTGTTGGAAGACCAGTTGATGGACCACCTCTCATAACATTTACTAAAACCAATGGAACTTCTGCCATTTGAGCAAGTCCTAAGTTTTCAGCTTTTAGTGAAACTCCAGGACCTGACGTTGCAGTCATAGATCTTATTCCACTCATAGCTGCACCAATTGCTGCAGCAATTCCTGCTATCTCGTCTTCCATTTGGATAGCTGCTCCACCAACTTCTGGAAGTAAATCTGAAATTGTATGCATAACTTCACTTGATGGTGTAATTGGATATCCTCCAAAAAACATACATCCAGCATCAACTGCAGCAATTGCAGCTAAATCATTTCCCGTAGAAATTATTTCTCTATTTGCCATTCGTCTTCTCCTTATTTACCATAATTTACAGGTAATCTGTAATTATTATTTTTAATAGCTTCAGCTCTTGCTTTTGCTTGATCGCTTAACTTAGCAAATTTAATATTATCTGTTTTTTTATCAGCTACATAAATTGCAAAATCTGGACAGTTTAATTCACAATCATTACAACCGATACAATCTTCTAATGCAATGATTTCAATCATTGCTCCTAAAGTAGATGTAGGCTCTGCTTTCATAGAAAGTACACCTGCAGGACATACACTTACACATATATCACAGGCTTTACATCTAGCTGTATCAACCCATACTGGAGTATTCTCTGGTGCTACCATTAATGACATTTTATCCCCTTCATTATTCAATAGATTTAAATAGAATATATGTTTTCCATACATTACTAAATGTATAGTATCAAATATAGTGTAATAATATTTTTATACAATTAGATATTTCCTACCTATTATATAGAGTGTTACATTTTGAAGCAGTAATTTCTCATATAGAGGTTGTTTTTTTTTAAATTGTAACTTTAGGATACGAGTCTAATTCTTTAGATATTTGATTGATAAAATAATATATTTTTGGTGAGAGATTTACTCATTAGTAAAATAATTTAGAAAAAATGGAAGAATGAAAATATTAAATGTTTTTTGTTTTTGTTATTATGTTGCTTGATTTTGTTTAAAAGGTATATTAAAGAATGAAACCCAAGATAAACTTGGGTTTCTAGCTAAATTATTTAGCTGGAGTAGCTTCAGCAGCTGGAGCTTCAGTAGCGTTAGCTTCCATTGCAGGTGCTTCAGTAGCGTTAGCTTCCATTGCAGGTGCAACAGTTTCCATTGGAGCAGCAGCAGGTGCTTCTTCTTTTTTTGAACATCCACTAAAAGATGCAACTAAACCTAATGTTACAAGAGCTGTAAACAGTACTTTTTTCATATGTAATTCCTAATTTTGATTTTAGACTTTTAGGTTTGAAATTTCTC
>JAQUAG010000014.1 GCA_028687375.1 Arcobacteraceae bacterium | reverse complement strand
TTGTTAGTCATTTCATTTGATTAGACTGTAATGCCGATAACCTAGTAATAACACTTTAGTTTACTACTAAATTTAATTTTTACCTATTTTGTAGTGTAAAAATTTGGTGTAATGTATTATATGAGGAAATTTATATGAATTTATTAAATGAGAAAATTGTTGTTTTAACTCATAACCCTAAGGGAGATTGGGGTGATGTTCGACCGATTATTGAACTGGAAAAAGGTTATAAAAAGTGGAATAAAAGTATAAATGTTGAAATAGGGCAATTTGTTTTAATATATATATCAAAAACTGTCTTTAGAATTGAATATTTGATGAGGGTAGTTAAAATAAATGAAAATACCATTGATTTAGAACTTATAGAAAAGTTTGATGAAAATATAGCCAAACTTTTAAGTTATGATAATTTATTAAAACATGGATTAAAACCTGCGACAGTTAATTATATACTTAACAATAATGTAGAACTTTATGAATATATATTATCAGTTTTAAAAGAGGAAAGTATGCCCAAAAATAATAATCTGAACCAATCACTCAACCAAATTCTATATGGACCTCCAGGGACTGGGAAAACTTACAATACTATCAATAAAGCTATTGAGATTATAGAAAATAGAAAAGTTTTGGATGATGAAAACAGAGAAGAACTCAAAGCAAAATTTGAAGAGTACAAAAAAGCTGGGCAAATTGAGTTTGTAACATTTCATCAAAGTTATGGATATGAAGAATTTGTTGAGGGGATAAAAGCAATTCCAGCTGGTAAAGATGGCAATGAAAATGGGACTGAAATGATTTATGATGTTGTTGATGGTTTATTTAAAAAAATATCAGATAATGCATTTAAGAACTTTATTACAAAAGTGAAAAAAACAATTAATTACAAAAAAAGATTCGTTTTAAATGCAAAATCTTTAAATATTCAAGCTGAACTTATACAAGAAGATGAAAATACATATAAAGTTTTGAAAGGTTCAAAAATACGAAAAGGTGAAGCCGAGTCATTTAAAAATTATAATTATAGTGATTTAAAAAAAACTGTTTTAAGTGAAGCAAAACTAAAAGAAGAAAGTGAATTTTATATTTTAGAAGACGATTTTACTTTTCAAAGTTTAAGTGCTGCATCATCTGTGATACTTGGTAGAATGTCCAATGGTTTAATTGATTGGAAAGAAGTAATTGATGAAAATAATTTATTTACTACTAATGATGAAAAACCATCTCAAAACTATATTCTAATTATTGATGAAATTAACAGAGGAAATATCTCAAAAATCTTTGGAGAGCTTATCACACTTATTGAGCCATCAAAAAGGATAGGGGCTGATGAAGAGATAAAAGTGAAGTTGCCATATTCAAATGATGATTTTGGAGTGCCACAAAACCTTTACATTATAGGCACTATGAATACAGCTGATAGAAGTATCGCATTGATGGATACAGCACTTCGTAGAAGATTTGAGTTTGTAGAGATGTTGCCAAAGCCAGAGCTTCTTGATTTTGAAGTTGAAAATATAAATATTAAACTTATGCTTGAAAAGATAAACAAAAGAGTAGAGTATCTCTATGATAGAGACCATACTATTGGTCATGCTTATTTTATGAGCTTGAAAGATAATCCAACTTTAGATGAACTAGAAAATATCTTTAAAAACAAAATTATCCCACTCTTATCTGAATATTTTTACGATGATTGGGAAAAGATTTTGATGGTTATAGGAGATGGATTTATCCAAAAAGAGATTATCCAAGATGATATTTTTGAATATCAAGTGGATGATTATTTAGAAGAGGAAAAATCTATTTACACAATAAAAAACAAATTTGATTTTAGTAGTTTTAGATAATGATTTTAAAAGAGTTTGAGTTTCTTCAATGTAAAATTGAAGAGGATAAAAACTATATTAAACCAGATACTTTTGAAACTTTAGAGAAATTTATACTTGAAAATGAAACGATGCAATATCTCAAAATCACTACAAAAAAAGGATTTGGCAAAGTACTGCAAGCTCAAAACTATGTAGGAGTTATCCAAACAAAAGATGGAACAACTATTGAAATTTTGCCAAAAATCCAAAATGTAGATGAAGAAAAATCAAAAGAGATTTTAATCAAGATGTTAAAAACTCTTAAAAATTCTCCATTTAAGCATTTTAATACTGCTAATTTGAAAGCTTCAAAATTGCCACTTTTGGAGATTTTTATCTCTATGTTTTTAGAAGAGCTATCAAAACTCATCCAAAAAGGGATAAAAAGTGATTATATTTCAAAAGAAGAAAATCTAAAATTCCTAAAAGGCAAACTCAAAATCTCAGAGCAAATCAAACAAAACAGTATCCATAAAGAGCGATTTTTTGTGCAGTTCCAAGAATTTAGTAGCGATAGGATAGAAAATAGGCTTATTAAAATTACTTTGCAATATCTTTACAAAAAATCCAAATCAAATAAAAACCAACAACGAATAAGAGAATTTTTGTTTGTTTTTGATGAGATAGAAGTTTCACACACTATTAAAAGCGATTTTGAAAAAGTGAGCCTTAACCGCCAAATGAGAGATTATGAACAAGTCCTTTTATGGTGCAAAACATTTTTGCTTGAAAACTCTTTTTCACCTTATAAAGGAGATACGATTGCCTTTGCACTTTTATTTGATATGAATTTACTTTTTGAAAGCTATGTATATGACTATCTAAGAAAAAATGGAGATTTTACGAGTATTAAAAATCAAGATAAAAAACACCATTTAGCCTATGAAAATGGAAGTGGAAAGTTTTCCCTCAAACCTGATATTGTGATAGATGGTGGAGAAATTATAATAGATACTAAATGGAAGATTTTAAGTGTAGATAAAAGTAATCAAGGGATTTCGCAAAGTGATATGTATCAACTTTATGCCTATGGTACAAAATATGGAAAATGCAAAAAAATGTATTTAGTGTACCCATATGATAGGATGATGACTACTAGTATATATAACTATTTTAAGGACGATACGAGTACTAACATAAAAAAAGATTTACAGCTAGAAGTACAATTTTTTGATATTTTAAATTCAAAATTTCAGGATGATAATTTTTTAAATAAAACAATATAATCTGTCAAATTGTAATATTTTTAAAGAAAATTTCCAAAAGATGATAGGATAACAAAAATGAAAAAATGGAGCGATACAAAATGGACAAAGAATCGATAACAACACTTCAAAATGAGTTCAATCAACTATCCAACACACTTGAAGATAGCTTGATAGAATACTGGTATGCTAGAGATTTGCAAAAAGTATTGGGTTATAACAGTTGGGATAAATTTCAAAATGTTATCACAAAAGCAAAAATAGCTTGCGAAAACAGTGGTGTAGAAGTAAGCGACCATTTTCGCCAAGTGGGAAAAATGGTACAAATAGGCTCTGAAGCTATGCGAGAAATAGAAGATATTATACTTACAAGATATGCTTGTTATCTTATCGCTCAAAATGGTGATAGTAAAAAAGAGCAAATTGCTTTTGCTCAAACCTATTTTGCAATACAAACACGAAAACAAGAATTAATTGAGCAAAGATTGGAGCTAGAGGATAGGCTTCAAGCAAGGGCAAAACTAAGAGAATCAGAAACAGAACTTTCAAAAAATATCTATGAAAGAGGAATAGATGATAGTGGATTTGGTCGAATAAGGTCAAAAGGAGACACAGCACTTTTTGGTGGAAATACTACACAAAATATGAAAGATAAATTAGGTGTACCAATTAGCCGTCCATTGGCTGATTTTTTGCCAACTATTACAATTACTGCCAAAAATCTAGCAACAGAAATTACAAACCACAATGTAAAACAAAAAAATCTTTACGGTGAAAACAATATAACAAATGAACACATCCAAAATAATGAAAGCGTAAGGGGACTTTTAACTGAACGAGGTATCAAACCAGAAGAATTGCCACCAGCAGAGGATTTGAAAAAGTTGGAGAGAAAAGTAAAATCAGATGAAAAAAAGATGATAAAACAAAGTGCTTTACCTAAAAAGAAGAAGATTTCTAAAAGATGATAAGATACTTAAAATAAAATAGTAGGAGTGGATTATGTTGCAAAATAGTGAGCAAAAACTCTCTATCTTTAAAGGGAAAGAGATAAGAAAAACATTGCACAATGATGAATGGTGGTTTAGTGTCGTAGATGTTGTGGAAATATTGACTGATACAGTTAATCCAATCGATTACATAAAAAAAATGAAAAAAAGAGATGTAGAACTATCAAAAGGGTGGGGACAAATTGTCACCCCCCTTGGTATTAAAACTACAGGTGGAATCCAAAAAATGAACTGTGCAAATACTGAAGGTATTTGGAAACCAATAAAAAAATTTCAAAAAAATAATACTTTGAAAGGAAACTACCATTTCCAATTTATATTCACATAAACCTTTTTCTATAGAATTACAAAATCTTATTTCAAGGAAATCAAAATGGTTAAAAAAATAGTTCTTTCAATGGCACTTTGTGGCTCTTTACTTCAAGCTGGAGAAGTACAAACAAAAGTTCTTAGTAGTGATGCACTTATGGCAGTTGCACAAAAAGAGGTGAAATCAATAGACACAAAAGAGTTGCAAAATCTTCTAAAAGTTAATCCAAATATGAAAATAGTAGATGTTCGTCCAAGAGGAGATATTATCGCTCAAGGTGGAAGAATTCAAGCAAATAAATTTATAAATATTTCACGAGATAAATTAGAATTTACGATAGCTGAAAAAGTAAATCCTGAAGAAACTTTTGTGGTGCATTGTTACACTGGAAATATCTCACTTTTGGCGGTAAAACAACTTCAAGCGATGGGATATAAAAATGTGCTTTGGTACAAAGATAGTTTTAAAGGGTGGAAAGAAGCAGGACTTGCTACTAGGTCACCTGATGATTTTCCAGATTCTATGCTTTATAGACCAGTGGAAAAAGTAGCGGATGGAGTTTATACTTCTATTGGAGAACTTGGCCCTGGAACTTATGAAAATAGTGGGCATAACAATAATCTAGGGTTTGTGATAGGGGATGAGAGTGTCCTTGTGTGGAATGGTGGGGGAAGTTATCTTTTAGCAAAAGCTTTACACGAAGAGATTAAAAAAATCACTTCAAAACCCGTAAAATATGTAGTTTTAGAAAACTCACAAGGTCATGGTTCATTAGGTGCTAGTTATTGGAAAGAGCAAGGTGCTTTGATAGTTGCACAAGAGATTACAAAAAAAGAACTTATTGAACTAGGTGCTTCAATAGAAGATGATGCGAAAAGAAGACTCAAAGATAAATATTTAGGGACAAAAGTGGTGATGCCTGATATTGTATTTAAAGATAATTACTCTATGAATTTAGGAAATAGAGTAGTGGAAGCAAAATATTTTGGATATGCTCATGAGTTAGATGATATTATGATTTGGTTGCCAAAAGAGAAGATAATGTTTGCTGGTGATTTAGCATTTTATCAAAGAATGCTTCCTATTTTTAAAATAACTTACACGAAAAATTGGCTTAAAATTTGGGAAGAGATGGAAAAAATGGAAGCAAAAATAGTCATCCCAGGTCATGGAGATGTAACTGATATGAATCATGTAAGAAAACATACAAAAGATTATTTAGTTTATCTAAGGGAAAAAGTAGGTGAAGTGATAGCATCTGGAGAAGGGCAAGAGAAAGCTTATTTGGTTGACCAATCTCCTTTTGAAGATTTAGAAGCTTTTGAATTGATTTCAAGGCTGAATGCTGGGATGTTATTTGAACTTATGGAGTTTGAAGAATAATAATGGCTTTAATGCCAACTTCATAAGTAGAAAAATGGCACAATATTTATATTAAAGATATAAAGGCTAAAAATGGCATTAAAACTTGAAGATTTAAAAGAAGCTTTAGATTGTATAAGTGAAGCAGTTGTTGTTTCTGATATTATGGGGAAGATGGTTCTTATAAATAAAGCAACGATTGAAAAACTAAAACTTGATAAAAGTGATGAAAACCAAAGTAATATTTTGGATTTCATCCCAAAAACAGAGCTTTGGAAGCTAGAAAATGCAAGAGAAAGAGCTGATAGTGAATATTATGAAATTGTTCTAAGACGAAAAAATGGTGAAACTTTCACTGCAATCGTAAGTGGAAGAAATATTGTAATTGGAGAGGAAGCATATAGAATATCAACAATTTTAGATGTGACAAGTTTAAAAGAGACAGAAGAGAAGCTATTAGCTAATACAAAAGAACAACTCAAAAATCTTAAAAATCACATCATAACAAAAGTCTCTAAAAATGCTCAAGATACAAATGATCTCAAAGCAAAACAAAATGAAGAGTTGCATAAATATTCTTTGGATTTGGAACATTATGCAAAACAAAATAAAGATTTTGAAAAGATTATTTTCAATCTTAAAACGAAAGTTATTAAACTTGACAAGATGAATGAAGAGCTAAGAGCTGAGATAGTAAAAGTTCAAAAAGATGCTTTCTCATTTAAAGATTTATTAGAACTTCAAATCAATAAGGCAAAGATGACAGGGGAGAGATTTTCACTGATTCTTGTGACTATTGATAATTTTGTAGAGTTACTTAATACTTTTGAACATAAAAGTAAAATGGATACAATTATAACTGCAACAACTAGGTATTTAAAAACGATGCTTAGAAATTTTGATGTGATACAATATGTCAATGACGGGATGTTTTATATTATTGTGATAAATACTCCAAACCTCAATGTAACACTATTAAGTGAAAATCTTTCAAAATCAAAAGCATTGCTTGATGGGATGCAACTTCAATTTACAGCTGGAATGTCATTTTTTTATAAGCACGATTCAGTTGAGCAAATTACTTACAGATGTATGAAAGACCACAATGAACATCTTAAAATTAAAAAGGATTTAGAGAACAATGGCTAAATATATACTCTTTGATACAGAAACTACTGGGGCTAATGAAGAAGATAGAATTATCCAAATAGGGATGATGATAGTTCATAGTAAAAATGAGATAGAGATTTTTGATGAGCTTTGTAATACAGAGATTCCTATCAAAATTGAAGCAATGGAGGTACACAATATTGTACCTCAAATGTTAGAAGGAAAAGGGACTTTTGGAGAAACGAAGAGTTACGCAAACCTCCTGAGATACAACGATAGTGAAAATTATCTTATAGCTCACAATATTAGCTTTGACCTTGGAATGCTTGTAAAAGAGGGATTTGAAAATAATTTTACATTAATTGATACTTTAAGATGTGCAAAACATCTTTTTGATGATATGCCATACCATCGACTCCAATATCTAAGATATGCCCTTGATCTTTATAAAATAGAGGAAAAAGAGGCAAATGATTTGGGTATCACTATAAAAGCTCACGATGCAATTGGAGATGTTTTGGTGATGAAACTTTTTTTAAGTAAATTGGTTCAAAAAGTACAAGTTATATATCCCACAATAAATCCAATGGTAAAACTAGCTGAACTTACAAAAACACCAGTTTTAATAAAAACTTTTAAATTTGGTAAATATAAAGGGAGTGATGTTTCTGAGGTGGCTAAAAAAGATAGTGGCTATTTGATATGGATGAGAGATAATATGAAAGATTTAGATGACGATATGAGATATACTCTTGACTTTTATCTCAATAATAATTAGGGAAACAATATGCTTACAATAATAGTTTCAACGATTTTTATCTCTCTAGTGCTTAATATCTTTCTTAAAAAATTGCAATTACCTACAATTATAGGGTATATATTTACAGGGACGATTATAGCTTATAGTTTTGGATTGCACGAAGCTGTAAATAATCACACTTTAAAAGAGCTTGCAGAGTTTGGAGTTGTTTTTTTGATGTTTACAATTGGATTGGAGTTTTCAGTTGAACATCTTAAAAGGATGAAATATGAGGTTTTTGTTGCAGGGACAATCCAAATAGTTATAAGTGCCTTAAGTGTTTATTTTATAGCATTTTATATTGTTGGTTTGGAGGAACAAACCTCTTTTATTATAGGTTTAGCAATAGCACTCTCCTCAACTGCAATAGTATTAAAAACATTTAATGAATCGGGAGAAATCAATAAGCGATTTGGACAAAGGGCTCTTGGGATATTGATTATGCAAGATATTGCTGTGATACCTATTTTACTTATTATTGGATTTATGAGTAATCAAGGAGGAGATACGATATCGACAGTTGTTTTAGAGATGTTTCTAAGTGCACTTGTTTTGTTAGCGATACTTTTTGCTATTGGAAAATATCTTTTAGAACCTTTTTTCAATGCTATAGTAAAAACAGATTCAGATGAACTTTTTATAGGAACTATCCTCTTTTTAGCGATAGGTTCCTCTTTATTAGCACATAATCTTGGGTTTTCATACTCTCTTGGGGCATTTATAGCAGGTATGTTAATAGCTGAAACAAAATACAAACATCAAGTAGAAGCGGACCTTGTCCCTTTTAGAGATATTTTACTTGGGATATTTTTTATAACCGTTGGGATGCAGATTAATTTTAGTGTTATTTTTGATTATTTAGGGGTTATTGCAGCTCTTCTTATTGGACTTATAATTTTAAAATTTATTATTATTTTTCTTATCATAAGGTTAGATGAAAATAATAAAACATCTTTAAAAACAGCACTTTCTTTGGTTCAAGTAGGTGAGTTTTCTCTCGCACTTTTAGAATTAGCTCGAACATACGATTTAATTGAGCCTCTTTATGGGCAAGTGATGATTGTAACGATTGTTATCTCAATGATTCTTACCCCATTGATTTTGAAAAATCTTTCAACTATAAGCGATTTTATTTTTAAAGATACTTTAAATGTTGACTCTTCCATTGATTTTGAAAATGAATATGAAAATCATATGGTTTTAATTGGATTTGGGGAGTTTGGACAAAATATCGCAAACCATCTTTTAGAAAACTCTATCCCCTATGTTGCTATTGAAAATAATATTGATATCTACCACAAAGCAAAAGAGAAACATAAATCATTGATTTTTGCAAATGGTGTGAAAAAAGATATTTTAAAACATATTGGTGTTGCAAAAGCAAATGGTATAATAGTTACAATTAACAACCCTAAAAAGCTCTATGCTGTATGTCATACTTTACAATCTTTTATCCCAAATAATAAGATTTTTGTAAAAGTGCATAATAGATTTGAAAAAGATTTAATTGAAGAATTGGGGATTAAAAATATTATCGTAGAAAATGAAGTGAGTTCTGAAAAATTGATAGAGGAATTGTTTATTTGAGATGAGTTTTAAAAGTTTCTTTTTATAAAGGAGAAATTTTTTATTGGAAAATTTTACATTATTACATTTAGGATTTAAACTTTAAAGGTAAATTCTCAATAATGTCATTTTTTTAAAAGCTAAAGTAACTTTATGTTAATATAATCCACTTAAAAAACTTAACAAGGATTAATAATATGGTATATATTGACAATATTTATGCAGATGAGGTTATGGATAGTAGAGGTAACCCAACAGTAAGAGCGACAGTTGTTCTAAGTGATGGGACAAAAGCAAGTGCAATAGTACCAAGTGGTGCAAGTACAGGAAAAAGAGAAGCTCTTGAATTAAGAGATGGTGGTGACAGATATATGGGGAAAGGTGTACTTAAAGCAGTTGAAAATGTAAATGTTGCAATAGCTGAAGAGTTAATAGGACTAAGCCCATTTAATCAAGCAGAAGTTGATGCTGCTATGAAAGATATCGATGGAACTCCAAACTATGCAAATCTTGGAGCAAATGCAGTTTTAGGTGTTTCTATGGCTGTGGCACGAGCAGCATCTATGAGTTTAAAAATGCCACTTTATAGATATTTAGGTGGAGCGAATGCGATGACTATGCCTGTACCAATGCTTAATATCATCAATGGTGGAGCTCATGCAAATAATTCTGTTGATTTTCAAGAATATATGGTTATGCCTGTTGGATTTGAAAATTTTCCTGATGGATTAAGAGCTTGTGCTGAGGTATATCATAATCTTAAAAAAATTATCAATGATATGGGTGAGTCAACAGCAGTTGGTGATGAGGGTGGATTTGCTCCAAACTTAAAGTCAAACGAAGAGCCAATTCAAGTTATTATGCAAGCTATTGAGAAAGCAGGATATAAAGCTGGTGAACAAATTGCAATCGCTCTTGATGTAGCTGCAAGTGAACTTATCACTGAAAGTGGAAAATACAAACTTGATAGTGAAAATAGAGAACTTACAAGTGAAGAGCTTGTAAATTATTATGCTGATTTATGTGCAAAATATCCAATTGTTTCAATTGAAGATGGATTGAGTGAAGATGACTGGGCTGGATGGAAAATCTTAACTGAAAAATTAGGAACTAAAGTACAATTAGTTGGAGATGATTTATTTGTAACAAATGCAAATATTTTAAATGAGGGGATACAAAAAGGTATCGCTAACTCTATTCTAATCAAACCAAATCAAATTGGAACAGTAAGTGAAACAATGCTTACGATTAGACTTGCTCAAAGAAATAACTATAACTGTGTTATGAGTCATAGAAGTGGTGAGTCTGAAGATGCATTTATCGCTGATTTTGCTGTTGCTTTAAATTGTGGACAAATCAAAACAGGAAGTACAGCAAGAAGTGATAGAATCGCTAAATACAACAGACTTCTTGAAATTGGAAGTGAGATAGGATATAGTGAATATTTAGGGAAACAACTTTTTACTAAATAATGAGAGAAAAAATCAGGGGAATCAAATTTACACCTAGTGTGGTAGCTTCAATAATTATTACAGTATTTTTTGCAAACTATATTGCTAGTTTGCTATTTTCTGGTAAAAATTCCCTTGATACTTATAATGATCTCAAAACAAAAAAAGTGCAATTAGAAGAGGAGATAAAAAGACTTCAGTCTGAAAATGCCTCTTTGCAAAAAGATTATTTTGAATTAAAAAATTTGGAGCCTGAACAATGATTAGATTTTTATTTATTTTATTTTTTCTATCTGCTAGTCTTTTGGCTAGACTGAATCCTTTTGAGCCTGTTGATGGGATAGAAGACACAAAGGAACCAAGACAAGTTACAAATTTAAATACAAAAGATGATGGAAATAGAACTGTTAAAATAGTAACTGAGAAAAAAAATGAAAATAAACAAGAACCTAAAAAAACTACAAAAAAAGAATCAAATACAAAGTTAGCAACAGAGATGAAAAAGAGTGATAACGAACCAAAAGTAGTCTCTCCAAAAACTTTAGAGCCAACACAAATTAGTAAAAAAGTAGATGATGCAACTGTCAAAAATAATACAAATGAAACAGTAGGAAAAGAGGAACCAAAAGAAGTAACTAGTCAAATCAAAAAAGTATCTTCTAAAAAAACAAAATATAAAAAAACAAAAGTTTCAAAATCAAAAAAATCAACAAAGAAAGTAGTGGCTAAGAGGGTAACTAATACGAAAATAACTTCACAAAGATATAATATTTTGCCACTTGTTACAATAGATATAGTTGGGGACAACCTTACTATTAGAACGACAAGTAACAATAAATTGATTCGATACTATGAAGAAAAAAATGAAAATAAATTTGTATTTGATTTCGAAGCAAATATTGGAGTACCAACAGCAAGAGAAGATTTTAATTCTAAATATTACCAATCATATACGGTTGGAAATCATCCAGAAGAGGGATATTTTAGAGTTGTTATCCCTGTGAAAGATAGTGTTAAACACTATAAGGTGATGATAAAAAATAATATTGGGACGATTATTAGAAAGTAAATTAGTTTAATTATTTTTGAAAATCTTTTTATCTTCTCATCTTTTCTATGATACGATTTTAAAATAGCCTAGTAAGAAAGAGGGGGATTTTATGAAAAAGTTTTTGATATCTTTTGTAACGATTTTAGGATTGTTCTTCTTTGGAGGTTGCACTCAAACATCGCAACCGCAGAAGGTAAATTCTAGTGTGTATGGTTTCTCTTTTATTGACGCTAAAGTGATAGCAAAGATTGGTAACAAAGTTGTTGTTGAAATTATAGATAAAGATATAGTTGCTGGAAATTCTTATATCGATAAGTTAGCAAATGCAATTATGAAAAATTCTTTGTTTGTGATAGGTATGGAAACAACTATTGATAATGAACAAGGGAAAATTAGTGATATTAGGGGAAAAGAACTCACTTTTACATTTAATGAAACAAAACTCCAAAATGACCAAATCGTAAAAATTTATATCCCAAAAAAGACTATTGCAGTTGTTGATTTTTCTCTCATTGGAATCGATAATAAAACTTTAGATAAGTTTGCTATGGAGGATATGACAACTAAATTGGTTCAAAGTGGTCAATATATAGTGGTTGAAAGAACAAAATTAAATGCAATCTTAGAGGAACATAAATTAGCTGACTCTGGATTGCTTGATGAAAAATCATCATCACAACTAGGAAAATTAGTCTCTGCTGATATTATTTTAACTGGAACATTTTCAAAAAGAGGTGGAAACTGGATTGTAAATCTAAGACTAATTGATGTAAAAACAGGGATTATTTTAGTAGCTATCAATGAAAGTATAAGTGGAAAAGAGTTTAGATGGGAGCAGGATAAAGATATCTCTAATATGAATGAAGATTTTGAAGATAACGAACTTAATCTTGGATGGAATATAAATATAGCTAATGACAAAGGCTCAACTAGTAGTGGTGAAATAGATAATACTACAGGTGCAAATGGGACATCTAGATCATATAGAATTGATTATCAATTTAATAACAACAATGGTGCTTTGGAATTCCAAAATAAAAGATTACGAGATGTTTCTGCTTATCGGGGAATCACTTTTTATGCAAAAGCAGATAAAACTACAACAATACGAGCTTGTGTAAAAGATAAAAATTTCAATGATGTTCATGAAAACAAATGGATAACTCCTGTAAATGTTGGATTAAATTGGAAAAAATATGAGATACCATTTGATGGATTAGCAATTGGTACAAAATATGCTGCACAAAATCAAGGTGGTGATGGTAATTTGGATTTAGATAATATTGTAAAAATAATGATAGAAATAAGAGCAAAAGAGAATGGTGTGAATAATATAAATAGTGTATGGATTGATGAGATATCTTTATACTAAATAAATTTTAAAAAGGCTACTTATGAAATATATAGTATATTTTTTATTGATTTTAAATCTTAACCTTTATGCAAATGAGAACGAGAATAACTCATATTGGAATAAAGCAGTTGAACAAACAGATTTTTTATGGAATAAAACAAAGCAACTCACAGCAAATACAGTTGAAGGTGCAAAGAATGTTACATCAAGTAGTGTAAATGTAACTAAAAGTATGTTTTCAAAGGGGAAAAAAGTTTTTCTTGAAAAAACACTTCTAACTTCTATCAATTTGGGACTTGACTACAATAACACTATCATAGTAAATGAACTTTCAATAGATGATATAAATGGTACATTATCACTTTTGGTGCAACTTAATGGGGAAGATAAGGAGCTTTTTGTTGATGTGAAATATTTCGATTGGGATGTGATGGGTGATAAAAAGTTTATTGTTTTAGAAAATCTTGATGTTTCTCTTGATATCCCTTGGCTTGATTATCTCTTTCACAAATATCTTAAACGAAACAATGGCTATGTAAAAGTTCCTTATTCACTAGCAAAGGAAACTTTTTTGAAATCTTTGAAAGAAAATAAAAAAACAACTTATGTGGAAACAACTCAATTTAAAGAGATATCTAAGGGAGAAAATCAAGAAAAACTTCAAAAAATAAAAGATATTTTAGCTTCAAATAATGAAGATAAATTGGTTAATATTTTTCAAGAGTTTTATGATGAAACCTACATTAAAACAAATTTTATCAATCAAACAGAGATTGGATTGGAAGCTAAATTTTCACTGCTTGGAAGCAAAGATGATTTGAAGATAACTATCACACATTTCGATTGGGCAACTGCTAATGATAAAAAACTTATAGTATTGGGAAATGTCAAATTTAAAGATTGTACGAAGCCCTGGATAGCTAGCTTACTTGAAAAACATCACGAGCAAGTTATTTTTAATTATAACGATATCTTGAGTTTAATCCTTTCAAAAATTAAATCAAAAACACAAGGTAGTATTGAAAATATTGAAACAACTGAACAATAGTTGATGAGATTTTAGATAGAAGAAGATGTAAGAAACAATCTCCTTTTATCTTTGATTAATTACATTTTGGGGCTATTTGAAATCCCAGTTTTTCTAAAGCTTCAATATCTTTTGAAGCACTATTCCCTTTTGTTGTAAGATAATCACCAATAACAATTGCATTTGCTCCATGGTTAAAAACTTCATATTGGTCTTCACCAAACATAAGCTCTCTTCCACCTGCAACCATAATTTTATGAGCATTTGGTACCATTTCTTTTACAAGGCTTATCAGTTTAAAAGCCTCCTCTTTAGAGATAGAATTTTTCACTAATGGAAGTGCCTCATTTGGATGAAAAAAGTTGATTGGAACATTAGTTGGTTCTAGAGAAGCAATTGATTGAATCATTGAGATTCTATCTTCGTGTGTCTCTCCAAGTCCAAAGATTCCACCGCAAACAAGATTTAACCCAGCTTTTTTAGCATCAAGACAAGTTTGATATCTCTCATCCCAATCGTGAGTTGTACAAATTTCTTTATAAAACTCCCTTGATGTTTCAAGATTATGGTTATAGTTATCAACTCCTGCAGCTTTGAGTTCACAAAGTTGCTCATAAGTTGCTGTTCCATTGCAAGCGATGATTTTAAGCCCAAGGTCAAGTTCTTTAACTGCTTTTGCAGCACTTACAACATAAGCCAATCTATCAGCATCAAGCCCTTTTCCAGCCGTTACAAGACAAAAGCCTATCGCTTTATTTGCTCTTGCTTTTTTCGCTTCTTCAACGATATCTTCAATTGTTTTTCTTCTATATCTTACAATATCAGCTTTATATTTAACACTTTGTGTACAAAACTTGCAGTCTTCGTTGCAAGTGCCACTTTCGATATTTGATATCGCACAAAGATATACTTTATCTATCATAGATTATCTCCTTTTGTTGCCAAACTTTTTCATTTGGGTTTCTAAAATTGTATGTTATTTTATATTGTTTTTCAAATATTTCTAAAGTTGCACATTCACTCAATGGTTTATTTCTAGCGCAAATTTCCCCTGGGTTGATATACAATGTTTTATTTTCATATTTTGTTTCAAATTGATGAGTATGTCCAAAAATAATAATATCAGTGTCATTATTCATAAAATATGGTTGGTGCATAAGCTTAAATTTTGTCTCTTTTATTTTAAAATAATAAGGTTCTTTGTGGATTTTATAGTCATTTTGAAATTGTACAAGGTTGAAGTCATTGTTTCCAAAAACACTTGTATAAATAAGTCCAGAATTTTTAAGGATTTGGAGTGATTCCTCCACCTCCAAATCCCCAGCATGAATAAGTATTTCACAACCAAGCGATTTTAAATACTCAATAGTTTCACTTAAAAGAGCCGTTTTTCTGTGGCTATCTGAAAGTATCCCTATCTTCACTTACTTTTCTTTTGTTACTTTTGGCGTAGCTTTTTTGACAACTTTTTTAGTTGTAGTGGTTGTTTTTTTTAGTGTTGCTGTTGTTTTTTTAGCAGGTGCTTTTTTTACCACTTTTTTTGGAGCTTTTTCCTCTTTTTCAACCACTTTTTTAGCAGGTGCTTTTCGTTTTCCAGTTGTTGGTTGATTTTTTATAATCTCTTGAACTTCTGCTAAAGAGAGCGCTTTTATATCTTGTTCATCAAGGGTTTTAGGAAGTTTATAGTTACTTTTTCCCTCTTTGATATATGCTCCAAATCTTCCATTTAAAATTTGTATTTTTGCATCTGGAAAATCTTTGATAAGCGCTTTCTCTTTTGCAAGTTTAAGTTCGGCAACTACCTCTAAAGCTCTCTCTAAATTTATCTCATAAGGGCTATCTGTTTTTAAACTAAAATATTCACTTTTTATTTGAACATAAGGTCCAAATCTTCCAATATTTACCTTTACATCATTTCCATTTTCATCTTTTCCTAAAGTTTTAGGGAGAGTTAAAAGGGTAAGTGCTTCATCTAATGTGATGGTGTCCATATTGAAATTTTTAGGGATTGAAGCAAATCTTGGTTTTTCCTCATCTTCTTTAGCCCCAAGTTGTACAAAAGCTCCATATTGCCCCATACTTGCACTTATTGGTTTACCTGTTTTTGGGTCATCCCCTAAAACTCTAGCTTCTGCAAATTTTGCTCTTGGTGCATTTTTCTCTTTATCATCAACATTTTTGATAAAGTCATCATAAAAATCGTGCATAACTTTTGTCCAAGCAATTTTACCCTCAGCTATCTCATCAAATTCCTCTTCGATAGTTGCAGTAAATCCAAGGTCAACGATTTTTGGAAAATGTTCCACTAAAAAGTCATTTACAACTTCACCAATAGGAGCAGGGGCTAGTTTTTTATCTTCTGTTACAACTACATATTCTCTTGCTTGGATTGTTGAAATTGTTGGAGCATATGTTGAAGGTCTTCCAATCCCTTCCGCTTCTAGTTTTTTTACCAGCGACGCTTCCGTATATCTTGCAGGTGGTTTTGTAAAATTTTGCTCAGGAATAATCGCTTCAAGGTCTAATATTGTCCCTTTTTTAATAGTTGGAAGTATTTTTTCTGTACTATCAAGTGCAGCTTCAGGATCATCACTCCCCTCTGTGTAAGCTTTCATAAATCCAGCAAATACTATTCTTGTCCCTTTTGATTGGAACTCATATTGTTTAGAAGTTCCAGCTAGGATACTATAAGTTGTATTTGCAATCACAGCATTTGCCATTTGACAAGCTAGTGTTCTTTTCCAAATAAGGCTGTAAAGTTTGTATTGTGAATTATCAAGATATTGTTTAATGTCACTTGGTTTAAGATGCATATTTACAGGTCGAATTGCTTCATGAGCTTCTTGAGCACCTTTTGCTTTTGTTGCATATTTTCGAGGAGTTTTTAAAGCATAATCAGCCCCATACTCACTTTCGATAACCTCTTTAGCCATAGATGTTGCAGTTACAGAAAGATTAACGCTATCTGTTCTCATATAAGTGATTAAACCACCTGTATGATTTGGAATATTTATCCCACCTTCATAAAGTTGTTGAGCAACTATCATTGTTTGTTTTACACTAAAACCAGCTTTTCTACTAGCTTCTTGTTGCAATGTTGAAGTTGTAAATGGAGGTGCAGGATTTCTTTTACTCTCTTTCTCTTCAATATCAGCTAAAAGGTAATCTCCTTTTTCACAATTATCTTTTATAGCAAATGCTTCTTTTTCATTTTTGATTTTTGCAGTTTTTCCATCTACTTTTGCTAACTCTGCTTTTAAAGATGGATTTTTAAAATCTAGTTTGATTTTCCAAAACTCTTCACTTATAAAAGCTCGAATTTCTCTCTCTTTATCAACTATAATTCTTACAGCTACACTTTGAACTCTTCCAGCACTGAGACCATATTTTACTTTTTTCCATAAAAGTGGAGAGAGTTTATATCCAACAGCTCTATCTAAAAGTCTTCTTGCTTGTTGTGCATCCACTAAATTTTGATCAACATCTCTTGGATTTTTAAGTGCTTCTAAAATAGCACCTTTAGTAATTTCGTGAAATACTATCCTTTTAAGGGGATTTTTTTCGATTTTAAGGGCAGGGATAAGATGCCAAGCAATCGCTTCTCCCTCTCTATCCTCATCGGCTGCTAGATAGATAATAGTATCTTTTTTGATATTTTTTTTAAGGTCGCTTATAACCTTTGTTTTATCTTTTGTCACTTGATAGTCAGGTTTAAAGTCATTTTCTGGGTCAAAACCAAGTGTTGACTTTGGTAAATCCCGTACATGTCCCATAGAAGCCATCACAGTATAGTCTGAACCTAAAAATTTTGATATGGTTCGAGCTTTTGCTGGAGATTCGACGATGACTAAGTTTTTCATACAGATGACCTTGTGGATTTAAAATAAAGCGAAATGGTATCATAAAAAAATTTAATTTCAATTAGAGATAACCTTTTTCCCGTAATTTATATTTTTTACTTATACGGACTTATTTTTAATAATATAATTGATAAAATATTAAATTATTTCAATTAAAAATGGAGAATTTGGTGGACAATAGTTTTGACATCTTAAAAAATATAGACAATGAAGAGCTTTATAACAAAACATTTATAACATTAGAAAATTTAGAGGCTATTAAAAAGAAAAATTTTCAAGCTTTTACTCGATTCAAATTGATGGGTTTTATCGATATATTATCAAAAAGACTTAATCTTGATTTGAGTGAATTTAGAGCTGAAGCTATTGTGTATTTTGATTCACTTGAGCCTGTTGTGGAAGTTGTAGAAGAACCAGTCAAAGAGACAAAATCTTTAGATAAAAAAGTAGTCATTGCTATTGGAGCTAGTTTAGTTGTAATATTATTGGCTTTTTTTATAAATTTTATTATCGATTTAAACACTAAGAATGATTTAACAGAGGTGGAAGTTTCGCCACCAAGCAAAGTTGAGGAGTTACCACCAGTAAACCTAATCATAAAAGATTCAAATACAACTTCTTTGGAGACAAATAAAACAGAAGAAAACATTACAGTTCCAACTACAACAACGCCAGCTGTTATTGCTTCAAAAAATGATGGAGAGATAAAAATTGTCCCAACTAGAAAAATCTGGATAGGGATAATTGATCTTGATACAAAAAAGAAAAAAGACTACACAACGCAAGATGAGTTAGTGATAGATAAAACAAAAAATCAAATCATCGTAATAAATGGGGCTTATTTATCTTTAATGGTTGGAGATAATGAAACAAAATACAACTACGAGGGTAGAGTAAGATTTATCTGTAAAGATGGGAAAATTGAAGAGACGAGCTATACAAATTTCAAAGCACTAAACGGTGGAAAAGCTTGGAATTAAAATAGTCTAACTGTATAAAATAAACTTATATTAGGTGAGTTTGTCACTTAATATAAAAGTTACTAAAAGATTACAAGTAAGTATTTATAAAGTAATCAACTCCTATAATCCTTTCCATGAAAAAAATATTAATTGTAGAAGATTCAAAAGTTGTTAATAATATTGTTGCAAATGAATTGAAATTGTTGGGTTATAGTTGTACTCAAGTTTATAATTTTATAAGTGCAGTTGAAATATTGAATAAAAATAAATATGATTTAATCATATTAGATTTACATCTACCTGATGGTGAAGGGTACGAACTTATCCACAATATACAAAGCTTATCTGATACAAAAGTTGTTATCCTCACAGGAAATACTGAGAAACAATTACGAGAAGAGTTGTTCCATCATGGTATTTTAGATTATATAATTAAAGATAAAAACCTTTCTTATGCTATACAAGAGTTACATAAGATTTTAGCTCATATTGAGGATGTTAAAACACATAATATTTTAGTAATTGATGATTCGACTTTTATTTGTAAACAAATTGAAAGTATTTTACTCCCTAGAAATTATAAAGTTACTATCGCAAAAACTGGAAAAGATGGGCTTGAAAAACTTGTAAATGGAAGGTTTGACCTTGTCACATTAGATATGGAACTTCCTGATATACATGGGAGTGATGTATTAGAAGAGATAAAATCTCACAAAGAATTTATCGATTTACCTGTTATAGTTATCTCAGGAACTAACGATAGTGATTTGATTAGAAAGATTTATAAAAAAGGTGGAAGTGATTTTATAAGAAAACCTTTTATTGTGGAAGAATTTGCTCTTAAAGTTGATTTATGGACAGATTATAGAAAAAAACATTATGAAGAGATAGAACAAAAAGACCTTTTACTCTCTCAACAATCAAAAATGGCAACTATGGGTGAGATGCTTGAAAATATTATCCATCAATCAAAACAGCCACTTTCATTGATAACTTCACTCGCTAGTGGAACTTTGATGAAGCAAGAATTCAATCAATTAACCACAGAATATCTAGAAAAAAATCTAGAACAAATTATTCAATCTGCTTTACATCTTAGTGAAACAATGACGATGTTTAGAAACTTTTACAAAAAAAATAGTTTTAAAACTACCTTTGATTTGAGTGAATTATTTATGAAAGCTTTTCAATTAACAGAATCCAAGTTTCATAATAGAGGAATAGCTACTATTACTAATTTTGAAGATATCAAAGTATATGGTTTTGACATAGAATTATTACAAGTGTTTATTAATATTTTAAATAATGCAAGGGACGAATTTGGACGAAAACAAATAGAAAAGAAATATATTTTTATTACAACATATTTGCAAGATAATTTTGTTTATATTTCAATTAAAGATAATGCAGGGGGAATTCCTGAAGATATTATTGAAAAAGTATTTGATTCACATTTCACAACAAAATCAGAAGATGAGGGGACGGGAATTGGACTTTATATGAGTAAAGAGATAATTGAAAAACATCATGAAGGAGAGATTTTTTGTGTAAATGAAAATTATTCCTATGAAGATGTAATCTATCGAGGGGCTAATTTTATTATAAAGATACCCCTTAATTAAAGATTATCTAAAACTAAGATATAATCCCCAAAACTTACAAATTAAAATTCAAAACTAGGATATGAAATTGTCAAACAACATCTTAAAAAAACAAGCAGATACGATTAGATTTTTAGCAGCTGATATGGTGCAAAGAGCAAATAGTGGACACCCAGGTGCTCCAATGGGACTGGCTGACATAGCAACAGTTTTAAGCAAACATCTTAAAATTAATCCAAAAGATTCTACTTGGTTAAATAGAGATAGATTGGTTTTTAGTGGAGGACATGCAAGTTCTTTAGTCTATTCATTATTACACCTTTGGGGATTTGATGTAACTTTAGACGATTTAAAAGCTTTTAGACAAGTAGGTAGCAAGACGCCAGGACATCCTGAATACAAACATACTCACGGAGTTGAAATAACAACTGGACCACTAGGGCAGGGGATAGCAAACGCTGTTGGATTTGCACTTGCGAGTGAGTATGCTAAACATTGTTTAAATACTCCAATGGCAAAAGTGATTGACCATCATGTTTATTGTTTATGTGGTGATGGAGATTTACAAGAAGGTATCTCTTACGAAGCAATTGCAACTTTAGGACATCAAAAAGTTTCAAATTTTACACTTATCTATGATAGCAATGATATCTCAATCGAAGGTGATATTAGTATCGCTTGGAGTGAAGATGTTGCTTTACGATTTCAAGCAGTTGGCTTTGATGTGATAAAAATTGATGGTCACAATTTTGAAGAGATTGAAAATGCTTTAACGACTTCAAGAAATAGTGATAAACCAACAATAATCATTGCTAAAACAAAAATAGGTCGTGGAGCTGCAACTTTAGAGGGGAGTCATCATACACACGGAGCTCCACTTGGAAGTGATGAAATAAAGGCTTCTAAAATCAAAGCTGGATTTGACCCAGAAGCAACTTTTGTAGTACCTGAAGATGTTAAAAAAGCATTTGATAAAACAGAATCTGGAGAATTATTAAGCAAAGCTTGGGATAAAATGGTGGCGAAAGATTTACCAGAAGTTGAACAAAATGTAACTTTACAAGCACTTTTAAACCCTGATTATAGCAAAGTTGTTTATCCAGAATTTAAAGAGGATGAGCAAATTGCTACAAGAGATAGTAACCATAAAATCTTAAATGCTATCGCTAAAGCAGTTCCTTCATTTTTAGGTGGAAGTGCAGACCTTGCTCCATCAAATAAAACTGAACTTATGGGGCTTGGAGATTTTCCAAAAGGAAGAAACATCCATTTTGGTATCAAAGAGCATTCAATGGCAGCAATCTGTAATGCTATGAATATCTATGGGCTTTTTAGGGTTTACAGTGCGACTTTCTTTATCTTTAGTGATTATCTAAAACCAGCTGCAAGGGTGGCAGCTCTTAGTCATATCCCACAACATTTCATCTGGACACATGATAGTATAGGTGTTGGGGAAGATGGAGCAACACACCAACCAATCGAGCAACTAAGCCAATTTAGAGCGATGCCAAACTTTTATACATTTAGACCAGCAGATGCAAGTGAAAATATCAAATGTTGGGAAAAAGCACTCACTATGAATGCTCCAACTGGATTTGTCCTTACTAGACAAAAACTCCAAACTCTTAAAAACAAAAGAGAAATAGGAGATGTTGAAAATGGTGGATATCTTTTAAAAGCAAGAGAAAATGCAACTGTAACTTTGATGGCAAGTGGAAGTGAAGTGATGCTTTGTTTACAAACAGCATGTCATCTTGAAAGTGAATTTGGAATCGTTTGTAATATTGTAAGTGTCCCTTGTTTTGACCTTTTATGTGAGCAACCAAAAGAGTATATCGATAGTATTATTTTGCCAAATACTAAAAAAATAGCAGTTGAGATGTCTAACTCTATGGAGTGGTATAAATTTGCTGATGAGTTTGTAGGAATAAATACATTTGGACAAAGTGGACCAGCTGAGGAACTTTTTGAACTTTACGGTTTCACGCAAGATAAGTTAAAAACAACTATAGTTAAGCTTGTAGGATAATTTCTATTTCAGCACTATTACTTCGTTGGTGAGTATTTTATTTACAAGAGTAAACTTCAATACTCACCGCCTTGTACTAGCACTAAACTAAAAATTATTGGTTTGAAATAGAAGCATTGTAGAAAACTGATATTTTTGTAACACCGGTTTCAACTGGTTATTTTTCTGAATAATCAGCCGACTAAAGTCAGCTTTACGGAATTTCAAAAAACTAAAATGTAAAGGAAAAAAATGGAAAAAATCACACTAACATCGCCATTTGATATGCATATTCATTTAAGAGATGGAGATATGCTTAAACTTGTAGCACCATTAAGTTCACATACTTTTGCTGGTGGAATTATTATGCCAAATCTTGTCCCTCCAGTTGAGACAAAAGAGGCGGTAGTTGCTTATAAAAATAGGATATTAGAAGCTATTGGAAGTGACGATTTTACCCCTTTTATGACACTCTTTTTTAAACCTTATACCAAAGAGTTTTTAGAAGATGTTAAAGATGAGATTAGTGCTATTAAATTGTATCCAGCTGGAATCACTACAAATAGTGAAGGGGGAGTAAGTGTAATCGATACAGTGGCTCTTGCACCTACACTTAATGCAATGGCGGAGCTAAATATTCCCCTTTGTGTTCATGGGGAAACAAATGGTTTTGTGATGGATAGAGAAAAAGAGTTTATGAGTGTCTATGAAGCACTGGCAGTTGCTTTTCCAAAGCTAAAAATCATAATGGAACATATCACTACAAAAGAGGCAGTTGAATTAGTTCAAAAGTATGATAATTTATATGCAACTATCACTTTACAACACTTACTAATAACTTTAGATGATGTTGCAGGTGGGATGCTCAAACCTCACCTTTTTTGTAAACCAATTGCAAAACGACCAGAAGATAAAGAGGCTTTATTAAATATTGCTCTAAGTGGCAATCCGAAAATAATGTTTGGAAGTGACTCAGCACCGCATCCTAAACATAAAAAAGAGGCTTGTGGATGTGCTGCTGGTGTATTTACTTCACCAATTGCCTTACAAGTTTTAGTTGAACTGTTTGAAACACATGGAAAGCTTGAAAATTTAAGTAAATTCGTAAGTCAAAATGCTATTAATATTTATGGGCTTACCCCATCTTCTAAAGCTATCAAATTAGTAAAAAAAGATTTTATAGTACCAAATCAATATGAAGCTTTTGGAGAAGTTGTAGTTCCTATGTATAGTGGGGAAACTATAAAATGGAGTTTAGAAAATTAATTTTCCTTTGGAAATCAAAAAAGGTAGGTTTTAAAGCCTACCTTTTTTATTGCTTTCATACATATTACAATTAATTCTTATCGATCATTTATTACAATATTCTCTAAATTATTATCAATTGTTATTGCTCTACACTGCCCATTTCCATTAATTCCACAAGTAGAATCAAAATCTAAAGTAGAATTTTCATTACCATAGATAAGATAACTTAAAGTATTTGATGTATCAAAATGGTAATTAATACTGAAAAAATTATTACTATCTTTTGTTGTTATAGGAGAATAAGAGTAGTATGGTTGTCCTGAAAATGTTGTTTTTCTTACAATTCTTATATGAGTATAATCTATTAAAGTTCCATTAACATCTTTTGTTTTACCACTTAATACAATATTATTATCTGTTGGTGTTGCAACATTATATTCCCATCCTAAAATATCTTTCTCTTTCCAAAAAGCTAAAAGAGTATACGCTATATTTTGAGCTAAGTTATTGATACTATAAACTCCAGTTTCCAGATTATAATTTCCACTTTGATATTGATATTCATCTAAACTCAAATGAACATCTTGAGCAGCTATCCAAACATTTCCAGAGCTATCTTCACTACAATGATTACTCCCTACTTTACAAGTTGCAGTATAAGTAGCAGTTGGATGTGCATAATGAGCATGAAGCCAAATAGATTCTGTTCCTAGGTCAGATAAAGTAAATGGAACTTCTGTATTATTTGCATCAAGTTTTTTCAATGTTCCAGTGATACTTTGTCCAGTTACAAATTTTCGTACGTCAATTGAAGAAGTAGTTGTGATATCTTGCCCCGCATTATTTGCATTCGTATTTGCGACAATATATTGCTCATAATTTATAGAAGTTACTCTATATCCACCTGTAGATTTTAAATTTGTAACAGATATTTGATTATTATCTGGTAGCATATAAATCCATCTATCATCATCACTTCTATTTGCATCATTAAAATTTTCAACCATTACAAACATATCATTTGCTACATTTCCACCAGCTTTGATGTTGTTAAAATAATAGTTTGTATCCCCTTTTAAAGATTGATTATCATCATTTGCATCATATGAACCTTTATAAAAATACAAATAATTTTCATCTCCATTTGACAAAATAATAGATAATTTATTTTTTCCATCACTTATAGATGAAACATTTATATCACAATCCCATTGATTCGTTGGAAAAGTATATGTTTTAGTCACATTTGCTTCATTTGTTATTTTCAAAGAGGATACAATTGATGCTAACTTATGAGCTGTTATTATACTATCTCCTAAATCTCCACCATTTAATTCAACATAATCCCATAAATTTTTTAATTTGGTTGTTTGTTTTGTTGCTATTTGATTTTCCTCATTTAAAACAAATATTCCAGCTGTGTTATTAACACCTGTTTGTATTTCAGAAGGGATTAAACTCTGAAAGTTTGATGGAATAGTAGATAGTTTGGTTTTATTTTCTAATCCATAATAATATTTTGCAATTGTATCAATTTGGCTTACTACTGTTGCTGCTACACTATTTGCTTCTGCAATAGCAAGTGTTACATTGCCATCTGTTTCATTACACTTCTTATATCCAGCTTCTACAATTCTATTCATAACAGTTACAGCTGTTTTGATAATTACATCAGTTGTAACATTTGGAATATAACTTCCAGCTCCTGCATAATAATTATTTGCAGTTGCTCTAACTCCATCCATGGTAGTTTTAATATTAGTAAAAGTAGTTTGGTTGAGATTATTTGTCATCGCAGTTACCATAGCTGTTGTGATTTGTTGTACAGCAGTACTCGACACTAATTGAGATGAATTCATAGCTTTAATCTCATTTGAACTATCTATAATCTTTAAAAGTCCATAAGTAGCAAGTGAAGCTTGGAGTTTTTTAAGTTGAGCATCTGTTACTGACGTTTGTCCACTAAGTCCTGCCATTGGATCACTAGAGATATCAGTTTCACTTAATCCACTTAGTCCAGCATTTGAAAGGAGTGTAACAATTTGAGCTTTTGTTAAACCTTTTGCTTCAAGGGTTGTAATAGGTGAAACAACCTCTATATCTCCTCCACTGTCAACAACACCAGAGATATTTAAATCATAAGTGATTCCATTATGAAGCCCTTGAGTTTTAACTATGATATGGCTACCAGCTGTAAGTGGAGAAGAAAAAGTAAATTGTCCAGTTACCGTTGAAGCAGTTGAGAGTTGCTCTTCACTATCGCAAGTGCCACTTCTATTTACATCTTCACAAAGGATAGCACCAACTATATAAGGGTCTACAATTGTACCAGTAGTTGAAGATGTTGTATCAGTAGAACTACTTCCACCACCACATCCTGCAAGTAAGCTAGCACCTACAAAAGTACTGGCTAATATTTTCTTGAATTTTGAACTTAACATATAAAACTCCTTTCTCTTAATCGTTTCTTGTTGTTCTTTTTTACAGTTAACTATTTTGTTACTATAATTGTACCAAGAAAGATATTTGAGAAAAGAAAAAATCTATTTTATTTTGTGGTATTGTTATCAATATACCCAAGTTCTATAAGTTTATTGTAGATATCACCTGTTATTTCTCCAGCAGCACTTCCTCCATGTCCACCATGTTCAACTAAAACAGTTACTGCATATTTAGGTTTGTCATAAGGGGCAAAAGAGGTAAGCCAAGCGTGTGACCTTTGGTAGTACTCCATCTCATGCTCTTGCATCCTTTTTTTCTCAGATTGAGGAATACCAATAACTTGAGCAGTTCCTGTTTTAGCAGCTATTTTTAAAAGAGAGTTTCGTACATTATTCACAGCAGTTCCTCCACCACTGTTTGCAACTTCATACATCCCTTGTCTAGCAAGTGCTAGATAGCTTAAAGGGATATTGACATCTTTAATTTGAACTGCTTTTGTATCTTTTAAAAAATGAGGAGTTACAAGTTTTCCAGTTGCTAGCGTTCCTGTGTATCGTACTATTTGCATAGGGGTAACAGTTAAAAAACCTTGACCAATGGCTGAAACAACTGTTTCCCCTTGATACCAAGGTGCTTTATATGCTTTGAGTTTCCACGATTTACTTGGATTGATTCCACTTGATTCATTTGGTTGATCAACCCCAGTTTGCTCCCCAATTCCAAATTTTGCTAATGTATCATGCATCGCATCTATCCCAATTTTTAAGCTCCCTTTATAAAAAAAATCATCACAACTCTCTCTTATTGCTTTTACAAATCCAGTTTCCCCATGCCCATCTGTTTTCCAACATCTAAAATTACGATTTCCTAAAGGCATAGAACCTGTACAATATACTTTTGTATCTGGGCTGATTCCATTTTCTAAAAGAGACATCGCTACACCCATTTTAATCACAGACCCAGGGGGATATTTCCCATTGATAAGTTTATTAGTAAAAGGGTGATTGAAATCATTTATAATAGTCTCCCAATCATCATGACTTACCCCATTTACAAATATATTGTTATCAAACTCAGGAAAACTTCCACCTGCAAGTATCTCACCATTATGAACGTCCATAACGATAACAGCACCAGCTTGATCACCAAATCTTTCATGAATGTATTGTTGGAGTCTTATATCAACTGTGGTGTGGATATCATGTGCGATAGGTGGTGTATCACCAGCAATTCCAACTATTTTATACACAGAGTTCACTTTGATAGTTTTTACCCCTAAAGTTCCTTGTAATTTGGAATTATAAAACTTCTCAATTCCACTTCTTCCAATTGTTTCAAAATGTTTTTGATTTTCATCTTTATCGATATCTGGAACTGAGACTCTTCCAGTATAACCTAGAAAATGGGCACCAACTACACCATAAGGATAAAATCTACTTGTTGAAGATTTGATATCGATATAGTCATTTGAGTTAAAAATAGGGTAATATTTAAAAAAATCATCGTAAGGGATGTGTTCAACAAGTACGATATCTTCATGATTATAGATACCATCCTCTTTTTCATATTTTTTTTCTAAATCTTTATAGGTGTATTTTGGAAAGTATTTCTCTATCATTTTAAAAATATTATGAAGATCCTCTATTGTATTTGGATCTCTTAGATGAGGTTTAACAGTGATTCTAAATCCAATATTATTAATTGCTAGATATTCCCCATTTCTATCTAAAATAGCACCTCTTGGTGGTGGAGTGTATTCTCTTTTGAGATAATTTTTATTTGATAATCTTTCATAATACTCATTTGAACCAATACTCAAACTAAAAACCCTAGCAAGTATCAAAATACAAATGGCTATAGCAAAATAGATAACAACTAAAACTCTCAAAGTAAAATACCTAGAATAATAATATCTATAAAATAATTGATAAGTAAAATAGCTCCAAGTTCATAGGATATATCACCTAAAAAACTAAACAATATAATAGTTCCAAGATAAAAAAGAAAAACAACCATAATAGAGACTAACTTTTCAGAGGTGAGTGTTTTTTTTAAAAGTGGCGAGATAAAAATATGGATAAAAAAAGCCAATAATGAAAGGCTAAATAGTTTTAACCCTTGAGCTAATTCAATTACTGAAAAAGCAACAATCATAAAAGCAAGGGAGTTATAATACTCTTTTTCGAGTGATTTTGTAAACACTGTGTAAATAACACCAATTAAAAGTAATGATAAAAAGTGGACTGGTAGAAATATATTTATAATCATAACAAAAAGTAATAAGATAAAAATAGCAATCGGATTGTCTAAAAGTGAATATTTGTACATTTTGAAAATATAGCATATCTTTTATAATACAATTATTTGAGTTGAATTTGATTTGGGATAATTTAGAGTGACTAAAAAAAAAGACTAAGAAAAACTTATGGTTAAATCCCATATAATCCAAAAATTTTAAAAATATTAATTAGGACACAATAATGAAAGAATGGCTAGAAAATCATAAAAACGATAAAATAAGAACTCAAATGTATTATGCAAAACAAGGAGTAATCACTCCTCACATGGAATATGTGGCAAAAGTTGAGAATGTAGATGTAGAACTAATAAGAAGTGAAGTTGCACGTGGAAGGATGATAATTCCAGCAAATGTAAATCATACAAATCTCAAACCAATGGCGATAGGGATAAAAAGTTTATGTAAAATAAATGCAAATATCGGAAGCTCTTCACTAGCTTCAGATATACAAGGGGAGATAGATAAAGTTGATGTTTGTTTAAAATATGGGGCTGATACGATTATGGATTTAAGTACAGGTGGTGATTTGGATAGTATTAGAGAGGCTGTTATTGCTCACTCTTATGTACCAATTGGAACAGTACCTATCTATCAAATTATTCACGATTGTGGTGGTGATGTAAATAATCTTGATATCGAAACTATGTTAAAAACACTAGAGAAACAAGCACAGCAAGGGGTGAGTTATTTTACTATTCATGCTGGATTTTTACTAGAAAATATGCCAAATATTGCAAAAAGAAAGATGGGAATCGTTTCAAGAGGTGGAAGTTTAATGGCTTCTTGGATGATGCATTATCACAAAGAAAATCCATTTTATGAAGCTTATGATGCAATTTTAGATATTTGTGCTAGATATGATGTATCACTTTCTTTAGGAGATAGTTTAAGACCTGGATGTCTAGCAGATGCAAGTGATGAAGCACAATTAAACGAACTCAAAATCTTAGGGGAACTCACGCTTAAAGCTTGGGAACGAAATGTGCAAGTTATGATAGAAGGACCAGGACATGTTCCACTTAATCAAATTGAGAGAAATATGAAGTTAGAGCGGGAATATTGCCATGAAGCACCTTTTTATATCTTAGGACCACTTGTAAGTGATATTGGTGCTGGATATGACCATATTACTTCAGCAATTGGTGCAGCAGTTGGTGGTTGGCATGGATGTAGTATGCTTTGTTATGTTACACCAAAAGAGCATTTAGGACTTCCAAATTCACAAGATGTAAGAGATGGAATCATCGCTTACAAAATAGCAGCACACGCAGCTGATATTGCAAGAGGAAGAAAAGGTGCAAGAGATGTTGATGATGCGATGAGTGATGCAAGATACAATTTTGACTGGAATAAACAGTTTGAATTGGCACTTGACCCAGATAAAGCAAAAGAGTTCCACGATGAAACACTTCCGCAAGATGTGTTTAAAGATGCTGAATTTTGTTCTATGTGTGGACCAAAATTTTGCTCATACAAAATTACAAGAGAGATTGTTGCAAACAATCCATCTTTACAAACAAATTAAAATATTTTAGATAAGGATAAAGAAAACATTGGATTTTATAACTGACATAGGGGAAGAGAAACTTTATCTTTATCTCTCTTTAGCAATTGGATTTTTATATGGATTTATAGCGCAAAGGGAACAATTTTGTTTTAGTGGGGGGATAAAAGATTTTGTCCTTTTTAAACAAACAAAACGAACAGCATCTCTTATAATGGGGATGATTGTAGCAATTCTTGCAACACAATATTTAGCTTCTAAATATGAGATTGAGTTTTTAGACACAAGATATTACACAAATGTAAATTATCTTTTTTTAGTACTTGGTGGAGTGATGTTTGGTTTTGGGATGATGGTAAGCGATGGATGTAGTAGTAGGCATCTTATTAAATTAGCACAAGGGGATAGAGATTCTTTTTTTGTCCTTATCTCTTTGGCTATTTTTTCATTTTTGACTTATACTTTTATGGGACAGTTTAATGAACTCATTCATCAAACTAGTTTAATAGAGTATTTTCAAAGAGAGAGTTCTTTTAACCTTAGCGGTTATATTGTTTTTCCTATTTTAGCACTATTCTTATATATGAGTGTAAAGAATTTTAAAAATATATTAGAGACTTGGGATGGGATTTTGATAGGATTGGTTATTGCTTTTGGATGGGGAGCTACGTATTATTTTATCAATGAACTCTTTTTAGAAGAATCTTTGCAAAGTTTATCTTTTGTTTATCCACTTGGTAAAGTTGTAGAGTATAGTTATACAAAATTTGAGTCAGCTATTTTAATTTTTCCAGTTTTAACCATGATTGGTGTGATCATTGGAGCTTTTATCTCTTCAAAGTTCAACAAAAAATATGCAAAAAAACAGATGTGTGACACTTCTGGTTTAAATCCACCAAAGTTATGGCATAAAATGGTAGGTGGAGCATTTATGGGAATGGGTGGAATTTTAGCTGTTGGATGTACAGTAGGACAAGGGCTTAGTGGTCTTTCAACACTCTCATTTGCATCTTTTGTAGCTATTAGTTCTATCTATATTTCAGGATTTTTAACGGCACTTTATTTGAAGAAAAAGAACGCTCTAGTTGCTTGTTTTTTCTTTGATTTTAAGGAAACAAAATAAAATATGAATAGATTTACCAAAATCTGGCTTATCGTTGTTGGTGCAATTTTTATTGGAATTATTGCATATATATCTTTTCAACCAAAGCTCAAAAAAGAGTTAAGACTAGCTACTGGACCTATTGGAAGTGATAGTTATGCTTATGGACTTTCATATCAATCTTTGCTTTTAAGTGAGGGGGTTGACCTTATTTTGGTACCAACAAAAGGCTCTCTTGATACTATTGGATTTTTAAATCAAAAACAAGTAGACATTGGTTTTATTCAAAGTGGAATTTTACCTAATAAATCAGAATACAATTTTGAATCTCTTGCTAGTGTTTATTACCAACCAATGTGGATTTTTTATCGAAATGATGGTTACAGATACAACTATCTGATTGAGGCTACTGATAAAAATATTGGGATAAGTTATACAAATGATGGAAACTATGAGTTAGCAAAACAAATTTTAGATGCAAATGGGATGACACCAGAAAAAACAAACTTTGTCTATTTGTATGATAATGAAGCGAAAGAGGCATTAAAAAATAAAAAGATTGATATGTTTATCACTTTTACAAGTGAGAGAAGCAGTGATGTTTTATCTCTTTTTGATGAGCCAAATGTAGAGATTTTAAGTCTTAAAAGGGCAAAAGCATATTCTCAAAGGTTTAATAGTCTAAAAAATTTAAGTATCTATGAGGGTGCAATTGATCTTTATAGAAATATTCCAAGTGAAAAAATAGATAATCTAAGTTCAGTTCAAAATTTAGTTGCGCGAAAAGGGTTGCCTGATGAGTTGATTCGAATTTTTCTTAAAAAAGTGAAGATGATTCATAGTGGAAGAGATTTTTTTGAAGGTGGTGAAAGTTTTCCAAATTTAAAATATCTCGATACGGCTATAAATTCAGAGGCAGAAGTTTATCTTACAGTTGGAGATTCATGGCTTGAAGAGATTTTTCCTTTTTGGATTGCTACGAATATTGATAGATTTAAGTTATTAATTATTCCTATTTTAGGGCTTTTAATACCACTTCTAAAAAGTATCGTTCCATTGTATGTATTTACGATAAGATCAAAAATCTTTAGATGGTATAAAAGACTCAGTAAATTTGATTCGATGATTCAAAATAGTGATGGAAGTGATTTTAAAGAGATTGAAAATGGTTTAATATCTCTTAAAAATGAACTTCAAGAAAAAACAAAAGTTCCCCTTTCTTATATGGGGGAATACTATAATCTTCTCCTTCATATAGAGCTTTTAGAGAAGAAACTTAGTGACAAAAAAAGCAAAATCTAATTAAGACTTAATTTATCTTATTTCGTTAGAATTCACTCGATTCAAAAGAATAATGAAAAAATAAAACATTTTAAAGGAAGAAGATTATGATAACAATTGAAAATATCAAAGAAAAATTATCAAATATTGCATATCCTGGATTTACGAAATCTATCGTAGATTTTGGATTTGTAAAAGATATCGCAGTTGAAAATAACAAAGCTATGATTTTTGTGGAGATCACTTCAAGTGCAGAGGAAGTTGAAAAAGAGATAAGAGATAATATTACAAAAGAGCTCAATATACTTGGGATTTCTGATGTTAATATCACTATCAAAAAACCAGAAGCTCCAAAGCAAATGTCTAACTCAATGACTGGAAACAATATGACTCCACAAGTGAAAAACTTTGTTATGGTAAGTAGCGGAAAAGGGGGAGTTGGAAAATCAACAACTTCAGTAAATATAGCTATTGCTCTTGCTATGCAAGGGAAAAAAGTGGGACTTTTAGACGCTGATATCTACGGACCAAATATCCCTCGTATGATGGGTCTTGAACATAATGAACCAGAAATTATAGGAAATAAAATAATGCCATACAAAGCATATGGTGTTGAAGTTATGTCTATGGGAAGCCTTGTAGAAGAGGGGAAAGCTCTTGTTTGGAGAGGTGCTATGATTCAAAAAGCAATCCAACAACTTTTAAGAGATATTTTATGGTCTGAGCTAGATGTTTTAGTTATAGATATGCCTCCTGGAACTGGTGATGCACAGCTTACATTGGCTCAAAGTGTGCCAGTTGCTGCAGGTATTAATGTAACAACTCCGCAACATGTAGCACTTGATGATAGTAGAAGAAGTTTAGAGATGTTTACAAAACTTCATATTCCAATCGCTGGAATTATCGAAAATATGAGTGGATTTGTATGTCCAAAATGTGGTGAAGAGAGTGATATTTTTGGAAAAGGAACTTGTGATGATTTGGCACGTGAGTACAATACAAAAGTTCTAGCAAATATCCCAATCGAGCCAAGTATAAGAGTAGGTGGAGATGATGGAAAACCTGTAGTGTATTTTTATCCAGATAGTAAAACAGGAAAAAAATACCTCCAAGCAGCACAACAACTTTGGGAAAGTATCGAAAAATCACACCAAAATGGTGAGATAGGAAACAGTGATATCCAACCAAATCTTCCAGCAGGTGTAAGTGCTTGTAGTGCTGAAGGTCAAGCATATCAAAAAGAGCAAGAGGCTAAAAAAGAGGCTCTGAAAGCTTCAAAAAGTGGATGTTGTGGTGGAGGACACTGCGACTCTTAAGAATTAAAAGTTAAAAATTCTAAATTATGCGAAAAAATCTGTCAATTTGACAGATTTTTTCACTTCCTCACAAAAATTCGTTATTATTTCTTACAAACTTTTTAAGGATAAGTATGAAAAAGATGACAAATCTCAAATGTGCAACAATCGATGGAGTAGATGCGATAGTTGTCGATATCGAATCCACTTTTACAAACGGACTTCCTAGTTTCTCTATTGTGGGACTGGGGAATACGGCAATTCAAGAGTCAAAAGACCGAATAAAGTCATCTCTTCTTACTAATGAATTCAAATTTCCACCTAAAAAAATCACAATCAATCTAAGCCCAAGTGAAGTGACAAAAAAAGGGAGTCACCTTGATTGTGCTATGGCACTTTTGATAGCTTTAAATGATAAAAAAGTGGACTTTGATGACTTTTTTGTTTTTGGAGAATTAGGGCTTGATGGAACTTTGAAAGATACGAGTTCGATATTTATTCTTATTTTATCTCTTGCTAAACAAGGGAAAATCAAAAATGTACTTATCCCTAAAGAATCAATTGAAAAAATCTCTAAAATCCCAAATATCACTATTTATGCAGCTGAAAATCTAAGTGTTGCGATAGAATTTTTTACTACAAAAATACCTGAAATAAAAGCAAAATACAAAGTTGAAAATAAAGATTTTGAATATGATTTTGTGGAAGTTGATGGGGAGAAATATTTTTTTGACACAAATTATAAACTAAATTTTGCTGATGTGAAGGGTCAAAAAATAGCTAAAAGAGCAGCACTTATAAGTACAGCTGGAAATCACAATATTCTTTTTGAAGGAAGTCCAGGATGTGGAAAATCGATGATAACAAAAAGGATGCAGTATATTATGCCACCTATGTGTTTATCAGAGATTTTGGAAAAAGCTAAAATAGACGCACTTGGTGGAAAAGAGCCTGATTTCAAACCTACTAGAACTTTTAGCTCACCACATCATACAAGTACAAAAGCTTCAGTTTTGGGTGGAACAAAAATAGGGGAGATAGCTTTGTGTAACAATGGGATACTTTTTTTTGATGAGTTGCCTCATTTTGGAAAAGATATTATTGAAGCTCTTCGTGAACCACTTGAAGATCACGCTATTTTAGTCTCAAGGGTCAATACAAAGGTGAAGTACGATACAAAATTTCTTTTTATAAGTGCTATGAATCCATGTCCATGTGGAAATCTTTTGAGCAAAACAAAAGAGTGTAGATGTAGTGACCTTGAAGTAAATCGATACAAAAATCGCCTTTCAGACCCATTTCTTGATAGGATAGATTTAATGGTTACTATGGGGGAAGTTTTTATTGATGATAAGCCAGATATTGATTCACATACGATGCACAAAATTGTTCTTCAAACATTTTTAGCTCAAAAAAGAAGAGGTCAAAAAGAGCTCAATGGGAAACTTAGTGAAGAGGATATTAAGAGATATTGTCCGCTTGATAGTGAGTCTCAAAATATCCTCAATAAAGCTATCTTACAATTTTCTCTTTCGTTTAGAGCTATCAATAAAGTGTTAAAAGTAGCAAGAACTATTGCAGATATGGAAGATAGTTGTGATATTCAAAAGTCACATATTTTAGAAGCATTGAGTTATAGAAGACGATAGAGTTTAAAATGAGTTTTTGGTAATTAATGTGTAATAGTTATTAGATATCCTGTCTATTAAAATAATTCTAGCTTATTAGGATAGGAATCAAACAAATTATGAAAATAGATAAAGAGTGGTTAAATCTCGTTGCAAAACTTGATTTTGCTTTTCAACCAATTATTGCTACAAAAAGTGGAAAACTTTTTGCTGTTGAAGCATTTCTTAGAGATACTGACAAACTTGGATTTAAAACAATTTTAGATTTTTTCAATAAAGCATTTGAGAAAAATGAACTTTACAATACTGATTTATTATTACGAAGTAAAGCTTTGTATAAATTTATTGATATTGAAATTGATGATATTATTATGTTTTATAATTTAGACAATCGTATTTTATTTGACAAAAGCTATGTAAAAGGGAATACAACAAAGATTTTAGAAAAATTGCAATTAAAGAAAAAATCCATCTGTTTTGAAATAAGTGAAAAGGGGAACATTCAAACTACAGCAGAATTGACTAAAGTAGTTGACAACTATAAAAATGAGGGATTTAAAATTGCTTTAGATGATTTTGGTTGTGGTATTTCATGTATTGAATTACTTTATGATAGCAACCCTACCTTTTTAAAAATAAATGATTTTTTTATTAAATCTATCTCAAGTGATAAAAAGAAACAAATTATACTTCAGTCAATTGTCACATTAGCACATGACTTAAATATTAAAGTGATTGTGAAAGGTGTTGAAACCTTGGAGGAGTTTAAGTATTGTAAAAAATATGATGTGGATTTTGTTCAAGGTCACTTTATCCAAAAAGCACAAAAAGATAATAAAAATTTACAAAAACGATATGATTTTTAAAAGTATTTAACTAATAAGCTTATAACCAACCCCATATTCTGTGATAAGGTAATGTGGATGGGAGATGTTATCGTCTAATTTTTTTCTTATATTTCTTATATGATAGTCAAGTGATCTTATTGAACTAATTGAGGATAGATATTCACATAGTTTCTCTCTTTCAATAACATTATTTTTGTTATCGATTAAAGTTTTTAGAAGGTGATATTCTATTTTTGTAAGTTTTAGAGGTTGATTTTTAAATATTATTTGATTTTCTTCTATTGAAAAAGTTGTAGGGATGGTTCTTTTTGGTTCTTTCCTTCGTAAGTGAACCGATATTCTTGCTTCTAGTTCTTCTAAATCTAAAGGTTTTACCATATAATCACTCGCACCTAGTTTAAAAGTGTGAAGTTTTGTTTTCTTATCAGAATAGGCACTTATAATAATAACAGGCAATAGAATATCATTTTCTTGGATATATTTAAGAACCTCATATCCTAAAAAATCAGGAAGATTTATATCTAAAATCACAATATCATAATTTTTTTGTTTGATATGAGAAAGAGCATCTGTTACTGTATCTACAGAAGTTACTTTGTACCCAAACTCCTCTAAATAGCTCTCAATCCATATAATAATATCTGCATCATCTTCTACTAAAAGTATATTATTTTTTATCATTATTTTCTACCAACCTCAGAATCCTAAGATTTTACTCATAAATCACTTAGATTTGTATTATATAATCCAAACTATATACCTATGGAGTAAAGAGATATGCTTCATAGAATAAGGATAAAAAATGTGTATAGTGCCAAAAATGAGATTATTAAAAATAGCAACAATGATGATATGTGTAGAGGGGAGTAATCTTTTTGCTCTAGGAACTCAACAAGTTGGTTCAAAAAATGGAGTTTATGTAGATAATGGACAAAATTTGATGTGGCAAGATGATATGAATGCAAAAGATACAAGAAAAAATTGGGATAAAGCGATGGACTATTGTGATAATCTCACTTTAGCTGGATATAGTGATTGGTACTTGCCAAATAAAGATGAGTTGTCATCACTCTTTAAATAAAAAGATTTACTGAAAAATAAACAATTAGCCCCATACTGGTCCTCTAGTGTTTTACCTGGTGGAGTTGCAAGTTGGGCTGTTTTTTTTAGTAATGGAAGTGAAGCTTGGCGAAATAAAATCATACCAAATAATGTACGATGTGTAAGAGGTAAGTAATTACTTGATTAGTTAAAAAACGAAGAAAAATCGTTAAAAGGTTGTATACTATTTATATGAAAAATATATGTTTAATAGTTTTATTGATGGTTAGTTCCCTTTATTCAAAAGAAACTTTAAGGCCTGAAATAGAAAAAGTCTCCCTTCAACTCAAGTGGAAATACCAATTTCAATTTGCTGGATTTATTATGGCAAAAGAGAAGGGATTTTATAAAGATCTAGGCTTAGATGTTGAACTGTTAGAATTTGATGAAAAAATCAACACAGTAGAGAGTTTAAAACAAGGGAAAATAGATTTTGGGGTGAATGATTCAGCATTGATTTTAGATGCTTTAAAAGGTGAACCTATCGTTGGAATGTTAAGTATTTTGCAAAATTCACCTTATGCTTTGATGGGGCTAAAATCATCAAATATCAATTCAATAGAAGATTTAAACAATAAAAAACTTGCTTTATATAAAAATTCAAATGGGATATCTATCAATGCGATGCTCATCGCAAATAATATTAAATATATAGAAACTCCCGTTTCATTTACTTTAGATACATTAGTAAACCATACAAATGATTTGCAAACAGTATATCTTTCAAATGAACCTTTTATGGCAAAAGAAAGGGGATTAGAAGTTGTTTTATTTAATCCAAAAGATTATGGTTTTGATGGATATGGAGATATCCTTTTTACTTCTAAAAAGATACTCAAAGAGAGACCTGATATTGTAGAAAAGATGTATGAAGCGAGTAAAAAAGGATGGGAATATGCATTTTCCCATATAGATGAGAGTGTTGATATTATTGATAAAAAGTACAACACATTACACAAAAGTAAAAAAGCTTTAATCTATGAAGCACAAACATTAAAAGCATTAAGTGGATATGGTGAAAACTTTGGGGAGCTTAATGAAGATAAAGTTAAAAATATCGCACAACTATTTAGTTTTATGAAAAAAGGGAAAAATAATTTTGAAAATTTAAATCAATTTGTCTATAAACCTAAAAATCAAGAGGAAAAAAAGAAAGATGTTCTTTTTACAAATGAGGAGCTAGAGTATATTAAAGCAAAGAAAACTATAAAAGTTTGTACTTATAAAGATAGTTATCCATTTGTTGTATATAAAGATAAGGATATTACAGGTATCTCTGTTGAGTATTTAAAATTAATCGCAAATAGATCTCATTTGGAGTTTGAAATAATTCTTGCTAAAAATATCCAAGAAGAGATAGAAATGTTCCAAGATGGAATATGTGATGTAAGCTCCATTGTTATCTCAAAACCTAATTTACATAACTTTTTAACCCCTACTCAACCTATAGTATCTGATTCAATAGTTTTAGTTACAAAAATAACTGAACCTTATGTGAGTGATTTAAATCAATTGACAACTCAAAAAATTGCTATTTTAAAAGGTGGGCAAAATCTTATAAAATATGTCAAATCTCTTTATCCAAATATGAATTTAATAGAAGTTGATAATTTTAATATGGATGATATTGAAAATGGGAAGTTTTACGGACGAATTGGAGCTTCTTATCAGATGTCTTATCTTATTGGAACTGAGTATGTGAATTCATTAAAAATTATCTCTAAAATAGGGGAGAAGAAGCTTGATGGTAGTTTTGGAGTTACAAATCGTGAACCTATATTGTTAAATATTTTTAATAAAGTTTTAACAAATATCCCTCAACTAGAGAAACAAAATATAGAAAATGGTTGGTTATATGTTAGTGTAGAAAAGCAGTTTGATTATACTATATTTATACAAGTGATTAGTGTAGCACTTTTGGTGATTTTAATTCTTTTTATCTCTTATTTGAAACAAAAAAAGCTCCATAAAGAGATTATCGCTTTAAATAGCACTTTAGAAGCAAGGGTGAAAGAGGAGGTCGATAAAAATGAACAACAACGACTTCTAATGTTACATCAAAATAGACTTGCTCAAATGGGTGAGATGATAAGTATGATAGCTCATCAATGGAGACAACCTTTAAATAATATAGCTGTGATGGTACAAACTGTACTTTTAAAATATCAAAAAAGGACAATAGATGATGTAATTATGGAGAAATTTAAAACAGATATTTTAAAACAAATCCATTATATGTCAAATACTATAGATGATTTTAAAGATTTTTATAAGCCAAATAAGCAAAAGTCTAAATTTGACATAAAAGAGGAGCTTTTGAAAACTGTAGAACTTATAGAAAAGTCTTATAAAAAAGAGAATATCTCTATAGAAACATCTTCTATTGGGAGCTTTGAGATTGATGGGTATCCAAATGAACTCTCTCACTGCTTTTTAATTATATTGCAAAATGCAAAAGATGCTTTGTATGAATCAAATAAGAGTGAAAAGATTATCAAAATAAGTAGCAATAAAAGTAAAAATAACTATACAATAGCATTTGAAAATAATGGTAGTCAAATATCTCAAGATATAATGGAGAGGATATTTGAACCATATTTTTCAACAAAAGCAGAAAAAAATGGGACAGGTATAGGTTTGTATATGATAAAAACAATTATAGAAAAACATTTTCAAGGTTCAATAGAAGCTTTTAATACACCAAATGGTGTGAAATTTGAGATAAGGTTGCAGTATGTTTGAGAAGATAAAAAAGTTACATAAATATACTCAAGGGGTTCAAGCATTGTATGTGGAAGATGACAGTATTGCACGAGAGCATACAGCTGAGTTTTTAGGAACTATATTTGAAAATCTAATCGTTGCTATTGATGGGGAAGATGGTTTGAATAAATTTCAAAATAACACTATAGATATGGTGATAACAGATATTAATATGCCAAAATTAAATGGGATAGAGATGTTAGAAAAGATCAAAGCTATAGATAAAAATTGCCACATAATAATACTTTCGCAACACAATGAAGTAGATATCCTTTTACAAAGTATAGAGCTAAATGTAGATGGGTATATTCTAAAACCACTTGATTTTGAAAAACTTCTTGATACTATAGAAAAAGTGGTTGAAAAATTGAAATTTGAGGATGAAGCAAAAAATCATAAATATTATCTTGAACAATATTTATCCCTTCTTGATAAAAGTGGTATTATCTCCAAAACAGATAGGCAAGGTACTATCACCTATGTCAATGATAGTTTTTGTAAGATTAGTGGTTATACAAAAGAGGAACTTATAGGGGAAAAACATAATATCACCAGACATCATGAAAATACAAATGAGATTTATGAACAGATGTGGCATACTATAAATAATAGAGAAGAACCTTGGGAAGGGGTGGTGAAAAATAGATCTAAAAGTGGAAGTTCCTATTATGTAAGGACTATCATCACCCCCATAAAAAATACTCAAGGTGAAGTTGTTGAGTATGTTGCTGTTAGAGATAACTTAAATGCAGTAATCGATGACAAAAAATATCTTTTTGAACAAATAGAACAAAATGGTCTTTCGATTTTAGTTTTGTTACAAATAGATGAGTTTGATATGTTAGAGAAGTTTTACAATACACTTATTGTAGATCAAGTGGAAAAAACCTTTGCAATCAATCTTCTTTCATACCTTCCCAAAGAGTATACTTTTGAAAATGTCTACTCTTTGGGCAATGGACGGTTTGCTTTATTGACAGAATTTAATACTTTTGAAACTACAAAACTCAATATCCAAGAGTATCTAACTCGTTTTGTAGATAATGTGAAAAATTCTAATTTAATCGTTGATAATATGGAACTTGATATCCATATCACTGTTAGTTATGCTGCTGGTCAATATTTGCTCTATGAAGATGCAAAAGAGGGGCTAGAGAATGCTATACAGGCAAAAACTAAAGTGAGTTTTTCAAACGATTCATCAATCATCGCTACAAAAGAGGCAAAAGACAATCTAGAGATGATTAAAACTGTAAAGATTGCATTAGATAAAAATAATATAGTTTCCTATTTTCAACCAATTATCAATAATAAAACACGAAAAATAGAGAAGTATGAATCGTTAGTTCGACTTATAGATGAAAATGGAAATATATTGTCTCCATTTGCATTTTTAAATATCTCTAAAAAAGGGAATTATCATAGTAAAATAACACAAAGGGTACTTCAAAATTCTTTTAAGATTTTACATACAATAAACACAAAACTTTCTATCAATATATCAGCAAGTGATATAGAAAAAGAGCAAACAAGAACTCAAATATTTACATTACTAGAACAATATAAAGATGATGCACATAGGATAATTTTTGAACTTTTAGAGGATGAAAATGTAAAAGATTTTGAAATTGTGAAGCAATTTATAGCTAAGGTAAAAAGTAAAGGGGTTCAAATAGCAATAGATGATTTTGGTACAGGGTATTCCAATTTTGAAAGAATTTTAGAGTTTGATCCAAATATTATTAAAATTGATGGTTCGTTGATTAGAAATATAGCACACGACCAATTTAGCCGAAATATTGTTGAGACAATTGTCCTTTTTGCGAAAAAACAAAATATTGAAACTATTGCAGAGTATGTGGAAAATGAGTCTATATTTAATATTTTAAATGAGATAGGTGTTGATTATTCACAAGGATATTATTTTGGAAAACCAAATGTAATAAAGGAAAAATATTACTCAATTAGCCAAAAAAATTTGTAAAATTCTAAAAATCATTTAGCAACTAACTTGTGAACAATCTTTCTCACTTGTGGAACTACCACCATAATAGTTGGAAATGCAACTAAAAAGGCTTTCCAATAAGCCTCAAGCCAAAACAAAACCAATCCATCTACAAATCCTATATTGATAATCGTTACAATAAAACTCATAAATCCAGCCATAAAGGCTGCCATCAAAAATGCAAATAATACAAATTCATATCTCTTTGGTATCATGTTTAAATCTCCTTCATCGGTGCTCTTTTCAATCGCACATCGATTATGGTTCCGGTTCTTAAAGAGTGAAACTATTCACTCTTTATTAACGAACCTCACCTTTCTCATAAAACTTTCTAATCCATCTATCAACTGGATAGATAAATTTATAAATAGCAGGAACTACTAAAAGTGTCAAAATAGTAGAACTTACAAGTCCACCTATGATTGCAAGTGCCATTGGGGCATTTGATTCACTTCCAGCACCGCCTCCAAAAGCAAGAGGTATCATCGCTCCTATCATCGCAAATGTAGTCATAAGTATCGGTCGTAATCTTTTTTCACCTGCTTCAAGGAGTGCATCATCGACACTTTTTCCATCACTTACAGCTTTATTTGCAAAATCGACAACTAAAATAGCATTTTTTCCAACCATTCCAAGAAGTAGTATTATCCCAATCATAACAAATAAACTAAAACTATTTCCACTTAGATAAAGTGCTACCATAACTCCTGTAAATGATAATGGCATCGAAACCATAATGATAAATGGTTGTAAAAGTGACTCATAAAGTGCCGCTAGAATAAGGTAAATTAAAATAACCGCTAACAATACAGCACCACCAAAAGCAGCATTTGTATCTTTCATATTTTCAATATCCCCAGTATATCGGTAGTTATACCCAGCTGGAAGAAGACTTTTTATCTCTTTGTCAACTTTTAAAACAACATTGTCTAAACTTTCCCCAAATAATCCAGCAGTGACTAAAACTTTTCTTTCTCTATCAAATCTATTGATAGATGCTACACTTGTTGTTGGTTCAAACTTCACAAGACCATCAAGTGATACAAATTCGTTATTTGCAGCTCTTACTTGAAGTTTTTTCATATCTTCAATTGAGCTTCTATACTTATCATCAAAGCGAAGAGTGATGTCAAATTGTCTCCCATTTTCTTCATAGTATGAGATTGCTCTATCACTACTATAAGCACTTGATAGGATTCCAGCTATATCGTTTGCACTTACACCTGCTGTTGCACTATTTTGTCTATCTATATCGATTGTTATTTGTGGTTTTCCACTTTCATAATCTCTATCGATATTTGCTAATCCATTGATATTAGTAAGTAGTTTTTCTACTTTTTTACTTGTTTCATCTAATACTTTTAAGTCATCTCCAGTGATAACTATTTGCACTGGTGCATTAGAACTTCCTGTATCAAAGGGAGGTAAATCTTCAACAGTTATAACCATATTTTTTATATTTTTGAGTTCATCTGTATATTTTTTTACCATAAACTCTTGACTTTTTCCAACTCTCTCCTCTTTTGGTTTGAGTTTTGCATAGATTTTTGCTTTGTGTATCTCACGTGCAGCGTTATATCCAATCGAAACGACTGTATATTCAATAGCTTTATCTTTTTGTAATTTTTCCACTATTGGATTTAGTTGTTTTTTCATATTTTCTAAACTTGTCCCAACTGGTGCTTTTATATAGACTTGAAATTCACTATTATCTTCCATTGGCATAAAATCCATCCCAACTGTAAGTTTTGTAGAAGCTATCAAAAGTCCAACAGTTGCTATGATTGTAAGTGTTTTAAATCGAAGTAAAAATCTTAAAAGTGCAACATAAGCTTTATCAACTGCTACAAAGAGAGGTTCAGTTTTATGGAAAAACCAACTCTCTTCACTCTTTAAAACTCTAGCTCCAATGGTAGGGATAAACATAACAGCAACAAGATAAGAGATAACGATTCCAGAAGCAACTGTCATAGCAAAAGAGTTAAAAAACATCCCAACAATCCCATCCATAAAAGCAACTGGGATAAATACTGCCAATAAAACAGATGAGATTGCTAAAATAGAAAATGCAACCTCTTTAATCCCTTCAAATGAGGCTTCAAAAGGACTCATCCCCTTTTCAAGTTTTTTAGTAATATTTTCAATAACAACAATCGCATCATCGATAAATATTCCAATTGCTAAAGTAAGCCCGATAAGTGTAAGACGATTGAGGTCATATCCAAGCCAGTCAATAATCGCAAAAGTTCCTATAATTGAAGTTGGAATGGCAAGGGCTGAAACTAAAGTAGCTGTAAAATTTCGCAAGAAAAAAAATACAATAATAACTGCTAAAATAGAACCATAAATAAGGTCAAAGGTAACATTATTTATATTTACCATAATTTTATCGCTTTGGTCTTGTAAAAGTTTTAGTTCATAATCTTTTCCTGCAATAGTTTCAAGTCGAGGCATCACCTCTTTTACCCCTTTGATGATATTAAGGACATTTTCCCCTGAGATTTTCTTCACCTCTATCATCACCCCTTGATTTCCATTAAATGAGGCAAAACTACTGCTGTCACTGAGGCTATCTTCCACTTTTGCAATATCTTGAAGTTTTACCCCATCTTTGATGAAAATATTTTTTAAAGAGTTGATATCAATAGCATCTGCTTTTACTTTGATGATGGTCTCTTTATCTTTATTTATAAGTTTTCCAGCACCTAAACTTATATTTTGACTTGCGATGATTTTTTGCAGTTCAAGAGCTGTTACACCATATTTATTAAGTAAAAATGGATTAATAAAAATTCTGATTTCTCTATCTTGAAACCCAATAATATTTACCTCTCCAACCCCTTGAATCCTTTGAAGTTTTGGTTTAATTTTCTCATCAGCTAGTCTCATTAAAGCGATTGGGTCATTTAATTTTGAAGCGACAAAAAGGTTGATAACAGCTCCACTAGCTCCAAGTTTCTTTACAGTTGGTTTTTCAACTTCATCTGGAAGTTTGAGCGTTCCTATTTTATCTCGTACGTCGTTTGTTGCAACATCAAGATTTTTAAAAAGTTTAAATTGAATAGTAACAACACTAAACCCCTCATAACTTGTAGAAAAAAGTTTATCAATCCCATCAATTCCACTGACTACCTCTTCGATTTTATCGGTTACTTTTGTTTCAACTGTAGATGCATCTGCACCATTGTAAGCAGTTTGGATAGTAACAACAGGAAAATCAACATTAGGAAAAAGATTAATAGGCATTGTTTTGTATGAAATAAGTCCAAATACAATAAAAGCTAAAACACCCATAAGTGTTGTGATTGGTCTATTTATAGCAAATTTATACATTTTCTTTTTCCTCTTCTTTCTCTTTTATATCACTAAAATTCATTCTTTTCTCATTTAACTCATCTCTATATTTTGTATAATCTCCAAAATCAAAAAAATTATCATATCTTGAGTGCTTATCTTTGAGTGGAGTTGCGTGTTTAATTGGACACCAAAATTGTTCAGTTCGTCCTGCAATTTCTCTAACATATGCAACCACACCATTAAAATATTCACAATACCAACAATTAATTCTCTCAACTTTATCAAGATAAAAAAGAGTATGTCTATCCATTATCACATAATCTTTTCTTTTCACTTTTGGTATTTTATAGATTGGAAAACAGACAGCTTGAAAGATAGTCACAAACAAATCAGCTAGCATGATTGGGAGAATCATAGCCCAAATAAAAGGGATAGTTATGATAACAATTACAGGAAAAGAGGAGATGTATTTGAGTGAACTAATTATTTTTGACTTTCCCTCCTCTATAACTCTTTGTTCAAATTTAGCTTTTTCATTTTCAATTTTATAAAAAAACTTCTCCTCTTTTTTCTTAAACTCTTCAATCAATTCATTTTCTAACACTTTGATTTGAGAGAGTATCTCTTCAATTTTTTTATTTTCCATTTTTTCTACCTATCTATTTTGAAGTAATATATCCATCACCAAAAAGTCCAACAAGGATATCTTTCGCCATCACTTCTGCTTTTATTTTTCTTGTTTTTGTATTTGCAAGTGGGTATATTTTTGATATTTTTCCATTGTAAGTTTTATCATCTCCATCAATTTTGAATTTGAAAGTATTCCCCACTTTTACTGTTTTGTGGTATTTTTGGTCAAACTCTAAAATAAGTTTTCTCTCACTTTTACTTTGGATTTCAAAAATTGTTTTTAAAAGTTGTCCACTTACAGCATCCCCAACTTCAGCTTCTTTAGAGATGATAATCCCATCAAATGGAGCTTTGAGAGAGGTTTTATTGAGTAAAGCTTGTTGATAGGCTAGTTCTGACTTTTTCATTTCATATTGGTTTTTGTAGGTGTCAAGTTTTGAAGCATCGACAACATCTTTGACCATCTCATATCTATCCAAATCTTTTTTGACATATTTGAGATTTGTTTCAACCATCGTAAAATGAGCTTGGAGGTCACTATTATCTAAAGTGGCTATAACATCACCTTTTTTGACAACACTGCCAATATCCACAAAAATATGGTTGATAATCCCACTACTATCAAAAGCTAAATTGGCACTTTTGGTTGCTTCCACTTGAAAAGTTGCATAGACTTCACCAGCTATTAGATTGATTCCTAACAATAACATCCCTGCAAATAATTTTTTCATCTTCATTCTCCGATATATTTTATAACCGTATGTTAATGAAAAAGTGATTACAATTTTATTAACCGAACGGTTAGTTAATAAAATATAAGGGTTGAGATGACAAAAGAGAATATTTTAAATGTTGCAACAAATGAGTTCACAATTTATGGGTATGATGCAGTGAGTATGAACAAATTAGCTGCAAAATTAGAAGTAAATAAAGCAACAATATACTATCACTTCAAAGATAAACAAAGTTTATATCAAGAAGTTATTAAGCATCTTATCATTAGTAATCAAGAAAATATACAAAATGTTTTATCATCATCCTTAGAACCAAAAGAGAAATTTAAAGCTTATATCAAAGAGTATATCCAAGCTATCAAAAACAAACCACAAATTGTAGCATTGAGCCTTCGAGAGATGGCAAATTATGGTGCAAATGTTGATGAACAAATAGTTCCCTATATAGAGCAAGAGATAGAATATCTAAGACTAGCTATAGTGGAACTCCCCTTAAAAGAGAACTATAAAAGCTTAGATATGTATCTTTTAAAATCACTTGTTTTAGGAACTATAAATAACTACTATGCCTTTCAAATGTCTAAGTTTGATTTTCAAGGTTTGAGTCAATTTAATAAAAATAGTGGAGAGATTTTAGATTTTACAAATGATTTTTTAGTTGATTTTATACTTGATGCAATTTGTGAAGATTAAGTAAACTAGAAAAGAAATTCTCTTTTCTAGACTATGAATTTAATTCAGTTTCTTATTTTGATTTTTTCTCTTTTTTGACTTTTTTGTTCCCTTTTTTCTTTTCAATTGGCTGTGGTTGTTTATATTCATAATGACCACTTGCAAGTGTTTCATAAAAATCTTTATCAAAATCAAATTTCAAAGAGTTATCCCAAGATTTGATAATATATGAAAGCCAAGGTTTAGTTGCATACTTAAGATGAATATTTTTAAGTACAATAAACTTTCTTTTGTTTGCAGTGAAAAGATCAAATTTTGTCACCTCAAATTTTAGATTGTCGCTTCCTTGAAGTTTTATATCTGCTTTGATTGTCTTATTTTTAAGGTCTAAAGTTCGGATATCAAAATATTTTTTATCAAAATTGTAAGCTAGTGGATTAAATGGTTTTGAAGTTATTTTAGTAAAAGTTGTTTTGGTTGCTGGTTTGATTGATTCTAAAAAATCAGCAATACTCAAATAATTTGGTAACACAATATAAGGATCTCTTTTAAGAGAATCATTGATAAGATAATTTATCCAAGGGATATTAAAAGAGACATTTATTTTTTCTAAAATGATAAATTCTTCATCTTTAGAGTATCCCCATTTAAAATCTTTTAACGTCATTCCCAGATATTTTTTCTCACCATTAAGGAACATAACCATTGTGATAACATTAGTTTTTGTATCTTTTTTAAGATATCTTATCTCAATATATTTTTTGTCCATTGTGGCATTCATCCCATTGATAATTGTTTTATCAATTGCTAAACTTTGCCCTTTATGAGTTACTTCTTTTGTTTTTGTAACTATTTTATTTTGTATATTTGACGCTGTTTTTTTGACATTATTAACAACTTCTGTTATTTTTTTTGTAGCGATTTCAGCCATTGTTGGCTCAGTTGCAAAGAGTGTTGCACATGTGAAAAGTGATAAAAAGATAATTTTCTTCATCTATTTTTTGTTTCCTTTTTTTAAATTTATCATTGTAGTAGTTTTGAAAGATTTATTTTACCATAACCATAGTAATTACTCTTCTTTATTGAAGTGTTTATTGTTGAAGATAATAGTGTTGTATCGATAGTAAAATTATCATCAGTTGCCCAAATCGTTATCCCACCATTATCTAGAAGCTCTATTTTATAATCTCCATTTGGTAACATATTCGTAACCATACTATCCCAACTATTATTTGTCCCATCAACAACACTATATGGTCCATAAGTTGTATTTGAACTTTTGAGGGTTAGTTTGACTCTAAATGTAGAGAGTTTACTTGTACCATAAATCCCACTAATTGTTGGATGTTGTGAATTTGAACTTACCATATCATAAATATATGGTGTGTTTTGTCCAATTGCATCAGTAGCAGTTTTAAGTTTTTCTTGAATTTGCTCAGCTGTAAGATTTGGATCTTTCTCTAATAATAGAGCAATCGAACCAGTTACAATAGGAGCAGCTGCAGAAGTACCTATAAAACCAACTGCTTGGCTATTTTGAATTTGATTGTATCTATTATATTCATCACTAGTTACACCATTTGAGCCAAGTGGATCAATTGTGGCAATACTATGAATATTACCACCTGGTGCAACTATATCTAAAAGTGCTCCATAGTTACTATATGAAGTTCTCAAATTATCCCCATCAGTAGCTCCCACACCAATAATATTTTCAATCCCTGATTCATCATCTCCTATCTCAATATCATCATTTCCAGAAGCAAATACAATAGTAACACCTTTCCCATCTCTAGCAGTTCTTGCGATTCCATTGATATAATCTCTTAGTGTTTGAGATACAGTTCCTGTCCCCCAACTACAACTTATCACATCAGCTCCTGCATTAATCGCTTCATCAAACATTTTAATAATAGTACTATCGGAAAGTTGAGTGGGCATTTTGATAAGTATGAGTGAACTATCTGGTGCTAATCCTCTAATACCAGTAGTATTATCTTTACTAGCAATAATACCAGCAACAGCAGTTCCGTGAAAATCAGAACTATTAGTATGGGCAACATTACTACTTACAACTCCAGATAGACTAACTCCAATAGTTGCAATAATATTATCTTTTATCTCAGGATGATTTATATCAAAACCATCATCAATAATAGCAACTTTTATCCCTTTCCCTGTATATGTTTGATAGGTTGTAGAAGTTGGATGGATATTAGCTTCAATATTGATACCATGTAAATCATAAAATTCTGTATCTTTTTCCATATACCATTGTTCATTGTAAAGGCCACCAAAATTTGTAGGAACAGATGTAGAACTGTTTGTTTCATCTGATACATTTGTATCTTCTACAACCTCTACAGTTTGTGACGTATTAGTTTCTGAAGATGATGAAGTTGTTGTAGTTCCAACTCCACATCCACCAAATAAAATAAAAATAATAATAAAAAAAGGGTATCTCATCGATAGTTATCGTTTATTGATTGTTTTTATAAAGTTTGGTGAGGCATACTCTATTGTCTCTTCAAGATACAAATCATTTGCTTTTTGGATAGTTTCCTCTTTATTGGTTACTTTTATGAGGTAAGTATTTGAAAAAAGTTCTTTAATCACTGTAAAACCATACTTTGTTTCTAAATACTTCAACATATTTTTATCTTTTATTTTAAGGATAATTTCATCATTTACCCCAAGAATGAGATTATCTGGAGTTTTATAGTAGGTTGTATTTGATACCTCGCGTAAATTACTATTGGCGAAAGTTGTTTTTATAAGTGAAATTTTTTTATTACCATTGTAGTAAAAATCATCTGTAGCAAACAGAGATACTATTAATGAAAGAGAAAGAAAAATAGCTTTGTACATATTATCATAACCTTATTTATATAATTTTGTATTCTACCATTTTATAAATATGATATAAGATAAAAAGAAAATACTTAAATAATCAATAAAAGAAATTATTAAAATATTTTAGTTTGGAGAAAAAACTCTAATGAGTATTTTCAATATTCTTTCTAATCAATGTCTCATTTTTTCTTCTTTCTTTCCCATTGTATGATAAATCAAGAGGTGCTTTTCTTTTTGAAAGCTCTTTTCCAACAAACTCTTTTTCATTAGTACTCGTCACAACAAGTTTTGCAATGGTATCTGTTTGTACAGCAACATCTTTTGTTTCTAATGCAATTTGAGCATTTTGTTGTGTTTGTCTATCAAGATTTCCAACAGCATCATTGATTTGCTGAATACCTAAAGATTGTTCTTTGCTTGCCATCTCTACATCTGAAATGAGTGTTATTGTTTTTGTAATATCACTATTGAGCATCTCATATCCAGCTATCATTTCATTAGATATTTTCTTTCCATAATTTGCTTTTGTTGTGGCATTATTAACAAGATTTTTAATCTCATTTGCAGCCTCACTACTTCTATTAGCAAGGTTTCGCACCTCTTGAGCAACAACTGCAAATCCTTTTCCAGCTTCACCAGCGGTTGCTGCTTCTACTGCTGCATTTAAAGAAAGAATATTTGTTTGGAATGCTATTTGATCTATTATAGTAATAGCTTCACTAATAGCAATTACTTCTTGATCAATTTGATTCATAGCATTGGTTGTCTCATTTGCTAGTAGTTTTCCTTTTGAAGCTGAGTTTGTAAGATTAGAAGCTAATTTTGACATCTGAACAATATTTTCAGTCGTATGTTGCATATTACTTGTGATCTCTTCAAGTGCTGCTGAAGTTTCTTCTATCGCAATGGCTGCTTGATTTGAATTATGACTTAGAAGCCCAACATTTCCAAGCAAAACTTCACTACTTGATTCTAGTGTCATACCATTTGATTTATTTTCTACAAGCATTTGGGTAATCGAATCTCTTAAGGTATTGATATCTCTTGCAAGATTACTTAATTGAGAATCATTTTGTATATTTTCAAGTTTCACTATACCAATATAATCATAGTTACTATATTTTTGAAGCATTGAATTGATAGTAATAAAATGCTCTTTTGTAGCTAAAATCATCTCATTAACACTATCTTTAAACTCATTTAATGGAACATTTGAAGCATTAGCTTGAATGGTATTATCATAAATTCCATTTTTTACATTATCAATAATTTTTTTTGCCTCTATGATGAGTTTTTTATCTTGTTCGACATTATCTTCTATTGTTTGGATATATTCATTAAAATATTTTGCAACTTTTCCTATCTCATCTGAAGAGTTTACTATTATCTTTTTATCTCCATTTGTTGTGTTTTGTGAAAGAGATTTAATCCCTTTTTCTAAAGTTTCAATAGGTTCTGTTGATTTTTTTAAAAGGAGGAATGTTATGAATAGTGTTGACCATCCAAGAAATGTAGAAGCAAGAAAGATTTTAAAAATAATAGCATCAAGTTCATTATCTGAATTTTCAAGTGAAAATGTAAGGTCCATAACACCTATAACATCTCCCTCTTGTTGATTTGCATGGCAAGCTAAACATTCTGTACTTGCAATCAAAGGTTTCAAGATTCTTATATTGTGACCATTGTCATCAGATTCAATAAGTCTGTTTTCTTTTGTTTTAAATACCTTTAAATGCTCTTCGTCATTTGAAAATGGTTCATTTCCAGAATATAACTCTAGTAGTTTTTCCCCTTTTGCAACCGTAAGCTTTTTGACCCCATCAATTTTTTTTGCTACATCTTCGGCATGTTTTATTTGTATTGGGTCACCTGTATTCATTGAGTTTCGTAAGCTTTGAAATATTGATTCATTCAGCATATTAAGATGTCTTCTTGTCTCTTCAATATTACTTTTTTTAATATTATATGATGTCATATAAATCGTTGTAAGTGAACTTACAGTCATTAGTAAAAATAAGAAAAACATAATCTTATATTGCAGTTTACTTTTTAAAAAATCAATCATTGAATGCCTTTTTATTGAAAATTAAATTTTTACTAATAGATTAGTGATAACTAAAATATGGGTATATTATAATAGAAAAGTGGCTAAAAGTGTCAAAATATAGATTTTGAATAATATATGTTATTCAAAATACTTTTTGTGCTACTTTTTCTTTCTTGTTTTTGAAACTCTATTGATATTTACTTTGTATTGGAATGTATGATACTCCTTGATAATCTTTATAGCAACTTTTTCCATTGTATCAAACACAGTTCTGTGTTCCCAAATTCTACTACTTGGATGTTTTTCTACTAACTCTTTTTTGATATTGATATTTACTTCCCCGTAAACAGCTAAAATCTCATTTAGATTATAATCTTTGATAAAAGGAAACTTTCCAAAAGATTGACCAGCTTCTACAGTGTAATAGTGAATTAATAATAATCCTAAATATTCAGGCATAAATAATCCACCATTAGGGATATAGTTTTTTAAGAGAGTAGATAATTTTTCATAGTAAACGCCGAGTGGTTCGTATTGCTTTGCAATAATAAAACTTTGTTTATTTAAATTTGCATTACCAAATATTTTAAATAATTGTTCTTTTGTGATAGCATTTTCATTACAGTATAAAGATAATTCAGAAACGACAGTATCAATAGCAATATCATTTTTTTCTGGTGTTTGTACAGTAATAACACTTTTCTTTTCATCATAATCATTATTTTTAATTTTGTTGTATTCATCAAATAACTGTGATACAAATGTTAGGAGTATTTCTGTTTTAATATCTTTAAGAGTTTTATTTGTTGATAAAAGAAATGAAGCTTGAATTGGTAATTTTGTTATTCCACACATTTATTTTTTATCCCTTGTAAATTTTTTTGAGTTATTTTATTTGAAATTAGAGTCACAGATAAAAATTTAGATTTATCTGTAAACTAAGAGGCAAGTTTTTTAAAAACTCGCCCACTCATCGTCATTAGCTGATGCCACAATTGGTTTAATTGAACCAGTTGGTGTAGCTTTTACTACAGGTTTAGGAGATAATGAAGCAGAAGCAACTGGTGTTGATACTTTTGGTTTAGAAGCTACAACAGGTTTAATAGTTGGAG
>JAQUAG010000040.1 GCA_028687375.1 Arcobacteraceae bacterium | reverse complement strand
GCTCATCATATATAGCTTACTTTTAGTGAAGTGATTATTTGCTAGAAGGACATTTTAAATCTTAGCCTTGCAGTTGCTTTTGCGGGTTGAGAAGCTGTAGGGTGAAATTATTCAATCCTTCTAAACATGTAGACGCTAATATAAGCTGTTTTAAGACTGGGGTTCGATCCCCCACAACTCCACCAAATAACCTTTTACTGACATACAAAAAAGTATATAAACCACTATAAAATAGAACTTCTTCAATCTTTCATAGTATATGGAAGTATATAAAAATACAGTAACATTTAAAAATAATTGTGGTATTTCATATGGTATAAAACACTTATTTTAGTAGGAGTACCGTTAAGAATGGCAAAAAACTATCTCTAATCAGTATTTATTTACAGTTCCATGTATTAATAAAGTTACTAATTTATCTATATATGTATACAAAAATAAATGAGGTGGCTGGAATGTTGCATAAAATAAAGATATAGAACTTCCAATAAAAGATGAACAACCTGACTATAGAACAATGGAAACTTTAATATCTGCTATAAAAAACTTGTGATAAAAGATGCAGTGTTGTATAGTGAACAAAAAATAGCTACTAGCAAAAAAATAGTTTCAAAATGAGATTTATCAGAAGATGAACAATATTATATTTTAGAAGTTGTCAAAATATTAGAGAAATTAGAAGCATAATTTTAAAATATACAAGGTAAAAGATGAAACTAGAAAGAATCTTAGATTTTTAACTAGTTCATCATTTCATATCAATAATTTATATTGAAAAATAATAAAAAAGCTGCATCCATTGGTGTCCAATCTACTTGTTGTTTTAATTTATTTTCAGAGAGTGTAAAATATTCTTTTTGGATATATTTATTTGCAATTGTTAATACATGTTCCTCTATATTGTGCATAGACATAGTATAAAAATATTTTGGAAACATATCTCTCTCTGGTTGTGTAGCATGAACTTTTTTATGATGTTTTGCAAAATCCAAAAGCACACCAATTTCAAATGCATTGTAATTTTCTTCTCTTAGCTTTTTTTCCTCTTGTTCAATTGGCAGAGTTGCGAAACTTAGTGAATGGTAAGTTTTTAGGTATTTAATAACGATTTTTTCTTTGATATCATCACTCAACTCTACAATGGCATGAGGAATTGGAATATCTTGAAATCTTAATGTTGGTGCGTAATGTTTAAGTTCTGTTTTTTGTAAAGTTTCTTTTTTGATTAAATTAAATAACATAGTATTCTCCACTTGTAATTGTAAATGATATTAATATGATATATTGAAGATGATAAGAATTTGTTTAACTTTATAATCAAACTTTACAAGTAAAACAATTAAGTTGATCATTGCAATTTTCACAAGCAGGTGCTACTTCATTTATACTATCATAGATAAATTTTTTCCACAATTTCTCTTTTGGTTTCATTTCCCAAAGTCTAGGAAAATGTTCGTTCATAAATCTTCCCATCTCAATTCTATTTCGAAATCCTAAATCTTCATAGAGATGATTTTGCATCAAAGAGATTTTGGCAATATGTGGAGCCATTTGTTCTCTTGCATAAGCATCATTTGCATAATGTGATAAAAATTCTGTTACTTTTAATTCCAATGTTTTTAAAGGTGTTTTGTTCTTAAAACGCATATCATCCTCCAATTTTAACTTTTAATTATAAACTCTAAAGAGTCATCTCTACCATTTTACCGTTGACAATTTCACCAAATTCAACTCCAAAACTATAACAATCAAATAGTTCCTCTTTGGTTGGTATTAGTTTCACTTTTAAAGGTTCCATTGGAACTCTAAATTTTAAAGATTTTAGTCTATGTTGTATCATCTCTTGAGCTTCGCCACTCCATCCATAAGAGCCAAAACATCCCCCAAATTTACCTTTTTTTTCTAACAACATCATACAAGAGAGTAAATCCCAAATAGGTTTAGGTGCATCGCCGTTAATTGTTGGAGTCCCTAAAATTATCCCTGTACTTTCTTCTAAAATAGTAAGCATATTTTGTTCATCTAATGCTGTAAGGTCGTAGATATTTGCAATAATATTGTCGTTTGACTCCACGCCATTATAAATATTTTCAGCCATATCTTTTGTATTTTTATAGCTTGTAACATAAAAAATAGAAACTATTTTTTTTCCATGAAGTCTATCCTCTTTGCTACTCCACTCTTTATAAAGTTCAATATATTTTTTTGGTTTATTTCTTAAAATTGGTCCGTGAAGTGTACAGATTTTATCAATTTTAAATTGTTCATAGAGTTTAATAGCATTAAGTGCATCACTTTTAAATGGTCGCATAATATGGTCATAGTAGTATTTAAAAGCATAACTAAAATCTCCAACCAAATCATCAAAAAGCCTACTATCATAATAGTGACTTCCAAAAACATCTCCACTAAAAAGAATCATATCTTCAACCAAATAACTACTCATAGTTTCAGGCCAGTGAAGATTTGGAGTACTTAGAAATTTAAAAGTTTTATCTCCAAGTCTAAGTTCTTTGTTTGTCCAAACAGTTTCAAAATCCATTTTTGCAGATTTTGTGATAGATTTAAGCATAGGAGTTGCCATTGGGGAGATAAGAATTTTAGCTTGAGGGGCTTTTTTATAGAGGTTTGCTAAAGCTCCAGAGTGGTCAGGTTCAAGATGATGAAGGATGATGTATTTTATATCTTTGTATTTGCAAAGAGATTCTATATTTTTAAAAAATTGATCTTCAAACTCCTCTTTTACGGTATCTAGTATCACTACACCTTGTGAAGTTTTAACCAAATAAGAGTTGTAAGTTGTTCCATTAGCTGTTTTCATGATGATATCAAAAGTTCTAATATCTTTATCACTTACACCTATATAATAGATATTTCTTTTAATTTGTATTGCATTCATTATAACTCCGTTATGTAGTTATAGTATGCATTATCTATTCCTTTTTTGAATAAAATGAAATTATATGGAATTCACATAATTATTTAAAAAATCATCAAAACTTTCCTCCTTATGTTCTAAAAAGCAAGTGATCTTTTTATCTTCGTAAACTATATGATTTACAAGCCAAATATCCATATATTCAATCAACTTTCTTTCAAAATCATCAATTTTTAGCGTCGATAGATTTTTTATAAAATGATTCATCCCCTCAATAATCTTTTGATGTAAAATGATGTGTGCTTCAAGTTCTGGATATTGTATCTCTCTCATATAGCTCTCCTCATCTTTAAAATGAACATTCATATATTCGTAGAGTTCTAAAATTGTCTTTTTAATATGTCCTCGTACATCTTTGTCATTATAAACAAGTGCCTTGTGTGCAATATCAAAAAGTTTTATATGTTCCTCATCAATCATTTTTTGACCCAAGGCATAATCATCTTTCCATTGAAAGATCTCTCGTAGTTCTTTTTTATCTCTTCTAAAATGATGTACTTTTTTATCTTCAAGTAAAATATGTTGGATAATATTCTCTGTGATAAAAGTGTGTAATATATCAATAACATCTTCTTTTGTATAGTTTGCAATGTTTTGTATAAAAAAGTTAAGTTTTTCAACGATTGTTTTATGAAGTAAGATATGAGCTGGTAGATTATCATATCGGATTGATCGCATATAGTTTTCTTCGTTTGCAAAGTGAAATTTTGTATATTTTATAAGTGCTTTGATAGCATCTTTGAGTTTTTCAGGTTGATTTCTTATGTTCAGTATTTCACTGGCTAACTCAAAGAGTTTTTTATGTTCAGAGTCAATTTGTTCATGCCCTATAAGGTAAGCATCTCTCCAGTTTATTGCACTACATTTTTCCCCCATAATAACACCATATCCTCTTTTATTTTATCGATAACTTTTGTATGAAGTACCATTATAACAAAAAAATATCAGATAGATGTAATATAGATGTAATATTATTTTAGAAGAATTCTTTGTAACCAAAGAGGTGGGTTATTATTAATAAGTTTTTTTAGAGCTATCAAAACATCCTCTATTTTTTCATTTTCTGTTGATGATTTCATAGGGTATATTCCAGTTGATTTTACCATATTTGCAGCTTTTGGACCAATTTGAGTCACATACACAATATCACTATCTTCAAGACAGTTTATTTTATACTCAAGTTTATCAACCTCTTCATCAAATTTAAGCGAGCTATCTATTTCACTTATCAATGTATAATCATCTTTGTCAAGTTCATAAATATAAAATTTTTCACACCATCCAAAATGTTCATTGACATTGATGCCATCTTTTGAAGCAAAGGCTATTTTCATTTGTTATCCTTTTAAAATGTCCCATTTTATATATTATCTCTACTTTTCATGGCTTAATAAAATTGAGCTTAAAGTAGCAAATCCTAAAGAAAAAAATGAATTTTCCTTATTTGGTATCATAATGATAAATCAATGCACAATTTGTTCCGTTTGATTGTGTATAAAACTATTCTAAAAAAAGGGCAATCTCATCACTAAGGAGAAAATCTTTATTAAAAACTAAATTATTTTTGATATAAATTTTATCCTCTTTTTCTAAAATAGCTATTTTTTCTTTTTCCATCTTTGTAAATAAATTATACGGAACTCCAGCTAAACTTCTTAATCCTAAAAATACCCTTTCTAGTTTGATATCTTCATCTTTTAAAATTTCAATCTCTTCATATTCATTTGGTGTATCAATATAAGCTTGCACATCTTTTTTTGGGTAATACCTCTTATCTCCAATACATCCAACAGCACCAGCTCCAACACCTAAATAATCCTCTTTTTCCCAATATCCAAAATTGTGTTTACTTCTTGAATTTTCATCTTTACTAAAATTTGATATCTCATATTGACTAAAACCAAACTCTTGAAGTTTCTCAAAGATATAGCTAGCCATATCGATATTTTCTATTTTCACTTCAGGAGATTTAAAAAACTTTGTCCCCTCTTCAATTGTTAAACTATAAGCACTAATATGGTTAATGGGTAGCGTTTTTATAATCTCCAAATCATTGTTTATTAGCTTGTTTGTATCGATAGCAGTATCATAGATAATATCAAGATTAATATTAGTAAATCCAACTTGAGATGCTAAATTGACACTATTAAGTGCCATTGTTTTATTGTGATTTCTCCCTAAAAACTTTAGTTTTCCATCATCAAAACTTTGTACTCCAAAGCTAACTCGATTGACTCCTAAATTTTTAAGATGGGTAAGCCACTCAACTGTAGTTGAATTTGGATTTGCTTCAATAGTCACTTCTGTATCTTTATCGATGAAATTTTCTAAACTTACAAAAATGTTATCGTATAAATTTGCCTCAATACTACTTGGAGTTCCACCACCTATAAAAATAGACTTTAATGGCTCTTTTGTTTTTTTTAGCTCCTCTTGAAGCTGAATATTTAGAGCTTTCATATACTCTGTTTTGAGATGAAAGAGGGTTGTATAGGAGTTAAATGAACAATAAAAACACTTACTGTCGCAAAATGGAATATGGATGTATAAAAGCAATTTAAAAGTATCCTTTTGTTATCATAACCTTATAAAGGCATAGTGAAAATTTCATAAATGTCTGATGATTATAAGGTAATAAAATTAAATGGAACATAAGCAGAAGAATTATAGACCAAATGTAGCGGCTATAGTACTTAGTGCCTCGTATCCTTTGAAGTGTGAAATTTTAATAGCCTCAAGAGTTGATATAAAAGATGCTTGGCAATTTCCTCAAGGTGGAATTGATGGAGATGAAACGCCAAAAGAGGCACTTTTTAGAGAACTTAAAGAGGAAATTGGAACAGATGAAGTTGAGATTATAGCTGAATACCCTGGATGGGTAAGCTATGATTTTCCACCATCTGTTGCTAAAAATATGGCACCTTTTGATGGGCAGACACAAAAGTACTATTTGGTAAAACTAAAAAAAGGGGCTGTGGTAAATATAGATACCGAGATACCAGAATTTAGTGAATATAAATTTGTAAAAAGAGCTAGGTTGAATGAATACATAACTTTTTTTAAAAGAACAGTGTATAAAAAAGTATTAAAATATTTTAAACAAGAGGGTTACATATAATGTTAAGAGTTTTAAAGTTTGGTGGGACTAGTGTAGGGACACTAGAAAGAATTGAAAATGTTGCAAACATTGTCAAAAAAATGAGAGATAATGGTGATGATTTAGTTGTGGTTGTAAGTGCTATGAGTGGAGAAACAAATAAGCTTATAGATTATGCAAAACATTATAGTCAAACTCCAAATGAGAGAGAACTTGATATGCTTTTAAGTTCAGGTGAAAGGGTGACAAGTGCATTACTTTCTATTGCTTTAAATGAGCTTGGATATAAGGCGATTTCAATGTCTGGAAGAGAAGCTGGTATCTATACAACAAGTGAATATACTTATGCAAGAATAGAAAAAATTGAAACAGCAAATATGGAAAAATCTATCAAAAATGGTGAAATAATTATCGTTGCTGGTTTTCAAGGGGTAAGTAGTGATGATAATAGAGTAACAACATTAGGGCGAGGTGGAAGTGATTTAACAGCAGTTGCACTTGCAGGTGCTTTAAATGCTGATATTTGCGAAATTTATACTGATGTTGATGGAATATACACAACTGATCCAAGAATTGAGCCAAAAGCTAAGAAGTTAGAAAAAATTTCATATGATGAGATGCTCGAACTTGCATCTTTAGGGGCAAAAGTTTTACAAAATAGAAGTGTTGAGATGGCAAAAAAATTAAATGTAAATCTCGTATCAAGAAGCTCTTTTACACCTGATGTTGAAGGGACACTAATAACAAAGGAAGAAAATATTATGGAAGCACCAATCGTAAGTGGTATAGCGTTGGATAAAAATCAAGTTAGAGTTGGAATGTATGGAGTTATGGATAAACCTGGAATCGCTTCGGCTATCTTTACAGCATTAGCAGACGCAAATATCAATGTAGATATGATAGTACAAACAGTTGGAGTTGATGGGAAAACAGCTTTAGATTTTACAGTTCCAGTAGGTGATTTGATTAAAACAAAAAATGCAATGGTGGCATTTCAAAAAGATGTTCAAAATATTGATTACAATGAAGCGATAGCAAAAGTTTCTATTGTTGGTGTTGGGATGAAATCTCACACAGGTGTAGCTTCAAAAGCATTTCAAGCTATGGCAAATGAAAATATCAATATAAGAATAATCAGTACAAGTGAAATCAAAATATCTATGATAATTGATGAAAAATACAGTGAATTAGCAGTTCGTGCATTACACGAAGCTTATGAATTAGATAAATAGGGATTACATTGCAAGAATTTACAAACTGGACAGTTAAAACGATTAGAGAAGATAAATATATTGGCTCTTGGATGGAGGAGAGAAAATTTGACTGGATTCCTATTGTTGCTAAAACTATCACAAATATCGTTGATAAAGGAAAGTCTGTACTTGTAGTTACAGATGATGATAGAGAGTGGTTTTTGCATTACATTTTCAGTAAAGTAAATTCACCAAAAAATAATCGACCATTGTTACCATTTTATGATTTTGCAGGTATGATAAAAAGTACACATAAACTTACAAGCGATGATGATATGGAGCTTATCAAAGATATGCTTGATATCTCTTTTCCAAATGGATATATTTTTTGGTACATTGGGAGAAGCCAAAGTACAAAAGCAATATTTCCAAAAGTTTCTTACAACTCTTTTTTATGGCTTTTTGATGAAGATATCCAAAATAGTTTCAATCTCAAAAGTAGCGATGAAACACTTGATATGAAACTTTTACAACTTTATAGACTTTTTGATAAAACCCTTGAAGCGACACTTTTTGCTCAAATAGAGGTTGATAAATAGATGACTTTTAATACATCGACTATTTTAATAGTTAATGATATAGAAGAGAGTTTGGTTAAAGTTATATCCACTTTACCAAAACACGATGTAAGAATCATCAAAAATGAGGAAGAGGGGAAAAGAGATTTTCTTATTCTTCATGCAAAACAAGTAGTTAAAGAGGCATATATCGCAAGTGAACGATTGAAATATATCATCCTTTGTGGTGAAACTTTTACTGTTGAAGCACAAAATTCACTTTTAAAAATACTCGAAGAACCACCTAAAAATACCCTTTTTATTATCATCACAAATAGTAAAAGTGGAATTTTGAAAACTATTTTTTCAAGACTTCCACATCATTATCTCAAAACAAAAAAAGAAAGAATGCCTGCACCAATTGATTTGGCAAAAATGGAATTAAAAGATGTATATAACTTTTTAAAAACAAATCAAAGAATTACAAAAGGGGAAACAAAAGAGATTATCGAATCACTCCTTTATAGTGCAAATGAGAAAAGAATCAAATTAACAACAAAAGAACTTGAGAGCTTTTCTATGGCTATGAAACTTTGTGAACTCAACTCAAGACCTATCAATATCCTCACAACTTTGCTTTTAACCCTTATGAGAAAAAGATGAAAATCTATAGAGTAAATCCTAGTAATTTAGAAGATTTTTACACCTCTTTAGGTACAGAAGTTGCAGGTGCTAAAATACTTGCTTCAAAATCTAAGATAAATACAATTATGATAAAAGCTCTCCACACGGGTGCAGCTAATATCTTAAAACAAGATGCACTCTCGATTGGGGCTGATTTAGCTGTCCCAAGGGGAACAATTTTAAACGAAACACCAACGGTTGATGTTGTTTTAATTGCAAGTGACAAACATCTAAAAGTTTTGGCAAAAAAAGAGTTATCACAACCATTTGGACTTAAAAAAGTGGCACACGAGCTTGAAAGTTTTATAAATCAAAAACAGCCAAAAACAAAGATTATGGGTATTTTAAATGCAAATGACGATAGTTTTTTTGAAGGGAGCAGATTTTTAGGTGATGATGCTATTGCTAAAATTGAAGAGATGATTGAGAATGGAGCAGATATTATTGATATTGGTGCGGTTTCAACTAGACCAAATAGTGCTATTGTTGAAGCAGATGAAGAGCTATCAAGGATAAAACCTATTTGTGACGCTATAAAAGGGAAAAAGCTTTATGAAAAAGTAATATTTAGCGTTGATAGCTTTACCCCAAGTGTTATTGAATATGCCCTTCAAAGTGGATTTACAATCATCAATGATATCACAGGACTTGAAAATGATGAGGTTTGTTTGTTAGCTAAAAAGTATGATGCAAGTGTAGTTATTATGCATATGCAAGGAACTCCACAAACTATGCAAAAAAATCCAACTTATGAAGATGTGATAGCTGAGGTTGATGAGTTTTTTAACCAAAGAATAGAAAAAGCAAAAAGCTTTGGGATAAAAGATATTATCCTTGATGTTGGGATAGGATTTGGAAAAACTTTAGAACACAATCTTCTCCTTTTACAAAACCTCGAACACTTTAGAAGATTTGGATATGAAGTGCTTTTAGGAGCTAGCAGAAAATCGTTAATCGAGATGATTGTCCCAAATACACCAACAAGTGAACGACTAAGTGGAACTCTAGCTATCCATCTTGATGGGATAAAAAAAGGTGCTTCGATTATTAGATGTCACGATGTAAAAGAGCATTTTGCTGCAATTAAAGTGCAAGAGGCTATCAACAATATATAAAAGGTTCTAAAACCTTTTTTTATAACTATGACAATAAGGTGCTTTATTGTGTTTGAAGTAGTAGTCTTGATGATAATCTTCAGCTTCAAAAAATGGTGTGTTTTTTGTAGAGATTAGCTTGGTTGCTATTTTATATCCTTTATTTTCAAGGATAGTGATAAGTTTTTTCACTGTCTCTTTTTCACTCTCATCAGTATAAAAAATAGCACTTAAATATTGCTCTCCGATATCTGGACCTTGTCCATTTTTTTGTTCTGGATTGTGTATCTCAAAAAAGAGTTTTGCTAAAGTTTCAAACGATATAACTTTAGAATCATAAGTCACTTTCACAACTTCAAGATGTCCAGTATCTCCGTGGCAAACTTCTTTGTAGCTTGGATTATTTACAGTTCCACCCATATAGCCACTTACTGCACTTTTAACACCTTGAAGTTTTTCAAAGTGATACTCCACGCCCCAAAAACAACCACCTGCAAAGTAGGCACTTTTTATATTTTCCATTTTAGCTCCGTATAGATTTATTGCAATTATGAGTATGAATAAATATTTCATTTTTCTTTTTCAAAGTTAAGTGAAACAGAATTTACACAATGCCTTGTACTTTTAGAGGTAAACCCTTCCCCTTTAAAAACATGCCCCAAATGAGCTCCACAATGAGCACACACTATTTCAACCCTTCTCCCATCACTATCTGGTATCTCTTTGATAGCATCTTTGATAGCATCATCAAAACTTGGCCATCCTGTACCACTATTGAATTTTGCATCTGATTTAAAAAGTGGTGCATTGCATTTTTTGCAATGATAAGTTCCATCCTCTTTATGGTCATAGTATTCACCCGTAAAAGCTCTCTCAGTTCCTTTTTGTTCAATCACTTTTTTTTCAAATTCATTTAGTTTGTTGTATTCCATTTTGTCTCCTGCTAGTAGTATATTTAGTAAAATTATTGTTAATAGTATCTTTTTCATGGAGTGATTTTATAGAAAGAGTTTAAAAGAAACTAAACAGTAAAAATGTTAGGAATAATAATTTATTATTTTTGAAGATATATTTGGGTGCAAAATTCCCCATTTGTATCTTTACAAAGGTTTATATTTATCCCATTTCCCTCATCCATTTTTGTAAAAGTGGTTACATTTTGTATCAAAATATCTCCATTGTAAAAGAGAGTTTTTTCACTTATGGTTAGATTTGAAAGGGTTGCATCCTCTTTGATTTTCTTTTCTAAAAAGAGTCTAGTTGTTTCAAAATCTATCTTATCGATAGTGAGATTAAATGTTTTTTGGTTTTCTTGACCTAAAGTTTTTAAAATACTCAAAGATGTAAATAAAATAATAGAGGAGATAACGATACTAAAAATGAGTTCTAAAAGTGTGAAAGCTTTTTTATTTGTTAAATTGAAATTGTTCATAATCAGATATGTTTCCAGTTTTTAAAAAATCATTATGAGCTGTTTGGAGATTGTTGTATGTTGAGAGGTTTGTTGGATTATTTATAAATTTAGTAAATCCACTTATAATTACCGAAATAATAATAAGTGAAAGGAGTGTTTCAATGAGGGTGAAACTATTTTTTTCCAAGCTCACAAGCTTTTTCATAAGCGCTTCTGATTGCTTCAATCATCCCATTTCGGACACCATTTTTTTCCATCGAGGCATATCCACTTGCTGTTGTTCCACCTGGGCTCATTACAGAGTCTTTTATCTCACTTGGTTTTGTATTTGCTAGCATTGGAGCAAATCCAGCAAAAAGTCCTTGGACTAAAGTGTTTGCGTCACTTCTTGCTAGACCTGCATTGACCCCACCATCACTCAAAGCTTCAGCGATAAGTGCTAAAAAAGCAGGTCCACTTCCAGCTACGGCTGTTGCGATATCTATCTCTTTTTCAGTTTTTAGCCAAAGTGTTTCCCCAATATTTCCAAATATCTCTAAAGCACTTTCTCTCAAAGCCTCATCACCTGTGATAGTTGTCATAGATTTTTGGTAGCTAGCAGCTACATTTGGCATAGTTCTTATGTAGTGTAAAGATTGTATTTTTTCTTTTAAAGTTTCGAGTTTTGTCCCTGCTAATACAGAGTAAATACTATTTGCCCAACCCTCTAGTTTTAGAGCTAAATCATCTAATGAGTTTGGTTTGACACAAAGGATAATATTTTTACCACTCATATCATTTTTTTCTTCCAATCTAAAAACTTCTATCTCATTTATCTCCTCTTTTAATTTATTGAGAGTTTCAATATTTCGTCCATACACCTCAATATTATATTTCCCTAAAAGTCCTTTTATTATAGCTTTTGCCATATTTCCATTTCCGATAAATGTTAATGTTTTTTTCAAATTAAATTTCCTCTTTATTGATTAAAATATCGGGTATTGTAGCCATTAGAGAATTAAAAGATACATAAATATAGTATTTTTGTGTATAATAATCAGTTATTTAATTTATGAAAATCGGGAAAAAAATATGACAAATACTATAAAAATATTCAATGCAAACGAAAATAATCTTAAAAATGTCTCTTTAGAGATACCAAAAAATAAACTTATCGTTTTTACTGGGCTTAGTGGAAGTGGAAAATCAACT
>JAQUAG010000013.1 GCA_028687375.1 Arcobacteraceae bacterium | reverse complement strand
CTATTTTAACTGGTGTTCTTACAGCTTGGTTATCTTTTGCTATATAAACAAATGTTCCTGTTGCATCTTGAAGAAGTGAAGTTTGTGGAATACTTATAGCATTTTTATATATCAGACCATCAATTCTTATTTTAACAAATAAACCAGGTATTAAATCCCTTTTTTTATTTACAAATATTGCTCTTGCTTTTACAGTTGAAGTTTCCTCATCTATAAAACTATCAATAAAATCTAAAGTACCTTTCTCTTCATAAACTGAACCATCTGAAAAAATTATAGATACTTGCAATTTAGTTTGAGAACTATTATTTATCATAAATCGTTTTTTTAGTAATTCAATATCAGGTAATGAAAATTCAACATAAATCGGATTTATTTGAGTAATCGTTGTAAGAATCATAGATTCATTAGTAGAACCGACATAACTTCCTACATCTTGTTTATTTAAACTTGTAAATCCAGAAATAGGTGCTTTGATTTTTGTATAATCAAAATCAATTTGTGCTTTCTTTAAATTTGCCTCTGACGCTTTTAATGATGCTTGTGCAGTTTCATAAGTGCTTAAAACTGTATCTCTTTCTTTTTGTGATACTGAATCTTGTTCAAAAAGTATTTTTACTCTTTCCCATTCCCTTTTTGCTTGTTTTAATATAGCTGTTTTCATTTCTACATCAGCTTGTGCCTCTTGCATTGATGCTTTATATCTTGTTGAATCAATTTGGTATAAAATTTGCCCTTCTCGTACAAAAGTACCCTCATTAAAATTTTTCTTTTCTAAAATTCCATTAATTCTTGCTACAACATTTACTTGCTGAATACTTTTTATTTTTGCTGGATATTCCATAGAAGCTGGAATATTATTCAATTTAACTTCATATGCACTAACTCTTAAAGGTGGCTCTTTAGATATATCTGATGAACTGTAATTTTCTTTAGGATTTTCACATCCATTGAATATCAATATACTTAATACAATAGAGCAAATTTTAATGTGTTGGATATATTTCACTATCACTTCCTTATTTATTTAAACTAGTGGTCTAATGATAACAACGATAAACTTCATTTTTAATTAAACCAGCAGTTTGTAAAATAGTATAAATAAACATACTGGGATTGATAAAATACTCATTTTAGATTTTCAATTAAACTTAGAATAATCCCATTTGCCCCCACTTAATCAACATTTAGCTAAAATAAGAAATCAAACAACAAGGACTCAACTATGTTACTAGGTGTAAATATTGACCATATCGCTGTGCTAAGAGAAGCTAGAAAAATAAATGACCCAAATCCACTCGACGCTCTTCCTGTCTGCAAACTTGCAGGTGCAAATCAAATCACTATCCATTTAAGGGAAGATAGACGACATATCCACGATAATGATGCAAAAAATATCATCCATCTTTCACAACTTCCTGTCAATTTGGAATGTAGTATCGGCGATGAGATGGTGCAAATTGCTTGTGAGTTGAAACCTCATCGTGTGACACTTGTGCCAGAAAATAGAGCTGAAGTGACAACAGAAGGGGGGCTTGATCTTAAAAATAATTTTGAACAAATCAAAAAAGTTGTCCAAAAGCTACATCAAAATGAGATAGAAGTTTCCCTTTTTATAGATCCAACTTTTGAGATGATAGAGCTTTCAAAAGAGCTTGAAGTGGAATGGGTGGAGCTTCACACAGGAACTTTTGCCAATATCTATGCGATGCTTTATAGTGGGTTAGCTAAAACTCATCACTCCATTAAAGAACTTGAACTATCACGAAATGAACTTTCACAAAAACTAACTCAAAGTGTATATGAGATAGCAAGTAGTGCTAGGTTAGCTGTAAATTTAGACTTAAAAGTGGCTGCTGGGCATGGGCTTAACTACCAAAATGTAACCTTAATATCTGAAATTCCTGAGATTATTGAGCTTAATATCGGGCAAAGTATCGTAGCACGAAGTGTATTTACTGGACTTTTCCAAGCAATTAGCGATATGAAAGAGTTAGTTCAATGAATGAAAAGAAAAAAACTATCGCTATTTCAGTAGGCGATATCAATGGAATTGGAATTGAACTTGCTTTAAGAAATCATCATCTTGTAAAAGAATTATGCAACCCAATCTATTGTATCAATGAACCTCTTTTAAAAAGGGCTAGTGAGCTTTTAAAGTTTCCCATACCAGATGATTTTACACTCTTTTCAACCTATAGTGATTTTCCAATCAAGGCTGGTAAAGTTTCTAAAAAATCTGGAATTTTTAGTTATCTTTCATTTTTAAATGCCATTAGTTTGGTAAAAAAAGGGAAAGCCGATGGTGTTTGTACACTCCCTATAAATAAAGAGTCTTGGAAAAAAGCTGGGATAAACTATGTAGGACATACAGATATGCTTCGTGATATTTTTAAAACAGAAGCGATTATGATGCTTGGATGCCAGAAGATGTTTGTCGCACTTTTTACAGAACATATTCCCCTCAAAGAGGTTGCTAAAAAGATAAAAAAAGAGAAACTCTACCAATTTTTTGATGATTTTTATCAATCTGAAACTCCACAAAAAGTAGCAGTTTTAGGACTGAACCCTCATGCTGGAGATAATGGTGTTTTAGGAGATGAAGAGAAAGAGATAACAAAAGCTATCAATAAAATAAACAAAAAATTAGGGAAAGAGATATTTTATGGACCGTTTGTCCCAGATACTATTTTTACAAAAGATGCAAGAAAAAACTTTAAGTATTTTATCGCTATGTATCACGACCAAGGGCTAGCACCTCTCAAAGCTCTTTATTTTGAAGAGGGGATAAATGTTTCACTTAACCTTCCTATCAAACGAACTTCAGTTGACCATGGTACAGCATTTGACAAAGCTTATAAAAGGGGGAATAACCTCTCAAATCTCAGCTATCTCAATGCGATAAAAAAACTAACTGCTGGTATTTAATGTATCAATTCCAGATAAAAGTTATATCCAGCAATAAGTAAATCATCGCCATAAAAAAGTACCATTTTTGTCTTAAATTTTAGAGGTTTTCCCTCTTTACTTCCAAAAATATGCTCTGAATCTATAGTTGTCTTTTTATGGATAGCTTCAAGCATCTCTTTTTGAATAGAAATACCTGAATTATTTTCTTTTAAGATAGAGATATTTTCACCCATAAGTTCAGATTCAGTATAGCCTAAAACTTCACTTAGCTTACTTGAAACTTCTAAAATCTCCCCATTTTTATTTACTACCATAGTTGCTATATAAGTATCTGCTAATTGTTTGTAATAATTGAGATTTTTCTCTAACTCTTTATTTATAATTAATAATTCATTCAACTCTTTTGTATCATTTTTTGTTTTTACAATAAGAGTTTTTGCAATATCTTTTACATTCTTTTCTTTTCTTGATTGAACAACTACTTTTTCAATATCTTGAATAATTCTATTGATTGTAACAGGTTTATTGATAAACTTTTTGATTCCAAGATCTAAAGATTCAAGCATATATTCTGTATTTGTATATGCTGTTGTGATGATGATAGGAACATCAGAGATTTTTCTAACCTCTCTTGCTAAATCAAGACCAGACATATTTGGCATATTGATATCTGTTATAATGATGTCTATTTTATCTTTATTATTTTTAAATATCTCAATTGCTTCCACACCATCTTCAGCTTCAAAAACCTCTTTAAATACCTTAGTATAAATTTTAGTCTCTTGTTTTCTTAATGTTGCTTCATCTTCAACATAAAGTATTGTCATTGTTCTTAGTTCTGATATATCAAATGTAGCCATTATATTTTTCCTTAATCAAATAATGTTTTATTTAGTTCTGTATTTGGTGGTGTTAATCTGAATAGTTCATACGATTTAACACTTGCAATTCTTCCTCTTGCTGTTCGCTCGATATAACCATTTGCTAACAAATATGGTTCAATCGCTTCTTCCAATGTCCCCTCATCTTCACTTAAAGCTGCTCCAATGGTTGAAAGTCCCATTGGTCTTCCTCTATTTGAAATAAGCAATTCAAGAAGGCGTAAATCCATCTCATCAAACCCTTTATCATTAACCCCTAGTTCATCCAAAGCATATTGGCATCTTTCAAATGTTATCACATCTTCATTATTTACCTCCGCAAAATCTCGCACTCTCTTAAGAAGCCGTAAAGCAACCCGAGGTGTCCCCCTACTTCTTCGTGCAATCTCAAAACTTGCGTTATCTTTTGTTGGTTTCCCTAGTTTTGTTGCAGCTATTGTGATAATTTTAGAAAGTTCCTCATCACTATAAAAGTTCATCCTAAAATGCATACCAAATCTATCTCGTAAAGGGTTACTTATCATCCCAGCTCGGGTCGTTGCACCAATAAGTGTAAACTTTGGTAAGTCTATCTGTACAGTTTGTGCTGCTGGTCCACTTCCAATAATAATATCTAAACGGTAATCTTCCATTGCAGGATAAAGTATCTCTTCAATTGCAGGACTTAATCTATGAATCTCATCAATAAACAAGATATCACCTTCACTAAGGTTAGTAACAATCGCAGCTAAATCCCCAGCTTTTTCAATAGTTGGAGCTGCTGTTACTTTTATATTTGCCCCCATTTGATTTGCAATAATATGACTTAACGTTGTTTTTCCAAGCCCTGGAGGACCAAATAATAAAATATGGTCAAGAACATCATTTCGTATTTTACAAGCTTCGATAAAAACTTGGAGATTTTTTTTGATTTTTTCTTGTCCAATATATTCATCCCAAATACTAGGTCTTAATACATTTTCAGTGCTAGTATCTTCAAATGAAACTTTCTCAACTTCAACAAGTCTTTCCAAAAAACATCCTTTAAACTAATTTATTTTATTGTATCAAGTGATAGCAAAATCTTGTATTATATAGGTTATCAAACAATTATTAAGAAATTCATATAATGTTTATTAAAAAATAATAGTAGATAATATCAAAAAATTGATAAAGAAAGCGTAGCTATTTCATAGATATTCCTTAGCTTAATAGATGGTCTATTTTTAACTCAGTCAGTCATTAACTATATTTAGTTATATTTATATCTATAATTTAAAAAAGGCAATACTATATTATGAATTTTAAAGAAGAGATTTTAAAACTAAAAAAAGAGCTTGATGTCACTATTGTGGCACATTTCTATCAAAAAGATGAAGTTTTTGAGTTAGCAGATATTGTTGGAGATAGTTTAGAGTTAGCAAAAAAAGCGATTGTAACATCAAGTGAAAATATTATTTTTTGTGGTGTTGGTTTTATGGGGGAAAGTGTAAAAGTTTTGGCTCCCAATAAAAGAGTTTTAATGCCAAAAATTGCTTGTTGTGCAATGGCTAAAATGATTGATGTTGATTATTATGATGCAAATTTAAAAATTTTAAATGATGCAGGGATATCAAATGATGATATTTTGCCAATCACTTACATCAACTCAAGTGCAGCTGTTAAAGCAGCTGTAGGAAAAATGGGTGGGTATGTTTGTACAAGTGCAAATGCTTTTAAAATTATCAATAAAGGTCTTGAAAGTGGAAAGAAAATATTTTTTGTCCCTGATAGATGTTTGGGGCAAAACTTTGCAAAACAAATAGGTCTTCAATCAGCTGTTGTGGGAATTGATACTATTGAAGATGTGAAAAATGCAGATATTATCTGTTTCAATGGATTTTGTTCAGTACATCAACTTTTCACTCCACAAGATGTGGACTTTTTTCGAGAAAAATATCCTGATATTATAGTTGCTGTTCATCCAGAATGTGATCCAGCTGTTGTTGACAAAGCTGACTTTGTTGGAAGCACTTCACAACTTATCAAATATATTACCCAAGATTTAGATATCAACCAAAAAGTAGTTGTTGGAACTGAATACAATATGGTAAACCGTTTAAGAGAAAAAAATACTTATGTTTTAAGCTCAACAAAACCAGAATGTCCAACAATGAATGAAACAACAGTGGAAGATTTATACAATGCACTTCTTTCAATCAAAAATGGAAAATTTGAAAATGAAATTTTTGTATCTGATGATACTGTAAAATATGCAAGAATAGCTTTAGAGCGAATGTTTGAAGTTTAAAAAGTTAAAGGAAATAAAACTTAATGGCAATAAATATTAGAAAATTTGTAAAAAATGCAATTTTAGAAGATAATGGTAGAGGCGATCTGTTTTTTGATATCGCTCCAAAGGGGAGATTTACTGCACGAGTAATTGCAAAAGATGATGGAATTTTAGCTGGTGTAAAGTATGCAAAAGTATTAGCTAGAACTGAAAAATTTGATTGTATTTTTAAACTTCAAGATGGTGATACAGTTAAAAGAGGTGATATTATTGCTGAACTTGAAGGGAAAGCTTCAATCCTTTTAAGTAGTGAAAGAACTTTTTTAAATATTTTACAACATGCAAGTGGAATAGCGACAAATGCCTCAATATATGCAAAACTTCTTGAAGGAAGTAATGTTGTTTTACTTGATACAAGAAAAACAAGACCAGGGCTTAGAGATTTTGAAAAATATGCAAGTCGTGTTGGTGGAGCTATTAATCATAGACTTGGACTTGATGATTGTTTGATGCTCAAAGATACGCACCTTAAAACAATAACTGACCTCAAAGAATTTGTAAAGATTGCAAGAAAAAGAATCTCTTGGGTAACAAAAATTGAGATAGAGTGTGAAACATTTGAGCAGGTGCAAGAAGCTATGGATGCTGGTGGAGATATTATTATGTGTGATAATATGACACCTGTTCAAATAAGAGTTGTAGCTGATTATAGAGATGCGAATTATCCTCATGTACTTTTAGAAGCAAGTGGAAATATAACAGCTGAAACTATTACAGGGTACATAAATAGTGGGGTCAATGCAATAAGTAGTGGTTCAATCATACATCAAGCAACTTGGCTTGATTTTTCAATGAAATTTGACTAAAAAATGGATACGAAATAGATATGTCAGTTTATAAAGAGTCTTTAGAACTTATAAAAAGTTCCCATTATATACTCATCTTAACCCATATAAATCCAGATGCTGATACACTTTCGTGTGGATTGGCTCTTAGCAATTTTATGTTTGAAAATAAAATAAAGCATAAAGTTTTTAATAAAATGGATGCACTTCCAAAAAATCTTGATTATTTAAGTAGGTTTTCTCATATCACAAATAAACTACCAGAATTTTATGATTTGGTTATTTATGTTGATTGCGGAGATAACAAAAGACCAGCAATTGAGATAAAAGAGGATGTTAAAATTATTAATATTGACCATCATGCATCAAATGATAGCTTTGGAGATATCAATTTAGTAGATGATAGTAAGTCAAGTACAGCTGAAGTTTTGTATCAATTTTTTAAACAAAATGATTTAAAAATATCACCAAATACAGCAACTTGCCTCTATACTGGGATTTATGATGATAGCATACGATTTAGTACACCTAGAGTTGATGGAGAGACTTTTGCTATTGCACATCATCTTTGCAATTGCGGAGCAAATCCTTCAACAGTAGCTGATATGCTTACAAGAAGAGAATCTTTAGCAAAATTTAGACTTTTACCTTTGGTTTTAAATAGTTTGGAACTTCATTTTGAAGGGGAAGTTGGAACTATTTATGTAGTTCCAGAATGGTTAAAAACAACTGGTGCAGATTATCGAGATGTGGAAGATGCTGTTAATATGGTACTTTCTATATCCATAGTACATATTGCTATATTACTTCGCCCAACAAATGGGAAAACAAGAGTATCACTACGAAGTAAAAATGGTATAGATGTATCAAAAATAGCTGCAAATTTTAATGGTGGTGGTCATATAATGGCAGCTGGTTGCACGATTGAAACAGATGATGTTTCGGAAGCAAAACAAGAAATATTAAACTTTATAAAGGATGAAAATGGAAAGAAATTTTAGAGATGGACGAGGGGGAAAAGGTGGGAAGTTATTAATTCCAGCTTTAGTTATTGTGGTAGGTTTGCTATTTGCTTTTATATTCTTTTCACCGCAATTTGAAAGAGTTTCTCCTGTAATAAAACTGAAACAAAATAGTTCTTGGAATATGAGAGAACCTCTTGTGATTGAACTGAGTGACAATAGTAATCTTACATCTTATAAAGTTACTTTTATAGATGATAAGGGTGAACAAATTTTAGATGAAAAAGTTCTTAGTGAAAAAACACCAAAATTAAGTCTCAAAGTTGCTCCTCCAAAATTTGAGACTCTTTATAAAGGGAAAGCTATCAAAATTAAAATCGAAGCAGTTGATGATAGTAAATGGGTATTTTTAAGTGGAAATACAACTGAAATTATTTATAACATTGCAATCGATACAAAAGCACCAGAAACGATTGTTTTAAATAACAGTAGATATATTGCAAGAGGTGGAAGTGCTTTAGTTGTGGTAAAAGTTGCAGATGATAATCTTGACAATGCTTATATCACTTTTAACGATACAGTAAATTTTACACTTATACCATTTTACAAACCAAACTATTATGCAGCGATTATCGCTTGGGATATCAGTATTCCATTTGAAGATTTTAAAGGGGTAAATCTAGTAGCAACTGATAAAGCAGGAAATAAATCTATAGCAAAAGTTCCACTTTATATCCAAGATTTTGCTGTTAAAAATTCTAATCTAAACATCCCTCAAAGTTTTATAGAAACAGTAAGTACAAATGTTCTAGAGAAAATGAATGAGGAAGTTCCTGCTGATTTAACAGCAAGATTTGTAAAACAAAATAGAACTTTAAGAGCTGAGAATATCGCAACAATTAAAAAAGTATGTATGACAAATCTTCCAAAAGAGAGTTTTAGTGACTTTAATATCAATGCATTTTCAAGACTTCAAGGTTCAAGTACAGCTGCTGGATTTGGAGAGAGAAGACACTATTATCTAAATGACACAATGATAGATGAAGCTTGGCATTTAGGACTTGACTGGGCAAGTGTTGCACATGATAATATCACTATTTCAAATGGTGGGGATGTTATATTTAAAGATTATTTAGGAATTTATGGAAATTCAATCATTGTAAATCATGGTCTTGGAATCGCTACTATTTATGCACATACTACAAGTCAATTTACAAATGTTGGTGAAAAAGTAACAGTAAATCAAAAAATAGCAACAACAGGTATAACAGGGGCTGTGCTAGGAGATCACTTACATTTTGGTGTATTAGTACAAGGAATTGAGGTAAATCCAATAGAGTGGATGGATCCAAACTGGATAAAAACAAGAATAACAGATATACTTACTTCTAGTAAAGCGATGATGAACTAAAGTTAATAAGACGAAAATAACGAAGATGAAGCAGAGTAAGGTTGAAAAATGAAGCAAAGAACAATTAAAAAAAGTGTCGAGATAGTTGGTATTGGACTTCATAAAGGAGTCCCTATCAAAATGGTTTTAGAACCACTTGAAGCTAATAGTGGCATTATTTTTTATAGAAATGATGCAGGGGTTACAATCCCTTTAACTCCTGAAAATGTTGTTGATACAAAAATGGCAACAGTTATTGGAAAAAATGGTGTTGTTATCTCAACTATTGAGCATTTACTATCTGCTATTTATGCTTATGGAATAGATAACCTTAGAATTGTTCTTGATAATGATGAAATACCTATCCTTGATGGAAGTAGTAGTGGCTATTGTATGCTTATTGATGAAGTTGGTATCAAAGAACTTGATGCACCTAAAAAAGCTTTAAGGGTGAAAAAAGAGGTATCAGTTGAAGTTGGAAATAAAATTGTAAAACTTAAACCCTCAAATCATATCATCTATGATTTTTCTATCAATTTTGAACATCCAGTCATTGGAGAGCAACATTTTAGATTTGATTATTCTATCGAAGATTACAAAGAAAATATTAGTCGTGCACGAACTTTTGGATTTTTACATGAAGTACAATATTTAAGAAGTATAGGACTTGCACTTGGTGGAAGCTTGGAAAATGCTATCGTTTTAGATGATCAAAAAATTCTAAATCCTGATGGGCTAAGATATGATGATGAGTTTGTAAGACATAAAATTCTTGATGCAATTGGAGATATGTGTCTTTTAGGATATACAATGATTGGTGAATATCAAGCAGTTGCTGGAAGTCATCATTTGAATCATTTACTTACAAAAAAACTCTTAGAAGATCCAGCAAACTATGAGATTATTGACCTTGAAGTAGCAACTAAAACAAGTGAAGCAAAAAATCTTCAAATGGCATATGCTACAAATAAAGTAAAATAGAGTTTATAACAAATGAAAACAACACTCTTTATAATCTCTATTGCTAATCCTATTTTAATAGGAATTTATAAAGATGATACGTTAGAAGAAACTTTTCAATGTGATGGAAAAACAAGTGATATATTACCTCATACTATTGATACTATTTTAAAAAACCATACATTAGATGAGATTATTTATGTTAATGGACCAGGCAGTTATATGTCTATCAAAATAGCTTATATTTTTCTAAAAACTCTCTCAATTACACTAGATATTCCATTTTTAGCAATTAGTGGGTTTGACACAAATGGAAACTCTCCCATCAAAGCTTTAGGACAAAAATACTTTTATTTAGATAGTGATAGTGAGATAAAAATGAGATTTTTAGAAGATGATGAAAAGGTAAATAGCTTTAAACTTCCAGAAAAAATCGACTATTCACTTTGTTTTAAAGATACACTTCCGAACTATCAACTCCCAGCTGTTTATTAAACTAATAAGTATATCTAGCTTTATTTTTTACTTCATCATGATTTTGTTGAAGAATTAAAAAGTCATTTAATAATGTTCGATATGACTCTTTCTCTTCATTATCAATAATAGGATTTCTCAAAAGTTCATTCAGTTCTTTTATATTAGCTTCTATAAATCTTTTATAACTTTTTATTTCCCAGTCTTCATTTGTAGAATCTTTTCTAAGTTCAGGGTCATCTCTTTCTGGAATTAAACATGTTTTATCATTCCAACCTAAACTATCAGATAATCTACTAAAAAAATTCATCATCTCCATTTGATCATCTATAGTCTGAACTGTTTGGAATAAAGCCTTATTAAATTCCTCATTATCAGTTATTTTTACAGCGTGTAACATTGCACCAGCTTTCAAATCTGTACATTTTGCAAGAGGAATTTCGTAGGCTGAAACACCAGAACCATAAAGGGAAGAGTCTAAAAAGTTTCCAAACTTTTTCACTTGTTCATAATCTAAACTTTGCATCTCCTCCATTGTATATTTATCATCAGCTAAAATTTCTCTAAATATTTTTTCATCAGTTGATGACAAGGATGAGAAACTATCATATTTATCTAGAAAAGCTACTACTTTGAAAGTCTCTTTTTTTGTAGTAGTTGCTATTGTTTCTTGAGTTTGATTCTTTAAATACGTATCAAATGAATTACTATTAACACTTTGCGTTGTTGAAGTTTGCGATGATGAAATAGCTCCATAACTATTTATTGATGATATTTCCATTTATTTTCCTTTTAAAATATAAATACAGTAACATTATTTATCTTATAATTTATTAATTCTAAAATCAAGAAACTACCAAAAGTAGTATTTAAAAAGATTATCTTTCTTACTATATCTACAATTCTTTCTTAAAGGCTTAATCGTTTAAAAAATACTATCAACTCATCATTCACTAGATAATAAGCCCTTTTTGAGTATCATTCTAGCCTTATAAAATAGACTATAATTTAGGAAAAATATGAAATTTACAATAGATGCAACAAGTGGAGGAGCAAGAGCTACCACTTTAACACTTGCTCATGGAGAGGTGCAAACTCCTGTATTTATGCCTGTTGGTACACAAGCAGTCGTTAAAGCACTTGATTTTAATGATATGCTTAACCTTGGAGCAAAAATAATTTTAGGAAACACTTATCACCTTTACTTACGACCTACAAGTAAGACTATCAAAAAGTTAGGTGGACTTCATGGATTTAGCCGTTTTCCAAACAATTTTTTAACAGATAGTGGTGGATTTCAAGCATTTAGTTTAAGCCATAATACAAAACAAGATCAAAATGGAATGATATTCAAATCTCATATCGATGGAAGTAAACACTATTTTACCCCTAAGTCTGTACTTGATGCACAATATGATTTTGGTAGTGATATTATGATGATTCTTGATGATTTAGTAGCTTTACCAAATAGTGATGAGAGAATTGAACTTTCAATCAATCGTACAACACAATGGGCACAAGAAGCGATAAATTATCATATGGAACAAAAATCAAAAGGGATTGGGACAAACCAAAATATTTTTGCAATTATCCAAGGTGGTACGAGCAAAAAATTTAGAAAAATGTCAGCTGAACAACTTTGTGCTATGAGTGACTATGATGGTTTTGCTATTGGAGGGCTTAGTGTTGGGGAACTTAATAATGAGATGTACGATACTGTAGAGTACACAACTCAGTTTATGCCAAGAGATAAACCAAGATATCTTATGGGTGTTGGAACTCCTGAAGATTTGATAGAAAATATTGACCGTGGTGTTGATATGTTTGACTGTGTTATGCCTACAAGAAATGCACGGAATGGAACACTATTTACCACTTTTGGAAGGGTAAATATCAAAAAAGCTGAGTATAAAGAAGACCCACTTCCACTTGATGAAAAATGTGAATGTTACACTTGTAAAAACTTTTCAAGAGCATACTTAAATCACCTTTTTAGAAGCAACGAGATGACATACTTTCGCCTTGCTTCAATTCACAATCTTCACTACTATCTGAACCTTATGAGGGAAGCTAGAGAAGCTATTTTAAAAGATGATTGGGTACAATTTAAAAAAGAATTTTACGATAAAAGAACGATAAATAAAGAGGATAAATAAATATGAAAATAGACGATAAAACAATAGATAAACTAGCAAAACTTTCATCATTAGAGATTGATGAATCAAAAAGAGAGCATCTTAGAAGTGACTTAGCTGATATTGTAAACTTTGTTGAAAATCTCAATGAGATTGATGTAAGTGGAGTTGATGCTACATTTACAACTATTAGTGGTGGGCAACCGATGAGAGAAGATGTAGTAAATGCTGATGAAGCTTTGGCAAAACATATTATGAGCCATTCAGCTAAAAGTGAAGATAACTACTTTATCGTTCCTCAAATCATCGAGTAAGGAATTTATTTTATGATGAAAATATATGGGATAAAAACTTGTGGTAGCGTTAAAAATGCTATGAAGTTTTGTGAAAAAAATAATCTTTCTTATGAATTTATAGATTTTAGGAAAGAACCCCTTGAAGATTCTATGGTTGATTATTTTGCTTCAAAAGTTGATGTGAATTTACTTTTTAATAACAAAGGGACAAAATACAAACAACTAGGTCTAAAAGAACTCAATCTTGATGATAGTGGAAAACTAGAGTGGCTCAAAAAAGATAATATGCTTTTTAAACGACCAGTTATCGAATACAAAAATGATAAAGTGCTTTGTGCATATGATGAAGAGGTTTACAAAAAAGAGTTTTTGTAAAAACTCTTTTTCCAATTTACCCATATCTTTTTCAATGTACATAAGTTTTTTCTGTGCTTATGCTATAGTGTTTAAATCTAATTTTATCTTTCATAATATCCAATAATTTTTTACCCACAATATACCTCCAATAAATTTAACAAAATGTAGGTTTATTACGATATTACCGTAATATACATACATGATGTACTATTATCATCTAAATATCGGTAATAAACATACATAAAAACTATATCATAAACTTAAAATTAATCTAAAAAATATGGCAATTTGCAATATTTTTTATAGTTAAATATCTAAAAACACCTTATTTAAGGCATTTTTCGTTGTTTTGATATACGACATATTTTATATATGCTATTTGTTGATTTTCAGGGTGGTTTATATATAATGTAGGTTGATTAAAGAGTTAGCTACTAATGAGACTATAAAAGGAATAAAAATGACAAAACAACTCTTACCCCCAAGTAATTGGGATGAATTTGAACAGCTTTGTCATGGTTTATGGAGTGAATTATTATCAGATTCTGAAACAAAAATGCATGCTAGAAGAGGACAAGCTCAAAATGGTATTGATATATATGGTTATGATCACCGTTCAGGAACAAGTAAACTAATTGGAATCCAATGTAAAGGAAAAGATACATATCTTGATAGAAATTTGACTGAAAATGAATTACGAGATGAAGTATTAAAAGCTACTTCATTTCAACCTAAAATCAGTAAATTTATTTTAGCAACTACAGGAAAAAGAGATGTAAATGTCCAAGCATTTACAAGAACAGTTAATACTGAAAATATGAATGCAGGGTTATTTTCTGTCTCAACTTGGGATTGGTCAGATATATCTGAAGAAATTCAAAATTATCCCACACTTTTAAGAAAATATTATCCTGAAAGTTTTATTTCTCCAAACTTACACAGAACATCATCTTCTCTAAATCTAATTCTCCCTTTAAGTCATGATCATGAACAAAAAATAGCTTCATTATTTGAAGTAGATGATATTAAATGTGAACTTGATAATAACTTTAGACATGAGGTTAGAGATTTTGTATTAGAAATTTCCTCTAATGCATATAGGCATGGTGAAGCTAAAAAACTTGAAGTGGAAATTTATTCTAATAGAATTATTATTAAAGAGAATGGTAAATATTTTGATCAGATTTTAAAGTCAGAAAGTATGCAGACAAACACATCCATGCAAGGTTTAAAATATATTAAATACTTTTTAGATCAATATAAACAAGAAATGTCTACAATATATGAATATGATGGAACAAATAGTAAAAATATAATAACTCTAAATTTTAATAACCCTATTGTTCGAATTAAACCAGACAAGTGTATGATTTCATTTGAAGATTTTATTTTTATGGGAAGAATTGAAGCACAAACAGCTGCATCCACTTTTATATTTCATGATGAATGTTTAGTTTATAGTTTACATATATCTAGACAAAGTTTTATGATAAGTTCTTTATATGCATATCTTGATGAAATTGTAAAGAGACTACCTTCTGGAAAAAAACTTAAAATAATACTTCAAAATAAATATCATAAAGAAATGGTTGAAAGTTGGTTTGACTCTAAAGTTATAGAAGTCATTACAAGTTAATATAGCTAACAAAACCTAGGAGAGAAATAGTTTATTACCCTAACTGGCAAACTATTTCTCAAGTCAGTCGTTAGATTAATAATATTTACCAAGGAACGAAATGATATATATAATTGATACAAATATTTTAATTCAATATCCACAAATTCTTTCTAGAATAGAAAGTAGAGAAATGGTTATACCTAAATCTGTAATGGATGAACTTTATATGTTTGGCCCAAAAACTAAAATGCCAGATATTTTCAAATTTGTATCAAGTTTTATAGATAATGGAATCAAAATTATTCATGCTCCTAAAAATCCCACAAAAAATATATCAGAATTAGATAAATCTAATTATAAATTAAGTGATAGTGATATAGACACTTTATATATAGCACTAGAAGAATCAAAAACTAATGTTCCTATTGTTGTTACTGATGATTTGAAATTTGCAAAAGTTTTAAAAAAGAATGGTGTAAAAACTATCACTGGTAAAGTATTTTTAGATGAGTCTGATAATGAAACAATTAATGAAGAAGTTAAAAATTCTGCAAATAAAATTGTATCATCTCAAAAAAAACAATTATTTATAAGTTTTTTCCTTGGGATTTTTGCGTCAATATTAGGTAATTTAATTTATTTTTATTTAAATATTATCATATCAACAATAACAGTTTGGGGAACACTAGTAGCATTACCTATTGTAGGGATTATACTTTTTTGGTTTAGAGAAAAGTTTAGATTATCATATGGAGTATTTGAGTTTTTTGCTGGTGTAATTATGTCATCATATGTATTCTTTCCATTATTTAATTATTCCACTTTGGGTCCAAAAGAAGGATTGCAGATATTAGCTGGATTATATGTAATGGTTAGAGGATTAGATAATATTGGTAAAGCTATTATCGGCACTAGAATTGAACCATTATGGGAAAAGTTTTTTTAAGGTATACATGATTTATAAGAAATAATCTAACAAAACCTTGGAGAGAAATAGTTGACCCTGCGGCGCAACTATTTCTCAAGTCAAACGTTATATATATTCACTTATAGTATTAACATGATGAACTGAACAATTAAATTATGAGTTAAAGGAAAGACTTGTCTAAAAATAAATTTTGTGTATTTTGTGGAGAAAAACCAAAAAATAAAAATAAAGAGCATGTCATACCAAAATGGTTAATTAAGATGACAGGAGATCCTAATCGAGATATCCTTGTCGGTTTAAATCAAGATGGTACTATAAAAAAATTTTCAATTAATCAATTCACACTGCCTGCATGTGAGACATGTAACACAGATTTTGCAAAACTGGAAGCAGAAACTAAACCTATTATGGAAAGGATATTAATAGGTGAAAAAATAAACTCTTCCGAAATGTCATTGATACTTGATTGGTTCGATAAAGTCAGGATTGGACTATGGCTCATGTATTTCGTTCATGATAAGAATAAAGCCAATGTATTACCTAAATTTCATATAAAAAAAAGAATAGGTCAATATGACAGAATGCTACATATTGCACGCTCTAATAGTGATGAACAACGAATAAATTTTTTAGGAGTACAAAATTTTTCGTTTCAAATGACTCCAAGTGCTTTTGGCCTTATAATAAATAATTGTTCTTTTATTAATACGTCATTTGAAGGTTTAACTTCTCGGAGAATGGGTTTTCCATTTTTTAAAAAGAAATACTTTGTCTATAAAAATGACCAGTTTATATTTAGAGTTGATTTGAACCAAGAAGGTTTACAAAGAGTACTCACTCCAATAATTACAACAAAATAAAAGGGCACACTTACTATCAAGCAATTTATAATGATGGATTGATAGAGGCAGAAGAGGATCTTTTGAGTATTTACAAATTAAATGAGTACGTACAAGAAAACTCTTTAGAATTTGGAAAAAGTAAATTGATTTCAAGTTATAGCAATGGTACATTTTATAGCAAAAATGAATACATCGAAGTTCAAAAAACAAACGACTATGAAAATATAACTGATTTAATGATGGAATCAATGAAACAAGTACTACTGCTCCATATTTGGATAGATAAAAATCATTTGAAACTTACTTTCGAAGATATTGACAAAGAACTTAGAGAAGCCATGAAAACCAGGCTGAAGGATTCAATATCTTTATCTGAACATGATTTAAAACTGTGTCATCAAAATAAAGTTCTGATGTAAATATAACAAATCAGTGTAGCCAATAAATTACCTGCGGGCAATTCATCGGCTCATTTCCAACGTTATATTCAAGAAGCCACATCATCTGGAAACTTGAATATGCCTATTTATGAAAGTAAAATGGTAAATTTAAATAAAGGTTAGAAAATGAGTTTTAATGCTGGAGATACAGTTCAATTAAAATGTGGTGGTGAAGTCATGACAATTGAAGAAATTGATAATGATTCGGCAACTTGTATTTGGTTTGACAATAAAAAAGTTGAAAGAGATACATTTTTATTAATCACACTAAAAATTGTTGAATAGTTTTATTTAATGATAAAAAAGGGTTTAGAAGATTCTAAAAATGGTAAAACTATTTCAAGCAAAGAGATGGAACATAGAATCAAACAATGGTAAATATCAATTGGACTGATGATACAAATAATTAAATTAGAATTTTGAGCACTACACTGACGTTAGTTTAAGATTTATCTTTTTTATCGTTATTGCTATTTAAAGCAACTTTTACTTTACTATTTTTATTAGATTTGTTTGAAGCTATTTTATTTTTATTTTGTTTTGCTATTTTATTAAAAGCTAATTTTGTTTTACTATTATGTTTTACAGATTTGTTGAAAGCAATTTTTCTTTTTTGACCACTTTCTTTCGTAGTTTTTATAGCTTCTGCAACTGCATATTTTGCATTTTTCCATCTATTATCAGCATTAAGCATCACAAGTAAAATATCTTTTTTATCTTTTTTTGCTCTTGCAATCAAACAAGCACCTGCCCCACTTGTATATCCTGTTTTCAATCCAACAACATATTTATTTTCTCTTTGTAGCTTATTGCTTGTATAAACTGAGAATTTTTTATTTGTATTGAGTGTATTAAAACTGTAGTGATTCAGTTTTACAATTGAATTAAAAGTTTTATTTTTAATAGCATATTCTGCAAGTTTCATCAAATCTTTCGCAGTTGACTTATGTTTACTTTCATCAAATCCTGCAGGATTTACAAAGTTTGTCTTTCTCATCCCAAGTCTTTTTGCTTTTTTATTCATCATAGCGATAAATTTTTCTTTATCATTATTTCCTAAATAGTAAGCAATAGCAAAGGCAGCATCATTTGCTGATTTAATCAAAGCAGCATGAACTAAATCTCTAAGTTTTACTTGATCCCCAACTTTTAGGTCAAGTTTTGTAGGCTCAACTTGCGTCATTGGCTTTGTGATTGTTACTACCTTATTCATTTTTCCACTTTCAATAGCAAGCATACAAGTCATAATCTTAGTTAAACTTGCTGGTCTTAAGACTTTATTTTCATCTTTTTTGTAAATCATTGTGTTTTTTGAAAGATCTTTGATAATAACAGAATCTGCATCTTTTCCTACAATATTATATGTAGAAGAATTAGTTTTTCCAAAAAGGGTAGTTGAAAAGGTAAAAAACAGTAAAAAAGTTAGAGTAAAAATTTTCATGGGGAAACCTTGGGTTATAAAGTTAATTGATTTTAACGAACAATTCTTAAGTTTAGATTAAAATTAAGAAAGGAATACCAATAAAATCGATATTCCTTGAAGTGTTAAAGTGAAAAGGGGAACTAAGAAGTTCCAGTTTTACATCATTCCACCTAATCCACCCATACCACCCATATCAGGTGCATGACTTACTGATGCTTTGTCTTCTCTTAATTCTGAAACAGTAGCTTCAGTTGTTAAAAGTAAAGAAGCAACAGAAACTGCATTTTGCATAGCAACTCTTTCTACTTTTGTAGGGTCAACTATACCAGCTTCAAACATATCTACATATTCTCCAGTAGCTGCATTAAATCCTATATTTGGATTTGTTGATTTTGAAACTTCATTTGCAACAACACCAGCATCATATCCAGCATTTAAAGCAATTTGTTTTAAAGGAGCTGCAACTGCTCTAATAATAATATCAGCACCAATTTGCTCATCACCTTCAAGTTTTAAAGATACTTTTGCAGCAGCTTTGATAAGTGCAGCTCCACCACCAATAACAATACCCTCTTCAACAGCAGCTCTTGTTGCACTTAGTGCATCATCAACTCTGTCTTTTTTCTCTTTCATCTCAGTTTCAGTAGGTGCTCCAACTTTAATAACAGCAACTCCACCACTTAATTTTGCAAGTCTCTCTTGTAATTTTTCTTTATCATAATCACTTGAAGTATTTGCCATTTCCCCTCTAATTTGAGCGATTCTAGTAGCAACATCTTCTTTTGTACCAGCACCATTGATGATAGTAGTGTTATCTTTATCGATAGATATTTTAGCAGCCATACCAAGTACTTCCATACCACAGCTTTCTAATTTCATACCAAGTTCTTCAGAGATAACTGTCCCTTTTGTTAAAACAGCAATATCTTGAAGCATCGCTTTTCTTCTATCTCCAAAACCAGGAGCTTTAACTGCAACTACATTTAAACTTCCTCTGATTCTATTTACAACTAAAGTTGAAAGAGCTTCCCCTTCGATATCTTCAGCGATAATCAAAAGTGGTCTTTGTGTTTGATTTACTTGCTCTAAAATTGGTAAAAGTTCTTTTAAACTTCCAATTTTTTTCTCACTTAATAAAATAAACGGATTGTCATATTGAACAAGCATTTTTTCAGGATTTGTAACAAAATATGGACTTAAATATCCTCTATCAAATTGCATCCCCTCAACAACATCAAGTTCATCATTAATCCCTTTTGCTTCTTCAACAGTGATAACACCATCTTTCCCAACTCTTTCCATAGCTTCAGCAATCATATCACCAATTGCTGTATCACTATTTGCAGAAATTGTAGCAACTTGCGCAATTTGCTCTTTTGTATCTACAACTCTTGAAATCTTTTTAAGTTCTATTAAAATTTGTTCACTTGCTTTATCCATACCACGTTTAAGTTGTACAGGATTTGCCCCTGCAGTTACATTTCTTAGACCCTCTTTGAAAATACTATGTGCTAAAACTGTAGCAGTTGTAGTTCCATCTCCAGCCTCATCATTTGTTTTACTTGCAACTTCTTTTACAAGTTGAGCTCCCATATTTTCAATAGCATCTGGAAGTTCAATCTCTCTTGCAACAGTTACACCATCTTTTGTAATATGTGGAGAACCATATGATTTTTGTAAAAGCACGTTTCTTCCTCTTGGTCCCATTGTAACTTGAACTGCATCAGCCAGTTTTTTTACACCTCTATATAGTCTATTTCTTGCATCATCACTAAAATAAATCTCTTTTGCCATTTTGTATCCTTAATTTTATTTCATCGTAGCTCGCTGTTGCGAAGCAAAAAATGAAGGGAACCTTCACTTCGTTTTTCGTTTCATTTTGTAAAGAACAAGTTCTTCACAAAATCAATCCTAAAGCACAATCAGAAGATTGTGTTTAATTTCCATCTCTAAAATTCTTAATTATTATTTACAAATTATTTTGCTATTACGCCTAAAATATCTTTCTCAGTATCAAGTACCAAATAATCAACATCATCAAGTGTTAAAGCTGTTCCAGCATATTTTGCATATACAACTGTATCACCAATATTTATATTTTCTGTAGTTGCACTAATTGCAACAACTTCTGCTTGTGTTGGTTTCTCTTTTGAAGCATTATCTGGTAAAAAAATACCACTTTGTGTTTGTGTTTTTTCCTCTGGAATTTTTGCTAGTATTCTGTTTCCAAATGGTTTAAAGTTCATTTTGACCCCTTTTTTATATTTTTTAGTATTTTAATTAGCACTCAATATATTTGAGTGCTAGAATTATATAGAAATCTATGTTTGATGTCAATAGTTTTGAGTATAAAGATAAGAGATTAGTATTGAAATTTGAGTAAAAAAAGCTATTATTTAAAGTAAAAAACCTCAAATAAAATAAAAAAAGTCAAGCTAAAAAACTTGACTTATTAAAAAAGAAAAAGTTATTTAACTTTTTCTAAATATTCTCCAGTTCTTGTATCACATTTGATAACATCACCTTCAACGATATGGAAAGGGATTTGAACAACAGCACCACTTTCTAAAGTTGCAGGTTTTTTACCACCTTGTGAATCACCTTTGAAATTTGGTGGAGTATCAACGATTTTAAGTTCTACGAACATTGGTGCTTCAACAGTGATTGCTTCACCTTTGAAAAACATCATATCAACATTCATACCATCTAAAATCCATTTTGCAGTTTCACCAACTTGATCATAAGTAAGTGCAATTTGCTCATAAGTTTCGTTATCCATAAATTGTAGCATTTCACCATCATCATACAAAAATTGCATTGTTTTTGGTTGTAAATCAGGCACTTCACATTTATCACCTGCATGGAAAGTTTTCTCAATAGTTTTACCATTGATGAAATTTTTGATTTTACATCTTACAAATGCAGCACCTTTTCCTGGTTTAACATGTTGATATTCTGTAATTCTATATGGAATTCCATCAACTTCTATTTTTAAACCTTTTTTTAATTCACTCATACCAATTGCCATAATTACTCTCCTCTTATTATAATTACATATTTACAAAATAAACAGCTTTTGCAGCTGGTAAATTTCTTAGTTTTTCTAAAATTGTTTCATTAATATTATCATCAACAATAATTACAGCTAAAGCACCTTTTTTATTTCTTCCAAGTCTAAAGTCTGCAATATTGATATTATTATCACCTAAAATTTTTCCAACATCCCCAATAACACCAGGAACATCAGAGTTTTTAAATAATATCATTTTCCCATCAGGGATAACATCAACAATGTAATCATTAATATCTACTATTCTTTGAACATCTTCATCAAATATAGTTCCACTAATTTTATTAATACCATTTCCTGTTTCTACTTTGATAGTTACTTTATTTTTATACACACTATTATTTGGATTTTCCAAAGTTTCTAAAGTTATATTTTTTTCATGTGCTACAAATGTTGCATTGACATAATTTATTTTTTCTAATCCAATTGAAGGTGTTAATGCCCCAACTGTTGCAAAAGTTGTTAAACTTTCTAAATAACTTGCAATTTCACCTTCAGCTTCAACTTTAATCGACACAATTGCTGATTTGTCCATTTGTGCAATTGTAAATGCCATTTTTTGAGTAAGTTCAAGATATGGTTTTACAAAAGATGGGATTTTTGTCTCATCAATTGGAAGATTTAAAGCGTGTGGATACCCAATACCTCTTGCAGCTTCAATCGCATTTTCAGCAGCTTGTGTTGCAATTTTATATTGAGATTCAACTGTATTTGCTCCAAGATGTGCCGTTACAATGATATTATCTAAATCCAAAAGTTTATTACTCGTAGCTGGTTCTTTGTTAAATACATCAATACCAGCCATAAAAATTTTGCCAGATTTTAAATTGTTATATAAATCATCTTCATTATACAATCCACCTCTTGCACAATTGATCAAAATAACACCATCTTTCATCTTATCAATCTCTTTTTGAGTTATCATATTAACAGTTTCAGAATTTTTTGGTGTATGGATAGTAATAATATCACAAGCCAAAATATCATCGAAATTAGTTGTATATTCAATTCCTAAATCAAGTGCTTTTTTTGGTGCAATATATGGGTCATAAGTTACAACTTCACATTCAAAAGATTTACATCTTAAAGCTACACGATGTCCAATATTTCCAAATCCAATAACTCCAACTCTTTTTCCGTACAATTCTTGACCATACCAATCTTCTCTTTTCCAAACTCTTTGATCTTTAAGTTGTGCATGAGCATAAGGCATTTTTCGTAAACATGATAAGATATGAGTCATAGTAAGCTCAGTAGCAGCAATAGTATTAGCTGTAGGGACATTCATAGAGATTATCCCTCTTTGACTACAACCATTAATATCTACATTATCTACACCAACTCCAGCCCTAACTACTGCTTTTAGATTCACTGCAGCATTTAAAAAAGCTTCATCAACATCAGTTGAACTTCTTGTAATTGCTACTTGTGCATCTTTTATCACATCAAGTAAAGCTACTTTATCTATATCTGCTGCAAAAACATAATTTATATCATCAGTATTTTTAAGTATCTCTAATCCACTTTCGTGGATATGATCACATACTACAATTGTAGGTTTGCTACTCATAATTTCTCCAATTTATCCGATTATTTTCTTAATTGTCCAGCTAATGCATCACCTAAAGTCATTGCACTATCATCACTAACTGATTTTAAAACTTCTCTATTTTTTTGAGATTCTAATCTTTTCATAGAAAGTCTTACTCTGTTATTTTGTTTGTCAATATTTACAACAACTGCTTCAACTTCATCACCAATTTGTAATTCTGGATTTTCTTCACTTACAGTTAATAAATCTTCTTTTCTAATAAGTCCATCAAGATTATTTTCTAATTTAACAAAAACACCAAAATCTTTGATATCTTTAATTGTTGATTTTATAATATCTCCATTTGCATATTGAGAAGCAAATTTATCAGCAGGTGATTCACTTAATGCTTTGATACTTAAAGAGATATTCTCTTTTTCTCTATCAATTTTAATAATTTTAACTTCAACAACATCACCTTTTTTGAAAATGTCTTTACATTTTACATTTGGTTCCCAACTAGCTTCTTCATTATGTAATAATCCATCAACTTCACCAATAGAGATAAATGCTCCAAATTCAGTAATAGTAGCAACTGTACCTTTTAATAAATCCCCTGCTTTATGTTCTTCAAGGAATTTTTTGAATGGTTTTGGCTGTAAAGATTTAAGACTTACTCTTAATTTTCTTTTATCACAATCAAGATCGATAACTTCAACATTGATTTCATCACCAATGTTTAAATAATCTTTTGGATTTTTTACATTTTTATTCCATGAAATTTCAGAGATATGCAATAACCCTTCGATATCATTTCCAAGATCAACAAATGCTCCATAAGTTTCAAAGTTTGAAACAGTTACAGTGATTGTATCACCCATTTCAAGTTGTTCTCTTATCTCTTCCCAAGGATTTGGCATAGCATCTTTAATTGATAATGAAAGGTGACCTTTTTCTTTGTCGTAAGCTTTTACAATAACTTCAACTTTATCACCTTCTTTATAGTATTGAGAAGGATTTACTGGACCTTTGTATGAAATTTCATTATAGTTTACAAGACCATCAATTCCACCCATATCTACAAACATTCCGTAACTTGTAATTTTTTTAACAATTCCCTCTTTAATTTCAGTTGAACCCATAAGTTTAGCTATTTGCTCATCTTTATTTTTTTGGAAATCTTCAATTAGTTTTTTTCTTGAAATAACTATGCTATTTGAATCTTTTTTCGCTTTTAATACAACTGCTTTGATTTTTTTACCAATTGCACCGATTGCTTTGATATAACCTTGTGCCATTGGCATAAAGAATTCTAAACCATCTACATTTTCTACTATGAAACCAGCTCTTGGTTTAATTGAAGTGATAATCCCCTCAACAATAACATTTTCTGGATCTTCACCATATTTATCAAAAAATTCATCAAATTTTAATCTTTGTAAAACTTTTTTATGTGAAATAGAAGGTCTTTCACCTCTTGAGCTTGTGATCATAACTTTGATTGTATCACCAACTTTATAAGCAACTTTACCATTTACAGTAATCTCAGAAATGTATAATTTACCTTCACTTTTTTGCCCAACATCTACCAATAAACTTTCATCGTTCATCTCAACGATAACACCATCAACAATTGTGTTTGTTTCTGTTTGTTTTTCACTCTCCTCAAATAATTCTGCGAAGTTCTCGTCTTCAGCTAATTCAAATTCTTGAAATTTTTTCATCAACTTGCCTACCCTTGTATATAATTTTGTGGAAGATTGTACCTTAGTTAGCCTTAAATTTTATTGTTATTTTATACAAAACAAAATATTTTTTGAAAATTTCCCTTTAACTAAAGTTCTTAATTGCTATAATCTAAACTATGATTAACAGAAGAAATTTTATAAAACAAACATTGTTTTTTTCCACATTACCTACAACATATCTTTTTGCAACAAATCTACCTACAAAGGAGCAATCTACTTCAAAAGATGAGAAAAAAGATTTGAAGAAAATAACTTACTTTTCTAATAAATCTATATGTCCTCTTTGTAGTATTGGTTGCCATTTAATAGTTAATAAGCAAGATGACAATGGCTTAATCTCTATTAATACAATAGAAGGAGATAAAAAATCACTTGTAAATCAAGGTGAACTTTGTCAAAAGATTTCTCAATTACATTTTAAGTATGATTCATATATCCCAAGAATAGAAACACCACTTTTAAAGATGACAAATGAAAAATATGATAAAAATGGTATTCTAACCCCTATTTCTTGGGAAAAAGCTTTTGATATTATGGAACAAAAAAGTAAACAATCTCTCAAAAAAAATGGTATAGATGGAGTTGGAACTATTGTTAGTGAATCATTGTCTATATACGAATCTTATGCTCTTGCTAAACTATTCAAAGGTGGTTTTCGTTCAAATAATATAGGAAATATCAATTATGAAGTGGAAAGAAATGCCTTTGGACTTATCCAAACTTTTGGAATAGATGGTTCAAATGGAACTTTTGATGATATTTCGCAATGTGATGTTTTTCTCTCTTTTAATATCAATTTTACAGAAGACTTTCAAATTCTTTATTCAAAAGTTTTAAGGGAAAAATACAAAAAAAATGAACAATTTTCATTTATAAATATCATCACAAATGAAAATCAAAAAATTGATAATGCAGATATAAATTTTCAAATAAAACCTGATAGTGAAATATTTTTATTGAATTATTTGATCAATCAAACACTTCAAAATATTCAAGATGAAGATCTTTATTTCTTACAAAATAGAGTTGTATTTGCCACTTTTGATAATGAAATACTCATAAATGATGATAAATTGCTTCAATGGGAAATCTCTTTTAATACATATAAAAAATATTTTCAAAAATTTACACTTGATTTTGTAATAGATAAAATTAAAATAACGGAAGAAGATATTTCCCAATTCAAATTTAAACTAGCTCTTATAAAAAATGCTTATACGAAAAATAACACAAAAGTTCTTTGTTATCTTGATTCAAAAAAAGATTCAATATCTCTAAAGGTAAATATTCTCCTCCACTCTTTACATCTATTATCAAATAATTTTGGAAAAATTGGTTGTGGTATTTTATATCTTCATAGTCAAAAACTTTCCGCAACAACCTCTTTAAACAGTGCAAATAGTTCTCAAAGACTCCCTTGTGGAATGTTTACAAAATATAAACAACATAGAGAAAAAACAGAATCTATTTGGAATTTACCAGAAAATACTCTCAATAGTATAGCAACTGAAAATATTTTTGCAACTCTTAAAAAGTTTAATGATAAAACGACAAATTTTTTATGGATTTTAGGGTGTAATAGTGGAGAACTTACTACTTATAGTGATTATTTGAATGATGTAAAAGATAGCTTTATAGTCTATTCAAATCCTTATTTTGATGATTTTTCCCTTGAAGTTGATCTTGTTTTACCTACAGCAAATCACTTTGAAAAACATATTGGATATGAGAATTCACAAAGGGAGATAACACTAGGAAAACAACATATCGAACCTTATGGAGAGAGTATGAGTGAGCTTTGGCAAATTGTTGAATTTTCTAAAAGATTTAAACTCAAAGAAGTTTGGGGAAATAGTAAAATTGATAACACTTTTGGATTAAAAAATGTTTTAGAAAATCTTTCATCATTTAAGTATACAAAAGAAACTACACTCTTTGAAGTTTTATTTGCAAACTTAAAATCAAAAAGATATCCTCTCTCCAGCGAAGAGTTTTATGATTCAAATATACTTAATAGTGAAGTTAAAAGTGATAAAAGATCACTTTTTGGAGAAAATGGAAAATTGTTTCATGGGTATAAATTTTTTATACAAAAGTATCTTTTTGAGGAACTTCGCTTATTTGGAGCTGGAAATGGATACGATTTAGCCACATTTTCTCAATATTCAAGTGATTTTTACGAAAAATGGCCTATTATTTCTACTTCTGAAACAAAATACAGATTTAATACAAGTGATGATTTTTATACAAAGAGATTATCTACTCCAAAAGATCAATTTATTTTTTATGGAAAACTTGGTGGTAAACAACTCCCTTTCGGAGATGAATACCATATAACAAGTGAAGCTCTAAAAGAGTTGAAATATAGAGCAAAAATATTTATAGCAAAAGAGGTTTAATGGAAAAATTTATAGCGACATCGCAAATATCACAACAAATATTAAAGTCAGCAAAACTTTCAGCTGATTTACCTATTAATACACTTATTTATGGACAAAATGGTGTTGGGAAAAAACTTTTAGCAAGAGAGATACTTCCAAATGCTTTACTAATAGGTGGTGGTGAATTAGAAAAATTGATTATAGAAAAACAGATAGATTTAGCTTTATATGAATCAATTATAGTTGAAAATATAAATACTATTATCAATATTGAAGAGTTTTTTAAACATCTTAAAAATATCAAAGTTGTGGGAACAAATAATGATAAAAATGATAAATTAAACCAATATTTTGCCATCAAAATAGAGATTCCACCACTTAAAGAGCGACCGGAAGATTTAGAAGAGATTATTGAGATATATAAAAAACAAGCGATGAGTATCTATAACACGCAAGTTCCTATCAAAAATATGGAGATTGATCTAAGTGAAAATGGTATCACACTTAAACAATCAATTTATAAATCACTCCTTTTGCAATCAATAAATACAAAAGATATGTTACAAACAATGGAAAACTATCTTACTAAAAAACTAGAAAATGGTGAAACATATCGAGATTTGATAGAGATTTTTGAAATTCCACTTTTAAAAGCAGCAAAAAAAATCTATAAATCACAACTGCAAATGGCTGATAAATTGGAAATCAATAGAATCACTTTACGAAAAAAAATCCACCAATATTTTGGAGAACTATAATGACAATATATGAAGAGGTACTAGAATACGATTTAAACCCTTTTATCCTTTTTGATGGAGATGGAAAGATAAAAAACTTCAATAAGGAAGCTGAATTTTTACTCAATTTTGCTTCTGCAAAAGAACTTTTTGATTTAACTGTTTCATATGCGAGTAAAACTTTTGGATTTAAAAGAGAATTTATAAATATCACTTATGAAAAACAATCATTTTATGCGATATTAGTTGGTTATATTAGTGATGATGAGATTATTTTAAGACTTTATAAAGAGGTAAATAGCTCTAAGTTAACAAAACTTGATGATAATAATCTCAAAGAGACAAATATTTTTACACTTATTGAGCTTTCAAAAAGTACAACGCTCCTTGGGTGCAATCTTATTATTGAGGAGATTTATGATGTTTCTATCCCTTTAATTAAACTCAATGTAAACGATTTTTTACTTTGTATCAATAATGTTTTCGAGCAACTTAAAGATCAAAATAAAATCACTCTCAAAGTTTCAATAAAAACAGGTGAATATGAGGTGATAAATACTAAAAAATATAAAATTATCTCTATTGATTTCATAGCAAATGAAAAGCTTAGATTTACACCACTTACAACGCATATAAATAGAAATGGAATTATAAATCTTTCCCATAAAAATCAAATAATTAAAGTTGAACTTCCATTAATTGTATAAAAAATAACCATTTTAAATCTTAAAATCCTTCTTAAAAAGACTATAATAATAGAATTTAGTTAAATTAAGGAGAATTTGATGGATGAAAATGTCGCTTATATAATCAATACACTGTATGTATTATTCTCATTTGTGTTGATTATTTTTATGGTTCCAGGATTTGCGATGCTTGAAGCTGGAATTGTTCGAACAAAAAATGTTACAGCTGTCTTAACCATGAACACTATGATTTATGCTTTTGCATCGATGGGGTTTTTACTTATTGGATATCATATTGCATTTGGTGATTTTGGAAGTGAAACGATGAGCAAATGGGCGGCACTTCTTTTCCAAATGGCATTTGTTGGAAAAGTTGTCAATATTATGAGTGGAGGGGTAAGTGAGAGAGCTAAAATTATCCCATTGACATTTTTTACGGTAATCATGGCTAGTATCGTTTACCCTTTAATTGTCAATTGGACTTGGGGAAGTGATATGTTAAAAGATACTATCTTTGACCTTAATATGTACGATTTAGCTGGAAGCACAGTTATTCACTCAACAGGTGGTTGGGCACTACTAGCAGCTATTTTTATCATAGGTGCTAGAAAAGGAAGATACACAAAAGAAGGAATCGTAAGAGTTATTCCTGCTTCAAATATCCCACTTCTTACACTTGGTGCATTTTTACTTTGGATTGGTTGGTTTGGATTTAATGGGGGAAGTGTTGGAAACATTGCTTCTAAAGAGGGAGCTGATGCTGTTGCTCTTACAATATTGAATACAAATACAGCTGGACTTATAGGTGCTATTGTAGCTGGTGGATTGATGCTTTTAAAATATAAAAAACTGGATATCACTATGATTTTAAATGGTGCTTTAGGTGGACTTGTAGCAATTACCGCTGGACCTGATCTTTACAATATTTATCAACCAATTATTGTTGGTGCAATTGGTGGAGTTTTAGTTGTTTTTGCTGTTCCATTTTTTGATAAATTTCAACTTGATGATCCAGTAGGTGCATTGTCAGTTCATCTTGTAAATGGTATTTGGGGAACTTTAGCTGTTGGAATATTTACAGATAAACTTTTTTTAGACCAACTAAAAGGGGTTGTTGTTATTGGAATTTTTGCTTTTGTAAGTAGTTATGTTGTATTATTTGTACTCAATAAAATCATACCTCTTAGAGCAAAACATGATGTAGAACTTGAGGGACTTGATGTCAATGAATGTGGTGTGGAAGCATACCCAGAATTTAAACGAGCATTTTAATTTTTAACAAAAAGGATTTACCGTGAAGAGAATAGAAGCAATTATTAAACCATTTAAACTTGAGGATGTGAAAGACGCATTAAGTGAAGCTGGTATCACAGGGATGACAGTAAGCGATGTAAAAGGATACGGAAGACAACAAGGGCATAGCGAACTATATCGAGGTGCTGAGTATGTTGTAGATTTTTTACCAAAAATAAAACTTGACCTTGTTGTTGATGAAAAAGATGTAGATATGATAACAGACCTTATCATCAAAGCTGCAAGAACAGGAAAAATTGGTGATGGAAAAATATTTATCTCTCCAATTGAAAAAATTATTAGAATTAGAACAGGTGAAGAGGATGAAGAAGCTATATAACTTATAGTTTTTAAAAGTGCGATTATGAGGATATTAGTAGCTTTATTTATATCCGTCGCACTTCATTTAGCTACATTTTTTTATTTAACCTATCACAAAAAAGATGCACCAACAGTAGAAAATCAAAAACTTTCTAAAACTCATATCAACTATGTAAAACTTCTTCCAAATAAACAAATAGAAACTCCAAAAAAGATTCAAAGAGATAAACCAATCAAAGAGATTTTTAAAGAAAAAATCACTCCACCACAAAATACACCAAAAATTATAGAGCTTCCAAAAGAGGTAAAAACTTTTGAATTACCTCCTAAAATAGTTCAAAAAGATCAACCTAAAGTTGTAGAAAAGACAATGTCAAAGCCAATAGCAAAAGAGCCAATACAAGAGATAAAAGCACCTGAAAGCAAAAAAATAGAAGAAAATATCGATAAAATTACCAAAAGCTATCTGGAGCTTTATAAAGATGATTTTGATAGCTTCCCAGAAGAAACAAAAGTTTATCTTATCAAAAACCTCAAAGATATAGGAAAAATCACCCAAAGATTTCTTATCTATCCCTATATCGCTGTTCAAGCAAAACAAAGCGGGATAAATGTCGTAGAGTTCATCCTCCATCCAAACGGAAAAATAACAGAACCAAAAATTATTAAAAGTTCAAAATACTATATATTAGATGATAATTCAGTTGAAACAATCAATCAAGCTTATAGGGATTATCCTCGCCCTGACAAGCCAACAATTATTAGAATTTATGTAAAATACGAACTCATTTAAACAAGGAAAATAAATTATGGATATATTACAATTTTTAGAAAAAGGTGGGATGATAGTTTATATACTTATCGCTCTTAATATTGTAGGGTTTACAATTATTTTTATGGAACTTTTTAATCTTTACAATTTCAAAAAAGATATCCAAACAACAATAAATGTAATTTTTGCAAAAATAAAAAACAACCACGAAGATCTACTTGAGATGATAATCCAACAAGAGATTAAAAAATTAGAATTTGGTCTTAATACCATTAAAATAATAGCAACAATATCGCCACTTCTTGGACTTCTTGGGACAGTTTTAGGGATATTTACATCATTTGATGTGATTAGTAAAGTGGGACTTGACGATCCTATGAATTTTTCAGGTGGTATCTCTTTAGCACTTATTACCACTATTGTTGGACTTATTGTCTCAATCCCTCACTATATTTTTTATAATTACTTTATAGGTACACTAGACAATATGGAGATAACTTTAAAGAGTGAAGTGCTTAGTAAATTATGAAAAGAAGAGAACCCCTCACACTTGATTTGACTCCACTTATCGATGTGGTGTTTATCTTAATCATCTTTTTTATAGTAAGTTCATCTTTTAAAAAAGAGAATTTTGCACTCAACCTCACCCTTCCGCAAGGGGCAAAATCTTCTACAATGGTAAATAAAACTATGGTATCAATCGAGCTAAATCAAAATAACATCGCTTATAATGGTGAAAAGATTGATTTTCTTAAACTGCAAGAGAAACTTGAAGTAATTGCAAATAAACAAGAGGCTATAACAGTTAAGATTGATAAATCTGTTCCATACCAAAAAGTTGTCGAACTTCTTGATATTTTACAATTCAATAACCTCTCAAATTTATCTTTGGTGACAGAAAAATAGGTTATTTACTCTCTATTACCAAAAGAACTTTTGGTTGATTAAGGTTTGTTACATTAAGATGATTTGGGACATCTTTTACAACTCCAGCAAAAGGTGCTTTTATAGTGTATTTCTCTTTTTCTAATTTGTAGTACTCTAAATTAGCCACTTCTATATCGTATAAAGATTTTGCTTTATCGTACTCAAGTTGAGCCATATCAACATCTCTTTTTGCAGCAACTGTACTTTCATAAAGGGTTGTATTTTCATTTAAAATCTTTAAAGCATCATCTAAAAGTGTTTTTTTAAGCTTCACTACACCTTCAAATTGGGTAATTTTCAGTTCAATTTGTCTAGCATCAAAAGAGACTAAAACATCCCCTTTTTTAAAGCTTTGGTTTTGTTTTGCTTGAGAGACTATCTCCCCTGCTATTTGGGGGTAAATCTCAAGAACCTCTCCAAAAGAAAATGTTGTAGCACACACCACACTTGCTACTATAAATGGTATTTTTTTCATAATGTTTCCCCTACTATTAAATTCAATGTTTCATAAGTTATGACATATTCATAACGATTTTTTTCTAGTTCATATTCAGCTTTAGAAAGCTGTACCATAGCATCCCCTAAATCACTTTGACGATCAAGTTCATAAGCAGTTCTTGACTTTTCTAAATAAAGATTTCTATAATCAAACTGTGTTTTATACGCTTTATTCAATTTCCCTAAGTAAGTGAGTTTTGAAACAATTTCATCAATCTTTTGAGAGAGTTCAGATTTATATTTGTCGATACTTACTTGCACTTTATTTCTTTCTATTTGAACTTTTTGAATCTCATTTACATTTTTTTCTTTATCATAAAGAGGTACTCGTAAAGTTACCCTTGCTTCCCATCTATTATTTTCATCTTCAAGTGTTTTTTGAGGCTCATTTCCAATCATAGCAATTGTTCCAACTTGAAAATCAAAATTTCCTTTTAAAGCTTTTGCTTTACGATTAAGATATTCCAATTTATCAGTTAGTTGTTGTAACTTTAAATCATTTTTGATAGCAAGTTCTAAAAGTTTACTATTTTGTGGAATCTCTCTTTCTAAATATGATTTTAACTTTGGTCTTTGAATCTCTGGAAGTTTTTTTACATCCATATCTAAAAGAGTGGCAAGTCGTGACTTGTTATTATAGATACTCTCCTCAGCATTAAAATTTTTAGCAGATGCCAAAAGCATATTTGTCTCTTTCTCTAAAACTTCAACATCAGAGATTCTCCCTGTAGGATAAAAATCTTTTGCACGATTATGATAAATTGCATCCATTGCTAGTTGTTCAAGGAGATATTGATGGTATAATGAAGCTAAATTTGTATCAAAAAAAGTTTTCATTACAGATATTTTTCTCTCCTCTTGTGAGAGTTTGAGTAAAAAATCTTTATTTTTTTTGTTTTGTTTGAAACTATCTTCCTCTAGCCCATCATTACTATCATAAAGTTTATTTTTCCAAACAATATATCCAAAAGTATCATTTTCAACTTTTTCAAGATTTCTTTCTCTTCCAAGTTGCCCATCAAAATAGAGCTCTGGATAAAAACTATTTTTGAGTTTTTTTAAGTTTAACTCTTCAAGATTAATATCTTCCAAAATCTCTTTTTGTTCAAAATGGTTAGTTTTTGATAGTTCAATCACCCTTTCTAGGGTAAGATAATTTTCATCATCACTAGCTACCAAAGAGAGCCCCAAAGAACCCAATAAAATAAATTTATAAAATAGTGTTGTTTTCATCTATTTGCTTAACATCTCTCTTTTATATTTGACAAAGTTGTCAGTTTTATATTTTTTTGTTGCTATAAAATCCCCAAGCAACATAAATTCTTCAAGATTTGAATACCCTGGTCGTGTAAAAATTTTATTTCCATCAAGGTCAAAAAAGATTAAAGCTGGTGTTGCTCTTACTTGATGTTTATTGGCAAAATTTTTATGGCTAATCGCTTTTCCATCAAAATTATGAGTTTCTATATTTCCATTGACATCGATTTCAAAACTCAAAAAGTTCTTTTTGTAAAATTTAATAACCTCTGGTTTATTTAAAACATTCATCTTCATTTTGTGACAAAATGGGCAATCATCCATTCCAAAAAAGATAAAAATTCCCTTTTTCCCCTCCTCTTTGGCTGTTTGTAAATCCTCTTTTAAATTGTCTGAAGAGAAATCAAAAAAATCACTACTACTTTGTGCAAATAAAATATTTGCAAATAAAAGTACCGAAAGTATCAATTTTAACATCTTGTTTTCCTTTTTGTTTTATTTGAAAAAATTATAACCAATAGAAACTTTATTATGTTAGCAAATACAATAATTGAAGTCATACAAAGAAAATGAGAATTCTAATATCATTATCAAATCAAAAAGAGTACAATCACGAAAATAGCTAAGGATTTCTCATGAAAACAATAACTTTAGTCAATGGCTCTTTAACTTCTCATACAACAGCAATATACGCTCTAGAGTATGCAAAACAATTAAATCTAAGTTTTACTTTAGCATATGTTATAGATCAAGAAGATCCATATGATGTAGAAAATAGCCTAAAAGATATACAAGATTTAAGTAACTCTTATGAGATAGAAAATAATTTTCTTATTTTTGAAAATCTTTTACAATTAAAACAATACATTGAAGCTAAAGATATTGATATGTTATTTTGTTCAACAATGCAAAATAAATCGATATACGATAAATCATTTTTAACTGAGATTTTAAAGAAAAAGATTAAAGTTGATATTGCAGTTGTTAAAGTTGTAAAAATTGGAAGAGCTTATAGTGTAGATAAAATAGTTATGCCAATAAGAGCTTCAAAACTTTCAGTTAAAAAATTTACTTTATTCTCAACATTTTCATTAGCCTACAGTGCAAAAGCTGAGATCTATTCTGTAGATAAAATATCTAAAATGAATATGGCTTCAGTAACAATTGAAAATATCAAGACAAAACTTCAAAGTGTAATATTTAATCTAAGACATTATTTAAGAGTTGCAAAAATGATGAATTTCAAATTTGCTATAAAACATGATTATGCTTTTACTGAAGATGAAACAGTTCAAGCCCATATAGCAAAACATGGCTATGATTTGATTATTATGGGTGGGCATCATGAAAAAGAATTTTTTTGGAAACACCCTATTGATATTTTATTTGACAAACCAATGATCAATACAATCTATTTTATCCCATTTAAGGATGAACTATGAAACCTTTTGAATTAACGAAAGAACTTTTATTTCAAGGTTTTAGAACATCAGACGGTGGATTGTCATCAGCTGATGCAATAAAAAGACAAGAGGAATTTGGGTTAAATCTAATTGAACAAAAAAAGAAAAAAAATTATGTAAAAGAGTTTTTTAAACAATTTATTGAGTTTTTCCCAATCTTACTTGAAGTTGCTGGTATATTAGCATTTATTGCTGATTATTATCAACCAAATGAGGGAAACGATATCTTAGGATATGCAATATTTGGGGCTACACTTATCAATGCAACATTTACATTTTGGCAAAATTTTAAAGCTGATAAAGCGATGGATGCTCTTCTTAAACTTATGCCAACAATAATTAAAGTAAAAAGAGATGGGAAAATCCAGCAAATAGATGCAAGTAATTTAGTCCCTGGAGATATTATCATACTTGAAGAGGGAGATAAAATTGCTGCTGATGCTGTACTTATTGAAGCAAATGAATTGTATATCAACACCTCTTCACTTGATGGAGAATCAAAACCAAGTAGAAGAGAACTAACAACTTCAAAAGTACAAAGAAGTATCGAAGCTAAAAATATGGTTTATGCAGGGACAAGTGTAGTCAATGGAAGTGGGGAAGCAGTCGTTGTAGCAATTGGTATGGCAACTGAGTTTGGTAAAATTGCTACACTTACAGGAAATATTCAAAAAGGGCTCACTCCACTAGAAAAAGAGATTCAAAAAATGACTAAAATACTTACTATTTTAGCTCTTGTCGCTGGTGTTGCATTTTTCTTTTTGGGATATTTTTCAGGAAAAGGTCCACTCATAGCAGCTATTTTTGCACTTTCACTCATAGTAGCAAATGTACCTGAGGGATTATTACCAACTATTACATTGTCATTGTCTTTAGCATCGCAAAGGATGGCTAAAAAAAATGCCCTTATTAAAAATCTAGCTTCTGTTCAAACACTTGGAAGTGTAAGTACGATTTGTACAGATAAAACAGGAACTTTAACAAAAAATGAGATGACGTTAAAAGAGATATTTCTTACAAGTGGTGAACGAGTTGAAATTAGTGGTGGGGGATATAGTGCAGTTGGTGAATTTACTTTTACCAATCAAACAAACACTTCACAGACACACTTAGAAAATCTTTTAAAAACAGTATGGTTTAACTCAAGAGCTACAATTGAAGATGACAAAGTTGTGGGTGACCCAACTGAACTTGCCCTTGTAGCTGCCGCAAAAAAATGTAATATCAAACCTGATTTTGAAAAAATCAAAGAAAATCCTTTTAGTAGTGATAGAAAAATGATGTCAACATTTGTAAAACTTGAGGGAAAAGAAGTATTGCTTGTAAAAGGTGCTCCAGAAGTAATATTTACTAAAGTAACTCATTATCAAGATAGTGATGGAATCAAAGAGTTTGATGATGTTACAAAAGAGAAGATGCAAAATGAACTTTTAAGTTTTGAAAATCGTGCTTTTAGAGTTTTAGCAATTGCAATAAATGATAAAGATGAAGAGGATAATTTAACACTTCTTGGACTTACAGCTATTATGGATATTGCTCGTCCTGAAGTGAAAGAAGCGTTAGAGAAATGTTATAGTGCAGGGATTAGAACTATTATGATTACAGGGGACAATGCTCACACAGCAGCTGCCATTGGAAGAGAGATTGGACTTCGGTTTGATGGAGTTTTAACTGGCGATGAAGTTGCAAAAATGAGCGATGAAGAACTTCAAGAGGTTGTAAAAGACAAAACTTATATCTTTGCAAGAATGGCAAGTAACCAAAAACTAAAAATTGCATCAGCTTTACAAAACAATGGTGAAGTTATAGCTATGACTGGTGATGGTGTAAATGATGCCCCAAGTCTAAAAAAAGCTGATATTGGTATAGCTATGGGAAGTGGAACAGATGTTGCTAAAGAAGCTAGTGATATGGTTTTACTAGATGATAATTTCAACTCAATAGTAAGTGCAATTGAAGAAGGTCGAACAGTATATTTTAATATTAAAAAATTCGTAACGTATATTCTTTCATCAAATGTACCAGAGATTGTCCCTTATGTGATGTCATTTTTCTTCAAAATACCAAATCCTCTCTCTGTAATCCAAATCCTCTCGATTGACTTAGGATCGGATATGCTACCAGGTCTTGCACTTGGAAGTGAAAAACCAGAAAAAAATATTATGAAACGACCACCAGTTGCTAGAGATGAAAAAATACTTGATTGGGAAGTTTTTAAAAGAGGATATTTCTTTATAGGTGTTATTGAAGCGAGTGCTGCTATGTTTGCCTTTATCACTTTTCTTCTAGCTCACGGTTGGCAATATGGAACGGTGGATCTACAAAACCCAGTATTTCAAGCACAAGCTATGACTATGACACTTTTGGGTGCTATTACTAGTCAGATGGCAAATATGTGGACAATGAGAAGTTGGGATTTTAATATTTGGACTTTGAGTTGGAACTCAAATAAAGGATTGCTTTTTGCTTTTGGTGCAGTAAGTGTTTGGATATGGACACTCTTAAATGTGCCAGCTGTACAAAAAGTATTTAATACAGCTCATATACCAGCTGCTGATTTATGGATATTGGTTCCATTCCCAATATTAATTTTAGTATTCCATGAAACATATAAATATTTAAGACTTAAAAAAATGGAAGCAAAAAGATAAAAATTTTTACTAAATCTGCATCTAATGGGGATTAATTCCCCCCTCCTCTTTTATCTCATATTAAAAATACAATATGAGATTCCATCATCCCAATAACAAAATAAACTTTTTTTAATTAAATCAAAATTGTGAGAGTTTGAGAAAAGATTTTTATACACACCTATGATGTTTTAAGATTTTTGTGCATTTAATGGGTATCTTAAAACATCATGGGTCTATATAAAATTACTATAACACCCTTTCTGAAGTAAGCATAATCTCATTTTCTAAACTTTTTCGTTGCTCAACAAGGTAAGTTAAATTTTTTTTGAGTAACTCTTTATCTTTATAAGAATCAATAATAAATTCATACAATTTCGGACGATTTTTCTTCCAATTATGTAATGTTGTTTTATTTATTTCTAAATCATTTTCTAGTTTTCGTAAGCTTGGAGCTGATACTGACATGGACAAACCTTTAAATTTTATGTGGTATTGTACAATTATTTGGAACACTTGTCAATACTTTTATATATTTTTGTTCCAATTATTTGTACAAAGAAGATAAAAAGTATAGCTTTTGTATAATTTTTTTAACATTGGGAAACAAAAAGGGACAAAATGACCAAAGAAGAGCAAAATAAAATACTCCATAATCTTTACCTACAAAAAAGCTTTGGATATAGATATATTGAGCCTTTTGAGTTAAAAATACAAAAAGAAAAAGATTTTTTTTATTGTGAAGATACACTTCAAAACTGTACTTTGTGTGATGCATCAAAATTATCTAAAACCAGAGTTTTTGGTATTGGAAATTTGAATTCAGAAGTGATGTTTCTTACAACAGTCCCCTCTTTTGATGAATCTTCTTTTGAAATGTTTTCAAAAATGTTAGAAAATGTACTCCAAATTCCTATTCAAAATATCTATCTTTGTAGTATCATCAAATGTGATATAAGTGAAAAAAATCTTCAAATAAATACTTTTGTAGAAAAATGCAAAGGGTATATCGAAAACCAAATCAAATCAAGTAAAGCAAAAATAGTAGTAACTCTTGGTGATAGCTATCATCATCTTTTCGATTTTAAGGGTGACTTATCAAATATAAGAGGGACAACTACCAAACTTTATGATAAAATTTGTATTCCTATATACCATCCTAGTTTTCTTCTCCGAAATCCTTCCCTTAAAAAAGAGACTTTTGAAGATCTCAAAAAAATAAAAATACTCATGGAGCAATTATGAACAAAATCTCACATCTCTTTATAGGGGTTATTTTATTGCTAAGTTTTAGCAGTGAAATTTTTGGAGTTAACGTTTTTCTAAACCAAAAAAAAGAGCCTAAAATCTTCTTATCTGAACCTGTAAAAATAGAAACAACTCAAACTGAAACAACAACTCCACAAAAAAAAGAGGAGATAATAATCAAAGAACCTCAAAAATCTGAAACAATTACTCCAAAGGAGGAAGTGAAATTTGAAGAGAAAAAAATTGAACCAATTGTAAAAATAGAAGACAAATCAAATATTGAAGTAGAAGTGCTTGAAGCTGCTAAAAAACAAAAAGAGACTATTGATACCCTAAAGAAAGAGAAAAATGAGATAATTCCAGATAAACCTCTCCACATTGACGAGAAACAAACAAAGAAAAATCTTAAAAGTGAAACAATCGCTTTAGTATTTGCTTCAAATACAATTGGAAAATATTCAATTGAAGCAACAAACGTAGCACTCACTCATCTAATAAATTCAAACCAAAAATTTCAACTTGATGTTTTTGATATTGAAATTGAAACAAAACAAAATATCACAACTATTTTAGATTCATTAAGAGAAAAAGAGATTAAAAAAGTTATCTTACTTTTGACAAGCAATAGTATGTGGGCTTTAAATAGCTATCCAGAAATCTCTAAATTTGATATCTATCTACCACTTGTAAATATTGCAAATGTAACAAATCCAAAATCAAACTACATCTTTGGTGGGATGGATTATAAGAAACAATTTCAATTCTTTGTTTCTAAAGCTTCTTCCAATATAGTTGAGATTTATGATGAGAGTGGTATTAGTAAAAGTTTACATGAGGAACTTGTAGCGCTTAATATCCCAAACCTCAAATCAGTTCAACTTGTTGGGAAAAATCCAAACTACAATCCCCTCTTTTCAAGAGCAAATAAAATCAAAAATTCAACTGTTATTTTAAACACTTCAATAGTCAAAAGTGCAATTGTTTTGGCACTTCTAAGAGGAAATAGTGTAGTTCCAAAAGAGGTATTTGCAACACAGTTAAATTACTCTAGTCTAATTTTCAACCTTACACAATGGGAAGATAGAGATAACCTTTTTGTAGCAAATTCTATAGAGTTACTTCCAAGAGATTTAGAGGAGTTACTATCATTTTTTGGAGATGATATTTTATTTAATTGGGTCAATTATTCAACAATTTTAGGTTTAGAATACTTTATGACAAATAATAAAAAACTTTTTAAAAATATAGAAATTAAAGGAAATCAAGTCAATTATCCTGTAAAACTTTTTGGATTTGAAGGGACAAAATTTGTCGAAACAAAATGATAACTTGAAACCTTCAATAGCTATCATAGGAGGGGGTGCAAGTGGGCTTTTGGCTTCAATAATCCTAGCAAAGAGAGATTTTAAAGTCACCATTTTTGAAAAAAATCCAAAAGCTGGGAAAAAACTCCTAGCAACTGGAAATGGAAAATGTAATATCACAAATCAAAACTTAGGATTGAACCATTTTTTTTCATCAAATCCAAATTTTATAAAATATCCAATTGAACATTTTGGATATAGAGAATTTGTAAGATTTTGTGAAGAGATGGGACTTAATCTAGTCACAAATGAAAATGGTAAAACTTATCCAGCATCACTTCAAGCTTCAAGTGTTGTAGATGTTTTATACAATGAAGCTCTATTTTTAGGTGTGGATTTTTCGTTTAATAGTGCTATTGAAAATATAGATTTTAAAGAAAAAGCTCATCTTTTCTCTGATGAAAAAACTTACAAATTTGATAAAGTTATCGTAGCCACTGGAAGTATCGCTATGGAGAAGCTTGGAGGGAGTAACAGTGGATATGAGTTGGCTAAAAAATTTGGACATACTATCATCAAACCATTTCCTTCACTTGTCCAATTAACATCAAACGATAAAGAGATTTATACTTTAAGTGGTGTAAAAAGTGAAGCAAATGTGACACTTCTTATAGATAATAAACCACAAAAAACAATTTTAGCAGATATCTTATTTACCAATTATGGTGTATCTGGAAATAGTATTTTAGACTTAAGCCGTGAGGCAAATATGGCACTTTTAAATTTTCAAAAAGTGGATATCACAGTAGATATATTTCCAACTTTGGATAAAAATAAACTTCTTGCTCTTTTAGAAAAAAAGAAAAAACTTCTAGCTGGAAAGAAAAAAGAGTTTTTACTCCTTAGTTTAATCAACAGTAAACTTATTGATTTTATCTACAAAAAAATAAAACTTGCCCCTCATAAACAACTTATCGACGATATAGATAAAAAAGATTTACAAAGCATCACTTATTCACTTAAATCTATTAAGATAGCAATTGATGGTTCAAAAGGATTTGATAGTGCTGAAGTGGTTGCTGGTGGTGTAAGTGTAGATGAAGTTGACAATAAAACAATGGAATCAAAAAAACAAAAAGGGCTCTATTTTTGTGGAGAAGTTCTTGATGTTGATGGAGCTTGTGGTGGATATAACTTACACTGGGCATGGGCAAGTGCTTTTGTCTTAGCTTCAAATATGAGAAAATAATCAACCATTTATCTGTCAATTTGTTATATTCTTTCACTTCTTTAAAAATTCTAGATACACTTAGCCTATACAAAAAAAGGGACAATCAATAATGGGTGAAATTTCAAAATACAAAATTCTCAAAGATACTTTTGGGCATAACAACTTTAGGGTTTTGCAAGAGGAAGGGGTTGATGCAATTTTAAACAACCAAGACCTTTTGATGATTTTACCAACTGGTGGTGGAAAATCACTTGTATTTCAACTCCCTACTCTCCTAAAAGATGGAATAAGTATCGTTATTTCTCCTCTTATTGCCCTTATGCAAGACCAAGTAGCATCGCTTCAAGCTCAAAATTTAAGTGCTGAGATGATATCTTCTGCACAAACGCCAATCGAAATAGATAAAATTGTACAAAGAGCTAAAAGTGGTAATTTAAAATTTCTCTATCTCTCCCCTGAAAGGCTCAATACACCTTGGAGTATTCAACTTCTAAAATCTCTTAAAATCAATTTTTTCGTCATAGATGAAGCTCACTGTATCTCACAATGGGGACATGAATTTAGAGATGATTATAGAGCTTTAGGGAAGCTCAAAGAGAATTTTCCAAATACTCCTATTTGTGCATTTACTGCAACTAGTACCAATAATGTAGCACTTGATATAGTAAGAGAGCTTCGATTAGATAACCCACTTATTTTAAAAGGGAAAATATTTCGTAAAAATATCTTTATTTCAGCGGAGAGAAGAATAGCAAATGGCTATGCACAACTTCAAAATTTTCTCCATAGACACAAAAATGAAAGTGGTATCATCTATGTTGGTTCACGCAAAAAAGCACAAGAGGTAAGTGACTATCTTAATAAAGAGGGGTACAAATCACTTTGTTATCATGCGGGTCTAGCTCAAAATATACGAGAGGAAAATTTCAAAACTTTTGTCAATGATGATGTCAATATTATGGTGGCAACCATCGCTTTTGGGATGGGGATAGATAAAAGTGATATACGATTTGTAGCCCACCTTTCCCTTCCAAAATCACAAGAAAACTACTATCAAGAGATTGGAAGAGCTGGAAGAGATGGGGAAGATAGTGAAACTCTTTTGCTTTTCAATGCAAGTGATATGGTGATGCACAAACAATTTTTAAGTGATATTGCAAATGAAGAGTACAAAATACACCTTGATGGGAAAATAGATAAAATCTATAAATTTGCCACAAGTGAAATCTGTTTTCATCAACAACTAGCTGAATATTTCGATGATAGTTTGGAAGCTTGTGGAAATAGATGTGATAATTGTCTTCAAAAAAATGATGAGAGAAAAGATATAACAATTGAGTCTCAGATGATTTTAAGTGCAATATACAAAACACAACAGAGATTTGGGAAAAATTATATTGTCGATATTTTAAGAGGTTCAAAAGAGCAAAAGATTATTGCAAATGGGGCTGATAGTTTGTCGATGTATGGGATTGGAAAAGATATTAGTAAGAAAATATGGTTTGTTATACTTGAAAGACTTTTAGAACTCAAAATAATTCATATTGGGGAGTTTAGTGTTTTATTGTTAAGCGATGATGCTATCAAGGTGCTTAAAAAAGAGAAAAGTATCGATATAAAATCCTCAAGATTAGAGATAAATATCAAAGACAAAGAGATTAAACAAGAGGAAGATATCAACTACGATGAAACACTTTTCCAAGCTCTTCGACAATTAAGAGGTGAACTAGCTCATGAGATGGGAGTCCCACCATATATCATCTTTGGAGATAAAACACTCAAACTTTTAGCTTTTCATAGACCATCAGATAAAAAAGCTATGCTTCTTATTAATGGTGTTGGGGAGAAGAAGTTTGAATCGTTTGGGGAACAATTTTTAGAGGTTATCAATAGTTAAGCAAATGTTTCATTTTACACGAAAATATAGAAATAAATTTAGTATTTCATTTTTAGTTACTTTGAGATTATTTAGCTAAAATACGAAAATTTTATATAGGAATAAACACAATGAATAAACTTTTATCTTTTTTACTTTTATCATCTTTAGCTTTTGGGCAAGAATTTTACAGTACAGTAAATCCAATCAAATCATTTGCAGTAAAATCAGCAGTAAGTGGTGAGGTTGTATCTGTTGATAAATCTTTAGAGAAAAAGTTTGTAAATAGTGCAAGAATCATCCAACTAGATAATGCTTTAGATAGTGTAAATCTTGAACAAACAAAAATAAAACTAGCAAATCTAAAAGAGGTTTATGCAATCGAAAGTGGTATTCTTGATAGTTACAATAAAGTATCTTCAAAAACAAAAATAGATAAAGATGCACAACAAATCAAAATTTTAAATATGAGTAGCAGTATCGCAGATATGGAGATGCAAGTTGCAAATCTTAAAAATAATATCGCTAAAAAAAGTATAAAAATAAATAAAATCTACCTTTCCTCTATTGAAGTTGAAGTTGGGGATTTTGTTAATGCTGGTGGATTGCTTTACAAAGGATTTGATTTAAGTAGTGGAAAATTAGAAGTATTTTTACCAATCAATGAAATAGAAAGTTTTAAAAAGAAAACAATCTATCTTGATGGAGTAAAAACAAATCTCAAAATCAGCAAAATTTCAAAAGTAGCTGATGAAAAAAATATCTCATCATACAAAGCAGAGATTCTTGTAAAAAATCCAAAAACATTCTCCAAACTTGTAAAGGTAGAGTTTAAATAAACTTGACATATAAAGAACTTTTTTCAAATTATCAAATTGTAAGGAAACTAACAACTATCCAATTTTTAGCTTATTTTGGAACTTGGTTTTCCAATGTAGCCATTTATAGTATGTTGGTTGATTTCAAAGCAAGTCCAATACTTATCTCAATAGTTGTTGCTATGCACTTTATCCCTGGTATTTTACTCTCCCCTTTTAGTGGTACAATTATTGATAGAATTGATGCAAAAAAACTGATGGGAATTTTGATTTTAACCGAATTTAGTATGACAATGTGTTTTTTATTGATTGAAAATATTAATGATATGTGGATGTTACTTATCTTTATTTTTATACGAATGAGTGCATCTTCTATGTTTTTTACAACTGAAATGACCTTGATGCCAAAAATTTTAAATGCCAATATTTTAAGTAAAGTAAATGAGATACACTCTATGATTTGGTCATTTACTTTTACAGCTGGTATGGCACTTGGTGGATTTGTCGTACATGTTTACGGAACAAGTACAGCTTTTATCATAGATGGTGTGTTTTTTATTTTAGCATTTTTGAGTCTTTTAAATAGTTCATTTATTTATCAACATGAATTACACCATGAGAAGATATGGCACTCTATAAAAAGTGGAATACGATACCTAAAAGAAAATAAACATCTTTTACATCTGATTTTGTTACATGGGACTATTGGGGTTACCTCTTTTGATACTATTGTAACGCTGTTAGCTGATTATCATTATAAATATATTATTGCTGTTCCCCTTGCTATTGGATTTACAAATGCAACTAGATCTATTGCTTTGATGATTGGACCACTTCTCATTAGTAAATGGCTTACAAAAGAGAGATTATTTTATATCTTTTTACTACAAGGTGTGGGGATAATTATCTGGGCTGTGGTGCAAAAAGATTTTTATTTTGGATTAGTTGGATTTTTCCTAACAGGATTTTGGACAACAACACTTTGGTCATACACCTATGCACTTTTACAAGAGAGAGTTGAGCAAAAATATTTAGGGAGAGTTTTAGCATATAACGAGATGTTTTTTATGCTTATCAATGCAGGAACAACAATTTTTATAGGTTTCATGGCATTGTATTTTGAACTCTCATTTGTTACAATTATTTTAGGGTTAATATTTATCTTAATGGCATTTTATTATAAAAATGTGATATTAAAATTATAGGCAAGGAGAAATTCATTTCTCCCTTTAGGATTTCTCGAAAGAGAGTGCAAGCACAAGGTTACTTTAGACTTGATTTATTCAAGTCGTAAAAAGTAAACATTAAACAGTAGGTCCCTTTTTAAATGGGACATTTAAAAAGGAGAATGAAGATGGAGTTTCAAGATAATATTGAATTAAGAGTTTTATTACTAGCTATCTACAAAAAGAAAGAAGATGAAAGTTTTAAAGATATCCTAAAAATGATGGATAATAGTAGAGTTTTTGACCTCAAAAAGGGGAAACAATATATTAAAGAGCTAAAAGCCTTAGGGTTTTTAACAGATGATTCAATCACTTTTTTAGGGATTGAAGAGGCTAAAAAAGTGGAATTGGAATTTAAACTTTAAATATTTCTAAAGGTATCACAATGTTACAAATAGTTTTTCCTCTTGTTATGATTTTAGTGATGGGTGGAATACATCTTTATTTTTACAAAAGAGTTGCTGTTAGATTGCATCTTGGAAACAAAGCACTTGAAATTTTAAAATGGCTTACCATTCTTAATCTTATAGGAATTTTTGGTTATTTAGGGGGAAGATATTTTCTTGATATCCCAAATTGGCTCTATTTTATTCTTTCCCTCTCTTTAGGGATTGGATTTTGTTTTTTTGTCCTTACCCTTTTGTATGAACTTGTCCATTTTCTTATCCACTTTATCCCATTTGATAAAAATAAAAGAGCTTTTATTAAAAAAACAAGTGATATTACAGTTGTTGCACTTGGTGGTGCATATCTTGGAACTGGAATCTATGAAGGTTCAAAAGAGCCACAAGTTGTACCAATAACAATAACACAAAATCTTTTTAGAAAACCATATCGATTGGTACAAATAAGTGATATGCATATTGGAGGACTTATTGATGAAGAGTTTGTAAAGAAAACTGTACAAACTATCAACTCTTTGGATGTTGACTTTATTGTGATTACTGGTGATTTAACAGATGCCCCAATAAACCAAATAAAAGAAAGTGTATCACCACTTCAAAATCTAAAAAGTAAATTTGGAACATTTTACATCGTTGGAAACCACGAATATTTTCATGGGCTAGAAGATACGATTAGTTATCTTAAAACTTTAAATATTATCGTCCTTGAAAATAACTCACTTATCATTGGGGCAGAGGAAAATAGATTCAATATCGCTGGATTGTATGATTATTTTGGATATAGAAAAGAGGAGTTTGCCCCTGATGTTGCAAAAGTTGTAAGTCAAATAGATAAAACTCTTCCCACACTGCTGTTGGCTCATCAACCAAAACAAACCGAAAAACTTGAAAATTTTAAACCAAACCTTATTTTAAGTGGACATACACACGGCGGGCAAATTTTTCCATTTGCTTATCTTGTAAAATTGCAACAACCTTATCTAAAAGGGTTATATGAAATATCAAAAAATGAAGCGATTTATGTCAATAGCGGAATAGGATTTTGGGGACCAAAAATGAGGCTTGGTTCTAGTGCAGAGATAACACTTATCACTTGGCAATAGGTGTTATCTTAAAAATTAAATATAGTTCAGAATCTCTCTTAAATCTTTTTTATCAATGATAATATTCGCTTCTTTTTTAAGAATCTCTCTCCCACAAAAAGCTATTTTTTTAGAAGCATACGGGAACATACTTCGATCATTTGCACCATCTCCACATACTAAAGTGTTCTTTACAGTTGCTCCAAGAAGTGCTTGAACTCTTTGTATCATATCTCCCTTGCTACTATCAAACATCATATCTCCACCAACTAATCCACTTAAAACTCCATCTTTATGATGTAAAATATTTGCAAAATCAGCATCAAGTCCAAGTTTAAATTTGGCTGGTGTCGTCCCTGTTCTAAATCCACCACTAAAACAAATCACCTTGTAGCCTTGTTTTTTTAGTTCAGTAACAGTTTCAATTGCACCATTCATCAAAGGTAAATTCTCACAAATATCAAGTACTTTTTGGTATGGAAGCCCTTTTAAAAGTGCTACTCTTGTAGTCAAACTTTCAAAAAAATCAAGTCTTCCAGACATAGCTTCCTCTGTAATTTTCGCTACTTGTTCCCCAAGTCCTAACTCATCAGCTAAAAAATCTATCGTTTCCCCATCCATAAGTGTACTATCAAAATCAAATACTGCTAATTTCATCATCACCCTTTTGTTTTTAAAATTTCGTGATTATAACGAATTAAAAATTAATTCAATTTTTTTACTAGTTTTTTTGTACAATATTGCCCTTAAAAAAATATATTGGATTAGTATGAATACAAATAAAAAAGTTATGCTTATCGTTGTTGTTATGCTTGGTGCATTATCTTTCTCAACCATTTTTAATGTCTGGATTAATTTTAGAGATTTTGGAAAAATGACAGCTACTGATAAAGCACATTCAATTGCTGAAAGTGTACGAGATGGTCTTACTGCTCATATGGTTTTGGGGACTATGGAAAAAAGAGATTTATTTTTAGAAAATATGAAAAAACATCAAAATGTTGACACTTTAAGGGTTATACGATCACAAAAGCTTATCGAAGAATTTGGTGTTGGGACTACTGATATCTATAAATACGATGATATTGAAAAAAATGTTCTCCAAACAGGAAAATCTGAAACTGTTATTAAAGAAACTCCTACAGAAGTTATATTAAGAGTTACTATTCCATATATCGCTACAAAATATGGAAATCCAAACTGTTTAACTTGCCATATTGCAAACCAAGAGGGTGATGTTTTAGGTGCAATTACTATGGAGATGAATATCAATGATTTAAGACAATTAGGAATTGAAGCTATTGCTAAAACTGTCGCTATTTTGATTTTATTTTTAATTATCGCTGTATTAGTTGCTAGACATTATATTAAACCATATGTCAAACTATTTGATGATTTAGAAGATGGAATTAGTCGAGCGTATAGGGGTGATTTCTCTTATCATGTAGAAACTTCACTTTCAAATGAAGCTGGAAAAGTTGCAAGAAGACTCAATGATCTATCTGAGATTTTTAGATTTAAAAAAACAATTGAACTTGATGATTCAAAAGGGCAAATTTATGAGAGAATCTCATATATTTTATCGAATACTTTTGAGATTAAATCATTTGCTCTTTTTGAAAATCATACAGAAACAAACAAAAGAGTAGTGGTTGAATCGAGTGAAGATTTGAAACATAGCCCAATTTTTGATGAAACAAATTTAACAAAATGTCGAGCAAATCGAACAGGTCTTGTTGTGAATTCATTAGAGTTTCATAAAATTTGTAAAACTTGCTATATGGAAAAAAGAGAATATCTATGCCTTCCTTTTAGTATATCACCTGAATATTCGCTGACACTTCTTCTCTATGCAAATAATAAAGAGGAACTCCTTAAATACAAGGAGATGGTGCCAATTATCTCAAATTATTTTGAGTTAGCAGAACCTGTACTTGAAGCAAAATTCTTAATGCACAAACTTGAAGAGAGATCACTAAAAGATGGACTTACAGGACTTTATAATAGAAGATTTTTAGATCAATTTGTAGAGGTTAATCTACCAGAAGATAAAGATTTTTCTGTAATGATGATAGATATAGATTTCTTCAAACAAGTCAATGATACTTATGGTCATGATGTTGGTGACACTGTTATCAAAGAGCTTTCTGCAGTTCTTCAAAACAATATCAAAGGTTCTGATTTAGCTATAAGATATGGTGGTGAAGAGTTTTTAGTTATCGTTTTCAATTCAAATTATGAAATCATTGAAAAAATAGCAACTTCTATTAAAGTTGAGTTTTCTAAAAAAAGTTTTAAAGCAAACGATAAAGTTTTTAATAAAACACTCAGTATCGGAATTGCACTTTATCCAGAAGATGCTCAAAGAGTATGGCAAGCTATCAAATTTGCTGATGTTGCTTTATATCAAGCAAAAGAGACAGGAAGAAATAAAATAGTGCGATTTGAGAATAAAATGTACACAGAAGAAGAGATTTAATTCTCTTTGTGTAGATATTAAAATCTATATTCTAAAGATATAAGTTGTTCTTTTTGTTTAAGTTCATTTGAAAGTTTGAGGCTAAAAGATTTATTGATAGGATAAAAAAGTGAAAGCTTTTGTTCATCTTTTGGCTTCATCCCATCTTTAAATGTTTCTTTATAATCAAAGTTTAGATGAAGTTTATCAAGCCAAAAGCTTACTCCTCCAAGTGCTTGAAAGTTCGCTGATGTGATAAATGGATAGAAAGCAACTTGCCCCATTCCATACATAGAAATGAACTCATTTCCTTTTGTTAATCCCATCCCAAATTCCAAAACAGCTTCCAAGTTATCAGTTTCAAAACTTCTATTTGCTCCAGCATAAAACCTCCAAGAAGTTGGAGTATAAAAATCAAATCGTTTATTAAGTGATTCCATTTTGACAATATCAAAGTTTTCTAATTTTGTGTTATTATCAAACTTTGTTGCTCCAATATTTAAAAATTCCAAAGTTGCTTCACTTAATTTATTATCTCGCTCTTCAAATCTATCAAATAATACTGGTCTAAAATTTAGTATTTGTCCATTTTCATTATCTTTTTTGATTGTTCCAAAAGAGAGTTTATGTGATTTCTTTGGTTCAAAATCATCATTTTTATCTATAATCGTTCGTTGAAATGGTATTTTTTTGACATCATAAAAATCAGCCTTACTTGTACGAAATTTTTTAAATAAAATATCATAATGCCCATTTATAAGTTCGGAAAGTTTATTTTTTGATTGTTGTGAAAATTGAGTATTATTCAAATCTTTTTCTTTTGTTTCACTCTCTTTCCAAGTGGTAAAAAACTCTTTTTCTTCACTATTCAAAGAGTTATAGATAGTATAGAGTTTTTCGATAAGTGGCTCTCTTATTGTGAAGTTTTTAACCATATTTTCTTTTTTGACTGTTTCTATCGTTTCATATGGGATAACATAAGCTTTTAGTTTTTCTCGTAAATGTCCATGTGGTCTTGCCACATCCAAAAGCCAAAAAATCTCATAAGCACAATTTTCAGTAAAAAATTTATAAGGGATATTGGTATTTAACATCTCATAGCTATGCCAAAGCATTGTTTCGATTTCATCCTTTGTCAAATCAAGTTCATACTCATAAAGTGTTCGTTGTTCAACTATATTGTAACCTTCAATAAGTTTAAAATAGGGACTAGCGACATATTTACCAGTAAATCCACCACCAATCCCTTTAACTAATAAATTTGTAAATCCAACATTTTGAGGCATTTCAGCAGCATAACTTAAAGTTTGAGAAAAATAGATATTTTTTGGTTTATTTATTTTGATAAAAGTATGTCCAAAATAAGAGGTTGGCGAACCTAAAAAAGAGGAAGCAAATACTAAACTAGCTGTTTCTCCTCTTGAATCTTTTAAAAAAGTTTGTAAATCTTCACAGTGACTAAAAGAGATATTCAAATCAAGATTATCAGATAAAAATTTATATCTTGCAGGATACTTACAAATATTTTCACACGATTTTTCTTGAAGTAAGGTTTCTAGTTCAATCTTTGGATTTGATTGTTTTGAGATATAAAAATTACTATCACTAATTTCAGAAATATTATTTTCATTAATATGAAGTAATGCTAACCATTGAGGATTTTGTGACAAATTTTCAATAGTTTCTTTTCCATTTAATGAACCAAAGAATATTACGAGAAAAAATAGAATTCTAAAACTCAGTTTTTATCCTTTGTTAAAGCCATTGCAAAATCATAAGAATTTTTGCTGGAGTTTACTAATTCAATTAAATAATTTAATGTTTTATCATTATTTGGAAGATTTAATTGAGTTAATAAACTATCTAAATAGTCACCATTTTTTACTTGAATATCTGAAAGTAAAAAATTATGGTTAATTAGAATATATGTAATTACACTATTATTAAAAGTATAGTTATAAATTTGTTGATTGTTATTATTGCACTGAGCTTGTGTAATTGAATAACAAAACAACCAGAAAAATAAGATTGTTTTGTATCTCATACTTATTTCGTTGGTCTTAATTCCATAAAATAATTATTTGGTTTATATTCAAATGCTGCACCTGTAATTAAATCTGTAGTACTTAAATCCCAAAATATATTTAATAATGCAACTCCATTATAAGAACTTACGATTGGTAATGTATTCGTTTCATATCCTTCTTTTGACATTGTTACTGATTTTTCTTTACCAGACTTTGGTAAAGTAACCGTACAAGGAGTTGTACACATTTTAACACCATCTACCATAACAGTTGCACCTTCAGGTTTACTATTGAACGATACATTTTGAGATGAACCACTAATAATAGTAGCACTACCAAACATCATACCAGCAGAAACTACTGATCCAATAAGAACTTTTTTTAACATTTTTTTCCTTTGAAATTTATCTTTTATACAAAATTTTGCATAAAGTTTGAGATAATATTTAACTAATACTTAATCTTTTATTATAACTATTATCACAAATAGTTACAAAAGTATTACATCTTTATGATATTAAAATTACATATTTTTATGATTATACGGTAGTCTCATTACCCAATCAGATACAACCACCCCACAGTTATCACTGGTCCAAGAATAGCTACCGTTATCCCAAGTATCAAAAAATCTTTACTTTTTACTTTATTGCTACTATAGACTATCGCATTTGGTGGAGTTGATACTGGCAAACACATAGCAAAAGAGGCACTCAAAGCAACAGCAATAGCCACCATTGAAGTTGCACTTACACTAATCGTCGTTGCAACTGCTATAACAATCGGAAGCATAATATTTGTAGCTGCTGTGTTACTCATAAAATTTGAAATAACAACCACAATATATGAAAAAACAAGCATTATCCAAAGTGCTGACATCCCATCTGTTGGTATCAAAGTAGCAATATACACATCAAGTCCCGTTTTTGATACCCCAAGCCCAAGGCTAAGCCCACCAATGATAAGAATAATAACATCCCATCTTATTTTTGTAATATCATCTGCATCAATTATCCCAAACAATGTAAATCCAATAATTGGAATAAGGGAGACAACTGTCGTTGGAATATGATGCAATGGTGTTGTAAGCCATAAAAGAACAGTAAGGGAAAAAATAGCAATAGTCACTTGTTTTTTCCAGCTAGGAACTGTTGGTTGTTTTGAAAAATGTTTTGTAGAATCATCAAAATGCTCCACTTCATGAATCGTTTGTAAATCAATAAAAGATTCCGTTGAAGGGTAAAGTTTTAGTATCAAAAATCTTAAAATTACCACTACTAAAAGTGCAGGTGGCAAAGCTAACATCATCCAACCCAAAAAACTAGGAGCATTATCTCCTAAAGCACCAACTGCAATCGCATTTGGTGGTGTTCCTATAATTGTAGCCATTCCCCCTAAGTTTGCTCCAATTACTACAGCTAAAAGAATAGCTGTACTAAAAGGATTGTCTTTTTTGATTTGCCCTAAAAGTGGAAGAACTATCGTCATCATCATCACTGCAGTTGCAGTATTTGATACAAACATTGAAAGAAAAAATGTAATAGCTATGATACCTGTCAAAATATTTTTTGGTTTTCCACCAACAAGTATCAAAACTTTTTTTGCTATCCAAACATCAAGCTTTGTTTTAGAAGCAGCTGCCGCCATAATAAAGCCAGCCAAAAAAAGGAAAATAAGTGGCGATGACCAAGGAGAGAGATAATATTCCCAATCTTTACTTCCACTTGCAAAGTCAAAATTATCAAATCCAAGTAAAACTATCTCTAAAGCAATAACCAAAAGTGAAACAGCAAAAGCAGGAATAGCCTCAGTTATCCAAAGTCCTGCTGCAAAAAGGAGAATAAAAAATGTCAAAACAGCTTGATGACTCATAGAGTAAGTTGGGATAAAAGCAACACAAAAAGCAATTAGAAAAGATAATGTAAAAGCGGTGAAAATAAATTTAAGTGAAACTTTGTAAGCTTCATCGATAAAAAGCCTAAGATGTCGTCTTGTATCTAGCATAGGAACTCCATATTTTTTTGTGATTTTAGCAAAATTAGTTTACAGATGGATTACTATTTTATTTAAGTCAAGATATAGGTTAAAGTTATACAATTCTTTCAAATTTAATACAAGGAAAGAAGATGACAAATAAACTTTTAAGAAGTTTTATCGTTGCAATGTTTTTAATGTTTGGAGCTCTAAGTTCTGCACAAGCTGAGATGAAATGTGCACCAGGTAAATGTGGTGGGCAAATGCAAGAGCAACCAAAAGGGATGAAAGCTAATTCAAATATGGGACAAGGTTGCCCAAGCAATACTAAATCTAATATGCCAATGCAGGGAAAATCTAAAAATATGAAATGTGATATGAATGCGAGTTGTCCAAATAATGCTAAATGTGATCCTAAAATGAAAACAAAATGCACTCCAAAAATGAAAGAAAAATGTGCTGTTGATGGTAAATGCCCAATGCAAGCACCTGCGAAAAAATAAGGAGATATTCTCTTCTAATTTTATAGCTTAGAAGAGATTCTAAGCTATTTTTTTACTCTTCTGTAATCTCCATGATAATAGTCTTTACATTCCCTTTTTGTTGCATCTCTAAAAGTGAAAGATTTTCAAATTTAAAATTCATAAGTTCAGCAAAACTTCCTATTTTATGGAGTGCTATTTGTTTGACAAGTTCCCCACGATAGTGTTTTGCAAAATGGCTTACAACCTTACCACCTTTTAAAAATTTATAAGTGATAACATTACCAATTGGCTTATAAAACTTCAAATAATACCCAGCACTCAAATCCAACACTTCATCACCTAAATACCCATCAAGAAAAGGTTTGAGATGTTTGGCATAGTATTTTTCAGTGTTAAGATTGGGCAAAATATTTCCCTGCTTAAATTTATACTCAGGAATCGCATCACTTGCACGAACGACCCCAAATAGATTTGAATAAATCATCACATTTTCATCTATAAACTGTTGTGATTTTGCATCAAGCCTTGGATAATCAATCGCCTCAAAAGCGACACCTGTGTATCTTTCTATCGCTTTTTTTGTAGGTTTAGCCAAAATGGACTCTTTGTATCGTTTGCACTCTTGCTGATTTTTAAGCCCAAACCAAACCGAAAGCTCTTCAAGTGAACTATTTTTGAGATACTCTTCATAAGCATCTATCACCTCATCACTATA
>JAQUAG010000039.1 GCA_028687375.1 Arcobacteraceae bacterium | reverse complement strand
GCTTCTTCTTTTTTTGAACATCCACTAAAAGATGCAACTAAACCTAATGTTACAAGAGCTGTAAACAGTACTTTTTTCATATGTAATTCCTAATTTTGATTTTAGACTTTTAGGTTTGAAATTTCTCTCCAAAAAAGTTTCGCGAATTATAATGGTTAAATCTTAAAATAAGTTGAAATTGATTTTTATTTTGCAAATATTTTATCTTGAAACCTCTTTTCTGTAGTAGCTGAGGGTTTTTTGTAATAGTTTTTAAATAAAATAAAAATTATTTGTTCAAAACTTTGTTATTTAGGATATACAATGATTTTAATTTTTAACTTTTTTAGACTATATTTATTCTATGATTATTGATTTTTTGAAGTAAAAAATAGAGAAATAAAAAAGGGACTTGAAAATATCAAGTCCCTTGAAATGTTATAAGAATAAATAATTAAATTATTTGTTTAGAACTTCTTTTATAGCTTTTCCAATATCAGCAGGAGATACAACCACTTTTACCCCAGCAGCTTCAAGAGCAGCCATTTTTTCAGCTGCAGTTCCAGCACCACCAGATATGATAGCTCCAGCATGTCCCATTCTTTTCCCTTTTGGAGCAGTTTGACCAGCAATAAATGCAACAACTGGCTTAGTGATATGTTCTTTAATATAAGCAGCTGCTTGTATTTCAAGGTCTCCACCAATTTCACCAATCATAACAATTGCTTTTGTTTCAGGATCTGCTTCAAACATTGGTAAAAGTTGTTTATATGATAAACCAATAATTGGATCTCCACCAATACCAACAGCAGTTGTGATACCAAAACCTTCTCTACATACTTGATTTGCACCTTCATATGTTAAAGTTCCAGATTTTGAAATAAGACCAACATTTCCTTTTTTGAAAATACTACCAGGCATAATTCCAATTTTACACTCTTCAGCAGTGATAATTCCTGGACAGTTTGGTCCAATTGTCATCATCCCATGTTTTACAGCATATGCTTTAGCAGCTTGCATATCTCTAACAGGAGCACCTTCAGTGATAATAACAGCTAAAGTGATACCAGCAGCTGCAGCTTCCATAACAGCATCAGCAACAAATACAGGTGGCACAAATATCATAGATACAGTAGCACCAGTTGTAGCAACGGCATCTTTAACCGTATTAAATACAGGTCTTCCTAAATGCTCAGTTCCACCTTTATTTGGAGTAACGCCACCTACAATTTGAGTTCCATAAGCGATACATTGCTCAGCATGGAAAGTTCCCTCTTTACCTGTAAACCCTTGAACGATTACTTTTGTGTCTTTATTTACTAAAATTGACATTATTTTTCTCCTTTAGCTGCTTTTACAGCTTTTGCAGCACCATCAGCTAAATCATCTGCTGCTATTACATTTGCAATATTTGCATTTTTTAGAATCTCTGCTGCTTCAGGTGCATTTGTACCATCAAGTCTTACGATTACTGGAACTCTTACATCTACCATTTTTGTAGCTTCTAAGATACCATTCGCGATTCTATCACATCTTACAATTCCACCAAAAATATTTACAAATATTGCTTTTACTTTTGGATTTTTAAGAATAATTTCAAAACCTTTTGCAACAGTTTCAGCATTTGCTTTTCCACCAACATCAAGGAAGTTTGCAGGTGTTCCACCCATATAGTTAATTGTATCCATAGTACCCATAGCAAGACCTGCACCATTTACCATACAACCAATTTCACCATCAAGTGAAATATAAGAAAGACCATATTGACTAGCTTCTCTTTCATCTGCATCTTCTTCAGAAATATCTCTCATATCTTCAATTTCTGGATGTCTTCCTAATGCTGAATCATCAAATCCCATTTTCCCATCAAGTGCTAAAAATTCACCTTTTCCAGTTTTAATTAATGGATTGATTTCAATCATCTCCGCATCATTTTCCATATAAAGTTTATATAGTTTTGAAGCAAATGAGATAAGATTTTTTTGCTCAGTTGGATCAGTAATTCCTAATCCAAAAACAAGTTCTCTTCCATGGAAACCTTGAAATCCAATAGCAGGATCGATAGCAACTTTGATAATCTTTTCTGGATTATCATGTGCTACTGTTTCAATTTCCATACCACCTTGAGTAGAAGCCATAATTACAGGCATCTCTTTAGCTCTATCTAGAACTACACCAAGATATAACTCATCTTGAATATCAGCACCTTCCTCTATATAAACTTTTTGAACCAATTTACCCTCTGGTCCAGTTTGATGTGTAACTAAGGTCATCCCTAAAATCTCTTTTGCTAGAGTTTCAACTTCCTCAACAGAACGAGCTAGTTTAACTCCCCCTCCAAGTCCTCTTCCACCAGCATGTATTTGAGCTTTTACAACCCATATTTTTCCACCAAGTTCATGTGCATTTTTCACAGCTTGAGCTGGTGTATTTGCTACGATACCTCTCGGTGTTGGTACACCATATTTAGCGAAAATTTGTTTCGCTTGATATTCATGAATATTCATATTTACTCCTCTTTAGATTGAACTTTAAAAGTATAACGAAGTAGCGATAAAATAAAAAGATTAAAAGTAGTATTTTATAGGATAATATTTATAGTGTTTAGTTTTTACACACTATAAATTTTATAGTGTGTAAAAATAGCCTTGTTTTAAAAAAATTGTGAGGAAAAAGAGAGATTATTGAGTTATTTAACTTCGTATTGTTCTCTACCCATTTGGTATAAATCGTTTCCAAAAGTATCATTTATAACAGTTACTGGAAAATCAACAACAGTTATTTTTCTAATAGCTTCAGGTCCAAGTTCTGGATAAGCTATGATTTCAGCACTTGTGATTTTTTTACCCAATAATGCACCTGCTCCACCTGTTGCTCCAAAGTAAATTCCACCGTACTCTTTACAAGCATCTTTTACCCCTTGATCACGTTTGCCTTTTCCTATCATCCCTAAACTTCCATGTTTAAGTAAAGTTGGAGAATAAGTATCCATTCTATAACTTGTAGTAGGACCTGCACTTCCTATAGGATCACCTGGTTTTGGTGGAGTTGGTCCTACAAAATAAACCACACTTCCTTTAAGATCAAAGGGTAATTCTTCCCCCGCTTCAATTAAATCTACCAGTCTTTTATGTGCTGCATCACGTGCTGTATAAACTGTTCCATTAAGATATACAATATCTCCAGCTTTCAATTCTCTTGTTTTTTCCTCAGTTAGAGGTGTTGTTAAATAATATGTTTTGCTCATTTAAAAATTCTCCTAACTTTTAATTAAATTGTGATGTGTGTATGTCTTGAACTATGACATTGCACATTAACTGAAACTGGTAAAGATGCTATATGGCAAGGATTTGATTCGATATGAACTGCAAGTGCTGTTTTCGTTCCACCCATCCCCATAGCTCCAATTCCAAGTTTATTTAACTCTTCTAAAATTTGAGTTTCAAACTCTGCCATTTCAGGGTCTTCATTAACACTTCCAAGTGTTCTAAAAAGGGCATGTTTACTAGAAATTGCAGCTCTTTCAAAAGTTCCACCAATTCCAACACCTACAGTTATTGGAGGACATGGATTTGGTCCAGCGTTACTTATACACTCTTTTACAAATTTAAGTACACCATCTTTTCCAGCTGCTGGTGCTAAAACAGTTGCTCTTGAAACATTTTCGCTTCCGCCACCTTTTGCAGCATATTCGATGTCTATTTTATCTCCAGCAACAATATCAAAGTGAATGATAGCTGGTAAGTTGTAACCAATTTTATCTTTTAGATTTGCTCTACTAAATGGCTCACAAGTTGAAGCTCTAAGATAAGCGTCTGTATATCCTTGTTCTGTCCCTTTATTGATAGCATCTTTTAAGAGTCCACCGTTGATTTTTACTTCATCTCCAACTTTTACAAAAAATACAGCTAAACCTGTGTCTTGACAAAGTGGTCTTTTTTCACTTTTTGCAATATCTGCATTTTCTAAGATTTGTCTTAAAACCTCTTTTGAAACTGGAGATTTTTCCTCTTCCATAGCTGTTTTTAAAGCATCATAAGCATCTTGTGGTAAGTCTGTACCGCAATGAACTATGATATCTCTTACAACTTTTACAACATCATCAAATTCTATAACTCTCATATTGGTGTCCTTTTGTTTATTATCTTGTGTAAAAATTGTTTGTATAAAGTGCATCAACAAGTTCAACAACACTTCCAACTGATTTTGCAAATTTTCTATCTTGATCATCATTTAAATTTGCTTCAATAACTTTTTCAGCACCAGTAGCTCCAATCATAACAGGAACACCACTTACTGTATTTTTATATCCATATTCACCATCTAGCATAACACTACAAGGATAGATTTGTTTTGTATCACTAAGTACTGCTTCAGCCATAAGTGAAGCTGCTTTTGCAGGTGCATAGTAAGCACTTCCATCTCTTAAAAGTGAAACAATTTCAGCTCCACCTTTTTTTGTTTTTTCTACAATCTCATGAATCTCTTCCCAAGAGAGTAAATCTGTAAGTGGAACCCCAGCAACTGTTGAAAATCTAGGAAGTGGAACCATATCATCTCCATGTCCACCCATTACAGAACATCTAATTTGTCCTGCACCATAGCCAAGTTTTTCGTAAACAAAATGAGCCATTCTAGCACTATCTAAAATACCAGCCATCCCTAAAACTCTATTTCTTGGCCAACCAGATTCTTTAAGTGCTACATATACCATCGCATCAAGTGGATTTGAAACAGGGATGATAATTGCATTTGGAGAATATTTAACTATATCTGCCATAACTGTTCTCATAATTTCAGCATTTTTAATAAGTAAATCGTCTCTATTCATCCCAGGTAATCTTGGGCTTCCCGCTGCAATAACTACAACATCACAATCAGTTAAATCTTCAGGTTTTTCAGCATGTTTTACAACAGTGTGTTTTCTAGCTGCTTGAACTGCTTGAGACATATCAAGAGCTAAACCTTTTGCCTTTGTTGGGTTGCTACTTGATCTCAAAATTACTTCATGACATCCGCCATTCATTGCTAAAATATATGCGCAAGTTGAACCTACATTTCCAATTCCAACTATTCCTACTCTTTTACCTCTCATAATTTCTCCTTTAGACTTTTTATTTTAACGTAAATCAAAACAATTTTTTTGATTATATATTAAAACGATTAAAGATTGAAGCAATCCCCTTGAATCCTTAATTGTTTTAACCTAAAAACTACAAAAAGTTACAAGAAGAGATAAAACTTCTTATAACTTTTGTTAATATCTCTTAATTAAATATTATTGATAATATTATTTAATGTAGCAGATGGTCTCATAGCAGCAGATGTTTTTTCATCATTTGGATGGTAGTATCCACCAATATCTTGTGCTTTACCCTCTACAGCCATTAACTCTTCCATAATTTTTGCTTCATTGTCAACTAAAGCTTTTGCAACTGGAGCAAATTTAGCTGCAATTGATGGTGCTTTTGTTTGGCTAGCTAATGCATTTGCCCAGTATTGCGCTACAAAGAAATGTGAAGCTTTATTATCAGGCTCTCCTGCACTTCTCCCTGGAGCTTTATTGTTATCAAGATATCCAGCATTTGCAACATCAAGAGCTTCAGTTACAGCTTCAAGTTCTTTTGAATTGTGTTTTTGAGCAATAAATCTTAAAGACTCAGCTAATGCTAAAAACTCACCTAATGAATCCCATCTTAAATGTCCTTCATTTACAAATTGCTCAACATGTTTAGGCGCTGAACCACCTGCACCTGTTTCAAATAATCCTCCACCAGCAAGTTGTGGCACGATTGAAAGCATTTTAGCACTTGTTCCAAGCTCTAAAATTGGGAAAAGGTCTGTTAAATAATCTCTTAAAACATTTCCAGTTGCACTAATCGTGTCAAGTCCAGCTCTTACTCTTCTTAAAGAATATTTCATAGCTTGTTTTGGAGCTAATATTTCATAATTGATAGCAGATTTTTCTAAATGTGCTGGTAAATATGTCATAAGTTTTTTAATTAAATTTGCATCATGTGGTCTAAAACTATCTAACCAAAATACTACAGGTTCACCAGTAATCATCCCTCTTTCATGTGATAATTTAACCCAGTCTTTAATAGCAGCATCTTTAGTTCTAGACATTCTCCAAATATCACCAGCTTCAACATTATGTGACATTAAAACAGTTCCATTTTCATCTTTAACTTCAACTACACCATCTTCAGCTATTTCAAAAGTTGTAGGATGTGAACCATATTCTTCAGCTTTTTGTGCCATTAAACCAACATTTGCAACATTACCCATAGTTGTTACATCAAATTGACCATTTGCTACACAATCATCAACGATCTCTTTGTAGAAAGTTGCATAAGTTCTATCAGGAATAACAGAAACACACTCTTGCACTTTTCCAGCACTATTCCACATTTTACCACCGTCTCTTACAACTACTGGCATAGAAGCATCAATGATGATGTCATTTGAAGCGTGTAAATTTGTGATACCTTTATCACTATCAACCATTGCCATATTTGGTTGAGTTTCATATACAGCCATTAAAGCAGCTTCAATTTCAGCTTTTTTATCTGCTGGTAATTTTTCTAATTTTTTATATAAATCCCCAAGTCCAAGATTTGCACTATAACCAATCTCTTTAAACTCAGCTCCATATTTAGCAAATACATCTTTGAAGAATACTTCAACAGCATGTCCAAACATAATTGGATCAGAGATTTTCATCATAGTAGCTTTTAAGTGTAATGACCAAAGAATATCGTTTGCTTTAGCGTCATCTAGAGTTTTTTGAAAAAATGCTCTTAATGCTTTTGCACTCATAAATGTACCATCTAAAATTTCACCATCAATAGCTTTAATCTCTTTTAAAAGTTTACCATTTAAGTTAATTGTAACTGCTCCGTTACCAGCTTTGATAACTGATTGTTCATTTTCATAGAAATCATCTCCAGTCATATGAGCTACACAAGCTTTTGAATTTTCACTAAATGCTCTTAATTTATGTGGGTTCTTTTTAGCAAAGTTTTTAACAGCAACTGCTGCTCTTCTATCTGAATTTCCTTCTCTAAGAACTGGATTAACAGCTGAACCTAAACAAGTTGAATATTTTTCTTTAATCGCTTTTTCTTCATCTGTTTGTGCATCTTCTGGGTATGTTGGTACATCATAACCTTGAGATTGAAGTTCTGCGATACAAGCTTTCAATTGTGGAATTGAAGCTGAAATATTTGGTAATTTAATAATATTACAATCTGGATTTTGAACTAATTCTCCAAGGGCTGCAAGAGCATCAGATTGTTGTTGTTCTGGTTTTAATCTATCAGAAAATGTAGCGATTACTCTTCCTGAAAGTGAAATATCACTTAACTCCACATCTACATTTGCATCTTTTACAAATGCTTTTACGATAGGTAAAAGTGAGTAAGTTGCAAGAGCTGGAGCCTCATCTATTTTTGACCAAATTATTTTTGCTGACATTTTAAATTTTCCTTTTTTTGTGTTTTTATGTATTTGTATTCTAACATTAAAAACTATTTAGCTATTAAAAAGTAACAAAAAAAAGAAAATATTTATTTGTAGTGTTTCATTTTGATACATAAGAGTTATGAAAGAGAAGGTTGTTTCTTAGGAATGTCGATAAACTAGATGTTTTTCCATAGTTCTTTTGAGGTTTTTTGTTTTTGTTGCTCTTTTTTTTGTTTTTCATTGTGTAACTTATCGTAAACTTTTTTATCATTTTTATCTACTTTTGATTTCACTTTTTCAGTAGATTTCTTTGTATTAGGCTCTTTTGGTTTTATCTCTTTTGCTTTTGACTGCTTTGATGGTTCTTTTGTTTTAGGGGATTCTTTTACTTTTTTAACTACTTTTTCTTTAGGTTTTTGTACTGTTTTTGAAGTGCTGTCTTGTTTGATTTGAGATGGGATTGTTTTTGGTTTTTCAACTACTAACTCTTTTTTCTCAATTATTTTTTCTTCTTTTGAAGCAATCTTCTCTTTACCAACAATCGCAGCTTGAATATTTGATTTGTGTGCATCAAAATTAGAAGCAAAAGAGTGTCCACCACCTTCAGCTTTTTTCATAAAAAACAAGTAGCTATTTTTTGCTGGAAATATTGCAGCTTTAATAGCTTCAAATTCAACAGCACAAACAGGATCGCTAGGAATTCCACTAAACTTATAGGTGTTGTAAGAGGTTTCATCATTTGCTATCATAGTTGGAGTTACTTTTGTGTGAGAAAACTCTCCATAATTTAAAGTACCATCCATTTGAAGTTTCATTTTTTGAGCAAGTCTGTTGTAAATTACACCAGAAACTTGTGTCATCTCCTCTTTTGAACCTGATTCTTTTTGGATAACAGAAGCTAAAATGATATATTTATACCATACCTCTTTATTGTATCCACCAAATATTTTTGTACTGTACTTTTGGTACTCCTCTTGTGTATATTGAAAAAGGTAAAGAAGCAAATCTCTTGGATTCATCCCTATTGGAAGATTGTAAGTTTGTGAGATGATATTTCCATCTTTTTTATATGCAAGTTCCTTATAAATTTTAAATAACTCTTCCCTTGGAAGTTTAAGTTTATCTGCAAGCTCATTTAAAAAGAAATAATAAGTCTCTCCAGGTACAAGTGTGACTGTTGCAAGTGCAGCTTTTGAAGTAGTTATTTTGTATAAAAAATCAAGTTTTGTCATTTTTGTAACATCTGATTTAAGCCCCATATCCATCCAACCACTTTGTGGATAGCCTATAAAGAGGAGGGAAACTCTATCTATAAAATTAAGGCTATATCCATTTTGATTTAGGTAAGATAGTGCATTAGAAGTTGAACCTTTTGGGATAAAAACAACTCTTTTTGATTCTATTGGCAAGGTTAAATAAAATAAAATGGTTATAAACACTACAAGAATAAAATCTATTGTATTTAAAATTATTACTTTTTTAGCTGTGTTTCTTATATCTTCCCTAATGGTGCTAATCTTTGCTTTTAAAAATGGTATCAAATTGAATAATCTTTCTTTTGGTGGCGTTAATATTTCGCAATTGTATTTAAAATATGATAAAAAACTCTTTGTGCAAATAGCCGACTTGGATTATAGTGGAAAGAGATTGGATTGTAATGTAACTCTGGCAAAAAATGGGGAAAACTTTCAAATAAATATAAAAAATTTTTATTATCATAATCTTCAGATGAACTTTCATGGGGATATCTCTTTAACTTATGATGAGTTGATAAATCTTTACCATAAAACGAAGAATGATTTAGTTATTGACAAAGCTTATGTGGTATTTGATCAAAATCTTTCCCCTGTCCTTGCGGATAAACTTTTTCTTCAATTTAAAGATGATATAAATGTACGATTTTCAAAACCAACTTTAGATGGTGTACCTCTTGATAACTCACACATTGATATTGTTGATATGGCAAATGGAGGTGTTTTAAAAGTTTATTTGGATATCTATAATATGTTAGATATAAGAGTTTTAAAGGTGCTTGGAAATTATGAAGTAGATTTACCACTGAAGCAAGTAGGCGGGGATACTCATACGATTGTGACAATTGATATCCCTTTTAGTAAAGATAAAGGGACTGTTATCATAGCTGATGCAAAAGTGAAAAATGGTGTAGTTACAATTGGAGATAATCATCTCAATGTGAAGCAAACTCCACCAAATCCAAATTCAAAAACAAAAGTTACAGTCCATGTAGAGTTAGTAAATAATAAAGTTATTTTTGATGATTATACTTTTCATTCTGATAATCTTTATGTCGATTATCACGATAAAATGGTAGAAGTTTCTTCAAAACAAAATAATATCAATCAAAAAGATACAACACTAGCAACTATTGAAAATCTAAGTGCTAGACTTAAAAATAAAATTTTAGCATATGCTGTAGATATCAAAGATACAAAAGCAAATTTTGTAACAGTTGTTGGGGATACAAATCTAAAAAATCAAACAACAAATGGTGAACTTTATATGAACCATCTTCAATTTGAAGATAAAGGGAAGATTGATAATCAAAAGGTTTCATTTTCAATTGAGCATAAACCACTCAATGTTCTTATAAATGGTGATTTTGGAATTGATATTGGAGTTGAAAAAAATAAAACAAAACGCGTAGAGTTTCAAAACTTCACACTTGGTTATAAAAATAAAATTGCAACTTTACAAAGTAATATATCCCAAGAATCTAGTTTATTTACCCTTAATAATGTCACATCTTTAGATAAAAATATCTCAAAGGGAACTCTTTTTATAGCTAATTTTCAATATGAAGATAAGATGAGATTAGAAAATCAAACAGTAAATTATACAGTGGAACATACTCCTCTTATTGCAAAAATTAGTGGAGATATCGAGCTTTTACTTAAAGACAAAGAGAATAAAAAAGATAAAAAGATTCAATTTGATAATTTAGTAGCTAGATATGAAAAAAATGAAGCGGTACTAGATACAAATATTAAAGAAAATCAAAATATACTCACGCTACATAATGTTACTTCTTTAGATAAAAATATCTCTAAAGGAACTCTTTTAGTGAATAGTTTTCAATATGAAGATAAGGCAAAATTAGAAAATCAAACTTTTAATTACATTGTAGAACACACTCCATTGATTGCAAAAATTACTGGAGATATTGAGTTATTACTTAAAGATAAAGAGAATAAAAAAGATAAAAAAATAAAATTTGATAATCTGGTAGCAAGATATGAAAACAATGAAGAAAAAGCAATAATAGATACAAATATTAAAGAAAATCAAAATAGGGTAACTCTACATGATGAAACTTTTTTAAATAAAGATGTTTCAAAAGGAACTCTTTTTATAACTGATTTTCAATATGAAAATATGGTAAAACTTAAAAATCAAACTTTAAATTATGAAGTGGAACATAAGCCACTTAAAGCTCACATATTAGGTGATGTAACAGCAACTATACAAGATAAGAAAACTGTTTTGGATAGCTTGGATATTCTATTTTCAAATAACACAGTCAATCTTAAAACAAATTATCTAGAGGGAAATACCACTCTTTATCTTACAAATACTACAAATTTAGATTCAAATCTCTCAAAAGGGACACTTTTAGTAAAAGCTTTCAAATTTGATAAATATCTTGATTTAAAAGATGAATTTTTGCCATATAGTGTAGATTTCAAAAATGGGATAAAAGCAACTATCCCTAAATACCTCCTCACTTTTACAAAAGACAAAAAAAACAACCAAGAGCTTTTTGTTGGAAAATTGAATAATTTGTTAGAGAAAGTAAACTATATAAAAAATAAAAAATTAAAAGAGGGTAGTTTATATCTTACAAGTAAAGATGATTTTAAAAGTGCTGATATTATCATCAATGATTTAGGTGTTGATATTAATAGTACTCTTTTTACACAAGGAGATACCAAAAATCAAAAAGATAAAAATAGCACAGATGTAAATCAAACAAGCAAAGATTTACCAAAAATAGCACTTAAGATGTTTAATACAAAAGTAACAGTTGATAAATACGATATCAATGCAACTTCAATTTTCGCAAATACAAACAAACAACATATCGATCTAAACTATTTGCCACAAGATGAAAATAGCACGATAAAATTTAAAAAAGATGGAGATATTTTAATCCTTAGAGCAACTGATTTAAGCGAGCGGTTTATCGAAAACTTCTTGAAGAAAGATATCTTTGACAAAGGGTTATTCTCTATCAGTGTCGATGGAAATAAAACAAATCTTTATGGTGGTGTGTATGTTCGAGATACAACAGTGAAAAATGTGAGAATTTTAAATAACCTTATCTCTTTTATAAATACAACACCTGCTATAATCACACCAATTTTAGCACTGCCTACACTTTTTAGAATGGGTGAGACAAACTTTGATATGACTAGCTATCCTGTAAGAAATGGGCATGTAAAATTTGATTATTTATATGATACAAAGATGTTAACACTTCCCTCTTTTTATACAAGAAGTAAGATGATGGATTTTAAAGGAAAAGGGTATGTGGATATTGCAAATCAAAAGTTAGAAGCTGGTCTTGATGTGATATTTTTGAAAGATTACTCTAAATTTTTCAATCACATCCCACTTGTAGGATATATTATAACTGGAGATGATGGAAATTTTGTAACAAATGTAGATATCAATGGAACATTTGAAAAACAAGACTTTACTACCCATGCTATTTCAAATGCAGCAGAGGGTGTCGTAAATATGATAAAACGAACGATATCTGTTCCATTTATGCCATTTATGGATAAAGCAAAAGAGAATGAAAACAATACAACAAAAGAAGGAAATTGATGGATAATATTTATGCGATAAATATAGAAAGAGCGGTTTTAAGCTCGATTTTTTTTAGCCCAGAGGTTATAGAAGATATACTAGGAATTTTAAAACCAAAAGATTTTTATCTACCAGCTCA
>JAQUAG010000038.1 GCA_028687375.1 Arcobacteraceae bacterium | reverse complement strand
GTGTATGAAAAAGAGGTTGTTCAAGAGACAAGACTTTTTGATGTAGCAACTGGAGAAACTAGAAGTATGAGAGGGAAAGAGGATGCAGCTGATTATAGATATTTTCCAGATCCAGACCTTTTACCAGTTATCGTAACTGATGAGATGATTGCTGAATTTAGTCAAATTCCAGAACTTCCAGATGCTAAAAAAGAGAGACTCGTAAAAGAGTTTGGAATCCCTGTGTATGATGCTGGGGTTATTTGTAGCACAAAAGAGATGGCAGCTTATTTTGAAGAGATGCTCTCTGTTGGAATCAGTGGAAAAGCTGCTACAACTTGGCTTACAGTTGAACTCCAAGGAAGATTTAGTGAGGGGATGAATGTTACAACTTCACCAGTAAGTGCTAAGACTTTAGGGACTATCGTAAAAAGAATCGAAGATGGTACAATTAGTGGAAAAGCTGCAAAAGAGGTGCTTGATTATTTGATGGAAAATGATGAAACTGTTGATGCGGTTATCGAAAAACTTGGACTAAAACAAGTAAGTGATGATGGTGCAATTTTGGCTATGATAGATGAGATTTTGGCTGCAAATATGGATAAAGTTGAAGAGTACAGAGGTGGAAAAGAAAAAATGTTCGCATTTTTCGTAGGGCAAACGATGAAAGCTTCTAAAGGTGCAGCAAATCCACAAAAAATAAATGAACTACTAAAAGTAAGGTTAGCATAATGTTAAAAATAGGGATAGTTGGTGTTGGAATTGTAGGGCAAAGTGTATGTCAAATACTTGAGGCAAATAAAGATATTATAACAGCTCGTGCTGGGGTTGAACTTGTTCCTACTATTGGGGTTGTAAGTGATATAAACAAAAAAAGAGATGTTTCTATTAAACTCACTACAAATGTTGATGAGGTACTTGATGACCCAACGATTGATATAGTTGTTGAACTTATGGGTGGAGTTGATAAGGCTTACGAAGTTGTAAAAAAAGCCCTTAAAAATGGAAAATCAGTTGTAACTGCAAACAAAGCACTTTTGGCATACCATAGATATGAACTTCAAGAATTAGCAGGGGAAAATGCTTTTGAATTTGAAGCGAGTGTTGCTGGTGGGATTCCAATTATTAGTGCTTTAAGGGATGGTTTAAGTGCAAATCATATCATCTCTATTTGGGGTATTTTAAATGGTACTTGCAACTATATGCTTACAAAAATGATAAAAGAGGGTGTAGCGTACGAAGATGTATTAAAAGAGGCGCAAGAGCTTGGATATGCTGAAGCTGATCCAACTTTTGATGTTGGTGGGTATGATGCTGCGCATAAACTTCTCATATTAGCAAGTATCGCTTATGGGATAGATGTGAAGCCTGAAGATATTTTAATCGAAGGGATTCAAAATATATCAACTGAAGATATCTATTTTGCTAAAGAGTTTGGATTTTCAATCAAACTACTTACAATCGCTCAAATCAATAAAAACAATGAAGTAGAACTTAGAGTTCATCCTGCACTTATTAGTACGGTTGATATGATTGCAAAAGTGGATGGTGTGATGAATGGGATTAGTGTCCTTGGGGATAAAGTAGGGGAAACGCTTTACATTGGACCTGGTGCTGGTGGTGATGCGACTGCAAGTGCTGTCATAGCAAACCTAATCGATATCGCTAGAAAAGGGAAGGGTTCACCTATGCTTGGGTTTAAAACACCATTAGAGGGTGGGTTAAAACTAGCACAAAAAGGGGATATTGAGACAAGATATTATCTTAGACTTCAAGTTGAAGATAAGAGTGGAGTGTTAGCAAAAGTTGCTACAATCTTAGGAAATCAAAATATCTCTATCAAAAATATGGTTCAAAAGCCAATTGATGAGAAACGAGCAAATCTTTTACTTTCAACTCATTTATGCAATGAAAAAGATATCAAAGAGGCTCTTTTAACACTTCAAACAGAGAACCTTGTGCTATCAGAACCTGCAATGATAAGAATCGAAGAATAAAAAAAGCTATATTTCACCGTTATTTCTTCGTTAGAGATTTTTCATTTACACAAAGTAAATTTTAAAATCTCTGCGTATCGTAGTTAAATCTTCTATACAAAATATCGTATGGAAGCAAATCCATAAACACCTGTTTTTTCTAATTCTTCTATCTGTTCTTCTGTAATAATCCCACCAAGTGCGATAACTTTTATAGGATATTTTTTTACAACCTCTTGTAACTTTGCTAATCCTTTTGGCTCCCCTTTATTTGGAGTAGAATAGATTGGAGAGTATGTTATAAAGTCTGCTTTTTCCTCTATAGCTTGTTTTATATCTTCCTCATTATGGCAACTTATCACGACTTCTAAACCATTTTCTTTTGCGTATTTTATTTCATCAAATTGAGTTGAAGTGAGATGGACACCTTTTACTTTGTGTTTTAAAGCAAGTACAATATAGCTATTTATAAAAATATCTTCAATATTTTCTTTTTTACAAACTTTCACGAAAGTTTTGATGAGTTCTTCTGTATTTTGTGATTCTTTATCTCTAAAGCAAACTATCGAAGGGAGATGTTTTTTTAAAGTTTTAGTAAGTGTAGTTTCAAAGATTTTTATATCACTTGAATAGTATTTTGGATCAGTTATTAAATATGATTTCATAAGATTATTTTACCTAGAGTTATCCAAAATTAGCCATAAAAAAAGGGCTTCTTTTTACAGAAGCCCTTTTTATTCCACTTAATATTGCAATTAGTGGTTGTCTTCCTCGTGCATCATCACTGAACCAGAGATGTAAACATAAGTAAGTATCATAAAAATAAACGCTTGAAGAATTCCAAACGCAAACAAGAAGAAATATCCTGGTAATGGAGCAATCCAAGGCACAAGCATTAAAAGAACCATTAAGAACATATCATCACCTTTGATTGAACCAAAAAGTCGGAATGCAAGAGAAACTATTCTTGAAAAATGTGAAATAACTTCAATAGGAAACATAAGTGGCGCTAACGCAGGAACAGGTCCCATCATATGTCCAAGATATTTTCCAGCACCATTTTCTTTAAATCCAAGATAGTTATAGTAACAAAATACCAAAATAGCTAAAGATAAAGTAAAGTTAATATTACCTGTAACAGATTCAAATCCAGGGATGATTCCCATCATATTTGAAACAAATATTATAAGACCTAGAGTTGCTATAAGTGGCATAAAAATTTTAGCATTTTTTTCACCCATAGAATCACTACCAATAGAAACAACACCTTGTAAGTAAGCTTCCATAACATTTTGTGTACCCGTTGGTACTAATTGAATTTTTTTAGTCGCTGCTCTAGCCAATAATAAAACCACAAACACAGTCAAAGCAAGGTGAGATAACACCATCCATTCTTGGTTATGACCAAATGCACCTAGAAAAGTAAACAATCTTTCTTCCATAATTATCCTTTTTTTGTTTAATAATTCGCCATTATAATTAAATTTTTATAAAAATCTAATTATTTGACTTGACTTTTTTTCCATTTTTGATAGATTGTGGTGCTCTCATGCTCTAGCAAATTTTTTGTAAAATCAGTTTTTTTCATCTCAATGAGAAGTTGTTTCTCATTTGCTTCGATTGCAATAGTATCGAGTTGCTCTTCTATTTTTGAATATTTTTTGAGCATATCATCAAAAATAAAATTGTAATCATATGCATTTTCATCTTTAGAATTGAGTATTTTCTTGATCATTAACCAGTTTGAAAATATTTTTTCCCAAAGTTCTTGTTGTTGCTCTGTGATACAAATTTTTTTGATACTATCTTTCCATAAATAAAGTGCAAAATATGCTTGATGATTTTGGAATAACTCTTCAAACCACCAATCTTCATACTTTGGAAAACCATTAAAAACGATAAGAGGAGTTGCCTCTTTTTCCCCTTGTGTTGCGGATGCTTTTTCATTATAAAGGATGATAGTCTCTTCAATACTTTTAACTAGTGAAGAAAAATGTAAGATAATAATAGGGATATAAGTATCTAAAAAATTAAAATGTTTTAAATCTTCTTTATCTTTTAATGCTTCAAGTCTTTTATCAAATTCTTCTCTAATAACACCTAACTCTGCTACTAATTCTACACTTTCTCTAGCATTATATTTGATAATAATATTCGTAACTTCAATAAGTTGTGCATCTTCAAAATGAACATCTTCAGGAAGTTCATCTAGAATCATCATAGCTTCAAGTCGTTGATTTCTTTTGATATTTTTATCTCTTTTTAGTCTTATTTTTTGTAATTTATAATAAGATTCTTTTGCCAAAAGTTCTTGAACAGCTAGTAGGTTTTTAAAATCCTCTTTTTCTTTTTCTGGTATGGCATCATAAATAGCTTTGTATTTTTCATATTCAGCAGTTGAAAATTCTAAAGTATTCTCAACTGAAGCTATTTTTAGTGGAGAGAGTGTAATTTTCCCAGCATCCAAATCTTTAAGTTGTTTGCTAGCATTTGCTATGTTACTTTCATACTCTTTGAGTAGTTTTTCTAAAGCATAAATGCTAACTTTCATTATATCTCCTTAAATCTATAGCCATTTTCTTTTAATTTTGATTTTATCAACTCTTTGTGTTCTAAACCTTTAGTTTCAAGACCAATAGTTACGTTTGCTTCACCAAAATCAAGCTGAACAGAGTTTCTATCATAATCAATCATAACAATATTTGCATAAACTTCTTTAAAAATTTCAGTAAGTCTCATCAAACTTCCCGGTTTATCGACGAGAGTTACTATCATATTCATTTTTCTATTTGATTGGAGTAGCCCTTTTTCTATTATAACTGAAAGCATTGTAACATCGATATTTCCACCACTTAAAGGGAGTACAATAGTTTTATTTTCAATATTTAATTTATTGTGCATAATAGCAGCAAGTCCAACTGCACCAGCACCTTCAACAACTATTTTTTGTCTTTCAAGTAAAAATAAGATAGCACTAGCAATCTCTTGATCTTCAACTTCAACTATCTCATCTACAAGTTCTAAAACATAATCTAACATTTTTGGTGTTACATCTCTTACGGCTATTCCATCAGCTATTGTTTTGACTGTTAGATTATCTATTGGAGTTTTAGCTTTATAAGATGTATTCATAGCTGAAGCACCACTTGCTACAACACCAACAATTTTAATAGATGGTTTGAGTTGTTTAACTGCACTTGCAATTCCACTTATAAGTCCACCACCACCAATAGGGATGACTATCATATCAATATCTTGTAACTCTTCAAAAATTTCTAAAAATACAGTTCCTTGACCGGCAATTACATCATCGTCTGCAAATGGATGAACAAAAGTTTTATTATTTGTTTTTGCAAATTCTGTAGCAAATGAATATGCTTCATCATAGTTACTTCCGTGCAAAATAACCTCCGCACCATACGCCTTAACACCACTAATTTTTGTAAGTGGTGTCGCTTCAGGCATCACAATTGTTGCATCAATATTGTAATGTTTTGCACTAAATGCCATCCCTTGTGCATGATTTCCTGCACTTGCAGCTACTACTCCTGCTTTTTTTTCAGCATCAGTTAAAAGAGAAATTTTATTAAATGCACCTCGAATTTTAAAGCTTCCTGTGAGTTGCAAATTCTCTTTTTTTAAGTATATATTTGCATTTAACTCTTTACTTAATGTTGGGGCATATGCCAATGGAGTATTGTAAACAACCCCATCTAATCTATTTTTTGCTTCTATTATATTTTTTAATGTTATCATTCGTAAATTGTATCAAATACCAAATTAAAATAGAACATTATGGATATATTTTAATTTAGAATAATTAAGGCTAAGAATGAATTTTACTTTTGTTACTTTATTTTCCAATCTTATAGAGTTTTATTTTCAAGATTCGATTTTAAAAAAAGCAATCAATGAAGGTTTTATCTCGGTTGATTTTTATAATCCAAGAGATTTTTCACAAGACAAACACAAAAAAGTTGATGATTCACTTTGTGGTGGTGGCGCTGGACAGCTTATGTTTCCTCAACCACTTTTTGATACCCTTGATGCTATCAAAGAGAAACACAAAGATGCTTATGTGATATTTCCCCTAGCATCAGCAAAACCTTTCAATCAAAATGATGCGATACGACTTGCTTCTAAAAAAAATATTGTTTTAGTGAGTGGTCGATATGAAGGGATTGATGAGAGGGTAATTGAAACTTATGCAAATGAAGTTTTTAGTATTGGGGACTATATACTTACAGGTGGAGAGTTGCCATCAATGGTGATGGCGGATGCGATAAGTCGAAATGTTAAAGGGGTTTTGGGAAATATAGATTCATTAAGTGATGAGAGTTATAATGACTTAGCAACAAATAAAAAAACACTCCTAGAAGCACCATCTTTTACAAAACCGATAAATTTTAGAAATTTAAAGGTTCCTTCAGAATTGTTAAAGGGTAATCACGATAAAATCCGAGGCTTAAAAAACAAGATGTCTATGTGCAAAACTAAGTACTATAGACCATAAAATGGGGCACTGCCACTTACCATGGTACCCCCGAAATAAAGGGAAAAAATGAAAAATAAATATATAGCAGCTTTTGAAGCAGCTCAGATGGCAGGTAAAGTAATACCACAATTTAAAGCTGGAGACACTTTAAAACTTGGTGTTGAAATTAAAGAGGGTGCAAAAACAAGAATTCAGTTTTTTGAAGGAATTGTAATCGCACTTAGAGGGGAAGGTGTATCTAATACATTTACTATAAGAAAAATCGGTGCTAACAGTGTTGGTGTTGAGAGAATTTTCCCATTATATTCTGATAGCTTAAAATCAATTGAGGTTTTAAGAAGAGGAAGAGTAAGAAGAGCTAAATTGCATTTCTTAAGAGCATTAAAAGGTAAAGCAGCAAAAATCAAAGAATTAAGAAACTAATCACTTTGAATTTTCATAAAAAAGGCAAGTATTTTTACTTGCCTTTTTTTATTTATAAAATTTGGTAAAAATTACTGGATAACAAATGACACTTACAAACTCTCCAATCGAACAAATAACACTTTTTAATCGAAACATCTACATAAAAAGGGATGATTTACTGCATAAAGATTTTAGTGGAAACAAAGCTCGAAAATTTCACTATTTTTTAGAAAACGATTTCCCAAATATTGATACAGTTGTTAGTTTTGGCTCAAATCAATCAAATGCAATGTATAGCCTATCAGTTTTGGCAAAAATCAAAAACTGGAAATTTAAATATTTTATCAATCATCTCCCATCTTTTTTAGAAGAGCATCCAAATGGAAACTACAAATATGCTTTACTAAATGGGATGGAGCTTATAGTTGATGAAGATTTCAAAATGACAAAATATGAACCAAAAGAAAATGAACTTTTTATAGAAGAGGGAGGTGCTGTAAGGGAAGCTAGTTTTGGGATAGAACAATTAGCAAATGAGATAAAAGAGTGGAAAAAAGAAAATAATATCCAAAATCTCAAAATTTTCCTCCCAAGTGGAACAGGGACAACGGCTTTATTTTTACAGAAGTTTTTAGATGATGTTGTCTTTACAACTCCTTGTGTTGGAGATAGTGAATATTTATTGTATCAGTTTTCACTCTTGGAGAAAGATAGTTCAAAATATCCAACGATTTTAAATCCTAAAAAAAAGTATCATTTCGGAAAACTCTACAGCGAACATTTTATTTTGTGGAATGAGATAAAAAAGAGTACACATATAGAGTTTGATTTACTCTATGACCCAATTGGTTGGAGTACAGTACAAGAACACCTTGAAATTTTTCAAGATGGTGAAGTTTTGTATATCCATCAAGGGGGACTTTTGGGAAATGAAACGATGATTGAGCGATACGAGCGAAAGGTAAGTGTATTGAAAAAATAAGAAGATTTTCTTCCTCTAACTTTGAAATTTGATAAACTATCTTGTTTTTATCCCTTGTAAAAATTTATTTAAAGAGTTAGCAAAATATTGGGCATCTTTGGTGGAAAATGGTTTTGGACCTTTAGTAATCTCTCCACTATCTCTTATCTTCTCCATCAGATTTCTTATCGCTAGATACTGTTTGATATTATCTTTTGTGTATGTTTCTCCCCTATGATCTATCGCATGAGCATTTTTAGATATGACTCTATCTGCTAGCGGAATATCTGCTGTTATAACTAAATCATTTTCATCTAACATCTCAACAATATGGTTATCAGCTTCGTTAGCACCTACTTCAACTATGATATATGTGATAGATTTTCCTTCACCTATTGATATTCTTTTATTAGATATCACAATAGTTTCTAATTGCAATTTTTGTATAGCTTTTAATAAGATAGGTTTTAGCATATTTGGTAATGCATCACCATCAATATATAATTTCATTTATCTCCTTCTTTTCTGTGAAGTAAGTAGTATAGCATTGATAGGATTAATCAACTCAAACAATAAAAAATAAAAGTTTCATAACACTTTTAGTATAATCTACCTTATGGATAATTACGAATACACAGAACTTTTAAAAGTTTTAAATAAAAAAATACAAAATATAGAGTCAATCTTGAAGCCAGATGAAATAGAAAAAAGGCTTGAAGAGATAGTTGTTCTTGAACAAGAACCAAATTTTTGGGAAAATATCGAAAATGCAACCAAACTTGGGCAAGAAAAAAATAGATTATTAGGGCGAAAAGCGAAGTTTTTAAAAGCTAATAAAGCGATACAAGATGCAAATGAGCTTTATGAGATGGCAGTTGAAAGCAAAGATGATGAGACGATTGAGTTACTTTTTGAAGAAGCAAGTGACCTAGAGGAGATTATCAAACAAACTGAAATCGAAGTGATGCTTAGTGGAAAAGAGGATGGGAACAATGCGATTGTGACTATCCACCCTGGAGCTGGTGGAACTGAAAGTTGTGACTGGGCAAATATGCTTTATCGTATGTATCTTCGTTGGGCTGAGCGAAAAGGGTTTAAAGTGGAGATTCTTGACTACCAATCAGGAGATGAAGCTGGGATAAAAGATGTGAGTTTTATCGTAAGTGGAATCAATGCTTACGGATATCTCAAAGTTGAAACTGGTGTTCATAGACTTGTAAGAATCTCTCCATTTGACTCAAATGCAAAACGTCACACCTCGTTTACATCGGTGATTGTTTCCCCTGAAGTGGATGATGATATCGATATTGTGATTGAGGATAAAGATATTAGAATTGACACTTACCGTTCAAGTGGAGCTGGTGGACAACATGTCAATAAAACAGAAAGTGCGATACGAATCACCCATATCAAAACAAATATCGTAGTGCAATGTCAAAATGATAGAAGCCAACATAAAAATAAAGCAAGTGCTATGAAGATGTTAAAAAGTAAATTGTATGAACTTGAATTGGCAAATCAAATAGCTGAAAAAAATGGAACACCAAAAAGTGAAAATGGTTGGGGACATCAAATCAGAAGTTATGTAATGCAACCATACCAACAGATAAAAGACACAAGAAGCGGGATAGGGTATAGCAATGTCGATGGGATACTCGATGGTGACTTGGATAAGATGCTTGAAGATGTGTTGATTGCACAGAATGTTTAATGTATAACGGATTGAAGAATAATGTCTGATATTTTATCTTCACATCCGTGGATATCTCAACAAGACAAAATTACTTTAGAAAAAATAGTTGATAAAATTAAAGAATGTGAACTTACTACACAAATAGTTGTAGATTGGTTCTCAAACTTTTCTAATGAAGAGCAATATAAACTTGCACTAAAAATATTTTTTTTAATAGACTATCGTACAAATAAAAAATCAATTGATGCTATAAAAATCTATAAAAAACAAATTGAACAAGCGATGTTCAAATTGAATCGTAATAATATAGTTTTAGTCAGTTCAAATAGACACGATGATAGTTCAAATCGTTTTATTTATGATATAGCTAAAAATTGGGGGTTATCAGAATCAAATATATCTAGAAAGTCAGAGCTAAAAGATGATGTAATAACTAATAAAAATAATTTCTTTATATTTTTCAATGATACTCATGGTACTGGAAATCAATTTGTAACTGAGTTTAAAGAGATTGTACTTAAAATCAAAGAAGAAAATTGTGCAATTATAAGTATCACTATGACAAATACTGCAATAGAAAGATTTCAAAATGAGTTTCCAAATATCGCATTAATTCAACCTAGTTTCCAATCAACAAAAAATATTTATAAATATCAAGATGAAAATAGTTTAACATCTTCGGATATAGAACTTTTAAAAAAGTTGGGAGGAGATGTATATTCTAAAGGTATTTTAGGATACAAAGATTCTGCACTGTTAATTGCATACTCCCATCAATGCCCGAACAATACATTACCTATTATTTGGGCAAATGGTGAAAACAATGAAGTAGAGGGAAAAGCATATCCTTGGAATCCATTATTTGAATATAAAAAAATCAAAGAAAAAAAAGTTAGTAAAACTGAAGAACAACAGCAAGAAGAAAGAAATCTTACTATTTTACCACCAATAAATCCAGATTTTATAGGTAGAAAAAATGAGTTAGAAGAGATTGAAAAGAATCTTACAGCTAATAATCTTATCTATATAGTCAATGGGATAGGTGGTGTTGGTAAAAGTGAGCTTTCTTATGAATATTTTCATAAACACAAAGATGAGTATAAAAAAATTGCCTTTATAGAGTTATCATCTGAAATATCTATAGAAGAGGCATTTATCATCAAATTTAAAGAAAAATTTCAATTAGATAGTTTTGAAGCTATTGTAAGAAGACTTCAAGAGTTTCCTACAAAAAATTTATTCTTAATTGATAACCTAGAAAATCGAGAAGATTTTGAGAAAATCAAAGTGTTAAATACCAATTTTGATTTACTTTTTACAACACGACTAAAAGATATCGATACAAAACATCAACTAAATCTTGAAACATTGACCAAAGAAGATGCACAAAAACTTTTTGTAAGCATCTATGATACAGATGAAAATATTGAAGATATATTGGACTATTTGGATAATCATCCTTTATTTATCAATCTAACTGCAAAATCTTTACAAAGAGAGTATTTGACTCTTGCTGAGCTAAGGGAAGAGATAAAAAACAATACTTTGGTTAAGATTGATTCTAAAGATGATAAAACTTTTCAAGAGCATTTACACAAAAGATTTAATGCCCAATTTGAAAAAGAGACGAATCAAGAGTTAAAAATACTTTTACAAAAACTAGCTATTTTCCCATCTATTGAGATAGATTTTGAAATATTTTCCAAACTCTTAAATATCAAAAAAGTTGAATTACAAAAATTGGTAGATAGAGGGTGGTTAACTCAAAAAGAAAATCAATACAAATTGCATCAAATTATAAAGACTTTTATACTAAGTGAATATCCATTGGAGTATGAGGAAATAATCCCAATATTCCAAACAGTTGCTACATATATTGACCCTTATGATTCAATATTGGTTGCAAATTTATTAAATAATTATATTCCTATTATAGAGTCTTTTTTGAGTCTTTATGCGACTAAACAAGATAGATATATAGCTGGACTTTTAGATTCGTTGACATTTCTATATTATTCTTTAGCTAATTACGATAAATCTTTAACAATTCAAAATGATTCAAAACAAATAAAAGAAAATATGGAAGAACCTAATAATGCTTATATTGCTCAAAGCTATCATCTTTTAGGAATAATATATGCATCAAAAGCAGATTATGAACAAGCACTAGTATGGTCTGAAAAAGCTTTAGATATACAAGAAAAAGTATTGGGTACAAATCATCCTGATACTGCTAAAACTTATAATAATATCGCTTCCGTGTATGATTCAAAAGGGAAATATGAAGAAGCATTAGAATGGTATGGGAAAGCTTTAGTAATAGATGAAAATATTTTGGATATAAATTATCCTGATATGGCTACAACATATAATAATATAGCTTCTGTGTATAATTCAACAGGGAAATATGAAGAAGCACTAAAATGGTATAAAAAAGCTTTAGTAATAGATGAAAATATTTTTGCAACAAATCATCCTCATACTGCTAGGACATATAATAATATCGCTTCCGTATATGATGCAACAGGAAAATATGATGAAGCATTGCAATTGTATGAAAAAGCTTTAGATATACAAGAAAGAGTGTTAGTAATAAATCATCCTAATACAGCTACAACATATAATAATATAGCTTTGGTATATAAATCAAAAGGCAAATATGAAGAGGCATTACAATGGTATAAAAAAGCTTTAGTAATAGATGAAAATGTTTTAGGCGATAACCATCCTGATACTGCAATAACATATAATAATATTGCATATGCATATAAAGCATTAAAGCTTTGTAATAATGCAAATCATTTTTTTCAAAAGGCTTTAGATATTTATAGACAAACAGATTATAATCAAAATCAGATATTTAAAATAAATAATCAAATAAAAGAGATAAAAATTTTACAAGGAAAAGAGAAAAAAACAAAGTTTAAAGATAAAGGTAGATTTTGTAAAGATGAAAAATTGTATGTAGATAATAATAAAAATTTGAAAGTTGAAAAATAACAATGAAAATCCTCCTTGCCCCTGCAGAGACAAAATCACAAGGTGGGGAACTTCCGCCACTTTTACAAACCAAAAATCTCTTTTTGTATAGTGATGAGGTGATAGATGCTTATGAAGAGTATCTCAAAAATAGTTCACTTGAAGAGCTTTCGGTTTGGTTTGGGCTTAAAAATCAGCAAGAGTGCAAACGATACAAAGAGTCCATTTTG
>JAQUAG010000037.1 GCA_028687375.1 Arcobacteraceae bacterium | reverse complement strand
TTGTTATATAGACACTATGCAAACTACTATTAAAATCTACATCTGTAAAGTTAAAATCATTTATACTAAATGTTTTATTTGCGTCTTCATTGATTGTGATATTGATATCTTGCGATGTTGGGGCATCGTTTACATTTGCTACTGTGATTTGGAAGTTATGTGGTACTGTAACAGTTCCATCAGTTACTGTAAGATTTAGATCATATAGACCTACATCTGCGTTTGTTGAGGTTCCACTTAAAATAGTTGACGAAGGTAAAAATGTATCTATTTTATATCCAGCTGTAAATCCTACATAAATATTATCAGTATCAGAAATAGTCATTGTATCCATAAAACCTGTACCAGATACATCTGCATAATTATCAATTATTCCATTTGTTTTTACAATACGAATTTTATTATTACTATATGATTTTTCTCCAATATAAAGATTTCCATTACTATCTCTTGTTAGAGAATAAGGTGAATCTAAAGTTGCATTAACTGCCACTCCACCATCTCCACTTATTGCTCTTTGAGCATCTTGTCCAGCTATTGTTGTCACTGTATCTGCCATAAGATTAATTTGTCGTACAACCAAATTTCCTGAATCAAGAAATAATAGATTTCCATTACCATCTAAAATAGGATCTCTTGGTGTATTTACTTTAGATGTAGAAGCGATACCACTTCCAACAAGACTTGTCCCAACTGCTATACCATCACCAATAATAACTCTTCTATTTGTGTCTGGATTAGTATTAGTTAAATCTATTTCATAAATTGCCATTTTTGCTGCAACATAAAGTTTATCTTTATTACTATTGAGTACAAGTGAGTTTGGATTTGCACCAACATTAGAAATAAGAGTTTTAGTACCAAATGAATCTATCATATAAATTTTTGCATTTACATAATCTACTGTATATATCAAATTTTGTGTTGCATCATATGCTATACCATATAAAGTAGTATTTGTTACTCCATCTCCCCCGTAGAAAGTTTGAATTTTACCGTTTGCATCAACATATCTGATTCCATACTCCTCTTTATCTATAAAAAAGAGTTTGTTATCAGCAAATTTGATAGTTCCAAAGGAGATTTTTGCATTTACTCCATCCGTACCATCTGCATCATCATAGGTTCCTCCATTTGTAGTTGGGGCAATTCCTATACCTGCAAAAGATGTTTGTGTACCACTTCCCCTTGATAAAGTTAGCCAACTAGGTAAAGTAGTTCCATTTTTTACACTCCATGTAAGTGTATCATTAACATCAACATCTGTTGCTAAAAGGCTATAACTATATACAATATCTTGCGTGGCAGTTGTAATTGCTGTACTTATGATAATTGGTGCGTCATTTACACTTGTAGATGTAACTGTAGTTGTACTACTTGTACCACTTGAAGTTCCATCATTTACCGTAATAGTAAAAGTTGTAACTTCTGTACTAGCAGGTGCAACTCTATTATCACTTGGATTAAATACTAGTTGTCGAATTGCCGCTTGTGCTAAAGCAGGAGTAGTTGTTGCTAAACTATAACTTCCGTTTGAATTGTCTGTAAATCCACTTGCAGTAAGTGATGCTAATGTGAATATCCCTTTAGCTTGTGTATCAAGTGCCACTGTAACTGAGACATTATCACTTTCATTATCTGCAATTGTTACACTACTAAATGGTGTAGTTGTTGCGTTATCATCTATTGTCGTAGTTGTTGTTATTCCACCTATTGTTGGTGTCATATTATTTACAGAGGTAAATTTTAAAGTATCTTTACTTGAAATTCCAGCAAAACTATTTCCAGTAGTATCATCAAATGCTGTTGCATCTACTGTTACATAATACTCAGTATTTAAAGCAAATGGTGTTGAATGTGAGATAGTTGCTGTTGTTCCACTTACAACTACTGCACCACTTGTCACATCTATAGTTTGAAGTACACTATCATCGCTATATTTTTTAATAACAACATTTCCAGTTCCTTTTGCGATATTTTCATCAAAAGTTAGAACTAAATCACTTGAAAGTGGTACATTTGTAGCACTAAGTGTTGGAGAAAATGTGGTAGTTGTTGGATTTGTACTATCTACTAATACAGAGGTAGTTGCACCTACGCTGTTTAAAGTAAGTGTCATATCATTTCCAGCTGCATCTTTCATAGTTCCGCTATTGAGTCCTAATGCTCCTACAGTTATACCATCTGTATCTAAAAGTCCAGATTCTACTGTATAGCTAAATAGTAATGCTTGTGTACCGCTTCCACTTACATAAGTTGCATATTTTGTAGTTCCTCCGATTGTTAAAGCGATGCTTGGAGTTCCCCCTGTTGTAACAACTGTTACATTCTCACTTGTATTTACTGTAAAAGAGAGTGTTTGAGTGGCTTTATAAGTACTATTTGATGGCACTGTAACGCTTGTAATAGTTGGTGGAGTTGTATCTGGTGGAGCTAATGTTGTTATATCAACTTTTACCACATTTCCATCACTCATAAGATTTGGCGTACTTTCGTCATCTTGGGCTACTGTATAAATACTATAAGCTGTACTTGCAGTTAAACCTGAAACTGAAAGATTACTGTCAAATCCTCCTCCAGTTGTAGCTCCACTACCATGTGCTACAACTGTACCACCTGTATAGTTTACACCTGCTTTTACTTCTGCCGATGTTGGAGCTGTATCGCCATTTGCTACAGCTACATAATAGACTGTTCCGTTTTCATCGAGGCTGGAGTTTAGGTTTAGTGTTGTGCTTGTTACACTACTTGTTGCTGGAGCGGTGTCGAATGTTGGGGGGGGTTGTATCTAAAGCTGAACCAGAAGTAATATTAGTAAGAGATATACTATCAAAATCAATTGCAAAAGGATCAGTTGCTGTTAAAGTAAAACTTGAAATATTTTGAAATTTTGATGCATCAGCAGAACTAGAAATATTCCATGTAGGAGTGGTACCTGCTGTTATTAATAAGCTAGCAGTTTGTCCATTTGCAGTTAATGTAAAGGTATCACTAGTATTTACATTAAAAATAATTAATGAATCTAAATTGAATGTATAACCAGTAACTGAAAAATCTAACTGTGTTTCTAAAGCTGTACCATAATCCGTACTTAATGTAGTTGTACCTTGAATATCTTGTCCTGAAGTTGTACTTGAATCAACAATTGATATCGTTGTCGAAGTAATTGACAAGGTAACACCTGAAACAGTCTGAGTTACTGTTTTTGTACCAACTCCTGTCATATTTGATTCAAAATCAAATGTTGCAGATAAACCAGTTGTCGTAACATCAACTTTAGTTGCTGTTGCCATAACATTTGGAGTTCCCTCATCATCTTGTCCAACTACATAAATATCATATGCTGTATTTGCAGTTAAACCTGAAACTGAAAGATGACTATCAAATCCTGCTCCCGTTGTCATTCCACTACCATGTGCTACAACTGTCCCACCTGTATAGTTTACACCTGCTTTTACTTGTGCCGATGTTGGAGCTGTATCGCCATTTGCTACAGCTACATAATAGACTGTTCCGTTTTCATCGAGGCTGGAGTTTAGGTTTAGTGTTGTGCTTGTTACACTACTTGTTGCTGGAGCGGTGTCGAATGTTGGAGGGGTTGTATCACCAGCTGTGGGAAGAGCAATTACTACATTATCAATTATAATTCCAGAAGCTGATGAAGAAAATTGTATTTCTAAACTTGTAATACCATCAAAATTAGAAGGTGCTGTTGGAGTAAAAGTTGTCGTATTTTCAGGAAGACTATCAAGAGTTAATGTTTGTTGATTGGCAACTACTCCGTTAGGTTTTACTTGATAATTTCCTCCATAATATGAGGGATCAGAAGAAATGAAACTGTCAATCTTGAAAGCATCACCAAATATCCCATCATTATTCATATCTGCAGTAACAGTTATTGTTGCTCCAGTTGCTACTAAGTTTGAAATTAACAAGTAGTTTCCACTATATGGTGTAGTAAGCCCCACATCTACATCATTTAATGATTGAAATACTGCATACGGATCTGAACTCATATCCGTTGTCACAAATTTCAAGGCATAATTAGTAGCAGGGTCACGAATGATAAAAGAGTCTTTTGTACCTGAACCAGTAATAGTTTCGGTACTAAAATCAAATGAAAATAGATGTGTGTTCAGTAATAAACTTGCTATTATTGAGATTGGTTTTAAAATATTCACTTTTTCCATTTTTAATTCCTCGTATTAAAATCAATAGTTGTTGGTATAGTTTCATCTACTCCATATTTTTGAAACCGTGTTGAGTAGTAGCTCATTGTATCTTGATGGATTTTGCTATTCATTTATCTTCTCCTTTAAATATTTAATATTTCATTAACATTTTGTTATAGCATCATATCTTGAATAATCTTATAGAAATTCTATCTAAATAATTTATAAAATAATCGTACTTATAAGCAAATTTATCTAACTCTTTAGGAACTTCTCTTATTTATTTCATCTATATCATACATATAAAGTATTTAATTCCTCACCCATTTTATTTAATAATATATTAATGAGTAGTTATAAAATATTTAGATTTTTGCTGAAAGAGTTAGAAAAATATCCTATTTAATTTTTATATAAATTTTAGTTTTAAGAGGGTTAAATCATTTAGATTGATTTATCCATTGGTGATAACGTTTTTTAAGGTCTGTTTGATTTGCATATTTAAATTTATAGGCAATTTCAGCAAAACTATATCCTCTAGTTAATAGTCGTTTAATCTCTTGCATACGTAAATTGTTATGCATCTGTTGCATCGTCATACCGTATGCTTCTTTAAAGTGTAAACGAAGAGTACTTTTACCAACTTTATATTTCCTTACAATATCATCATCAGTAAAGTTATCGTGATAATTATGTTCTAAATAGAGCATTGCTTGTTGTGAAAGTAAACTTTTTTGAGTCTCTTCTTTTTCACCGTATTTTGCTACATGTATTAAATGAAGCATTAATTCAATCGTTTTTAGCTCAATATAGGCAGCTTTTAATTGCCCTTCATATTGCGTTTGTAATATTTGTTCAATTATAAAAATAGCCATTGGAGAATAGACATTTTGTACTAAGATAGAATGGTCTAAATTTTTTTGATACTCTTTTTCAAACAATACAGAATGTACTCCATCAATCTCAGCCATTTTTTTAATAAGCGGTGGTTTTGCAATAATTTGAACAGTATCATATTGTTTGTCTTTATCAAGTAATATTTTACTTCCACCACTTCGTCCAAAATTACCTGTATATAAAGAAATTTTATTAGAGCTTTCCAAAGATTCCTCTTTTGTTTAAGGGCTCAAATGAAATATTGAGCCAGAGTAAGATTTACTATAAAAACAAGATAAATAACTTCCATCACCAAAAAAATCTATTTCCAAGTCATTAAAACTTCGAAATTGTTTCTTTATAATAATTACATCGCCATAATCTTTTACATCTACTTGTAATTGTCCTTTATAATCATTTAGTGTCTTTTGTTGATGGTAATCTAAACCTTTTGTGTATAAAGCACTCGTATTAAAAATGTCATTTAATTCTTCTTCACTGATTTTATACCTACTCATGACAGTTTATTATCTCTTGCAAGCGTCCATGCCGAATTATGCTTCGTAAAACCTATTTTTGGATAATACTTGATTGCATTTGGTGCTGATAGTAATATGATTTTGCATTTATTATTAAGTTGTTCTTGAACTTTTGAAATAAGTTTTTTACCAATACCATTTTTTTGATATTGTGTATCCACTGCTAAGTCTGATAGATAACAACAGTAATAAAAATCAGTTACTGCTCTTGCTACACCTATGATTTTATTATCTATTGTTGCTGTTACTATTATATCTGCATTTTCAATCATACCTTTGATGGTCTCTAAATCATCAATTGGTCTTCTTTCACCTAACGTTGAATTCTTTAGTACATCTATAAATTCATTGGTTGTGATATTTTTATTTAGTTTGTATTCAATATTCAAGTTTGTCTCCTTATTTGTTACATTATTCTATCAAAATACTTTTGACTTTAATTCGTGTTGGTATTTGTTTGTATAATGTGATTTTCATCTCTAAAAGAAAATATCATCTCTTTAAATTTCCAAAGTGTATCAACATGAACTAAAGGAAATGAGGGCATAACTCGATATGAAGATGTTGCTACTGCCTCTCTTATGATGTGGATTGATTGGTTTTCAAGCTTAGTTAAATATATATTCATCTGAGAAATTTAGCAAAAAGAAACTTAATACAAAGAGAGAGATTAAAATACTTATCTATAAAAATCTCTTTTATTTTTTAGCTAATCCTTAATATATTTTTAGGATATACAAACTTGATTTCGTCCATTATTTTTTGCTTTATAAAGTGCTTTATCTGCCCTATTTAAAGCTTTTTCTATATTCTTTTCAGTTTTAATGTCAATTTGTGCAACACCAATACTCACTGTGAAAGATAACGTGTAGTCTTTTATTTTTAAAATATTTTCTTCCACACTTTGTCTCATTTTTTGTGCTAATATTTGTGCTCCATCAAGTAAAGTATTTGGTAAAAGGATTACAAACTCTTCCCCTCCAAACCTACATACAATATCACTTTTTCTTTGATGTTCTTGAAGTTCATTTGCAAGAGAGATAATAACTTCATCACCTATTTGATGACCGTATGTATCATTGATAGATTTAAATTTATCAATATCAAGCATGAGTACACTTAGAGATTCATCTTTTCTAATAGCTAAATCCATAATATGCTCAGATATTTTTGTAAAATATCTTCTATTATAAAGATTTGTCATAGGGTCTGTTGAAGCTAAAAGTTGGAGTTCATTTTGAAGTTTTATAAGTTCAAGTTCCCTTTTGACTCTAGCTTGTAACTCTTTTGGTTTAAATGGTTTTGTAACATAATCACTTCCACCTATGTCATAAGCTTTTTCTATACTCTCTTCATCAATTTTAGCTGTAATAAATATAATAGGAATATCTTTCGTCTTAGGATTATTCTTTAGTTTTGCACATACTTCAAAACCATCCATACAAGGCATCATAATATCAAGTAAAATCAAATCTACTTTTTCCTCTTCTATTATCTCTAATGCCATTTCACCACTAATTGCAGCTATTATGTCATAGCTATCACCCAATAATTCTATCAATATATTCAAATTTGTTTTTGTATCATCAACTACAAGTATCGTTTCCATCTAGTTTAATCCTTTTAATATTTCACAAGCACCTTTAAAGTTAAACTCTTTAGTAGCTACTTTTGCTCTTTCAAATAATTCTTTATCTTCATTATTTAACTCATATGTATCTATCTCTTCTATTATTTGGTTTATATTTTTGGGTCGTTTGGTATCAACTATATCTCTTAAAGCTTTAAATAATTCATCTCTCTTTTGAATGTTAAGTTTTAAAAGTTCTCTTTTAGGTATTAAGTTTGTCGTATTAAGTTTTTCTTTTATTTCATTAATCACTTTTTTTAATTCAATATTTAAATCATCTAAAAAAGTTTCATTTCCTGTTTCTTCTAGTTTCATAGCTATTTTATTTAACTCTATTGCACCTATATTACCAGCTAACCCTTTTAATGTGTGGATAGTTCTTACAAACTCTTCTTCACTAATAATTTGAAAGTTTATATCTTTATAATCATTATAAAAATCATTAAGTGTTTTTAAATATAGTTTTGCATTCCCTCCCATATGAGATAATCCTACTTTACTATTAAGATATGCAAAGCTTGGTATTATGAATTCTTCTTTTTGATTATCAGATAGTAATAACTTTATCCCATCATTTTTTTTCGAAATATATTTTAAAAGCGTAAAGTAAAGTTTCTCTACTTTAATTGGTTTATTAAGATGTTCTTGCATACCTAATTGTTTTGTACTATCTATATCCTCTTTCATAGCATTTGCTGTGAGGGCTATAATTGGTATAGTTTTATTTACCTCTCGAATGAGTTTTGTAGCTTCAAATCCATCCATTATTGGCATTTGAATATCCATAAGGATAAGTTCATATTTTGTAAGATTTTGAGTAAACATCTCAACTGCTTCTTTTCCATTTGAAGCAATATCTATTTTTATTCCACTATTTTCAAGTAATCCTATTACTATCTCTTGATTTGTACTGTTATCTTCTACAAGGAGTATTTGTGAACCATCTAAGCTTTGAAGATTGTATTCATTTTTATTTTCGTACTCTTGATATAAATTATTCTCTATCTTTCCTAAAAATATTTCCTCTAAAACATTATTTAGTAAAGATGGGTTAATTGGTTTTTCTAAAAATATATTAACCCCAACGTCATTTGCCAATTTTATAATCGATTCATCTTTAAAAGAACTTACCATTACAACTGTAGGTGGTATTTCCCTTCCACACATCCCTATTTTACTACACTTATCACACATTGTATTTATCATTTTAGTAGCTTCAATACCATCCATCTGTGGCATATTCCAATCCATAAGAATAAGATCAAATGACCCCTCACACTCATAAGCTTTTTGAATTGCCTCTTTTGCACTATATGCATGAGCGACATCAACAGCAAACATCTCTAACAAATTTGACAAAATATCATGCCAAGAGCGATTATCATCAACTATTAGAACTTTTTTACCACTAAATAGATTAAATTTCTTAGAAAATTGTATCTCTTCTAATTCTATTTCAAAAATAAAATTACTCCCAATACCCTCTTGTGATTCAATCCAAATTTTCCCATTCATTAGCTCTACAAGTTGTTTAGATATAGTAAGACCTAATCCTGTCCCTCCATACTTCCTTGTAGTACTTCCATCGGCTTGGGAAAATGATTGAAAAAGCTTACTTTGTTGTTCATCACTTAGACCAATCCCTGTATCTTTAACCTCAAATTTGTATCTTTTTGATTCTATTTTTGTTATATAGATTCCTACTTCACCCTCATTTGTAAACTTTACTGCATTTCCAAGAAGATTTGTAAGAATTTGTGATATTCGCAAACTATCTCCTAGATAATTGTTACCAATATCATTTGCATAACTTACTATTACTTCAAGATTTTTCTCTTGCGCTTTAAACTTAATAAGATTTATAACTGCTTCAATGGTCTCAAACATATCAAATTCTATTTTTTCAATTGATAACTTTCCAGCTTCAATTTTAGAAAAGTCTAATATATCATTGATGATATTTAAAAGATTTTTAGCACTGTTATCAATTTTGGAGAGATAATTTTGTTGTTTCTCATTTAAAGAGGTTTGTAATACTAAATGGGTCATACCAATAATACCATTCATAGGTGTTCTTATCTCATGGCTCATATTAGCTAAAAATTCAGATTTTGCTTTTGTTGCTACTTCTGCTTTTATCTTTTGCTCTTCTAGCTCTTGTGTTCTTTGTAATACTTTATTTTCAAGACTATTATATATTGTCGCATTTTCTATTGAAATAGCAATTTGACCACTAAGATACTTTAAAAATTCTAGTTTATCATTGGTAAAAATAGATGTAACTAGATTATTTTCTAAATATATAATCCCTTTTAAAATACCATGTAACATTAAAGGTGCACATAAAACAGATTTTATATCTCTGTTTATCATATTAGAGAGGTTAAAAATTTTGTTTTCTTTCATATTATCTATAACGATAGGCTCTTTTGTTCTAACTACATAATCTACCACAGGATGAACTATCTCATTACTTTTTGTATATAAAATATTTTGCATAATTTGCACTTTTCCACCATCAACAGATGCTTTTGCTTCTATATATAACTCTCCATCTTCCAGCAACAATAAAAACCCATGTTGGGCATTTGCATTTTCAATAATAATTTGAATCAATGTTTTAAATAATTTAGGAAGATTTTGCTCTTTAGCAAATGCCTCTGAGGATTTAATTAAAGTTAGAACATCAAAGGTTGTATTAGTTACTACTTGTTGATTTTGTGATACTGTCATACCCCATTTAGCTAAATTTTTTATACTTTCATTTTTATAAGTTATTGCAGCTTTTGACTGATAATGAGCATCATACATCTGGGCTACTAAATTATTTGCAATTGCTTCAAGATGAATTTGTCCATACAATTTTGCAAAATGAATTGCTTTTTCATAACTCTCTATTGCTTTTGAAAATTTATTTTCTAATCTAAAAATCTCACCTTGAAGGATATTTGCTCGAACTAAAAAATTCTCTGCACAGTCATCTGCCCACTTAAAAAACTTATTTTTGCTTTTGATTAAAAGTAATTTGTATCGCATACGATTTACTAAACTAGCGTCATTAAATAGTTGTGAAAGAACTAATGAATGATAAAATATATGTTCTGTACTATGAAGCATTCCAGTAGATGATTTAGCAAATTTTTCTCCATCTTTACTCACTTTAAAAGCTTTTTTATATTCTTTTTGAATATAAAGTGAAATCATCTTGTTTATAAAATAGTAATGGGCAAAATGTTGTGATTTATAGCTATTTAAACTTTCCACATATCCCAATTCATCAAAATCATCTTTAATACCTTGAAGATTTTTAATCGTTTGTTTTACACTTAAAATTGCACCATGTTGTTCGTTAGCACCTATATTCATCAAAACAATTTCAAAATGTTTAATTGCATGTAAAATAGTGTCTAAATCAACACCTCTCATAAACATACTTTGAATGATTCCAGCTACCGCACAACCTGTATGAAACCAATCACCTATCTCTAAACCATTTTCATAGGCTTCATGCCAATTGAGTTCAGTTTGAGAAGATGGTAATTTCCACGAGGTAGAAAAATAATTTGATACAAATTTTACTTCGGCATGTTGTATTTTATTGTTAAATTTTTTTAACATCTCATGGGAAAGTTTATTGTACTCATATCCTAAATTGTGATTGCCTAAAATTCCCCCTTGAAAAATAACTCCAAAAACTGTAAATCCTATAACAGCCTCTTTTGTTAAACCTCTTTCTAAACAAAGATTTACAAGAATCATTGCATTCGCTACACAAAGCTCTGGCTGGATTTGATACGCAGCTTGCAAAGTGTTTGCTAGGAGTCGAATCAACATTTTAAACTCTTCATCACTAGAAGTTGGAAGATTGATTAACTCATCTATTTTATATTTGTTGAGTTTGATTTTCAAAGCGATAAAACTTGCAATAAATTGGGGAGGAATAAATTTTTTAGGGAGTTTCAAATCAAAAAGTTCTGCAGCCATTTTCCCTGTTTCATAGGCTCTCTTAAAATTTGTAGTATCAGAATAAAATTTAATCATCAACTCATAAATCTCACTTTTTTGTAGCTTTGATTCACTTAAATTTAAAGCCATCTCATAATATCCAATCGCCTCATCATTGTTATTACAAAGGTGCTCACACTCTGCTCTCTCTTTTAGTATCTCTACATAATCTTTTTGTGAAGGGAACTTTAAACATAACTCCATAGTGTTTTTTATATAGAGTAATCCATTTATAAAATCCCCACTTTTTTTAGCGTGTAAAGAGGCTTTTAAATTCAAATTTGCAAGTAGTTCTTTTTGTTCCTCTTGTGTTATAAATTCTTTTGCAATATTTAAGTGATTGACACAATTTATAAGATTTTTATTTTCCGATAAGTCATATTTTTTAAAAATATAGTTACCAATCGCTAGATGTATCTCCTTTGCCCTATTCTTTTCAAGATTTGAGTATATAATCTCTTGCATCTTATCATGTGAAAATTTGTATTGTGCTATTTGATTATTCTCACTCTTAACAATAATCCAATCCTCATTAATTGCCTCACTTAGTGCCATTTCAAAAGTTGCATCATGATTGTAAATAATTTTTAATATATCTTGTGAAAAACTATGTCCTAAGCATGAAGCGATACTTAATAGTGATTGCACATAGGTTGAGAGAAAATCAATACGAGTGGCTAAAACATCAAATACATTATCACTTAAAGAATGTTGTTGCACCTTCGTCAAATTATAAGTCCATTGTAGTGATTCTATATCAAACCAAATAGCTTCCTCTTGTTGCAACTGTTTGAGATACTGTTTTAGAAAAAATGGATTTCCATTCGTTTTTTTAAAAATAATCTCTGATATACTTTGTAAATCTTTAAAATCGATTATTTGTGACATAAAACTATACACCATCTTTTGAGTAAAAGGATGAATATGAAACTCTTCGATTTTTATATGGTAAGAATGTAAATTATTTAACATCAAATACAATGGCTCTTCAATTCCAACTTCATTATCACGATATGTTATAAAAATAAGAATATTTTCAAGATTTATCATAATATTTTCAATCCATTTAAGTGTAACAATATCAGCCCACTGTAAATCATCAAAAAAGATACATAATCTTTTATTAGGATCTGAAATAGCTCTCAGAAAATTGAGTAAAAGATTATCAAAACGAGCTTTTTTATCAGAGATATTTATCTCATCAATGTTGTATTGCTTCCCTATAATAACCTCAAGTTCAGGGATAACATCGATTAAAATTTGGGCTTCATCCCCAAGCGAATCAATTAACTTATCTTTATAGTTTTTTAAAGAAAGTTCATCTTTTGTAATAATTTGTTTGGTTAAATTACGTAAAGCAAAATAAAAAATCTCATAAGGATTATCTTGCTTGTATTTTTCAAATTTCATAGTAATTAAGTGGCTAAAACTATCCTCTTTTTGTTTAAGAACTTTTTCTACAAGTGTTGACTTTCCAACCCCTGATTCCCCAGATATTGAGATTAAGGTATTTGTATTATCACTATTTAATGTGATAATTTCAAGTAATTTTTCCTCCTCTTTTCTTGTATAGATAGCTGTTTGTCTATTCATATCAAATATATTATGGAAAGTATCTAACTCAAACTGTTCAATATTTTGATTTTTACTAAATAGTTGTGATGCTTTGTTAATATCTACATAAACAGAAAGAATATCACCATACCTTTCAGATTTGTTTTTAGCTATCATTTTTCCTATAATTTCTGATAACACTAGAGGTATAGAATCATCTATAATAGAAGCTGAAGGTAAATTTTTCGTAAGAAGTATATGTGAAAACTCTAATAAATCACTATTATTTTCTATAGATTTACCAGTTAAAAGTTCATAAAAAATAATCCCTAATGCGTAAATATCTACAGATGCCGTAATTTCTTGATTGTTCGTAATAATTTGTTCAGGTGCCATATAAACTTGATTACTTTGTTTAGTTAACTCAGTATTACTAGATTCTAAAATTAAAATATTGATTTTTTTATTTTCATTGATTAAAATAGTTATAGGAGATAAATTTCTAAGAATAATATTCTTTTTATGTAAATCCAATAAAGATCTACTTAACTCTTTAGCAATCAATAAAAAATCATTTAGATTTACTTTATTCTTTTGCATAAAGATATCAAAATTTATCCCATTAAAATGTTCATTATTCATTTATTTATTTACCTTTTATCCATTATTTTAGTAATGCTTTTTAAAATCTCTGTATGTTTTGTATTTTAAAAACATACTCTTATCATTTGTATTACCTGTAGAGTTTACTGCA
>JAQUAG010000036.1 GCA_028687375.1 Arcobacteraceae bacterium | reverse complement strand
AAAATGAAGAGATTATCTATAAAAAAGTTTTAAGTGCAACTGCAAGTGAAAATGATTTTATAGATACTATGAAAGAGATAAGTTTAGATGTTGATTTGTCCTCTTTACCAATAATTGAAGGGGATAAAAGGTACTGTGTCCTTTCTATCTCATCAACAAATGAGCAACTTACAAATCATGAATTTATAAAATTTGTAGATTACTGTACAAAAAATAATATTGAATTTATTTTAGAAGATATTAGACAAAAAGCTTAAAGAGGGTTAGTCTAATATATGTCTTGATATTCCCCAAGCTACAAAAGGGATAACTCTCATTAGGGAACTTAGTGTTTTTTGGAATAGTTCACAGTTCATAGTAGAAATAGCATAAGGCTCACCATTTGATATAAATCTAAAAGTCATAAGATTATTATCGTGTGTTGTGTATGAGAGTGCATCAAGGAGTATTGGAGCTTTGGCTTTTGTAAGATTGAGCTCTCCATCTGAAATAGGTTTTTCCCATTTTGTTTCTGCTTTTTCTTCTTTTGAAGCTTCAGGTTTAAGAGGTTCTTGCTCTTTGTATAGTTGTTTAAATAATTTTCCATTATCACATAAAGTAATAAGTATGTTATCAAAACCATGTAATAGATCTATAATCATTTTTCTAGTAACAAAAAAATCAAGTCGTTCGTGGTAATTGTTGTGATTTATAGTGAAAATAAGTCTATCTTCTCTTGAATTATATGAAAAGCTTAAATTTGTGATTTGTATCATTTTGGAGAAGTCCTAAAATGTAAATTATTGTTTAAAAGTGGCGCGGTGGACGAGGCTCGAACTCGCGACCCCCTGCGTGACAGGCAGGTATTCTAACCAACTGAACTACCACCGCAACTTTAAAAAACATATATTTTTTGCAAAAAATAATAAAAATGGTGATCCCAAGGGGATTCGAACCCCTATGGTTGGAATGAAAATCCAAAATCCTAACCATTAGATGATGGGACCACTATATATGGTGGTCGATGCAAGACTCGAACTTGCGACATCTACCTTGTAAGGGTAGCGCTCTACCAACTGAGCTAATCGACCATAGTGGAACAAAAAATTGAAAATAACACATTTTATAAAAAAATGGTGACCTGTGATGGATTCGAACCATCGGCCTCCTCATTAAAAGTGAGATGCTCTACCGACTGAGCTAACAAGTCAAACAAAAAAATTTAAAAGTGGCGCGGTGGACGAGGCTCGAACTCGCGACCCCCTGCGTGACAGGCAGGTATTCTAACCAACTGAACTACCACCGCAACTTTAAAAAACATATATTTTTTGCAAAAAATAATAAAAATGGTGATCCCAAGGGGATTCGAACCCCTATGGTTGGAATGAAAATCCAAAATCCTAACCATTAGATGATGGGACCACTATATATGGTGGTCGATGCAAGACTCGAACTTGCGACATCTACCTTGTAAGGGTAGCGCTCTACCAACTGAGCTAATCGACCATAGTGGAACAAAAAATTGAAAATAACACATTTTATAAAAAAATGGTGACCTGTGATGGATTCGAACCATCGGCCTCCTCATTAAAAGTGAGATGCTCTACCGACTGAGCTAACAAGTCATTTATATAGGACACCTGTATAAAATGGAGTGGAATTATATTTAAAAAAACTATTTTTGTCAAGTATTTTTAGTCTAAATTTTGTAATTTCTCAAATATCATCGTTAAAGCCCTATCTACAGCACTTTCTTGTACAGTTTTCCTATTACCATTGAATTGAAATTTTTCAATTTGACAAAAACCAAAGCAATTTTTGATTCCAATAACCACAGTTCCTACTGGTTTCTCTTTTGTTCCCCCCTTTGGACCAGCAACGCCACTTACAGCAATAGCATAAGTTGCATCAAATTTTTTTAAAACACCATCAAGCATTTGTGAAACCACCTCAATGCTCACTACACCATATTTAATCATAGTATCTTTGCTTACACCAAGCTCTTGTTCTTTTATCTCATTACAATATGTAACAATTGAGCCTCTAAAAATATCTGAACTCCCACTAATTTCTGTAATTTTAGAAGCAATTAATCCTCCTGTACAACTTTCTGCACAAGTGATTGTGTAATTTTTTTTTCGTAAAATATTTTCAATTTCTATAACTTTTTGATTTTCTACCATTAAATTTTCCTAAATTAGAGTTAAACTTATGGGCATTTTACCAATGTTTAGATAAAATCGCGGATATTAAAAGCCAAGGATACTATTTTATGATAGATTATAAAGATACATTATTATTACCAAATACACCATTTCCTATGAGGGGAAATCTTCCACAGAATGAACCTAAAAAATATAAAGAGTGGGACGAACAAAAAGTTTACGAGAAGATGAAAAAAAATAGAGAAGGGTGTGAATCATTTACCCTTCACGATGGACCACCGTATGCAAATGGTAATATCCATATCGGGCATGCATTAAATAAAATTCTTAAAGATATGATTGTTAAATACCACTATTTTGATGGAAAATCGACAAGATTTACTCCAGGTTGGGATTGTCATGGACTACCAATTGAGCAAAAAGTTGAAGAGAAAATAGGAACTGAAAAGAAAAAAATACTTCCAAAAGGGAAACTGAGAGAACTTTGTAGAGAACATGCTAGCAAATTTATAGCTATCCAAAAAGATGAGTTTAAAAGTCTTGGTGTAATTGCTGATTGGGAAAAACCATATTTAACAATGGATTTTAAATTTGAAGCAAATATCTATAGAGAACTTATTGCTATTGCAAAACAAGGACTTTTAATCCAAAGAAGTAAACCTGTTCATTGGTCTTGGGCTGCTGGAACAGCACTTGCTGAAGCTGAAATCGAATATAAAGACAAGGTGAGTCCATCTATATATGTTGCATTTAAATTAGAAAATAGTTCTGATAGCGTTATCATCTGGACAACTACACCTTGGACACTTCCAGCTAATACAGGAATTGCACTTAATGGTGAAGAGGAATATGTAAAAACAAGCGATAACTTTATAGTTGCAAAAAAACTTTATAATTTCTGTATTGAAAACGAAATTGTTAAAGGGGAAATTGTTGGAACTATCAATCCAAAAGATTTAGAACATACTTTTGCAATCAATCCACTTAACGGTAGAAAATCTACTATTATCTTAGGTGAACATGTTTTAATGGATAGTGGAACAGGTGCAGTTCATACAGCTCCAGGACATGGGGAAGATGACTACAGAGCAGGGCTTAGATACAATCTTGAAGTGCTTATGCCAGTTGATGATGAGGGGAAATATGATAATACAATCGTAAGGGAAAACTTACTTCCAGATGCCCAACAATATGTGGGAACGCATGTATTTAAAGCAAATGAGATTGTAATGGAACTTTTAGGTGAAGCATTAATTAAAAGAGTTGATATTACACACTCATATCCACATTGTTGGAGAACACATAAACCAGTTATCTTTAGAGCTACTAAACAATGGTTTATAGCAATTGATGAAAACTATGGGAAAGAGGGAAATACTTTAAGAGAAAATGCTTTAAATAGTTTAAAAGATATCAAATTTTATCCAGAACATGGGGTAAATAGATTAAGCTCAATGATAGAAAATAGACCAGATTGGTGTATTTCAAGACAAAGAGATTGGGGTGTTCCAATTGCATTTTTTAGAAATAAATTAACTGATGAGATAGTTTATGATGAAAAAGTATTAAATTATGTTGCGATGATTTTTGAACAAAAAGGTGCTGATGCTTGGTATGAGATGAGTATTGAAGAGTTACTTTATCCTGGAAGTGGACTTAATCCTGCTGATTTAGAAAAAACTATGGATATCCTTGATGTTTGGTTTGATAGTGGAAGTACACAAAATGCTGTTTTAAGAAGTAGAAATTATGATGCGGGAACATATCCTGCTGATATGTATCTTGAGGGAAGTGACCAACATAGAGGTTGGTTCCAATCTTCACTTTTAACATCGATGGCTTCAAGTGAAAAAGCACCTTATAAATCTATCTTAACTCACGGCTTTACTGTCGATGCTAAGGGTGAAAAGATGTCAAAATCTAAAGGAAATGTTGTAGCTCCTGATAAAGTTTTAAAAGAGTTTGGAAGTGAAATTTTAAGATTATGGGTTGCTATGAGTGATTATCAAAGTGATTTAAAAATCAGTGATGATATCTTAAAACAAATGGGTGAACAATATAGAAAAATCAGAAATACTGCTAGATTTTTGTTGGCAAATATCAATGACTTAGAGGAATTAGCTTCAGTTGAAACATTTGGGAAATTAGATCTTTGGATAATTAAAAAAGCAAAAAGTGTATTTGATAGTATTGATAGTGATTTTAAATCGTATGATTATAGTAGAGGATTAAATAAACTTAATCACTTTTTAGTGGCAGATTTATCAAATATCTATCTTGATATTTGTAAAGATAAATTGTACTGCAATGATAAAAATGGAGTTGAAAGAAGGGCGAGTCAAAGTGCTATGGCTATGATAGCTATGAGTTTGATTGGGACACTTGCACCAATTTTAACTTATACAATGGATGAACTTTTAAGTTTTGCACCAGATTTTATAAAAAATGGAGCAGAGGATATTTTTGATTATAAAAAATACACATTACCTGTTGTTGATTCAACTATCAATGATGAAATTTTATTTGAAGCAAAAGAGAAATTTAATGAATCTATCGAAAATTTAAAAAAAGATAAAATAATAAAATCAGCTTTAGAATTAGAAATTTACACAGATTCAAGTGATATACTAGCTTTACCAAAAGTGGAAGCTGAAGATCTATTTTTAGTTAGTTCTATCGTTAGTGAGCCTAAAAGTGATGAGATATTAGTAAGTTTTAGTTGCGGTGATGCAAAATTTGAAGTTTATAAAGCAAGTGCAGCAAAATGTCCAAGATGTTGGAAATATTGCTCTTCTAGTGAAGAGGAACTTTGTGCAAGATGTAATGAAGTTGTGAATATTTAATGTCGGAACCAGTTAGTTTAACTTTTATTTTAGAAACGATAGGTGTTATTTTATTGGTAACGGCTATTGGAATAATTTTAGTAAAAAGTAAAAAAATAGACAAATAAGATGTAGACAATTTGTAGACTGTTCTTTAGAATTGATTTTATGAAAAGCTTTTCTTTGAATAAAATGAAATAAAAAATAAGGAGTACACTAATGATGCCATTTAGTGATGAGGATTTAGATTATCCTATAAATAATATTATAAATACAAAAATTACACCAATGTTGGCAAAAGATGGTGGTGCTATAAAATTATTAAAAATAAAAAATGGAGTTGTTTATATTCAACTTCAAGGTGCCTGTGTTGGATGTGCTTCAAGTGGAACAACTTTAAAATTTATAGTTGAAAAAAATTTAAAAGAGTTGATACATCCAGAGTTAGAGATTAAAAATATCCCTTTTGGGTTTGAGGATCAAATACCTAATGATTAATATAAAAGATGTTTTAGAGGAAGCTCATGGTTATTTTGCAAATCAAGAATACGATATAGCAATATTTTTGTATTCACAAGTTTTATCTCTTGAACCAAATAATATTGAATACAAAATTTACCCAGTGCTTTGTGATATTGGAAGTGAAAATAGTGAGAAAGCACAGACTCTTTTTGAATATTTTTCAATTCAAAAAGAGTTAAATCAAGATAAAGCACTTGAAGCTATTAAAGAGGCTATTAGCGCTTATGATGGAAATAATGAGCTTATGATGAAAATTTTTAAAGATTTTTCAATTCAAACTATTGAATCTCTTGACGCTATTGATTATGAAGATTTTTTAAGTCTGGTAGATTCAAGAGGCTCTTTTAGAGAAGCATATGAAGATATTATGTTTAGTACAAAAGTTGCTATCAAGTCTAAAAAAGACTTGATTGATTTTATTGAACAACTTATAGATAATGATTTTAATACAACAGCATATAGCTATCTTGATAATTTTCAAAAACTTTTTACATTTGATGATGATATTTCAAAATTGTATGAAAAATTAGGGGGAAAACAAAGTGAAAATAGTCAAAAATAATCAGCTTTTTACAGATAATACAAGTGAGATTGACAATGATGCTATTTTCGTTGTATCTAAAAATAATGAAAAATATTTGGAAAATGCAAAATCTTTGAATCCAAAAGCTATTATCAACGATAGTGAACTTAAAAATTATTTTGATTTCTCATCTTTGAAAGTTGTGGGGATTACAGGGACAAATGGGAAAACTACAACAGCTGGGGCAATTTATTCCTTTTTACTTGATTTGGGATTTAAAGTTGCACTTTTGGGAACAAGAGGACTTTTTATAAATGGTGAAAAGATAAGAGATTATTCATTTACGACACCTTTTCAAATAGAGATGTTTGCAAATCTTGAGCTTGCACTCTCTTACGATTGCGAATATTTTATAACTGAAGTAAGTTCCCATGCAATAGCACAAAATAGGATTTGTGGAGTTGATTTTGCTTTAAAAATTCATACAAATATCACAGGTGATCATCTTGATTATCATAAAACAATGGAAGAATATATAGCAACAAAAAACTCATTTTTCCAAGATGATACACCAAAACTAATCAATAAAGATGATAAAAATGTAAAATTTAAACTCAAGAATGCCTACTCATATGGACTTGATAATCCAGCAACTTACAAAGTTCAAGCTTTTACTTTTAAAGATGGTACGAATGTAGTAGTTCAATATTTTGGTGAACTTTTTACTTTTAATAGTGACCTTAGGGGAACTTTCAATGTCTATAATCTAACTGCTGCACTAGGTGCAGTTCATATTTTAACAAATATAGATATGGGTAAAATTTGTGAAGTTGTTGAAAATTTTGCAGGGGTGAGTGGACGAATGGAAACTATTTCATTTGATCCATATATTATAGTCGATTTTGCTCATACACCTGATGGAATGAGAGCAATTTTTGAAAGTTTTAAAGATAAAAATATCATCACTGTTTTTGGTGCTGGTGGAGATAGAGATAGATTAAAACGACCGTTTATGGGTGCTATGGCTGATGAATATTCAAAAGTTATTTTTCTCACAAGTGATAATCCACGAACAGAAGACCCAGATGTTATCAATGATGAGATATTAGCTGGGATAAAAAATAAAGAGAAATGTGAAGTTGAACTTAATAGAAAAGTGGCGATAAAAAACAGTATCAAAAGAGCAAAAGAGACACCAAATAGTGTAGTTTTAGTTTTAGGAAAAGGGGATGAAGAGTATCAAATCATTTATGATAAAAAATTCCCATTTAGTGATAAAAAGGTTATTTTAGAACTATTAGAAGAAGACTAAAATTATTTTACTAAAAGAAGTGTTACTTATCTTCATACTAATGGTGAAAAATTTGAACTAAATGATTTTTATTTATAAGATATTAATTTATCTTAGATAGAATCACGAAATTTTAGGAAAAGTAAGTAAAAGTTACAAATTAAACAGATAAAAGGATTATCAGATGCAAATGCCACAAATACCACAACCAACATACTATATATTCAAATGTGAACAAAGTTCACCTCCAGGGATGCCAAAACCTTCATGTGTAAATGGTGAAACAGCAGGATTATTTAATCATATTGGGATGAGTTTGATGCAAAAAGGACTTATGGGTCCAGTACAACTTATTAGAACAAGTTGTTTAGGAAGATGTCAACAAGGTCCAGTTATGCTTGTTGTTGGACAAAATGAGAGATTTATGTATTCAAATCTTACAACTGAAAAAATAGATAGAATACTTGATGAGCATATAAAGGGTGGAAAACCAGTATCAGAATATTTGATAGCTGAGCAATTTTGGGGTGAGCCACTAGAGATTAAATAGATTGTACGAAATCTTCTGATTTCGCTTTAGGAAGTGATTTTTTATTGGATTTTATTCAATAAAAAATGAAAAATTATGGAGGAGGTTCCCTTCATTTTTGGTACAAAAATTAAGGAAAATGATGAATATTGATATGCTTTATAGCAAAATTCACAGAGCTACTGTAACAGATGCAAATTTACATTATGTTGGTTCTATTACTATAGATGAAGACTTATTGGATGCTTCAAATCTTAGAGTGGGTCAAAAAGTAGAGATAGTGAATATCAACAATGGGGAGAGATTTTCAACGTATACTATAAAAGGTAAAAGAGGAAGTCGTGATATGTGCCTTAATGGTGCAGCTGCTAGAAAAGTGGAAATAGGGGATAAAATTATCGTTATCGCTTATGCTTCATATAACGAAGAAGATTTAAAAACTTATAAACCAATTGTTGTTCATGTTGATGAAAAAAATAATATTTTAGATATCACAAATGAACTTTTGGGGAGTGATGAATAATGCTTGATTTAAAAAATCTTAATCTTGGTGACCTAATGGGACAAGTTCAAGATATGGCAGAAAAAGCAAAAGAGGATGGAGCACATAAAATATTCACTTCAAAAATGGGTGGAGGGATGATTGAACTCTCTATCAATGGAAATAGTGAAGTGATAGATTTAAAAATAGATGATAGTCTTATGGATGATAAAGATTCTTTAAAAATACTACTTATAAGTGCTATGAATGACGTCATAAAACAAGCTGATGAAAACAAAAAAACAATGGCTATGAATATGATGGGTGGATTAAATCTTTTTAAATAGGGAAAATGAAAATGAAAAATGAAAAGTTATTAAATTTATTTGAAGAGTATTTACTATGTAATCTTCCTCTATCTAAAACTTTTCACCCAATTTTTCAAGATGCTTTACAAGATATGCTCAAAGCTGGTGGAAAAAGATTTCGTCCAATGCTTTTACTTTGCGTAGTGGAAAGTGTCAATCCATTACTTTTAAAAAATGCTCTTCCAATTGCACTTGCAATTGAATTTTTACACACATATTCACTTATTCACGATGATTTACCAGCTATGGATAATGCTGATTTAAGAAGAGGACATCCAACACTTCACAAATCATTCGATGAAGTTACTGCTATTTTAGTAGGTGATGCTCTTAATACTCACTCTTTTAATTTAATAGCAAATGCACCATTAAGTAGTGATGTAAAAATAGAGCTTATAAAAGCACTCAGTAGTGATGGTGGAATTGATGGGATGATAATCGGTCAAGCAATTGATTGTTATTTTGAAAATCAAAAACTAGAACTTGAAAAGCTAGAATTTTTACATATCCATAAAACGGCTAAACTTATTGCAAGTAGTTTAAAAATGGGTGGAATTATCGTTGGGCTTCCTAGTGAAACTATAGAAAAACTTTATAATTTTGGGATAGATATTGGACTTTTATTTCAAATCCAAGATGATATTATTGATGAAACAGCTACAAGTGAAGAGGCAGGTAAAACAACATCAAATGATGGAGCTAAAAATTCATTTGTAAATCTTTTAGGGCTAGATGGTGCAATTAAAAGTGCTGATAGTTTAGCTTTAAAATGTGAAGAGAGTATCAATAGTTTTGATACAAATCTCCAAACTAATCTTTTAGAGATATTAAGTAAATATCTTTACCGACACAAAAAATAGTTTTAGAAGATGAGTTTTTTACTCATCTTCACTTATCATATCAAATATCTCTTCGTAAAGTTCTTTACATTCATCTTTTGAAAGCTCTTTTTTTGCGATATCTTCTAAAATTTCATTAAATTCTGTTCGCATCTCATAGAGGTCATTGAGCTCATCTGTATATTTATCTTTGCTATTTTTATCTTTTGTGATTTGTTCAAAAATATCATCAATTTGATCTTCGATATCAGCTAATACTACATTTTCAATGAGCTCTTTTAATTTTGTAAAACATTCAGTCATTTTTTTTCCTTTTATTTTGATTTATTGAGATAGATGATACGGTAAACCATCGGTACATAGTAGAGATTTAAAACTGTTGCGAACATTACACCAAAGCCAAGTGCTACAGCCATTGGTTGAAGGATGAGTGATTGACCTGTTGCAAAAAATATTAAAGTGCTTAGCCCTAAAATAGTTGTCAAAGATGTTAGTAAAATAGGTCTTAATCTTTGAAGTGCAAAGTTTTTGAGTTCATCAAGATTTTTTGCATTTTGGATGAAATCCATCATAATAATCCCATCATTTACAATTACACCAGCAAGTCCAACGATTCCTATAAGTCCTGGCATAGAGAGATTTATCCCAATTAAAATATTACCAATAAGCACTCCAACTATTGAAAGTGGAATAGTACTTAAAATGATAAGGGATTTTACAATACTATCAAACATCCAAACAAGTGCGATAAATATCAATAATAGTGCAATAACAAAAGCTTGAGCCATCTCTTTTTTCACTTTTTGATTCTCTTGTTGTTCCCCTTTGATATCTAAATGAACTGATGGGTCAAGTTTCGCTATAACAGGTTCAAGTGCTTGATATACTTCATCACTTGTAACTCCACTAATACTTGCCGTGATACTTTTAATAGCAACTCCATTTTCTTTAAATATCTGGCTAAGACTCTCTTTTTTATGGATGGTAGCCACATCTTTTAGTAAAACTTTTTTATCACTATTTGGAATAGTAAGCCAAAAATTATCAAGGCTCTCTTTTTTATCTTTATCTTTTCCTAAAAAGACAATATCAACTACACCATTTTCATCGTACATTTTTGAGAAACTAGCTTTAAAATAGTATGGTTTAAGTGCATTTACAATTGTTGTTTCATTAAAACCAAGTTCACTTCCGTAGTTATTAACTGAAAATTTCAAATCAATATTTCCAAATAAAAGGTCATCTGCAACATTACTAACACCTTTGATATGATTTAAACTATCTTTCATCGTATGGATAGCTTCCAAAACTTTGGCCTCATTTTTTCCACTAAGAGCCATCTCTATATCGTATTTTACTATTCCTGCACCTGGAACATAAACCTTGAGTTCCTTGAAATCTTTTTTAGAAGTTTCATCTTTTTCTACAAACTCTCTCATCTCTTTTGCTATCGTTTTTGCAAGTTTTTCTCTTGTCATATCTGTATCATCATATTTTGGACTAAGAAAGGGATTGATATAAATGTCGAAAAAATTTGATGGTTTATTCTCTTGAAGATTTACAAATATTTGAAAATAAAACTCTTCATTTTGTGGTAATTGTTTTCCATCAAGTTTCATCCCAACAACAGAACTAATAGAGTCTATATCACTCCCAATTTTGAAATGTTCAAGAAGCTTATTTTCTAAAATTTGCACTTTTTTCTCTGTCTCTTCTAAACTATTTCCAACACCAACAGAACCATTGATATACACTTGTGTAGTATCAAATTCAGGGATAAATTCAAATTTGATAAGTTTAAAAAGTGTAAAAGTTGTCCCTATGATAAGAACTAATATAAATATTAAAGCGGAATATTTCCATTTTAAAAAGAAAGATAATATTTTGTCGTAAAGATTTTTATTTTTTTCCCAAAAAGTTTCACTTGCTTTTGATTCGGCATTGAGTTTAAAACTATGTTTTGCATGGAGTGGTAGAAAGAAAAAAGCTTCAAAAAGTGAGCTGATTAAAAGGATAGATATCATAATTGGGAGGATTTTCATAAAAAGTCCCGTTTCTCCCGTAAGCATAAGTATCGGTAAAAATGCAAAAACAGTTGTTGCAGTTGCAGTAAGAACCGCTGGAAACATCTCCAAAGCTCCATCAACAGCTGCAGTCATATTATCTTTCCCCATCTCCATATGCCGATAGATATTTTCCCCAACAACAATTGCTTCATCGACAAGCATCCCAAGAGCTAAAAGTACACCAAGAAGTGAGAGCATATTTAAACTATATCCATAATATTCAGCGAAAATAAGTCCAATCATAAAACTTGTAGGAATCCCAAGTGCTACAACTAAAGCAACTCTAGCATTGACGAGGAAAAATAAAGCGATACAAAGAAGTCCAACTCCAAAAATAATATTTGATACAACGGTATTAAGTCTGTTTTTTATCCAAATAGAGGTATCTGTGTAGGTGTCAAACTTTACATCTTTATAGTTTTTCTCTTCATTCTTAAGTATCTCTTTTATCTCTTTCACAAGGGCAATACTATCTCCAGTTTCCCCTTTATTTATCCCAATAGACATATCTTTTTTCCCATTGTAGTGGGAAGCATTATTCACATCTGCTAGTTTATATTCAACGGTAGCTATATCTTTAAGATAGATAGTTTTATTGCTTAATTTTAAAAGTGTGTTATTTAAAACATTGAGGTCTTTCTCCCCATTTTGACTACTTAGATAATAGTGTGTCCCTTTATCTTTGATGATACCAGCTGGAAAAATAGAACTCATTTGAGATATTGTGTTTATCACCTCTTGTTTATTGAGTCCATATCCTTCGATTTTTGATTCATCAAAAGTTAAAAGTAACTCTTTATCACTCTCTCCCCAGATTGTAATATTGCTTAAATCATCAAGTTTACCCAGTTTTGATTTTATATCTTTTGCAATTTTGAGCAACTCATCTTTTGAACGGTCTCCAAAAACTGCAACTGTTACAAGTGGAAAAGCGTGAGTTGTCTCTTTGACAACTGGTTCAGTCATATCTGAAGGTAAATCTGTTTTTATTTTTGAGATGATATCTTTTACATCGTCTATCACATCAGCTGTTTTGTAGCCACTTTTGAGTTCCACATTGATACTAAAATAGCCTGTTTTAATAATAGTAGTAACTTTATTTGCTTCGCTAATCGTATCAAGTTCATCTTCTATTTTAGATACCGCCATCAGGTCAAGTATATCACTACTTGCTCCTGCATAGCTTCCAGTTATTGTAATGGCATCGAGTTTAGAGATAGGAAATATCTCTTTTGGGATTTTAAAATAAGCAAATATCGAAAGTATAAAAATAAAGACCAATAAAAGATAATTTAAAATCGGTTTTTCTAAACCAAAAACTATAAAAGATTTTATCATTTTAGAACTATTTTCCTTTTGCTGCTTGTATTTTATTTACATAATCATAAGTGATATTGATAATTTGTTTTTTTGGTAACGACTTTGAAAGTTTATGAATAGTTGCTGCCCAATCATCAAAAAGATAGTTTGCCATACTCCCTGGGATTGGATTGATTTCATTGAGATACACTTCCCCATCAACAACAAAGAAATCACATCTAATTAAACTTCCCTCAAATGTATGGTTGTAGATTTTTTTGAAGTTTTCTTGCAATTTTAAAACTAACTCGTCACTTAGTTCTGCTTCATTCACTCTTTCTGTTCTTGTAAAGTCAAGATATTTTTTATCAAAATCTAAAAATTCCTCTTTTTTAGGTTCTTCGACAATTGAGAAAATAAATTCCCCATTTGCTTTAGTTCCAGCTAAATTGTACTCTTTTACATTATTAATAAAAGATTCTACGATGATTTCATTGTCAAATTCAAAAGCAACATCAAGTGCGTATGAAAGCTCCTCTTGTGATTTTACAATTGCTACACCTATACTACTTCCAAGTCTTACAGGTTTTATAATACAAGGAAATTCGTTAATTTCAATCTTGTCATTTTTTGTAAAATGAAGTGATGGAAGTGTTTTTACATCACAACTATCTGCATAATTTTTAGTAAAATGTTTATTGCAACTTACAACGCAAGCTTCAACTCTTGGACCAATAAAAGGGATAGAGAAAAATTCAAATAAAGAAGCTAGTACACCATCTTCACCATCTCCTC